>JAISXH010000053.1 GCA_031270825.1 Bifidobacteriaceae bacterium
GAGCGGCTCGCTGTCACCGGCGGCAACCTGGACCTGCCGGTCGGCATCGGCGGGGCGGTATTGCTGACGCTCCTCGGCGCGGCGGCCCTGCTCGCGTCCCGCCGCCGCCGCGCCCACCATGCCGCGTAGGCGGGTCGCGGACCCTGGCGGTCACCGGCTCAAGCCTGGCGCTGGGAGCGACGCAGTTCGCCTTCGCCACCCGGATCGCGGACGTGACGGACGTCATCGGCAACAGCGTTGGCGGGCTGGTCGGCATCGGCCTCCACGCCGTCCCCCTGGGCGACGGTGGACAACACCCATCACCCAGCGTCTGCAGACCGCGTTGGTCTACAATGTAGATATGACTGCTTCCGTCGGCATCCGCGAATTGCGGCAGAACCCGGCCGCCGCCGTCGCGGCCGCCAACGCCGGCGAGATCGTTCTGGTGACGGACCGGGGCACGCCGGTCGCCCAGCTCGTCCCGGCCGCGACCACCAGACGCGAGCAAATGATCGCCGCAGGCAAACTGCGCCCGGCCGTGGCGGACTACCGGGAGCTGCCGCCACCGCGGCGTCTCGCCCGGAAGGATGGGCGCAGACCGTCCGAGGCTCTGGCCGCAATGAGGGAAGCCGAGCGTTGGTGAGCCCGGGCGAGGCCCCCAAGGCCGGTTCTTCCGCGAGGTCCCCTGACGCGTCCGGCAGGCCGACCTGCACGTACTATGACACGTCGGCGCTGGTCAAACTGGTCGTGGTGGAGCCTGAGAGCGGCGCTTTGAGGACGCATTGGCTGTCCCGCCCGCGTCCCGTGTCAAGCGCTCTGGCCCGGACCGAGCTCATGCGCGCCCTGGGCGACGTCCCCGGGGAGACCAAGGCCCAGGCCCGGGCGTTGCTGGCCGCCCTCGAACAGGTGGCGCTTGACGACCAGCTGCTGGACTCGGCCGCCAACCTTGGCCCTGACGTCCTGCGCACGCTCGGCGCCATCCACCTGGCCTCCGCGTTGAGCCTCGGAGACTCCCTGGCCGAGGTGGTCACCTACGATCAGCGCATGGCCGGAGCCGCGCGCAACCTGGGCTTGGCGGTGGCCGCCCCATCCGCCGCCGGCCCCGACCCCGCAGCCGTTCTGCCCCACACCTGAACCCCAAGGCGCCCACGGCGACGCTCCTCGCCAGCGCTGCCCACGCCCGCTCCGGCCACTAGTGGTCTGAGCTTGCGCGGGTCGCGGGGCAGTCAGGCGTTATGGGACGGGAGCGCGACTTCGGCGCCGGGGCGGCCCAGGTACGCGGCGTACTCCTGGGCGGCCGCCGCCAGGGCGCGGCGGCCCAGTTTGCGGCCACGAGCCCGGTCGAATGGGGCGACCGATATGGGGACCGGCCGGTCGCCGCCCAGCCGCGCCGTCGCCGCCGGGCCCGGAGCCGACCAGGTGCCGACCGCCACCCCGTCCACAGTCACAGTCGGCTTGAACACGCCGTTGCGGCCCGGGACCACCAGCGGCTCGTCGGCGGGGCGCAGCTGCGCGGAACGGTTCGCGTAGCCCAGGACGTGCTCGTCGAAAGCCGGCAGCAAGCGGACGCCCAGCCCCGGCACGCCCTGCGCCCGGTGCCCGATGCCGTCCTTCCCGCCGGGGACGATGCCGTCGATCGCGCTCGCGTTGTTCGCGCCGGGGACCAGGCCGTCGTGCCCGGCGGCGACCCCGGCGCCGGCCGAGCCGAGGACCCTGGCGCCCGTGGCGCCCACATTGTTCGCGCCGGGAGCGTCCCAGTCTTGAGGCGCGTCCAAGGCGTCCGGCGCCACCAGCCATTCGACGCCGTTCTCGCCGGGGACGCGAACAACGCGGTCGCCGGCGGCCGCTATCCCGCGGCGGGCCTCGCCCAAGGAGCGGCCCGCCCAGCGGGCCAAGTCGCGTTCGGTGGCCGGGCCGTGCGAGCGGACGAACCCGGTGGCGATCTCCGCCAGGGCCTCTTCCAGGTCGAGGCGGCGCGGCGCGGGAATCCAGGTCTCGGCCAGCGCCAGCAACTGCTCCGTCCCCCGGGTTGGCCCGAACACCGCGATCCCCGCGCCCACCAGGTGCGTCAGCAACCGCCGGGCCATCCGCTGCTCGGGCGACTGCGCTCCCCAGGTCTGGCCCGCCGGGACGCCTCTTGGCATCTCGCGCCGGGCCCCGCTCGCTTCGCCGCCTGCGGCCGACGGGCCGCCTGCCCGGCCTGAGTCGCTTCCGCCCGGGGCCCGATCCGCGCCGCGCGTTCCGGCTGCGGCCAACGCGCCGCTCGGCCGGGCGGCCCCGCCCGCGCCGCCTGTCCGGGCCGCGCCGGTTCCAACGTCCGCCCGGGCCTCACGGCCCGCGGCCAGCGCCCGATCCGCGCCGCCTCCCGCCCCGCGCGCGGCCAACGCCCGGGCCGCGACCGCCACCAGTTCGGCGCGGGAAAGCGGGCCGGCGTCGAGGGCTTCGGCGGCGGCATCGAGCGCCCGGGACCAGTCGCGCGGCGAATGGGGCAGGTCCGCCAGGCGGCGCTCGGCCGCCCCCGCTCCCGAGAGCTCCCAGTCCAGGCGCTGCAGCCACAACGCGTCGGCGGCGGCCATGACGTGCAGCGTTCCGCGCATCGGCCAACCCCGGACCAGGTCGCCGCAGTCGAACGCGGCCCGCACCGCCTCCTCGCCCGCCCCGGACCGCAAGCCCAGAGCCCAGCGCGCGGCCCAGAAATCTTGCCCCTGCAGGGCCAGGAAATGGGCGGCCACGCGCGCCGGGTCGGAGTGGGCGCGCCCGGCCAGCCCCAACGCCCGCAGCCGCAACGGCAGCACCTGGGCATTACGGATCACGCTGACACGTTACCCGCCCTCGCGTCCCGGGCGCCCGGGCGCCGAGTCCTCCCCAAACTGGGGAACACGCGATTCGGGGGGCGGCTCCTGGCTGCTGGCGGACGGCATCGGCCACCGCGCCGCCGCGCTGGGACGGGCGAGGAACCGCCAACATCAGGGATCCTCGGTCCAATAGAAAAACCCGGCCTCGCGTGGAGCACCGGGTCGGTGAAAGCGACCCCACACCCGCCGGGCCACGCCTGGCTTCACCAGCGGCGAGGTCGCCGGAGCGAGTAACGCGTGCCGCCGCGGCAAGAGGCGATCGCGAAACGGCGGGAACGGCTCTCGGGGGGGCCCCCGGGTCTCGACTGCTGGACGCGGACACCGTTAACTGCCACCACGCTCTCGGTGGTGGCAATTTCCGTTGCCTCGCGGACCCAGCCGGATCCGAGGCCGGAGCGTTTCCCCAGGTCAGAGGAGCGGCCCCGCCGGCCGCCCCGCGGGCCCGACACCGCCAATTGCCACCACGCTCTCGGTGGTGGCAGTTGACGGTGCCCCGGGCTCGGCCGGACCCCCAGGCTGGCTATCCGCCGCCGTCATCCTGGCGGCGGCTCGGATCCGGCGCCGAGGTTGCTCCTGGTCGCCTGGCTCAGGGTGGCGCGGACCACCAGCGGGTGGAACCAGCGGACTACCGCCCAATAAGGGCGCCCCAGCAGGCCCGAGAGGGTGACGGTGGTCGTTATGGTGGCCCGAGCATCGGCCGTCGTTATGCCCACCCGGAAGCTCAAGTGCTTGTCGTCGACGCCTAGCACCACCTCGCGGTCGGTTTGGGCTAGCAGCGGGAAGCCGGTCTCCGGCAGGCCGTCGCCGGCGGCGACCAGCCCCAACGGGCGCACCAGCAGGTCTCGGAGGCGCATCAGTTCTTGGACCGGCGGCGGGAGGGCCGCCAGCACCCCCGCCCAGGCGGCTGGGTCGGTGGACTCGCCGTCCCTGATTGGCGCCGACCAAGCGTCCGCGTAGTCGATCCGCCCGGCCTGGGCGGCCAGCAGACCAGTCAGGACGGGCGCCGCGCGCCAGACTGGCCGCGGCCCGGGCCGGCTCAGCCGCCACGCGAACCACCCGGCCGCAGCCATGCCCCCCAGCGCGGCCACCGCCGCCGCGACCGCCGCGCAGCCCGCCCAGGGCCGCCGGCCACTGTCCTCCCGACGCCTCATAGACTCACCTCGATCCGTCCGTCACGGCTCCTGGCCACCCCCGGGGCCACGGCCGGGCGGCCGTTGGTTAAGAGGCGCGCACTTTGGGTATTGCAACGCCCTGTTCCGCCAAGTTCGCGCCCACACCGGCGGACGATGCCGTCAGGCCAAGTCGCGGCGCCGCAGCACCACCCAGCCCGCGACCGTCAGCGCCGCCAGTACCGCCACCAGCAGCGAGCAGAAGTTGACCAACCCGACTGCGAGCCCCGAGTCGGCGCCCATGAAGACGGTGAGGTACAAGCTTTCGCCGCCGGCCTCGAACTCGCTGGCGACCAGGCCAAAGGCGAACGACAACAAGCCCAGCACGGCCACCCAGGCGAGCGCCGACGCCCGGCGCTGCGACCAGACCAAGCCGCCGACGCGCCGCAGGCGTGCCCTCGCCCGGTCGGGGCCGGGCCGGGCCGGCCACCAGGAGGGCGTCGAACAGGTGGCCCTTGAACGCCACAACCCCTGCCGCCGCCGCCAACGCCATCGTCTAGACCAAACCCGCTGGTTGGGCCTGGTAGGCGGCGCGGAGTTGCGCCAGGCTTCTGTGAACCACCATGCCGGCGGCGGCCGAACTGACCCCAAGGTGCTGGCCCACCTCCCGCAGCGGCCGGCCCTCCACCACCCTCAGCCAGGCCGCCGCGCGCCTGCGCGCGGGGAGCGAGTTGAATGCCAACTCGAGGTTGCCGTCATCGGGCAAGTGCTCGGCGCTGGGCCTGGCGAACTTTGACGGGTCGTCCACCGGGAACTCTTGCGCCTTGCGCTGCGCGCGCCGTCCCGCCAGGCGGCGCACGGCGGTGGCGAGGTAGCCGGAGAAGTGCCGCACCTCGGTGTCGCCGCGCCGCAGCGCGCCCGCCACGCTGATGAAGGCGTCCTGGGCCAGGTCTTCGGCGTCCTGCGGGCAGGCGGTGTACCGCCGCGCGAACCGAAGCGCCGCCGGATAGTAGGCCTTGTACAGCCTGGCCAGGGCCTGCTCCTCGCCGCAGCGGTAGGCCTCGATCAGCGCGCTCGTGGTCTCATCAGCGCAAATGGCGGTCTGGGGGTGCGGCATCGGACGACCTTTCGTGGGAGGAGCTCTCTAGAGGAACTGTTTTAGTACGCTGCCTCTAGAATGAGCCTACCAGACCGTCCGGGGTTCTGCCGCCCCCCTTTTCAACCGGCCGCTGGCGACTTGGGCTCGCTCTTCTTGCTCTTCTCGCGCAACAACGCGGCGGCGACCGCGTAGACAGCTAACGGCAACAAGATGACGAAGAGGCTGATGTCGCCCCAGCCGAAGAGTCTGCTGGCGGCCCCCAGCGCGATGCTGACCAGGGCTGCTCCGGCAGCCAAGATGATCAAGAGCTTCGATGACATGGTGTTTCCCCTCTACTCCCAGCGACTGGCTGGCTTTTCGTGGTTCTTGGAAGGCTCTGCCGGAGCCAATCGGGGGCAGGGGAGCACTCAACGGTCCGGCGGCCAACAGCGAGCGCACCCCTCCAGTGGAAAGAGAGGCGCCCGCCCCCCAAAAGCGAACGCCGCCTTCAAAACCCGGCGCGGTGAAACACTTGCACCCGGCACCGAGTGTTTCAGGTGGTTACGCCGCCTGGCTTGGCGGGCGGGACGGCATCGGGCAATGGGAGACTGACCCACGTGTCCGCCACTGTCAGCGCGGCGCGGGCGGCTCCTTCCACCAGCGTGTCCAGCCACGTGGGGATCGGGGACATCGCGGGGATGTGCTGCCTGAGCAGCCCGTACGCGATCCCGATCACAGCGGTGTAGATAAAGAGCACTAGCTGCGGATCGTGGGCCAACGCCGGGAACCGGAGCGCTCCCAGACGGGCCATCAGGGCGAACGCCTGATCGTTGATGTGGATGACGTCATCGCGCAAGTGGTCCGGGGCGACTCGCAGCAAGCGCTCCTGGCTGTAGAGGGTCATGGCCAACGCCTCGTCGGGGTGGGCGCGGCAGTAGGTAACGGTCTTGGAAGCCATGGCGACGAGTGCGTCGTCTGGGGTCAGGGCCGGGTCGGCGACCTGGAATAGCTGCTGGTGGAACCGGCGGATCGACCTGAGCCACAGCTGGGCCATCAGGTCGTCTCGGGAAGAGAACCGGTGGTAGATGGAGCCGGTGGGCGCGCCGATCGCCTCGCCGATCTGCGCCACGGAGACGGCGCGCCCATGCGCCACCACGGCCCTCAGGGCGCCGTCGAGGATCTGCTCCTTGCTGAAATGCTCGCGCCGTCCCATGTCAACTAGGGTAACCACGTTATGGAATGGCGATTCTAGGTCCGGTTGTCCCCGGGGTGTCGGACGGGCGGGTTTCGCCGTCGATGCCGTCAGCGGGCCTCCCAGCACCCTCCCGGCTCCAAGCCGCGCGCGAGCTCGACGGCGACCTGCGGCGTCGGGAAGTTGTAATACGCGGTGTCCGAGCCGGCGCTCAGCGTGGCGTCTGGCTCTGACCCGCCGGCCAGGTAGGTCGCGATGTCAACGCCTTTGTCCAACATGCACTTATTCCAACCGTCGCTGGCGGACACGGCCTTCGGGTCGGCCGGGACGGATTTGAGGGTCACATCCGCCACTTGCCAGGCCAACGAGTGATAGAGGTCGAAGGCGGAGCCGTCGGCCTGCTGCTCGGGCACTTCGGTCCGCGCTTGAGCCGCGCATCCGCCCAGTTCCTCCGGCGCCGGCTCGTAAGTGAAGCCCGCGTCCTTCATGCAAGACGAGGTGATCTGCTCACGCCGTGCGTGGGCCTCCTCGAGCGCGGCCTGCGCTTGATCGGCGTCCAGCACCGGACCGTCAAGGAACGGCTTGAATGACGCCAGAGCGGTGTCGCCCGGAATCGCCACCGCCAGCGCCGCAGTCGGGGCCTGCCCGCCGCCGGCCTCGCTGCGACTCCGCCCAGCTTCAGGGTCGCTGTCGCCGCTGCCCGGGGATGTGCGTCCCGCCAGGACCGCAATCAGCACGACCGCCGCAACCGTTCCGGATAGTCTTCGCATGCGCGCCTGTCTTCGAATCAGATGGCAGTGTCCCGGCCCCTGTCGAGGGGCCTATGTCCTGCAACCAGGTAGAACCACCATAACCCGACCCGTCCCCACCGGCATGGTACGCAAGGGGACGGTGATTGTGCTGACTCGCCGGCCGGCCCCACGCAAGGGGACGGTGATTGTGCTGACTCGTCGCCCGTTCTACGCAAGGGGACGGTGATTGTGCCGATTGGCTGCCCGGCGGCATCGTGCGTGCTGGGGACGTCGCCCAACCCGACGTGGAGCCGGGAAGGTGCTGGGCGGCCCGCTGACGGCATCGGCGGCGAAACGCACCTGTTCGACCTCGCCGCGGGGCGCCCTGACCTCGCCGAGTTCGACACCGTTGTCCTGGGTGCCGCGGGGCGTGAGGGGCTTCTGCCGCCAGGCGGTGATCATCATCGGCGCTCAGGCTGTGTGCCTGCGCGCGGGTTCGGCGGGCTTCGCGCAGGCCGCTCAAGATGGCTTTGAGCAGATCGTGGCGATGTTCCACCTCCGGCCGGGGTCAGTCTTCTGGGTCAGTTTTGGCGGCGACGCCGGCGGTGAGGCGGTCGTTCTGCCAGCGGACCGGCATCGGATCGGTGATGCCGCCGACGAAGGCGCCTGCTGGCCCTTTGTTGCGGAAAGCGAAGAGCATCCACTCGTTGTCTTCGCGGCGGTGCAGGAGTCGGCCGACATACAGGTCATCGCTGGTGAGCGGATATGCCTTGGAGATGTCGAACGGGCCGGTGACGCTGGTGGCGTTCACCGCCCAGATGCCGCCGCGCGGCGACCGGCGCGGCACCGTGGCGTGGCGGGCCAGGCAGGAGAAGACCAGGACCGGCTGCCCTTCCACCACCTCCACCTGCATGACTTCCAGTTGCCCGAATCCGTCCTCGCACGGCTCGCTTAGCGGCCCATTCAAGCTCCATCGGCGCAGGTCAGCTGAAGTCGCATGACCAACGACGCCCCGTCCGAAGCGGGGTCCGTCAGCCGCTCGCGCGGTGATTAGCATGTGCCACCCGGCGCCGTCCGGGTCTGCGAACACCCACGGATCGCGGAAGGCCCCGTCATGCCAGTCGCTGCCCTCGAGCGTCTCGTACCATCTTCGATCAGGCCGGAGGATCGGATTGGCCGAACTCTTGTGCCAAGTGACCAGATCGGTGGAAGTGGCGCAGCCGACGCTCTGCGTGTTCTGGCCCGAGGCAGCGAGCGTCGCCCCGGTGTAGAACATGTGCCAGGTCCCGTCATTGTCCCGGACGACGGACCCGGTCCAGGTGGCGAGATCGTCGAATGAGCCATTTTCGCCTCTGACCAGGGCGTCCTCGATGCGAGTCCATGAGCGCAGATCGTCAGAGACAGCGTGCCCAATTGACGCCCTGTGATGCCGGGCCTCGGGATCGTGGAGGGCCTTGGACGCGTACAGGAAGAACAGGTGATAACGCTGGCCGTCATCAGCGAACCAGTAGTCCCATACCCAGGAGTCGCGCGGGTCGAACATGGCCTATCCCTTCACGCCGCTGGCGGCGATGCTGGAAACGAACGCCTTCTGGAAAACGAGGAAGACCAAGAGGACGGGGATCGTGATCATGGAGGTGTACGCCATGACCTCGCCCCAGGCGACGTTCTCCTGGAAGAAGTACTGCATGCCGATCATGACAGGCCGAAGCTGTTCCTTCTGGACCACCATTGCGGGCCACAGATATTGGTTCCAGGCAGGCAGGAACGTCAAGATCGCGACTGTGGCGAATGCTGGACCGGACAGGGGCACGATGATCTTCCGATAGATCTGGAACCAACTGGCCCCATCGACTCGGGCGGCCTCGTCCAGAGACGGCGGAATAGTCGAGAAGTACTGGGTGAACAAGAAGATGGAGAAGGCGTTGGCCACGAAGGGGACGAACTGCGCTTCGTAGGTGTTAAGCCAGCCCCACGCATATTTGAGCATCCCTTCTTCCCAGACCAGGCGAGGGAGCTTGGTCACCCAGTACATCATCGGCACCGCTATCGCCTCGATGGGGATGATGAGCGTTGCGATGATCGCCGAGAGGGCGATCTTCCGCCCGCGCCACTCGAGGCGGGACAGCGCGAAGCCGGCCATCGAGTTGACGATCAGGCCCAGCCCCACAGTGGCGACGGTGACTATGACCGAGTTCAGCATGAACCGGCCCACAGGGACTCTGTCGAACACCTCGGCATAGTTGTCAAGGCTGATGTCTCCGACAGGCAGGAAAGTGTTCAGCGAGTTCATGTCGGAAAGAATCTGCGCGTCCGGCTTGAGGCTGGACACGAACATGAACACGAGAGGGAACAAGAAGAAGATGGCCAACGCGCTCATGGCTAGGTAGATCCAAGCCTTGCGTCGGCGGCGCAGCACCGCGAATCGGCCGCCTCGCGCGCTACGCCGCCGGGCGGTCCGCCTTGAGGTACAGCAGGTGGTTGATGCCGCTGCGCTTCGGGTTGGGTGCGCGGTCGTCGCGCCCCCGTGTGGTATCACGTGATACCATCAATGGCATGGCTCTGACCGTGAGGCTTACGGCCGAGGCCGATGAGGTCCTCAAACGCGAGGCCCGGCGGACCGGGCGGTCGCAGAACTCGCTGGTGATCGAGGCGATCGGGCTGTTGGGCGAGCGGCGCCAGACGGCAGGGTTGCCCCGGGTCCCCGGCACGCCGTTCGTGGGCGGCCCCCCGCCGCGGCCGCGCAGCACTCCCACGGGGGGCGAGGCGCTCGAAATGCTGCGGGAAGACCGTCTCAGGTGAGGATCTACGTCGACACCAGCGCCCTGATCAAACGCGCCGCGGCTGAGAACCACAGTGACGCGTTGATCGGCCGGCTGGCGGCGGCGGTCGAGGCCGGAGACGAACTGGGGGCGTCATCGCTGGCGTGGGTGGAAGTCGAGCGCGCTCTGCGCTTCTTGCGGTCGCTGGGCGCGCACGGCGACGCGGACCTTCCCGGCGAGGTCCGGGCGGCGCTGTCCGGAATCGACGAGATAGCGGTCACGGACCAGGTCCTGCGGGCCGCCCGGTGGATCGGCGCCGACCAGCTGCGCAGCCTCGACGCGCTGCACCTGGCGACGGCGGTGCTAGACGGGACCGACCTGATGATCACCTACGACGAACGACTGGCCGCCGCCGCCGCAGACGCGGGCATCGCGGTCGAGTCCCCCGGGGTCAGGCGATCTTGAGCTCCGGCACGTGGCGCGCGATGAGGTCGAAGTCCCTGTCGTCGTGGAGGAGGGCCAGTCGGGGATAGTCCTCCACTAGGCGGACGATGCCGTCACCCGCACCGACGTGCGCATGGCCGTCCCGGGCGCGGATGGCAGCGCTGTTCCAGTCGAGCAAGGCCTACATGTTCGAGCACGTCAAGCCCGTCTGCGCTGAGGGCGGCCTCGAGAAGGAGCCACCTGGTCGGAAGTTCCGAACAACTGCCGCTGACGGCGAGACCGACCGAATCTCGTACTGAGACCTCGACGTCGCCATCTCCGGGGTAGCCTTGCCGGCATGTTCCTGACCGGCGGCGCGTCCGGGGCGCTCCAAGCCAACTGGTACGTGGCGGGCCCCGAAGGCGGTGCCGAGTGCGTCGTCATCGACCCGGGCCAGGACGCCGCAGCAGCTTGCCGGGCGGCCGTGGCCGAATCGGGGCGCCAGGTGGCCGCGGTGCTGGCCACCCACGGGCACATCGACCATGTGGCGGACGCCGCCCGGCTGTCCGACTCCTGGGGCGTCCCCCTTTTCATCCACTCGGCCGACCGGCCTTTCCTGGTCGATCCGGCTGCCGCCGTCTCGCCGGACCTGGCGCCCTTTGTCCACATGCTGTTTCCCGACGGCATCGGCGAGCCCTCCGACGTGCGCGAATACCAAATCGAGGGGGCCAGCGGGAGGGGCGTGGTCGGCATCGGCGGCTTGGAGTTCGAGGTGTCCCACGCTCCCGGTCACACGCCCGGCTGCGTGTTGCTGTCGCTCGCTGCCCAGGGCGGCCGGCCGCCGGTGGTGTTCACCGGCGACGTGGTCTTCGCCGGGTCGATCGGGCGGACGGACTTCCCGGTCGGGGACGCGGCGGCGATGCGGCGTTCGCTACGGGACCGTGTTCTTCCCCTGCCCGATGCCGCCGTCCTCCTGCCCGGCCACGGTTCCGCCACCGACATGGCCCGCGAGCGCCTGGGCAATCCCTACCTCCAACCCGATTTCCTGGCGGACCGGCCCTGACCTGCGACCAGACACCGGCAGGCGGCGGCCTCGCAGATGCCAGCGCGGGCAACTACGTCAGCGTGGGCGAGGCGGCCAAAGCGGGCACCGCAGACGCGGCGACCAGCCAGTCAGCACAATCACCGTCCCCTTGCGTAGGGCCGCGGCAGCGCGGACCAGGCAAGCGAAGCGGGCGAAGCGGGCGAAGCGGGCGAAGCGGGCGGGGCGGTCAGCGCGGACGGGGCGGGCGGCCAGTCAGCACAATCACCGTCCCCTTGCGTAGGGTCGGCGGCCGACTGGGTCAGCGCGGGCCGGGCGGGTGGCTTGGCCGGTCCGCTTCGAGGTAGAGCAGGTGGTTGATGCCGCTGCGCTTCGGATTGGGGGCGGGCACGCGGTGGATCTCGCGAAAGCCGAGTCGCTCGTAGACCCTGACCGCTGTGGTGTTCGTGTCGGCCACTTCGAGGACGTACGAGTCGTAGCCAGCATTCGCCATGATGTGGCTCAAGACCTCGGTGGCGACGCCTTGGCCGCGCGACTCGGCGGCGGTGGCCACGAACTCGATGGAGCCGCAACCCGGCTTCAACTCGAATGGATACGGGTGGTCTTCGAGGTTCTCACGCAGCACTTTGGCCGCGACCGCGCCTCGCGCCAGGCCGAGGTGGCGGCGCATCGCCGCGGGGTCGATCCGCACCGCGGGCGTGCGGCCGTCGGTGCACGCCGCCATCCCGATCACCGCTCCCCCGTCGTCAACGGCGAGCCTGAACGCCTCCAGCTCAAACATGTGGGCGCAAGCCCCGGCCAGCCGGTCCACGTCTTTCGAGAAGTAGCGCAACCACTGGTAGAAACCGACCGCGAAGATAACACCCATCGGCGCGCGAGCCGCGTCACCCAACGCGGCGGCGGGTTGGATTTGCACGGCGACTCCCAAAGTTGTGATTGCGACGGCGTAAACGAAGATTCAAGGCTATAGGCCGAACATCAAACCACGCCCTAGGAGCGTGGTGAGCAACCACGCTCCGACCGTGTTGACGCAGGGCAGCGGAACGCTGACCAGCGGAAACGCGGAAGGCAAGCGCTGCTTCGGCCTAGGAAACCGGTTTGTTCCGGTTTGCTAGGCAGTCCCGGCCACTTGTTCATCCGTGAGAGCGCGCCCTCGCGAAACCCGCCGATTGGTCGGTGCCGTGCGGCCTTTGCAGTGCTGGCGGTGACAGGTCGCCAGTGACATGCGGCCGGGCAGTCAGCACAATCACCGTCCCCTGCCCGGTCTGCTCAAGACCTTCGAGTCCCAAACCCTGGCGCAACGCCTGGCCGCCCTGTTCGCCCCGGTCTACAGCTTCATTGAGTCCCTGCCCGTCCCACCGCGCCTGCCGCAGTGGTGGAGTCTGTCGTCAGTTTGCCTTTGAGCGATCACCATGCTCACGATCATGGCCACGTCTACCCCCCGGCGTCATCAAGCGCAACGAGCTCGCCCGGAGGAGGATTGTGATTGGATCACCGCTAAGCACCCCCGCGCTTGCGGAGACGCAGACGTCGGGATCCCCCCACCAACTGATTGCGACGCGCACTGCAGCGCCCCAGTCAAGTTGCTGAGGTCTGCGCCAACGGACCTCGGCCACCGGGAAGAGACAGGCGGACCCGCTGCCTGCTTTATCCGTTTCAATGAGGCGAACCAGCCGTGGGCGGACTGAACTGTTCGAGAGGAGCGAGAGGAATATGGCCGGACGAACAAGGGCCCGGCTGGCGCGCTTGGGGGCAGTCGCGCTGGCGAGCCTTCTGCTCAGCGCCTGTGGGGTGGTGCGCGACACGGTTGACGGCTTCCACGGAGAACCGCCCTCCGCTGCGGGCGCCAACACGCAGTCAACGGACGAATCCGGCGACACTGACGTGATCGATGTGGTGATCACGGTAGAGAGCGATGCTGGCACTGCTTCCAGTGTGTTCATAGATGTGAAGGGACGCAAGCACTCGGAGACCGTCGATGAGCCAGCTGTCGACCTCCCGTACACCAGAGAATTCCAGGTGCCCTCCGACACCTTGTTCCCGTTGCAGGAAACACGCGTCGAGGCCACAGCTAGCCCTGGCGCGAGTCAGATCAGCTGTTCAATACGTTACGCCGGCGAGGTCGTCGCCACCCACGTCGCGAAAGGGACCTCCGCCAAGGCGACCTGCGAGAACCAGTTCGAATTCGGCCCCAGTTAGGGGGCGCCGAGTGCCCGCAGACCGGGGAATGACCTGAGGCTGCCCCGTCGTTCCTGGTCACGGGAGTTAAGCGGCGCCCTGAACAGCGCCGGGACAATCTGACATGGGTCCAACCTGGAGCTAAGGGGTGTGATGTCCGGTCACTTTCCCCCTGTCACGGCACCGCTGCAGGCGGCCGGCTGGCCGGCCCCGGCGCGGAATCAGCACAATCACCGTCCCCTTGCGTGCCGCGGCCTTCAGGCTACGCGGCCCCGGCGGTTCCCCCGACTGATCGGTTCAGGGAGAGGCCGGCCCCCGGGGAGGAGACCCGGCCCCGTTTGCCGACCCAGACCAGCAGCGCCCCGGCAACCGCCCAGGCGCCCAGGATCGCCAGCGGCCAGCCCACGCCGGTGCCGTCGAAGTAGGCGGTCGAGCGCAACGCCGCCGCCAACGCCCCCGGCGGCAAGGCCTGCCCGATCTCGGCCCACACCGGCGGGAGCATGATGGGTCCCGCCGCCGCCCCGGAGAACGGATTCCCGATCACGAACACGACCACCACGACCAACGGCACACCGAGGCGCCCCAGCAGCGAGTGGGCGCCGACCACCGCCAGCGACACGGCCGCCGCCCCCGCCGCGATGACGCCCGCGTTCGCCGGGTACCAGCCGGGCAACACTTCCAGCCATGGTTCCGCCAGAGCAGCGCCCACCAGTCCGATGCCGACCGCCCCGATCGCGCAGGCGGCAACCCTGGCCGCGCGCCCGGCCACGGTGATCGCCACCAGGGCTCCCAGCAACAGGCCGGACACAGCCAACGGGATCACCAGGGAGCCAAAGCCGGCCCCGGTCAAGTCTCCGGCGCCTAGCCCGGCCACTTCCTCGACGACGACGACGGCGCCAGGGGCCACAGGCAAGCCCCCGGCGGCGGCCGTCTCGGCAGCGGCGGCTTGAAGCCGTGCCGGCAGCTGGGTCAGGACCTGGGCGACCGCGGGACTGGCCCCCGAGGCTATCCGGACGTACACCCTGTCCTCGCCAAACACCAGCGCCCCATACAGGTCGCGTGACCAGATCATCTCGCGGGCCTCTTCGCCGTCCCCGACCTCCTGGATCGCAAAGGCGCCAGGCGCCGCAGCCTCAAGCGCGTCCGTAATCTGTTCGGCCACGCCGTCGGGCGCCACCAGGCCGATCGGCACGTCTCGCAGCTGTTGCTGGGTCGCAGCCCAAACAAAAAGCGTCACCAGCGCGGCCGCCGCGATGGTCCCGGCCAAGGCCATGGTCCAGGCCCGCCGCCAGCGGCCGCCGGCTGCGCCAGCCGCGTCTGAGGCTTGGCCCGGGCGCCCGGTCGCTGCTGCCTCCTGGCCGGGTGGAACCGCTCGGGGGGTGGGGCTGGGGGACTTGTGGTCGGCATCGGACATGGTGTCTCCTTACAAACCGAACGCTCCTTCTCTAATATTACGAAGCTAGGCCCCTCCCGTCGGCTCTGTCAAGAATGGTGCTCGGCTTCGACGCGCCGATAACCGCCTCGGACAAGCGTCAGGCGGGCGCGATGGGCGTTCCCGAGCCGCGATGGCTGTGGAAAGGCCGCTGAGCAGGTCAGGGGCGTCCAGCCGACCTGTCTAGGGCGGCGTGGTCGGCGCAGATCGGCGGACCGAGTCTTAGACTGGGCCGAGGTTCCGCGACCGCATTCCAGCGAAGGAGGCATGCGTGCCCAAGGTGAGCGAGGCGCACAGGCGGGCCCGACGAGAGCAGATCGCGACGGCGGCCTTGCGCTGTTTTGCCCGCGACGGCATTCACGGGGCCACCATGGACCGGATTATCGCGGAGGCGGGCCTCTCGGCCGGCGCCCTGTACCAGTACTTCCCCTCCAAAGAGGCCCTGGTGGCGGAGGTCGCCACCACAGCCACCAAGGGGTTCGCGCGGATCGTGGCCGCAGAAGTGGGACGGGAACCGATCGAGGCGCCGCTAGTGGCCGTGCCCCGCCTGATCGACGCGCTGAGCGCGTACCTGACCCAAGGCGTCGCCGATCTGAGCCGGGTCGCGCTCCAAGGCTGGGCCGAGACCCAGCGCCACCCCGACCTGGCCTTGGCAGCACAAGCCAACTACACGGTATTGGGAGACCTGATGAAACAGTGGTTGGAGCGCTGGCGGGCGGCCGGGATGGTCGCCCCCGACCTGGACTCCCAAGCCACCGCCTCGGTTCTGGTCTCGTTCCTCATCGGCATGCTGCCCCAACGCGCCCTGGCGGCGGATTTCGACCCCGCCGCCTATGCCCGCGCGATGGCGGCCCTAATCAGTTCCGGGCCATGATCCAAGACTCACCGATTCACGCGGACCGGGGGGCTCGTGCCTGACGTCAGGGCCGTGGGCCCCGGCCTAATCACGGCGCCGGACAGGTCAACGGCCGCACGGGCAGGACCGAATTCGCCCTGGTCAGCGCCGCTAGGAAAGCTGCGC
Source organism: Bifidobacteriaceae bacterium (assembly GCA_031270825.1). Classification (GTDB taxonomy): domain Bacteria; phylum Actinomycetota; class Actinomycetes; order Actinomycetales; family WQXJ01; genus JAIRTF01. The sequence goes on from JAISXH010000053.1 coordinate 15,803, forward strand.
CTGACGCGCCATGGTGATGATGGGAAGGGCATTCAGGTTGAGGGCCAGGCCGTCTTGAGCGTCGGGGTGGCCGGAGAGATCCACCCAGGGCATGACGTTGAACAGCCGCTCCGAGCCGGGCACCCCGCTAAAGCCGTAGCGGCGATAGAAGCGGATCGCCCGTTCGTTGTACGGGGCGACATCGAGGCGGGCCGCGGCGGCCCCAATCCACTCCAACGCCGCCTCCATCAGCTCCGGGCCGATTCCGGCGCCGAGGACAGTTGGATCGACGTACAGGCCAGGGATCTCGGCGTCGCCAGGAGCGTGTTCGACGGCGTGGACAAAGCCGACAATATGCCCGTCCACCTCAGCCACCCGGTAGAACGTGTTCGGCGCGGCCAGCACTGCGGCGATCAGCTCGGTTGACCGCGCCAAAGCCTCCTCGGTCAGCCAGGACTCGGTGAACTGCGCCACCCATTCAGGCGTGACGCCGTACCGCTCGTTAGGGTAGGTGACGCGCCAGGCCCGGGCATGAACTCGCCTTATCTCAGCCGCCTCTTGGCTGACCGCCTCGCGGATCATCGGCCCACTCGATGCCGAAGCTGTTCGGCCCAAGGACGGGCCTGGGCCGCCTGTTTCCTGACCCGCGCGTCAAGGGTCCGGGCGGTGCGGAGGTGTGGCTCGCGCAGTCCAGCGGTCGTTGGCACCGTCTGATCCTATTGGAGCGTCAGCCAGATCCGTCCGCCGGTCCCTACGCCAGCGCCCATCGACGGGGGCGGCCGGCATGAGATTCACTAGTCGCGCCGCCGAGGTGGCCTCATGCCATTGCTTCCGGCCCGTCCGCCGCCAGCCGGCTCCGGCTCCGGCTCCGGCGGTAGCCGATGCCGACCAGGCCTAAGACCACCAGCCCGAAGGCGCCGACCAGCCCAGGGCCGGCCGCCTGACCGCCCGTGACCGGCAGGTCGCCGGCGGCCCCGACCGTGAACCGGGCCTCGACAGCGCCCGAACTCGCCCCGACCAAGACCACCGTGTGCTCGCCGGCGCTCAATCCGGGCGGCACCGTCCACTCGAACCGCACCCGCCCGGCCGCATCGGCATCCCGCGCGCCGATCATGATCGGATCGGAGTGGACCGTCGCCGTGACCTCCTCGCCTGGGGCGAAGCCGGTCGCCGTGACGACAAGCCTGTCCCCGACGGTCAGATTCGCGTCCTCGATCGCGATGCCCAACCGGCCCAGAGTCTCCGTGGGCGTCGGCGTGGGCGTCGGCGTCGGCGTGGGCGTCGGTGTGGGTGTCGGCGTCGGCGTCGGCGCGGGCGTCACCGCCAGCACCAGGGCCGCAGATGGCCCGTATACCGTCGAGCCATCCTCGCCGACCACCGCCACCTGCAAGGACGCTCCGTCCAGCTCAGCGGTGGCCGCGAACGAGTAGACGGCCGACACGGCGCCCGCGATCGGGGAGGCGGCGCCCCCGCCCGCTGGTTGCAGGTACCACTGGAAGCGGTCCAGAACCGTGGCCGGCGTCACGCTGGCAGTCAAGGTCACGGCATCGCCCTCGTCGTAGCTGGTTTGCCCGCTGATGGCGACGGTCTGCGGAGCGGCCGCGCCGTGGTCGTCGACAACGACCGTGACCGCCTGCGCGACATCGGTGACGGCGCCGCCGACCAGGCGCTCAACCATCACCAGCGCGCCGTCCAGCGCCTGTTCGGCCACCATCGAGAGGGTGTCCGATGCCGCCCCGGCCACAACCCGGAAATCGCTCTGGTCGGCGCGCTTGACCGACCAGCGGTAGGTCGCGGGGCTCGGGTCGGCCGGTACCAGCACGGCGGTCAAAGCGACCGCGCCAAGCGAATGGTAGTGACCGCTCAAACCGAGAATGTGCAGGCCCTCCTCGGTCGGAGTGGGCAGCGACACGCGCATCTCGCGGGCGGCGGATTCGGCGACCCTGTCGCCATCGGCGTCCAACACCGCCACCCGCCACTGCGAGCCGTCCCAAGCCTGGTTGGCCGTGAAGGTCAGCTCGGAGGTCGTGACCAGGCCGGAGGCGTCACGAATGGTGTACCAATCGGCCGCGCCGGCCAGGAGTAGCTCCCACCGGTAAGAGGCGCCCGGAAGAGCCGGGGTGTGAGAAGCGGTCAAGGTGTAGGCCGTGCCGGCAATGAACTCATCCACGAAGCCGGTCATGGCCACAGTGGTCTCGGCGCCGCGCTCGGGCGGGGCGACGGCCAACGTCACCTCAGGCGAGGGGCCGTAGGCGACCTCACCGGTCGGCTTCAGGATAGACACGCGGTAGGAGGCGGCATCGTCTGCGACTGCGGCGGTGAATGTCAACTCCGGTCCAGTCTGGCCCGCGATGGCGGTCCACTCCCCTGAGTCAGCGGCCCTTCGCTCCCACAGGTGGCTGGTCAGGATCGTCTGCCCGTTGGTCGGCAACTCGACGGTGAGAGTCACCGGTTCGCCGGCGCGCACCGACACCTCGCCGCCAATGCCGGGCTGCTGCCTGGCGGCCGCGCCGTGGTCATCGACATGGATGGTTCGACCGCTTGAGATCACCGGCTCAAGGTCCGCGTCGGCGTAGGTCAGCACCGTCCGCACCTCGACTCCGTCGAGCGCCTGTTCGGCCGTCACCGTCCAGGAGTCGCCCGCGAAGGCCCCGGGCAGCGCCGCCCAATCCCCGCCCGGCCAGCGCCATTGCCACTCGACGGTGTCGCCGGCGGCCGGGGCCGGGTCGACTGTCAGGTCGAGTCGCACCTGGCCGCCTTGGTGGTAGTGATCCGCCAGCGCGCTGAGTTCGACAATTTGGCTGGACAGGTCATCAGTCACGTTGATCGGGATGGTGGTCGCGGTCTGCGCCTGGACACCGTGGTTGAACAGCGTCAGTTTGAGGCTTCCGCCATTGTGCGCGGCCGTGGTCATAACCGGACCGAGCAGGTCCGGCGTGGTCTGGCGCTCGGTCCCCCAGATCTGCGCCGGTTCGCCTGGGCGGGTAAAGGTCCAGGTGTAGGTGAAATCGTCGCCGGCGCGAACCGGGTAGACGGCTGCCGTCAGGTCGACTTGACCGCCTTCGCGATAGAGCGTCCGCTGGCCTGAGACGTTGAGTTCGCGGTGTCCGGTGTTGACGTACACGAATTCCGAGCGCGCGATCGCGACGCCGTCCTTGATCACGTAAGCGACCAATGGGTACTCGTATACGCCGGTGGCGGCCGGGTTATATGCCGAAGTCAGGTGAAGGCGGGTCTTGTCCTCGCGCGGGTAGGTGGCAGGCCAAATGCTGGCGTACAGGGCTGGGTCGTAATAGCCGCCGTAGGAGGCGAATCCCCAGGCCATGGTCTCGCCTTGGGCCAATACCCGGCCGCTGACCTCGAAATCGACGCTGTCTGCGGGATAGAGCGGATCAGGCGCCTCGCCAACCTGTTGGATCACCGGCCGCGCGCCCTGGTGCTGGACATTGATGGGGACGAACTCCGTGGAACTCAGGGTGGCTTGGGCGACGGTGTCATACAAGGTGGCCTGGAGTTCGGCGCCGTCGTTGTTCGCGCTCACCACCTGGCTGTGAGTTGTGGCCCGACCGCCCGGCACAATCACGCTGTCGGTCCCCTGGTACCGCAACCGCCAGCGGATTTCCTGATTCTCCTCCACGACCACCCCGAGGACCTGCGCGTTCAGCGTCTCGCCCGGCAGGTAGGCCGACGCCACTCCGACAATTCGGAACGCGCCCGCCGAAGGGTCGGCAACCGTGACCGCCACCGGATTGGATGTGGAACCCGCCGCCAGGTTGGACACCGCGGGCACAAACACTGCTGTGATGCTGTGTTCTCCCAGCGTCAACTCGTTGGTCTCGAACTCCGCCTCGCCGCCGATCAGCGGCAGGTGCCCCAGAACGGTTTCGCCATCGCGGAACTCCACCTGGCCCTGGACGCCTGCCGGCTCGACTGTGGCGTGGAGTTCGACCTGGTCGCCCAGGACGACTGGCGAACTGGCGTGGAGATGCAGGCCAGTTGTGGTCGCCGTCTGTTGCGGCAGGCCACCCACAACGAAGGTGTAGGTGGCGGTGTCGCTGATGGGTTCGCCGCCTGCGGCCGCCTCCGCTTTGACAGTCAGGTGGTACACGCCGGCTGCGGTGAACGCCCAATTGGCGTGCATATGGACGATGCCGCGGGTGAAAGATTTGTAGTTCTCGTCACTAGACCACACCCGAGTTGGGGCGCCGAACACACCTGTGGTCCACAGTTCCACATCGCCGGGGCCGTCGACTCCCACCAGCGTGAACGTGGTCTGGTCGCCGTCCAGGGTCCCGGCCGGGACAGACTCAGTGGAAAAGCCCGGCCAGATCAGATCTTGGTTTTGCACCTGCGGCGCCATCCAGATGGTGGCCCCCTGGGGTGCCACGAACTCCATACCGGCGGGCATGGTGACCTGGGCGGCATCGCTCAAGTGGAACCACACGGCGTCCGCCGCGTAGCGGGTGTGGGCTGCGGGCGTGTCGGCTTTGCTGGCCAGGACCAGCCGGCCCTCGTCCCAGAAGGTCGAGATGGCGTCCGTGTGGACGGCGCCGATGACCGTCTTGGTGATCGGGGCGGGCGCCGGTCCGGGAGCGGCGCCGGCCTGTCCCGGGGGGGCCAGAAACAGTCCGGTCAGGGCGAAAGCGGCCGCCAAGATGAGCGTGCCCCGCTGGCGCGAGCGCCGGGCTAGGACGGATCGGGGGATCATGGTTCATTCCTTCAAGTCGGGCGGCGAACGGCGGCCGCGTGTCTCAGTTCGCATGGGGCACCCGCGTCGCAGCTATTGATAATGGCTCTCATTATACATATCTCAGCGGCAGCGCGTACCTGCCCGCCGGGCCTGCCATCTGATCCGAAGTCAGGCTGGTTTGGCGGCCCAGCGGCGGGGCCGGCTGTGATCTGCGACGGGCGGCCCAACAACCAGGATTAAGTGACGACTGGGCCCCGCGACAGCGCGTTGAACCACTCCGCCCACCAGCCCCTGCGGCCGGCCAAACGCCATCACCAGGATTTCTAAGAGCGCTTTCGAGGCCGGAGCCGCCAGCGTCGCGGGCGGCATCGGCGGCGCGCTCGGCCTTGGCGTCGACGAGTCCGCAGAGTTCGCTGATGCCCTTGCCCAACTCTTCGACGACACCTCGGCGGTCGTCGGCGTTGTGGCCGGCCCGGTGCTGATTGTCCAAGGCTCGAACGAAGTGATCGCCTACTGATCCTGGGGTTGACCCCAAGATCGTCGACCTCGCTGTTACAGCGGCCTGGAACGCCGAGGCGCCGCAGCGGCAGATCTGGAATCTCGACCGACGGCGAGACGTCAGCGCCCGCATAGGGGTCTGACAAGACCCGCGATTGTTGACGCCGCCCCAAGGGGCGGCCCAGGCGCGTGAAGACCCCCGGACGGGAACGTGATTCAGTCGTCGGACTCTTCCCAGAGCGGCGGCGTCTGATCATCCCAGTACAGTTCCTCCAACTCGTCGATGTGCGCGATGATCGCTTGGCGGGCGTAGAAAGACTTCTTTCCGCCCATTCGCGCGGCAATTGCCGCCAGCCGCTTATCGATTTCGGGCGGCAGTCGCAATAGCAGCATTCCTCCCCCTTTTTGAATCCTTGGGCACAGCATAACCGGCCCACCGTGATCCCCCACGCGGATACGCCCGGCCGTCCGCGAACGGCCGATCTGCTGGGACTGGCGCCGCCCGGGCCCTGGCCACAATCGAGTGCCGACCGCATCCAGCGCCACTAGCGCGCCGCGCCCGGACTGGCCTGGCGGCCTATCGCGGGTCCGGTGGCGCCAGTCACCGGGAAGGCGGATCGCCGCCCATCAACGACTCGTAGATAGCCTTGCAGGCGGGGCAAACCGGGAACTTGGAAGGGTCGCGGCCCGGCACCCAGACTTTGCCGCAGAGCGCCACCACCGGCTTGCCGGACACGGCCGAAGCGGCGATCTTGTCCTTGCGAACATAGTGCGCGAAGCGCTCGTGATCGCCCGGATCAAGCTGCGTCTGTTCGCGTTCCAGCAGCTCGGTGCCAGTAGCTGGACCATCCGGACCGCTCGGAGCGCTTGGCGCCGCCGGCGATCCCGGCTGCCCATGGGGGTCATTGAGGCTCGAAGTCACGCGCCAATTCTACTTTTCCGGTCTACGCTTCGCGGCGCCCCGCTCTTCCGGGCCAACCCAGCGCGGCGCCGACCCGATCGGGCCGGCCTGCCAAGACCATCCCGCCCGGTTCGGCCCACCCAGACCAACCCACTAGAACTAGGCCGCCCAAACCATACCGCCGAAGGGCAGTCGACCCCAACCAGCCCGCCTGTCGGCACCGTCCTGCGTCCCGTTCGGTGGGTCTTGTCGCGCTTGCATCCCCACGTCCCGCGTGGCGACGGCACTGCGTTCAACGCCCGTTCGATTCGCGGCCGGGTATCCCAGCGCCGCTGTGACGGGGCACGATGCCGTGCCACCCGTCCCAGCGCTGCCGCACGTGGCGGCCCCACCGGACGTAGGAGCGCGGCGGGCGGCTGGTCGGTTCACGGGATGAGCAGCGCGGCGCCCGGGTGTGCCCGGGCCAAGCCGCGGTCGAGAGTGGCGAGCCGTGCAGGGGCGTGGCTCCGCGCTAGAGCGGCGAGATAGGCATCGGTAACCTGGCGGTGGCCGAGCACGCCGTCGAGATCGACATCGCGGTATGCCACGGCGTCGGCCCAGAACTGGTATCCGGGCCGCTGGGCCAGCAAGTCCAGGATTGGTTTGACCTGCTTCCCGGCAAGCCCGGCCCGCACCAGGAACCGGACCAACGCGCCTTCCACCACTGGGCAAACCGCGAAGCGCCCGACGCCCGACATCCATCGATTCACACGCTCCCAGTGCTCGTGGCCCTTGGCCACCAGCGCGATCAGCGCGCTCGAGTCCAGCAGGTATACCGTCATCAGTCTTCGTCCAACAGCTCGTCGACCTCCGCCTGGGTGAAGCCGCGTCCCAGATCGACCACCGGGAATCCCGAGAGCGGGTTGACCTGGATGTCGAACACCCAGCCGCTCTCGGTCAGCCCCCGAGCCGTCAAGGCCGCCACCGTGGAAGAGATCGACTGGCCGTGTTCGTCGGCGTACCGCCGAACTTGCTCATGCAGCCCAGCAGGCAAATCAATAGTGGTGCGCATATGCTCATCATATCTCGCATCATGCCCAATGCAGGCGCTAGGCGGCTTCGAGACGTGCAACACTTCGGGCACGGCGACCGGTTCGGGCCACCCGGAGCGTCTCGCCCGGGGACACAGCTTGCCTCCATTTCCGCGTTGGCTGGCGCTGTGGCATTCTGGTCACCAACGACCCAAACACGCAGGCGCTTTTGGGTCCGCCCGGCCCGGTGGGCGGCATCGTCCTGCGTTGCGGCGCATCAACGCTGGGCGGCCCCGTGAGTGCCAGTCTGCCGCGCGGTCCGCTGCCCTGATGGACGGCGCGCCGCCATCTTCGACGATTTGCTGGGCAGCTAGGGAACTGCGCCCTGGCGAAGCAGGTCTGGATAAGCCGTGGCGACCCGCACGCTTTGTGCGCATTGCAGACGTGTACGGTGGCGGACATGGCCGAGACTGCGATGGACAGCATCAGCGTGAGGGTCCCCGCGGCGCAGAAGCAGCCCTTCCTGAGGAACGCCCAGCGCAACGGCACCGACGCGGCGGCAGCGATCAACGCTCGCCGGCGAACCCGCTCAGTTGGGCGTCAGCCTAGCCAGGATCAATTCGCGGACACGAGCGGCATCCGCCTGGCCGCGAGTGGCTTTCATGACCGCGCCCACAATCGCGCCGGCCGCCTGCACCTTGCCACCGCGGATCTTGTCCGCCACCTCCGGCTGCGCGGCCAGCGCCGCGTCAATGGCCTCGAGCAGGGCGCTGTCGTCTGAAACCACTTCCAGACCGCGCGCGGCCAGCACCTCTTCCGGAGAGCCCTCGCCCGCCAAGACCCCTTCCAAGACCTGGCGGCCGAGTTTGTCGTTAATCCGCCCGGACTGGATCAGCGCCTCGAGGGCGGCGACATCGGCTGGCGTCACCGGCAACGCCGCCAGTTCCACGCCGCGCCCGTTGGCCGTTCGCGCCAACTCCCCCATCCACCATTTCCGGGCGCCTGCTGGCGTCGCGCCGGCCGCCACCGTCGCGGCGATCAAATCGAGCGCGTCGGCGTTGACGGCATCGCGCATCTCCAAGTCGCTGAAACCCCACTGCGCCTGGAGACGCTTGCGACGCTGCGCCGGCGGCTCCGGCAGCGTGGCCCGCAACTCCTCCACCCAGGCCCGTGACGGCTCGATCGCCAGCAAGTCCGGTTCCGGGAAGTACCGATAGTCCTCGGCTTGTTCCTTGGAACGCCCGGGCGAGGTCGACTCGGTGTCCTCGTGCCAGTGCCGGGTCTCTTGGGTCACCTTCCCGCCGGCCGCGAGCAAGGCGGCCTGCCGGCGGATTTCGTAGCGGACGGCCTTCTCGATCGCCCGCAACGAGTTGACATTCTTGGTTTCCGACCGTTTGCCGAAGGGCACCGCCGCCTGGTCGCCGTCCGGCCCGACCTTAGGGCGCAAAGACAGGTTGACGTCGGCACGGATCGATCCCTGGTCCATGCGGGCGTCGGAGATGCCCAAAGCGATCACCAGTTCGCGCACGGTCGCCACATAAGCGCGGGCCAGTTCCGGAGCGCGTGCGCCCGCCCCCTCGATCGGCCTGGTGACGATCTCCACCAACGGCGTGCCGCCGCGGTTGTAATCCACCAAGGTGTAATCGGCGCCCTGGATCCGACCCGTCGCTCCGCCGACATGCGTGTTCTTGGCGGCGTCTTCCTCCATGTGCGCCCGCTCGATCCCGATCCGATAGATGACGCCGTCCGCCAACTCGACTTCGACGAACCCGCCAAAATCGATCGGGTCCTCATATTGCGAAATCTGATAGTCCTTGGACAAGTCGGGATAGAAGTAATTCTTGCGCGCGAAGGTGCAATGCTCGGCGATCTCGCAGTTCAACGCCAAACCGAGCCGAATGGCCGATTCAACGGCCTTGTGATTGACCGCCGGCATGGCCCCCGGCAGGCCCAGGCAGACCGGGCAGACTTGGGTGTTGGGCGGCGCCCCAAACCGATTTGAGCAGGAGCAGAACATCTTGGTCTTGGTGTTCAACTCGACGTGGATCTCAATTCCCAGGACCGGGTCGAACCGCTCCATCGCCTCACCGAAACTCATCAGCGCGCTCATTCGCCAACTCCTTCCGAAGGAGGTTGAACAACGCCTGCTGATCGCGTTGACGCCACCGGCGTGGCAGGCCGATCCAAGCAGGCGCCGTCGCCAAGCTCCGGTGAGCCCTTAGCGGGCTGGCCGTCCGGCCGGCTGGCGGGCAAAGCCGGCGCCCGGTCCAGCAGCGCCCCACCCCAAGCCTCCTCCAGCGCCGCCTCCAACGCTCCCCCGATCTGATACAAGAACGCGTCTGCCCGGACCGGCGCCAAAATCTGGAACCCGACCGGCAATCCGTCGCCGGCCAAACCGCAAGGCAGCGAGATGCCGGGGATGCCGGCCAGATTGGCTGGAATGGTGGCCACATCCGCCAGGTACATCGCCAGCGGGTCCTCCAACTTGGCGCCCAATTTGAAGGCGGTGGTCGGCGATGTCGGGCTGACCAGCACGTCCACATCCTGCCAAGCCTTCTCGAAGTCGCGTTGGATCAAGGTCCGGACCTTCTGCGCGCTGCCGTAATAGGCGTCGTAGTAGCCCGCCGACAGGGCGTAGGTGCCCAGGATGATGCGCCGCTTGACCTCAGGCCCGAATCCGGCCTCGCGAGTGGCGCCCATGACGCTCTCAACGGTCACCGGCCCGTGGGCGGGTTCGACCCTCAGGCCGTAGCGCACCGAGTCGAACCGCGCCAGATTCGAAGACGCCTCTGAGGGCATGATCAGGTAGTACGCCGGCAGCGCGTAGCGGAATGACGGGCAGGAGACTTCCCGCACGGTCGCTCCCAGCCCTCGCAGCAGTTCCAGCGCCTCTTCGAACCGGTCGGTCACGCCCTGCTGGTACCCCCGGCCGCCAAGCTCTTGCACGATGCCGACCCGCAAGCCTTTGACATCTCCGGCCAGTCCCAGCCGGGCCGCTTCGACCACCGGCGCCACAGGTTCTTTCAGCGAAGTCTGATCCTTCGGGTCATGGCCGCCGATCACCGCGTGCAGCAGAGCCGTGTCGAGCACATTGCGTGCCACCGGTCCGACTTGGTCCAGCGATGACGCCATGGCCACCAACCCGTAGCGGCTGACCGCGCCGTAGGTCGGCTTGACGCCGACGGTCCCGGTGACAGCCGCCGGCTGGCGGATCGAACCGCCAGTGTCCGATCCAAGCGCCAGCGGCGCTTCGAAAGCCGCCACGGCGGCGGCGGAGCCGCCGCCCGAGCCGCCCGGAATCCGGCCCAAGTCCCACGGGTTGCGGGTCGGGCCGTAGGCCGAATGCTCGGTCGAGGAGCCCATGGCGAATTCGTCCATGTTGGTCTTCCCGAGCACGGGAAGGCGAGCCTGGCGGAGCTTGCGGACCACTGTCGCGTCGTAAGCGGGCACCCAGTTCTCGAGGATCTTGGAGCCGCAGGTGGTCGTCAGATCCTTGGTGGCGAGCACGTCCTTGACCGCTATCGGCACTCCCGCCAGCTCAGGCAGGTCCTGGCCAGCCGACCGGGCGGCATCGGCGGCCTGCGCCTCCGCCAAAGCGACTTCGGGCAAGGTTCGCAGGAAAGCGTGAACGGCGCCGTCGACGGCTTCGATGCGGTCCAGGTGCGCCTGGGTCAACTCAACTGACGAGATCTCGCGGCTGGCCAAGAGGCGGGCCATTTCGGCGGCGCTGAGGCGGGTGAGGCGGCTCACGGCTCGTCCTGAAGAATCTGCGGGACCTTGAACTGGTCGGCTTCGCGGCAGGGCGCGGACTGGAGGGCCTCTTCGAGGGTCAGGGAGGGATGCGCCGTGTCCGGCCGATAGACGTTGACTAGCGCGATCGGATGGGAAGTCGCTGGCACGTCGCCGCCTGCGGCCTCGCTGACTGTGCGGACGGCTTCGACAATTGAGTCGAGCTGGCCGGCGAGGCGGTCGAGCTCGTCTTCCGCCAACGAGATGCGGGCGAGGGCCGCCACGCGCGCCACTTCATCGCGTGAGATTGCAGGCATGCAGCACAGTGTATGGCCTCAGGGTGACAACGACGCGTCGCCAGCCCAAACGGCCAGCCAGTGAGGGCGCGAGCGCCGGCGCGCCGGCGCTGGGCCGGCCGGGGAGCGATCCGGTCCCCGATCAGTTGCTCGGAGCGCTCTGGCCGGGTCCGCGATCCGGGCCAGCTCGCGGGCCGGGCCGCTGCCCAAACCTCTAATCGCCAGCACCCGGCCGGGTTACCGCGGGGTCAGGAACCGGCCTCGAGGCTTGCCCGCAGGCGCGCCGCCTTGGCCTCGACTTCTTCGCCTTGGGCGGCCTGAAACCGCTTCAGGGCGGCCCGGGCCGATTCGGCTTCGGGTCCGTCACCAGCGGCGATGATTCGACCTGCCAGCAAACCCGCGTTCCTGGCCCCGCCGATCGCCACCGTCGCCACCGGGACGCCGGCCGGCATCTGGGCGATCGACAACAACGAGTCCAGTCCGTCAAGCACCTTCAGGGCCACCGGCACGCCGATCACCGGCAGTTCGGTCACGGCCGCGAACATGCCCGGCAGCGCCGCCGCGCCGCCCGCCCCGGCGATGATCACTTTCAGACCGCGGCCAGCCGCCGCGCGGCCATAGGCGATGGTCTGGTCAGGCCGGCGGTGGGCCGAGATGACATCCACCTCGTAGCCCACTCCCAGGCCCTCCAGCGCTTCGGCGGCCGCCTTCATGACCGGCCAGTCAGAATCGGAGCCCATGACAATGCCAACACGGATCGGGGTGGTCACGCCGTCAACAATAGGCGACCGAACGCCGCAGTCCAGCCCGTCGCGACCTAACGCCGATCGTAACGCCCGAGCGGAAATCGACACACGGCATCGCCCCCTGCTGAGCGCCGGCTGGAACGAGCGCCGCCCAGCGGAAGCGGCCGCGGGCATCTCTCGAACTGCCGGCGCCCGGCGGCGCACGCCCTCGAACGCAAGCCCTCACGTCGCAGCCCCTCGAGCCGCCGGCGCCCGAGCGGCGCAGTGCCCCGGACGGAGGGGTGGTTATAGTTGCCCGGTGGGTTTGATCGGACGCCTGGACGCCTGGGAGGCGAAGGTGGGCGGGCGGCTGTCCAAATTCACCCGGCGGGTCTACGAGGCGGGCAAGTTCGGCGCGGTCGGCGCCGCAGCCTGGGTGGTGGACAACGGCGTGTTCCTCCTGGCGACCCAAGGGCCGGGCCAGGTCATGGGGGCGATGCCGGTCAGAGCCTCGATAGTGGCCGGACTGGTCGCCACCGGGTTCTCCTACATCGGCAACCGCTACTGGACCTTCTCCGGCAAGCGGGCCAAGCTGCCCACCAAAGAAGTGGTGGCCTTCGTGGTGGCGAACATCGTGGGCATCATCATCACCAACGCCTGCCTCTACCTGTCCCGCTGGGTCTTCGACTTCCACGGGGCCGGGCCGGACACCATAGCCCGCAACATCGGCATCGTGCTGGGCACCATCTTTAGATACCTGGCCTACAAGTTCTGGGTCTTCAACGCGAAGACGACAGAAACACCGTGAAGACCGGCGGATGGCGCTTGGACAGCTCCAGGCGCCCGCCCTCCGCCGCCACCAGGTCCCGCGCCACCGCCAAGCCCAGGCCAGTGGACCCCCGAGTCGAGAAGGAACGCTCGAAGATCTTGGGCGCCAATTCGGAGCTGACCCCTGGGCCTTCGTCCTCCACCTCGATGGCGACGCCGCCCTGGAGGCGTCGCCCACGCAGCGTGGTGACTCCTTTGCCGTGGGTCAAGGCGTTCTCCAGCAGCGTTGCGATCACCTGGGAGAGCATGCCGGTGCTGGCCGTCACCGTGAGCGACTCGTCGGTCTGGACCACCAGAGAGCGGTCGGCTTCGGCGAACACCGGCAGCCACTCCTCCTGCTGTTGGAGGAGGACCTCGGACAGCCGCAACCAACGCCGGGGCGAACCCGAGCCGGACTTGTTCCGGCCCAGCAGCTCGTCAATCGTGGCGGCCAGGCGCTCGATCTGCTCCAGCGAGATGCGGGCCTCCTCCTTGACGTCTTCCTGCGTGGTCAGATACTCGATCTCTTCCAACCGCATGGCCAGCGCGGTCAGAGGCGTGCGCAGCTGATGCGAGGCGTCAGAAGCGAACTGCCGCTCCACCGCCAATCGCTTGGCCATGCGATCTCCTGAGCGCGCCAACTCCTCCGCCACCAAGTCGATCTCTTCGATCCCGGCCTTCGGCGGCCGGATTCGTAGCTGGCCGGCGCCGAGTTGCTCGGCCGTCGCGGCCAAATAGACCATTGGCGCCGACAGGCGCCGCGCCAACCACGAGGCGAAAACTATACCCACCGACATGGCCACCAGACAGGCCAAAACCACCAGGCCGATCGCCGGCAACGACCGCACCTGCAGGGCCCACCATGAGACCTGGAAGCTGACGCTGGATGCGGTCAGCGGCGAAGCGCTGATCTCGACCTTCTGGCCGCTGATGGGGCTGCCGGCGGACATGGTGACGCCGTCTCGCAACTCGACGTCGATATGCACCCGTAGCTGGTTGGAAGACCGGCTCAGATAAGAGTCCAGCACTGATTGGGAGACCGGCAGGCGAACTGATTGATAGGAGTCGAGTGACGCCGCCAGGGCGTCCGCCCGCCTTTGCACCTCGGCCTTGGCTTCCGCCTTCCCGAATTGCCCAGCGAACACCGTCAGGGGCACACCCAGTAACATCACCGCCACCGCCACCGCCAGGGTGGTGGCGACCATTAAGCGTCGGCGCACCTGGCGTCAGCTGGCGGTCTCGAACCGAAAACCCATGCCCCGGATAGTGGTGATATACCGTGGCGAGGTGGCGTCATCGCCCAGCTTGCGTCGGAGCCAGGACACATGCATATCGAGGGTCTTGGTCGATCCGGCCGAAGGCTCAGAACCCCAGACTTCGCGCATCAGGAATTCGCGGCTGACCACGGAGCCGGCTTCTCGCACCAGCGCCTTCAGCAAGTCGAATTCTTTGGCCGTCAAATGCAGTTCGCGCTCGCCGTGGTAGGCCCGGTGGGCCGCCACCTCGACCCTGACGTCTCGGGCCTGAAATTCATCGCCTACGCCCGCGTCCGCGCCGGACCGCCGCAGCAACGCCCGCACCCGGGCGAGGAACTCTGCCAGACGGAAAGGCTTGGTCACGTAGTCATCGGCCCCGGCGTCGAGGCCCACCACCAAGTCCACTTCATCCGCGCGAGCGGTCAAGATCAGGATGGGCGGCAGCGGACCGCGCGACCGCAGCGCCCGCGCCACGTCGAGGCCGTCCATATCAGGGAGCCCAAGATCGAGGATCACCAAGTCCGGGCTTTCCCGTGCGTCAAGCACCGCCTGGCCATGGTCGAAAACGGTTACGTCGTAGCCTTCGCGGGTGAGCGCCCGTGCCAAAGGATCGGCAATGGCCAAGTCATCTTCCGCTAACTGAATGCGCGCCATATGGGGAATTCTAGGGCACGCGAGTCAAGAAGTGGCTGACAATTGACCCAATCTTGACGATCTGTCCGAAATCTTCCTTTCTGGTCCTGGCGCCGGCGCCCTGGGGACAGCGGCCAGCATCCGTCCTGCGACCGTGGTGACAAGGTGATGGTAAAGCTCTCACCTGCGGAAACTCTGCGCCTGCGGCGCGGTCCCGGGGAAGGCGAGGACAGCTCCGGCAGAACCTTGACCTGGACAGGTGCCCGTCCATCGGATTCCAGGAGCCCAGCTAACGGGCCTCGCCAGAAGCCCTCATGCCGGCGCCGCCCCGCGCCGGCCTCAGCGCCACCGCCGTCAGCCTCATCGCCCGGCCGCGTCGTCAGCCGGGCCACCCAACCCCGAAGACCCCGCGCCGCCCCGCCCTCAGCCCGCCATTGCCAGCCGCGCCTGGGCCCGCGCCCGGTGGAGCCGCGATCGCACCGTCCCCAGGCGCACACCGAGCGCGTCCGCGATTTCCTGGTAGCTCTTGCCCTCCACGTCGCACATCACCAGAGCCTGCCGCAAATCAGGATTGAGCTGCGATAGCGCCTCATCGAGAGGCACATCCAGGGTCATCGACTCGATCACCCGGTCGGGCGTGGAGCTTAGATCAGCGACTTCGCTGGCCTCCTCCTCCAGGGCCTCGAAGCGCATCCGCGCCTCGCGCCGCTTGGCGTCAAGGAACAAGTTCGTCGTGATTCTGCGCAGCCAGCCTTCGAAACTCCCCTCCGGCCGGTAACTATCCCAAGCCCGGAACACACGCAGGAAAGTCTCCTGAGCCAGGTCTTCGGCATCGGGCCTATTGCCGGTCAAACGGTAGGCGATCCGGTAAACCACCGGGTAGTGCGACTCGGCGATGTCAGCCCAACTCGATGTCTCCAGTAGCGGCGCGCACCCGGCGGCGTTCGCCGTGGTGGGCTGCATCGCTTGTGCAGCCGGTGCGGTTACGGTTGGCATCCGAACCTCCCAACGGGGTGGGCGTGGTGGGACCGTCGGCCGTCGCGAGGGGCCTTGGGGCACGGATTGGCGAGACATATTCTGGCCTTTCCGCTACTTCCAGATCATAGCCCCCCTCGCCCACAAAGGCGCTGCTCAAAAGCCTAAATGTGAGCAAGATCACATTTCCGGAAGCCCGTTTCGCCGTTTGTCCGATGCCGCCTGGGCACCGACACCGAGCCCGAGCGACGGCCCCGCACCCGAAGGGGAAGGCCGAGGGAGTGCAGCCTGGCGACGGCATCGTCGACGACGGCCCCGCACCCGAAGGGGAAGGCCAGTCAGCACAATCACGGTCCCCTTGCGTAATTCAACACAATCACCGTCCCCTTGCGTACCCGCCGCCGGATCGGGTGGCCCGCACCGGTGCCGGATCCCTTGCCGGCGGCCAGACCCACGGCGGCATGGTGACCCGGACCGACGGGTGTCAACAGATGAAGGCCCTGGACCAGTCGGATAACATCAGTGCATGGCTGGCGGCGTCGACTATGTGGCGAACTGGGTTTTCGCCGAGGATTTCATTCCCGAGTCGGAAGCGCTGACCCATGCCCGATCGCGGGCCCACGAACTGGGGATCGCCGTGCCCTCGCCCGGCGCAGGCGCCCTGTTGGGAGTGATCGCGGCGGCGCTCAAGGCCGCCGCCGCCGTCGAAATCGGCACCAGTGCGGGCGTCGGCATCATCTACTTGCTCAACGCCATGCCGCCGGGCGGGATCGTCACGTCGATCGACGTCGAAGCCGAACACCAGCACGCCGCTCGAGAAGCCCTGCGGGAAGCCGGCATCCCCCTCAGCCAAATCCGGCCAATCAACTCGCGGCCGGCCGAAGTCCTGCCCCGGCTGGCCGACGAAGCATATGACCTGGTGCTGCTGGGCGGCAACAAACTCGACTACGCCGACCAACTGGTCGACGCGATCCGGCTGCTGCGCTACGGCGGCGTCCTGGCGATCGACGGGGCCTTGGCCGACGGCCGCGTGCCCGATCCCGCCCGCCGCGACCCGGTCACCGTGACCGTCCGGGAAGTCGGCCGCGAACTCAGAGACCGCGAAGATCTGACGGTGGCGTTGAACGCCGCCGGCGACGGCCTGCTCCTAGCGGTCAAGCGCCCCCGCAAGCGTTGATGCGGGTTGGCCGATGCGGTTGTACGCGCGCACAGCGGTCAAGCGCCCCCGCAAGCGTTGATCCGGTAGACAGCGGCACCATCGGCCTGGTCGATCAAGGCCAGGTTGGCATCGATTCTCAGGCCCTTGGTCATCTTGGCGAACAGGTCGTTGTCACGGAAAGTGGCCGTGTCCAGGTAGACATATTCAACGTCCAATTGGCGCAAAGCGTCGCAGACTTTGGGATCATCGCCCAGGTCTGCGAAATGCTCCAGCAAGTACCGGCGCGGTTGGTCCCACGAGCCTGTCAAGTGCGGAAAAACCACCGGTTGGCCCAACACCGAATAGAGAAAGGCCGCCCCGGTGGCCGGGTCGCCCAAGACCAACCCGTTCGGCTCCAGGCGGGTCGCCAGCCGCTTGATCATGTCCAACTCGGCGCTGGAGAAGAAACGGTCCGCTTCCTCCAAGGCGCTGGTCTCAGCCAGTCGGTAGTAGGCGGCGTGGAGACGGAAAGGCCGGACCGTCGTCAAAGTCAAGGCGCTGACCAGGCCAAGGCAGGCGACGACCGCGATCACAGGCCGGCTGCGCCCATCCCGCCAGCGCTGTTGGACCCACTGCAGTCCCCACAGGATCAGTGGGATGCCCGCGACCGTCAGCACCGGGCCCAGCCGCGTGCGGTCGGAGTACCACAGAGCCGTGATCGGCTCGAGCAGTTTGATCTTGGACACAGCGCCGATGTACAGCACCAGCACCGCTGTAAAGGCCAGTATCAACCAACGCCGCCGATGCCGTTTGAGCGCCACCGCCGCTCCGGTCGCCAAACCAGCCACCACTAGCAGGTTGGGCCCCACCTGGAAGAGGGTCGTGGCGTCGGTGACGGCCAGCCCCAGGGCGATCACAGGATTGGCCGATGTGGTCCAGCCGCCAAAGGAAACCACGGCCTGAACCTCTTCGGTGCCATACAGCGCCCACACCCCCGCCCCCAACAGGCTGGCCAAGCCCGCCAATGCGGCCACCGTCCAGAATCGGTAGCCCGCCCGCCAGCCGCGGCGGGCCACGGTGACGACTATGTACAGCGCTATGGGGCTGGCCACAACCGCGTAAGAGAACATCACGTTGGGATGGGCGAGACCGGCCCCGACCACCGCCACCAGCAGAATCAGCGACCGGGCGACGCGCCCGGCCGTGTCGACGCCGACCACGCGCGCCAACTGCACCGACCAGCCGACCAGGCCCGGCAGCAAAGCCACGCCGACGGCGTTGGCGATCAATCCCACCATGGATGTGGGCTGACCCTGATACAGGACCGCCAAGCCGGCCGCGACCACCGCGAAGACCGGACTGGCCGGGAACAGGACTCGGGCCAGATAGATCAGCCCGACCACCCACACGGCCGAGGCGGCCACCAGCACAACCATGTTGAGAGCCGGCCAAACCTGGGTCGATTCCGGCAGCAAAGCCGCCACCGCGTGGACGCCGGAGGGGTAGTAGGCGGTGGTGGCGCCGGGCGAATTGAGCAGGCCCGCATGGAAGGGCGAGGCATCGCCGGTTTCGCGGATGAAGCGCACCAGATTCCCGTGGAAAACCATGTCCCAGCTTTGCGGCAGGGCATCCGCGCCGCCCATCGCCGCCAGATTGGTGGCAAAAATGAATCCGGTGGCCACAGCCCCGGCTCCGCCTACCGTCAACCACTCCCGGCGGCTCCATTTGCCCAGCAACCGAGGTGCCCGAATCGGCGCGATCCGCGAAACAGCCCAAGCCACCAGGGCGCCCAGCGCCGTCGCGGCCAAGGCCGTCAGCGGGCCCCAGGCCAACCCCAGCCAGGACGCCACCAGCGAGCCGCCGCCCAGGCCCGCCAGTGTCAGCGCTGGCGCCAGCGCCGCCAGCGACAGGCCGCGCATGCCAACGGCCAGGCCTATCGCCACTCCGGGCAGGATCAGCCAGGCCGCCGCCGCCAAAGCGGCCAAGACCGTGATCAACCGGCCCTCAGATCGCGGCTCGGCCGATCATCTCTTGGGTGATCACCTTCTTGTTGGCCGGGTTCGCGATGGCCACATCCCGGTTGCCCAGCTCTGCGATGACCGCCCTCTGGTTGGCCCGGTTCGCGATGACCGCCCTCCGGTTGGCCCGGTTCGCGATGACCGCCCTCCGGTTGGGCCGGTTCGCGATGACCGCCCTCTGGTTGGGCCGGTTCGCGATGACCGCCCTCTGGTTGGCCCGGTTCGCGATGACCGCCCTCCGGTTGGCCAGCTCTGCGACGGCCACTGTCTGGTTTGCAACCGTCCACTTCGACACCCTCGTCAGCCTCCTCTTCCGGGGCATCATTCAGGCCAGAGCCAACCGCGATGGGGCTTGCCCCCGGCGCGGTTGAGGGCTCGCCATCAAGGCGGCGGTGGGGCGGCGCCTCGATCAGAGCAACCCGGCGGGCCAGCGCCGTCAACTGGCGCAGAGTCCGCTGATCGCGCAGATGGCGGGTGGAAATGTAGGAAAAGAAGACCACGATCAGTGCGTATAGGAGCAGGTCGGCGCCGCGGCCGACCCCTAGACGGCGAGCCAAGCCGGTCAGCATGTCGGGCTGGATGATCGAAGCCACCGCCACGGCGGCGAAAGCCGCCAGCCCCAACCGCCTCAGGGCCTGGCGCCGCTGGCCGCCTCCCCGCGCCAGCACCAGCGCCGCCAGCACCACCGCCGCGATCAGGACAATCTTGATGACCATGGGAGCCTCACCTCACCAGCAGGTCGACCAGAATGTTGACCGAGTTGAGCAGCGACTGGCCTTTGGACCGGGAGTAATCCGAGTAGTGGATCTCCACACCCACCTCGGTATGGCGCAACTTCGCGGCCTTGATCCGCTCCAGGATCTCGGTGGCGTGGGCCATGCCCGGCTGGGTCAGTCTCATGGCCGCGACCGCCGACCGGTTCATCGCCCGCAGCCCATTGTGGGTGTCTGTCAGTTTGAGGCCAACAGTCAGGTTGGTATAAGCCACCGCCACCCTCAGCACCAGCCGTTTGAGCCGGCCCATCTGCGGGGCCCGACCAAGCATCCGCGAACCCAGCACGACGTCGAAACCGCCGCCCAAGTCGCGGGCCAGGCGGACGGCATCGGACACCGAATGCTGGCCGTCCGCGTCGAAGGTGACCACCCGCGCCATCTCCGGATCCCCCAAGACATACTCGAAGCCGGTCTGCAAGGCCGCTCCCTGGCCCAGGTTGATCGGCTGGCTGACCAGACGAACCCCCTGGTCGAAGAGGGCTTGGGCGATCAGGCCGGAGTGATCGGTGGAGGCGTCGTCGACAACGCAGACATGGGGGAAACAGGCGGTCAGCTCCGCCAGCGTGCGCTCGAGCACCGGGGCTTCGTTGTAGACGGGCACCACCACCCACAGGTCATCGAACTCGGGGCCGTCCACGGCTTCAGGCCAACCGTTCGGCCAAAGCGATCAGCGTTCGCACCCCGAAACCGGTTCCCCCGGGTGGCGACCAGTCATGGCCGCCGCCGGCCCGGGCCGGGCCCGCGATGTCCAGATGCGCCCAGCGGCCACCGCCCGCGAACCGCTCCAAGAAGAGTCCCGCCGTGATGGCCCCGGCCCCCCAACCTGGCTGTCCGATAGACCCCAGTTCAGCGTTCGGCGTCTCCAGCGCCTCGCCATAATCCGGCGCCAGCGGCAGACGCCACCAACGTTCGCCGTGCTCTTCTCCCGCCTCCTCGATCCGCGCCGCCAGGGTCGAATCCCGGGTCAAGACGGCCCCGGTGGCGTTGCCCAGGGCGACCTTCGCCGCGCCGGTGAGAGTCGCGATGTCGATCAGACAATCGGGTTCCTCCTCGGCCACGGCATAGCCCAGGGCGTCAGCCAGGACCAAACGGCCCTCAGCGTCGGTGTCACCGACTTCGACCAGGGTCCCAGCGCCGTGAGTCCCAGCTCCGATTTCGATCACATCGCCAGGTCTGTACGATGCCGCCCCGACCGAGTTTTGCGCCAACGGCACCACGGCGGTGACCCGGACGGGCAGAGCCAAGTCGGCTGCGGCCAAGACCGCGGCCAGGGCGGCCGCCCCGCCCGCCATGTCGGTTTTCATGGTCGCCAGGCCGCTGTTCGGCTTAAGGTCCAGGCCGCCGGAATCGAACGTGATGCCCTTGCCGACAATGACGAAGTGGGGCGCAGCCTTGACGCCTTCGGGCCGGTGGCTGACCACGACCAATCTGGGCGCGCCGGCCGGATCGGCCGCTGGCCCCTGCCAGGTGGCCGCCCCCACTGCCAAGGTGGCATTCAGCCGCCGGGCGGCCAGTTCGTCCGGATCCATGACCCTGGCCACGACCGATTCTCGGGTGGCGGCCCCAGCCACGGCGCGGTCCGCCAGGCTCGCCGGGGTCTTGAGGTTGGACGGCCAGTTGACTAGGTCGCGGGCGAATGCGGTGGCGGCGGCCCCGATCTGGGCGCGGACCACCGCCGTGCGGTCATGGCTGCCGACCAGAGCCAGGTCGCCAGTGGACTGAGCCTGGCCGGGGGCGGCAGGCTTGGCCTGGGCCCGGCGTTTCTTGCCAACGCCCTCGGCGGCAAGGCCGTATCTGACCGGCTGGTAGGCGCCCAGCAGGTAGCCTTCGACCAACGCCGCCGTGACCCGGGGAGACTCCGATCCAAAGCCGACTGCGACTTGGCCCTTGCCACGCACGACGCGAGCCAGCTTGGCGCCGGCCTGGCGGTGATCGGCTGGTCCGCCGCCACCGGTGCCGACCAACAACACGGTGGGCGCCAGGCCTGACCACGGACTGGCACCGAGGTGCAGTTCCGGCAGTTCGAGAACCAGGGTTTCGCCCGCCTTACCGATGAAGCCAGTCCGCTCGGCCGTGGCGGCGAAGTCGATCCCGTAGCGAACGGCCGCGTCAGCAGTTCCCGGGCCAGGCTCCAAGCCATCTGGTCCCGACCCAATACCGAGCGCCACGACCTTCGAATTCACGGCTTTGACCTGCACGGTGCTGGCGATGCGCCCGCGCATTAGGCGGACCAACGGCAGCGCCTCGGCGCCGCCGGGACCCACCCAGGGACCTTTCAGTTTCAACCCACGTTCAATCCAGGACGGCCTTTAGGCCCTCACCAAGCGTTGTGGCCTCAGCCTGATTGAGCTCGACCACCAGGCGACCGCCGCCTTCAAGTGGGACTCGGATGACAATTCCGCGCCCCTCTTTAATCACCTCGAGGGGGCCATCTCCGGTCCTCGGTTTCATGGCTGCCATGCTTGTCCCCTTCCCGGACTCCAACTAGCAAACTCGTCATATTCTAGTGCCCGCCCGCGCCATAGCTGGTCAGCGACTCCCCTTCGCGGCCCGAGGCCGCCTCGACCAGCTCGGCCGCGTCAATCCCGCGACCCTGTCCTCCAGGCGGCATCGCCGTGCTGATCAGCGCTGCGATTCCGGCCCTTGCGCCTGGAGCGATCCACCTGCTCAGGGCAGCACCTCGACCCTGGCCCCAGGTCCGGTTTCCACTCAACTCGGCATCCCGAATGCCGACCGGGGTGGCCGACACACCAAGCAGCCACCAGAGCCAGGGGCCTGACCGGGACGCTAAAGCGAGCCCTCGACGCGGCGGCGGCGAGCGGCATCCCACTCACGCCGGGCGATCGACTTCGGCAGCCCAATGCTCAATCGTCCGTTCGCCAACGCCCAGGACGCCATCCCCACCCCCACCATCACGGCGATGAGCAGCAGCGGGACCGGCGCCAGGAAACCGCTGAAGAAGTAGCCCAGTTGTGTCAGCATCAGCGCCGCCCCATCCCGCCTCGCCGGGGCGTCGCGGCAGCCGCCTCGATGACCGCCATCGCCTCGTCCGGACTGTCGACCACAGAGAACAGGCCCAAGTCGCGAGCGGCCATGGCGCCGCGGCCGACCACAGAATCATTCAGCCAATTGGTCAGGCCACTCCAGTAGTCGGATCCGACCAGCACAATCGGGAAACCCTCGATCTTGGCGGTCTGCACCAAAGTCATGGACTCGAACAACTCATCCAGGGTGCCCAGGCCGCCGGGAAAAGCGACGAACCCGCTGGCGTACTTGACGAACATGACCTTGCGGGCGAAGAAGTAGCGGAAATCCACGCCCAGGTCGACCCAAGGGTTCATCCCCTGCTCCGCCGGCAATTCGATGCCGAGCCCGATCGACAGGCCTCCGGCCTCATGCGCGCCCCGATTCGCAGCCGCCATGATCCCCGGGCCGCCTCCGGTGATGACGGCATAGCCGGCCGCTGCCAGCCGGCCACCCAGGTCGCGGGCGGTCTGGTACCAGCGGTCCTCGGGACTGGTCCGAGCCGATCCAAAAACAGAGATTGCCGGGCCAACACCATCCAGCGCGTCGAAGGCCGCCACCAACTCGGCCTGGATACGCATGACCCGCCATGGATCAGAGTGGCGCCAAGTTGAATCGGTGGTCTCAGCCAGGAAGGCTTGGTCAGTGGTCTGACTGGGCACCTGCGAGCCGCGAAAAATCAGCGGCCCGGTGCGGTAGACCTGCTCGTCACTCACCCGCCCACACTATCCTTCCAGCCATTCGGCCAGCACCGACGCCACGCGCTCGATCTGTTCGACCGGACAGGCTTCCTGATCCTGATGCGCCAGCGCCGGATCGCCCGGCCCCAGGTTGACCGCTGGGATCCCCATGGCGGCGAACCGCGCGACATCAGTCCAGCCCTGTTTGGCTTTGGGCGGGGCCCCGCCATGGGCCTGTGCGATCACAGCCAGCCTCGCCACCGCCGGGTCGGCCAAACCCGGCCGCGCGGCTGGCGCCGAGTCGACCACTTCGACTTGGTAGCCGGAGAACATGGCCTCCAGCATGCGCTGAGCTTTGACTTCGGTCTTGTCCGGCGCGAAGCGGTAATTGACCGTCAAAGTAGCCCGGTCGGGGATAACGTTGGCGGCGATCCCGCCCGCGATACCCACAGCGTTCAGAGCCTCGCGGTAGTCCAGTCCGTCGACCCGGACGGTGGCGGGCTCGAACTCGGCCAGCCGGTCCAGCGCTGGCGCCAGGGCGTGGATCGCGTTGACGCCGGTCCACGGCCGCGCCGCATGGGCGGCTTTCCCATGCGCGGTCACATCCACCCGCACGGTGCCGTTGCAGCCTCCTTCGACTGAAGCATTGGTCGGCTCGCACAGAACGGCGAAATCGCCATCCAGCCAACCGGGATGTTTCCGCGCGACTCGGCCCAGCCCGGACTTGACCAGCGCCACTTCTTCATGGTCATAGAACACCCAGGTCACATCAGAACTCGGCGCTGCCAGACGGGCGGCCACCGACAGCATGGCCGCCAGGCCGCCCTTCATGTCCACCGAGCCGCGTCCCCACAAGACGCCGTCCTCCAGTTTCCCTGGCACGTTGGCCGCGATCGGCACGGTGTCCAAGTGACCCGCCACGATCACCCGTCGCCCCCGCCCAAGCTCGGTCCGAGCGACGACAGCATCCCCGTCACGCCGACAAGTCAGGTGCGGCAAATCGCCCAATGCGATCTCAACGGCATCGGCCAAGGCCCTCTCCTCACCGGAGACCGAAGGGATGTCAACCAACTCCAACGCCAGTTCGGCTGGCGGTTGGCCCAAATCAAGCGTCACCTTGGCAGCGTACCGCGCCGTCTGCGCAAGCTGCGCCGCCCACCCGACCAACGCCACTTACGCCGCCCGCCCTGCCCGGACCGCTCGCGCTCCAACCACCTACACCACCCACTCTGTAGCCACCCGCGCCCCCGAGCCGCCCGCGCTGGCCGCGCCACTCACACTGCCTGCCCTGGCTGGGCCGCCTGCCCTGTGCGGCGCCGCATGCATGACCCAGTCCATCTACGCCATCCATGCTCTATCCGTCCGCTCTGTCCGCACCGCAAGCACTGCCCTTCCCGCAAGCACTGCCCTTCCCGCAAGCACGACCCGCGCCGCTCACGCTGTCAGCGCCAGCTAAACAGCATGGGCCGTCTGCGGCCTTGGGGGCGGCCAATTCGCCGAGGCGCTCCAGTTTCAACCTGATGCGGTCGTTGAGCAGCGGTCCACGTTCCGGGTCAACCCTGGCCGGAGGTATCACCACCGGATGTTTGTGGACCGGATCGATTTCGGCTCTCCAGCGGTCGGGATTGTCCCGTCCGGGATACCAGGGCGTGCCGTCCGCCAGCTTCATCGCCGGTTCCAATATCCGGTGATGTTGATGACACGCCAACACCAATTTGTCCAAGCGGGTAGGGCAGCCGCACGCCCATTTGTCCAGGTGGTGCGCCTCGCAGCCGTCCGGGCCGATCCCGCACGCCGGAAAACAGCAGCCGCCGTCGCGTTCGTTCAGCGCCAACCGAATCGCCGGCGGTATCGCCCTGGTGGCCCGGCCCACGTCCAAAGGCTCGCCCATCGACCCGACCAGCATGGCGACCCATTCCGCGTCGCAGCCGGCCAAGTCGACCGCCTCGGGAGCCAACACCTCGTCGGTGTCTTGAAGAAGCGCCCCCGGTGAAGTCGCGCCCCCGCCCCGACAATCCGAACCACCGCCGTCCCGGGCCCGAACACCCGAACCACCGCCATCGCGGGCCCGACCATCCGTGTGATCACCGTCCCGGGCCCGAGCACCCGAACCACCGCCGTCGCGGGCCCGACCGCCCGAATGACCCCCATCGCACGCTAGGCCACACGAACCATCGCCGTCTCGCGCTCCGGCACCCGCACCGTCGCCGTCCCGGGCCCGACCGCCCGAATCGTCGCCGTCGCGGGCCCGAACACCCGAACAGTCGCCGCCTTGGGCCCGACCGCCCGAACAGTCAGAGGTCAGGCAATCGCCGTCCCGGGCCCGGCCGCCTAGCTCCGCGGCTTCGGCGTTCCTGCCCGAGGTCCGGCCGCCGGCCGGACCGCTCCGGGCGGCGCCGGGCGGCCGCTTGAACGCCGCCAACTGGTCGGCGGTCATTGTGATCACGAACCGGGCGGGTTTGCCCGCCTGCGGCGGCGCCCCGTCACGGGGGTAGTGGTCCACGACCGAGGCCAACGCGTCCATCATCGACGCGGCCAAAGACTCGCCCGCCGTCCCGCCGACGTTGGAGGGATCCCACAACCGGCCGTTTAGGCCCGAGCCGCCGTTGTCCGGGTCGGTCCGCGCGCGGCGAGTCGCCGCCGCGGCCGCGGCCAGCCGTTTCCTTATCCTCACGCCCACCTCGATAGGGCACCGGCCCGAGATCACCATCGCCTGGCCGTCCGGCTTCAACGACAAGAACCGCTCCCGATGGGCGCGTTCGTGCTCTCGGTTCAACTGGTCGGCCCGGTCCCCGCCCACACCGGCCTTCCGGCGGGCCTGATCCACCAACTGGCGGGCCTTGCGGCCCAACGCCCTGGCGCCCAACTGGTCGGCCTGGCCGACCAACACCGCCTGCGCCTCCCGGAGAGCCTTGTCGCCCAATTCCCCGGCCGGGAAATCCCGCAGCTCCTTGGCACAGGCCTCCGCCTGCGCAGGCGCGACCACACCCTGTTGCGCGGCCCGGTTCACGATTTCAAACGGCCTCAGCATCTCGCCGTGCCGGACCAGCCTCTTGGCCTGACCGGCCGGCAGGTTCTCCGACGCCCGCAAATGCGACTCCACATCCAGGCCTTCGCCCTTGACCGCCGCGCCCCGACGCCGGACTTCCTCCGTCACCGCCGCCGACAACGACTCCGACCGCTTCGACACCCGCACGAGCGCGTCCAGACAAGCCAACAACAGCTCAGGCGCGAACCCGGACCGGTCCTTCAGCGCGAACCGCGACAAGCCGTCCAAACACGCCAGCAGATCCCGATCAGCCACGACCGGCGCGCCACCAGCGGCGCCCGCGGCGGACGCACTGGGCAGGGAACGCCCTGCGGCGCTCGTCGCGCGTGCCCCACCAGCCGCCGCGCCAGCGGCCCAGCCACTCGCCACACCACCAGCCGCCGAGCCAGTGGCCGAGCCAGTGGCCGATCCAGTGGCCGATCCAGTGGCCGCGCCACTCGCCCAGCCGCCCGCCACACCACCAGCCGCCGGGCCGACGCCGTCGGCCCCATCGACGCGGGCGGCCACGGCGGCAAGGCTCGCGCGCCTGTCTGTCCCGACCCCGTCAGCCCTGTCCGGGCCACGCGACCCGGCGTCGGCCGCGCGCGGGTCCGCAGGCCGGTCGCCGACGGTCCTCGCCCCGCCATCCAGCCAGTCGGCCAGCGGTGTCAAGACCGCTCTCCCCATGGTCATCCCGCAGTCCCGGGCGGTGCGCCGAATAGATAACCTGCCGCACTTTTCGACGGAATGAAGTAACTGTTTGAATGTGGTACATCCATACGGCAATACTACTATCGGCGGCGCCCGGAGTCAACAGATTTCGGCCAGAAAAACACGCCCAGAGCATGACGCGACTCGCCGGCCGGATCGCGCCAAGTCGACCCGCAACCGCAACCGCAACCGCAGGGCCACCGTCCCAGCCTCCGACCGGCAGCCCCTGCCGGCCACCGGCCCACGACCCCTTCCCGGCCGCTGGGCGACGCCCCGGCCCGCATCCCGAACAAGGAGCCCGGGGCGAGGCCCCCGCGCGACCCTGCCCCGGTGTCGCGCGGCACAGCGTCGCGCGGCACAGCGTCGCGAAGCGCAGACCTCGACCCCCGCCACGGCAAGCTCAACGGCGACCGCCACAAGATCGACAGGGAACCAAACGGCATCGTCAGCCACAGCACCAACCTAGACGGGAGGTCTGACAGCGACTCGTGAGGTCGGCCAGCCGACAACGCGGCCACCTCACACTGATCGGCCACGCGCTAACACGGGTGCACCACGACCGTGATCGATCCCGCCCAGACCGGCAGGCGCGGGTCACACCCAACTCACCCACGCCGACACTTCCGGCCCATCCAGACGGACCCAACAGGCCACGGCCCCGCGATCCGGGCCGTCCCAACACGCCCACCCCACAACACAGACCGACCCGACAAGCGACATCCCACCGGACCACACCCCGACACCCGCCACCTCCGCTCCTCCAACCGCTCACCGCCACCGCCACCGCGTAGTTCGACCGGACGGGCCCGATCAGTAGGCCTGCGGCTAGTCTGTTGGCCCATGAGCGAACGTGTCGCCTGGGGCGCAGGCCTGGCCTGGACCACTCCTAAAGGAAATGCGCTGGACTTCTGGTGCCCCGAACCGCACTTGGGCCAGGCTCCCGGCAACGGGCAGCCGTGGCCGGGCGCGGCCGGGTTGGCTGAACTCGCCGGCGAGGACCCGGTCCGCCTGCTCAGTCGCCGCGTCTGCCAGATCGCCATCGACCTGGACGCTCCGCCTGCCCGCGCCGAGGACGCCTACCTGCGCCTGCAGCTCCTCTCGCACCGCCTGGTGGCGCCCAACCAGCTCAATTTGGAGGGCATTTTCGGCGTCCTGGCGAATGTGGTCTGGACCAGCGCCGGCCCCTGCCAGCCAACCGGCTTCGAGCAGACTCGGGCGCGGCTCGAACTGGCCGGGCGCGGCCCGGTACGGGTTTACGGAGTGGACAAGTTCCCAGCCATGACCGACTACGTGGTGCCCACCGGAGTCCGGATCGCCGATTCGGCCAGAGTCCGGCTGGGCGCCTATCTGGCGCCCGGCACCACCGTGATGCACGAGGGGTTTGTTAATTTCAACGCCGGAACCCTGGGTGAATCGATGGTTGAGGGGCGCGTGTCCCAAGGCGTCACGGTGGCGGACGGCGCCGATATTGGCGGCGGCGCTTCGATCATGGGCACGTTGTCCGGCGGCGGCCGCTCCCGGATCACGATCGGCCCGCGCTCGTTGATCGGCGCGAACGCCGGGATCGGCATCTCCTTGGGGGCTGACTGCGTGGTCGAGGCCGGTCTGTACGTCACCGCCGGCACCAAGGTGACAGTCCTGTCCGCCGCCGATGCCGCCCGGCCGCCTCATGCCAGCACCACCGCCAATCCCGGCGCCCAGTCGACAGCCCGCGTGGTCAAGGCGGCCGAGCTGTCCGGCCAGGACGGCTGGTTGTTCCGCCGCAACTCCTTGACCGGCACAGTGGAGGCTGTCCCCCGGGGGACAGCCCATGGCCCGCTGCTCAACGCCGCCCTGCATAGCAACTAGCCCATCACCGTGAAACCTCGATCCACCGATAACCGCTACAGCCAGGAGCGCCAGGCGCCTACGACGGGCCTGTCTGAGCTGCGATGGCAGGCTCGCGGCCGGTCGGGCCGGTCGGGCTGGTCAGCGGCGGCCAGCGCGCCTGTCTGGACAGGCGCAGTGAGCGAGAATCAGCCGATCGAAGTGACAACCCTTTCCCAGACCCCGATGCCGCCCAGCGGCATCGCGAACGCCGAGAACCGACAGGCTCACCCAGTTGGCAAGACCAGCATCTAAGCGCCGGTCGGCGCACGGCCGTGCCGGCCAGCGACCCCGCCGCCAGCCGTTGACGATCGCGTTGGCAACCCTGGTCGGCCTGCTGATCGTGGGCGGCGGCGCCTTCGCCGCCGTGAATCGCTGGCTGACCGGGTCCCCGGCCCCTTCCCCAGCTGCCATCACCCAGCGCTGCACCGCCACCACCGACGCCGGGGTGGCCCGCCTGAGCCCGGAGCAAACCGCCAATGCGGCCCTGATCGCCGCCGTTGGGCAGGCCCGCGGCCTGAGCGCTCGCGCGGTCACGATCGCCCTGGCCACAGCCATGCAGGAGTCCAAGCTCCGGAACCTGGATTATGGCGACCGCGACTCGCTGGGCCTGTTCCAGCAGCGGCCCTCTCAGGACTGGGGCACGCCGGAGCAGATCATGGACCCGCTCTATTCCGCCGGCGAGTTCTACAATGAGCTCGTCAAAGTGCCAGATTTCGAGACCATGCCGATCACCGAGGCCGCCCAGGCCGTCCAGCGCTCCGCCTACCCTGAGGCCTATGCCAAGCACGAGGACGCCGCCCGCTCTTTCGCCTCGACCCTGACCGGGCACTCCCCCGCCGGCCTGGTCTGCAGGCTGCGCCCGGCGGCCGAATCCCTCAGCGCCGGTGGCTTTGTAAGCGTCTTCCGCGCCGAATGGGGCGACATCCCAGCCGATCGGGTCACCTTCAGCGAGGCCAGTCCCGGGGTGGCCGAGCCGTCTGTGGGGGACGATGCCGCCACGCCAGTCACGCCGGCGACCGTCACTTTACGCGCAGAGACTCCCACCCAAGCTTGGGCTTACGCCCAATGGTCGGTTGCCAAAGCGGACCAACTCGGCGTCGAGTCGGTCACCGTCGCCGGTCAGCGATGGCAACGATCGACCGGCGCCTGGGAAAGCGCCCCCAGCCCGACCGGCGCCGATGCTGGAACCCGTGACGGCGTCATCGTGCGCCTGGCTTGAGATCCTTGCGGCCCGGGCGAACCTGAGCGGCGGGAGGGGGCGCCTCCTGGCGTCATCGTGCGCCTGGCTTGAAATCCTCGCGGCGCCCGGTCGTTGTTCAGGCCTCGACCACGGACTCGATGGTGTAGCGGTCGGCTCGGTAGACGTGGTCGCCGATCTCGCCTAGGAGGCCGGCCTGGTCGAACGCCTCGCGGTGCAGGGTCAGGCAGGCGGCGCCCTTCTTGACTCCGAGCAGCTCGGCGACCGCGGCGCTGGCCGCCACCGCGCCGATGCGCTGGCGCGCCCTGCGGAACTCGAGTCCTTGCGCTCGCAGAGCCGCGTAGAGGCCGTGGCTGGTCAGGGCCTCGGCGTCGAGTTCGAAGCGGCCCGGCAGCCAATTGTGCATCACGGCCAGCGGCCCGTCGGTGGTGGAGCGCAGCCGCGACACCTCCCACACCACCTGTTCGGGAGCGAATGCCTGGGCCAGGTCTTCCGGAACGGGGCGGCGCTCCAGTGACAGAACTCGTGTGACCGGCCCTTCGCCCTCGGCCTCCAGGTATTCATAGAGGCTGGTCAACGCCACTTTTCTGGTCAAGACCGGTTTGATCACGCGGGTGCCGACGCCTCGTTGCCGCTCTAGGAAACCGGCGTCCGCCAGCGCGCTGAGGGCTTGGCGCATAGTTGGCCGGGACAGCCCGAACCGTGCCGCCAGCACCACCTCATTGGGCAGGAATGAGCCGATCGGCAGATCGCCGGCGCGAATAGCGGCTTCCAAGGCCGTGGCCACCTGGTGGTACAGCGGCACCGGCGAACTGCGGTCGACGCGAATGCCGGCATACGGATCGGCGGCGCCCATTTCCCCCTCTTCAGCAAGAACGACAAGGTTGTCCGCACATTATGACAGCCGGACACTCAGCTAAGGATGCCACCTCGACAACCAGACCTCCGGAAGCCGGAACCCGGAACCCGGAACCCGGAACCCGCCATGATACTATGTCCATATGTCAGGACTAATGCGCGGATTCGCCAGCCAGGCAGCGGCGCGTGCCGACGCCAAACCCGCCTGAGCCCAGGGAGGAACCCCCAGATGCCAATCATCGGCCATTGGATCGACGGCCACACCACGGCCGCAGAGCAGACGGCCACTCAAGCGGTGTTCAACCCGGCCACAGGCCAAGAAATAGCCCGGGTGGCCTTGGGTGACGCGGACGATGCCGCCCGGGCGATCGCCTCGGGCCAGGCCGCCTTCGCGCAGTGGTCGGACCAGTCGCTGGCAAGACGCGCCCAGGTCCTGTTCCGTTTCCGAGATCTCTTGGCGGCCAACGCCGAGGCGCTGGCCCGCGTCATCACGCGGGAACAGGGCAAGGTGCTCTCGGACGCGCGGGGCGAAGTCTCTCGCGGCCGCGAAGTGGTCGAATTCGCCTGCGGGCTGCCCAGCCAGCTCGCCGGATCCTTCTCCGACCAGGCCGCCAGTGGAATCGACGTCTTCACCACCCGCGAGCCGCTGGGTGTGGTGGCGGGCATCACCCCGTTCAACTTCCCGGTGATGGTGCCGCTGTGGATGAGCCCGCTGGCGATCGCCGCCGGGAACACTTTCCTGCTCAAACCGTCCGAGCGCGACCCGTCAGCGTCTTTGCTGCTGGCGGACCTGTGGCGGCAGGCGGGCCTGCCGGACGGAGTGTTCAACGTGCTCCAAGGCTCCAAAGACGCCGTCGAGGCGATCTTGGCCCACCCCGATGTGCAGGCGGTCTCGTTCGTGGGCTCAACGCCGGTGGCGCGCCTAATCCACCAGACGGCATCGGCCAACGGGAAACGGGTCCAGGCGCTGGGAGGCGCCAAGAACCACGCCGTGGTGCTGGCGGACGCGAACCTCGAGGACGCCGCCAACCAATTGGCGGCGGCCGCCTTCGGCGCAGCGGGAGAGCGCTGCATGGCCTTGTCGGTGGCGGTCGTGGAGGAATCCGTGGCCGATCAACTGCTGGACCAGTTGATCGCGAAGGCCAGGGCGGTCAAAGTCGCGCCCGGGGATCATCCCGGTGCCGAGATGGGCCCGGTGATCACGCGCCAGGCCAAAGACAGGATCGAGGCTTTGATCGGCTCGGCCCAGGCCGAGGGCGCCCGCTTGGCGCTGGACGGTCGCGGCTATCAGGTCGAAGGCTTCGCGGAAGGCTTTTTCGTCGGGCCCACTGTGATCGACGACGCCAGCCCCGACCAGGCCATCTACCGCGAAGAGGTGTTCGGCCCGGTCATCGCGGTGGTCCGGGTGGCGGGCCTAGACCAGGCCATCGACCTGGTCAACGCCAGCCCCTACGGCAACGGCACAGCTATCTTCACACAGTCGGGAGGCGCCGCGCGGAGGTTCCGCCGCCGGGTCCACGTCGGCATGATCGGCGTCAACGTGCCCATCCCGGTCCCAGTCGCGTGGCACTCGTTCGGCGGCTGGAAGGACTCGCTCTTCGGCCAAAGCCATATCTACGGGCCCGAGGGATTCGCCTTCTACACCCGCGCCAAGGTGGTGACCGAACGCTGGCCGGCCGGCGCCTCCGCGGCCTCCTACCACTTCACCGCCGAGCCCTAGCGAGCCCGAGAGTAGACCGGCTTCCTAGGGCCGAGGCAGCACCTACTGCCGCGTTTCCGCTGGTCAGCGTGCCGCTGCCCAGCGTCAACACGGTCGGAGCGTGACTATTCACCACGCTCATAGGCAGAGTCCGTCGCCGGGCGCCACTCAGGGCCGCTGGTCGAGGGGCACGTATTCGCGCTCGGGGTGGCCGACATAGATCTGGCGCGGGCGGCCGATCTTGGCCGCCGGGTCGCGGATCATCTCGCGCCACTGGGCGATCCAGCCGGGCAGGCGGCCAAGAGCGAACAGCGGCGTGAACATCGAGGCCGGGAAGCCCATCGCCCGGTAGATGATCCCGGTGTAGAAATCGACGTTGGGGTACAGGCGACGCTCAATGAAGTAGTCGTCCGAGAGGGCGACCTGTTCGACCTCATGGGCGATGTCCAGAAGCTCGTCTTTGACGCCGAGGGCCGCCAAGACCGCGTCGGCCTGCTCTTTGACGATCGCAGCCCGCGGGTCATAGCTCTTGTAGACCCGATGGCCGAACCCCATCAGACGGATATTGGAACTCCGGTCCTTCACCTTCTCCATGAACTTCTTCGGTTCGATGTCGGTGTCGCGGATGTACTGGAGCATGTTCAGGACCGATTCGTTGGCGCCGCCGTGGAGCGGCCCGCTGAGGGCCGAAACGCCGCCCGAAACAGACATGTAGAGGTTGGCCTGCGCCGAGCCGATCATCCGGACCGAAGACGTGGAGCAGTTCTGTTCATGATCCGCGTGCAGGATCAGCAGGGTGTCGAGGGCGCGATAGAACGCCTCTGGCGCCTCGAACCGCTCGCCCGGCAGTTGGAACGTCATGCGGGCGAAGTTCTCAATGTAGCTTTGCCCATGCTTGGGATAGAGCAGCGCGTTGCCCTGGGCCCGGCGGTAGATGTAGCTGATGATCGTGGGCATCTTGGCCAACAACAGAACGGTCGCCAGGCTGACCGCCGAGGGGTCCAGCGGGTCCAGCGACTCGGGGTAGAACCCGGCCATCATGTTGATCGCGGCGCCCAGGGTCGCCATCGGATGGGCCCGACGCGGCATGACCGAGAAGATCTGCCGGAAGTCGTCCGACAGGTACATATGCTTGTCGATCCTGGTCTCGAAAGCCTCAAGGTCGTGAGCGCTAGGTAATTCTCCCTTGATCAGTAGCATCGCGACCTCAAGAAACGTCGACTTCTCGGCCAGTTGCTCGATCGGGTAGCCCCGATAACGCAGGATGCCGGCGTCGCCGTCGATGAAGGTGATTTCAGACGTGCAAGGGGCTGTGTTGAGATAGCCGGTGTCCAGCGCCACCAGCCCGGTCTCTTTCATCAAGGGCGCCACGACAATGCCGTGATTGCCCTGGCTGGCGCGAATGGTGGCGAGCTCGATGCTGCGCTCGCCGACTTGCAGGCTGACTGCGGGCAGCGTGCCCTTGCTTGCGGCCATGCGTGGATCCTCTCAGTTCGCGAACGGTTCGTGACCAGTCCTTTAGGCAAGTTTTGGGCTAATTATGCCGGAAAGTTGCGGTGTGACGTGTAGGCCCCCCTGCACGCATCCCGTTCGGCGTCTCACTATTTGGGATTTTGCGCCCGGCGTTTGCCTCTCGCGAGGCGGTTGGTTCAGGCCCGGCGGGGCGGTTTGCTCGGGTCCGGCGGCGCGACCAACTCAGGCCCGGCGGGGCGGTTTGCTCAGGGGCGCCGGCGCCGTTCGATCAAGCCTGGCGAACCAATCGACTCAAGCCCCGGCCAGGCGTCCCGCCGCCGCCGCCACGTCCTGGTCCGTCCCGGTCAACGCCATGCGCACAAAGGCCCGGCCCGCCTCGCCGTAGAAGGCGCCCGGCGCCACCAGAATCCCCAGCCCGGCCAAGTCCGCCACCGTTTCCCAACAGTCCTGCCGATCCGGCGTGGTGAACCACAAATACAGGCCCGCAGCCGATCCCTCGAGGACGTAGCCAGCCTCCCGCACGGCGCCCAGCAGCACACGTCGGCGCCGGCCGTAGACCTCGCGCTGGGCCGCGACATGGGCGTGATCGGCCAGCCCCGCCGCCATGGCGGCCTGGACCGGAGCGGGCATCATCATGCCCATGTGTTTGCGCAAACCGGCGATCCGCGCCACCAGGCGGGGGTCGCCCACCAGCCAAGCCGCCCTATAGCCGGCGGCGTTCGACTGCTTCGACAGCGAGTACAGCGACAGCAGCCCGTCCAGCGAGCCGTCCCCCACCTGCGGGTCCAATAAAGACGGCACCCCGGCCGAGACCCAGGGCTCCTCCCAGGCCAGAGCGGCATAGCACTCGTCGCTGGCGACCACCGCACCATGGCGTCGGGCCCATTCGACCCAGGTGGTCAGGTCGCTCCGGCCGGCCACGCGCCCGTCCGGGTTGCCAGGACTGTTCAACCACACCAGTTTGACCTGGTCACGCATGGCGGCGGGAATCTGCTCAGGCGAGTTAGCTGGAACGGGGGTGGCGCCGGCCAGGCGAGCGCCGACATCGTAGGTGGGATAGGCCACCACCGGATGCACCACCACGTCACCGAGACCCAAGCCCAGCAGCGACGGCAGCTGGGCGACCAGCTCCTTCGAGCCAATGGTCGGCAGCACCCCCTGGGGCGGCAGGTCCGGCACGCCGCGCCAGGCCGCGTAGTGGTCGGCGACGGCTTGGCGCAAACCCGCCGTTCCGATGGTGGCCGGGTAGCCTGCCGCGTCCGATGCCGCGCTGAGGGCTTCCCGCAACACCTCAGGCGTCGGGTCCACCGGTGTGCCAACCGACAAATCGATCAGCCCGTCCGGATATTGGGCGGCTCTTCGCCTGTAAGGCTCCAGCAGATCCCAGGGGAAGACCGGCAAGGCGGCGGCGTCGAATCCCATGGCCGAACTCAGGCCTGCGGCGGCAGCGCCGCCACCAGCGGGGCGTCATAAGGTTGGGCGCCCACTCTGGCGGCGCCTCCCGGCGAGCCCAGTTGGTCAAAGAACTCGGCGTTCGCCGCCCCGAAGGCGGACCACTGCGGCGGGACGTCGTCTTCGTAGAAGATCGCCACTTGAGGGCAGACCGGTTCGCAGGCGCCGCAGTCGACGCACTCGTCCGGTTGGATGTACAAAGCCCTGATGCCCTCGTAAATGCAGTCCACCGGGCACTCATCGACGCAAGCGCCATCCTTCACGTCAACACAGGGCGCGGCAATCACATACGTCACAGGAGTCAAGGGTAACGCCGCCGGGAGACCAGCGGGGGCGCGCCGACCGCGCCGTTCGCCAGGCCGGGGTGGTTTAATCCGGGACGTGATCGAACCGGTTTGGCTGGCCTGGCCAGTGGGCGCCAAGGTGACGATCCGCCGGCGGCTGGCGGAAGGCGGCTTCGCCGACACGGTGGGACTGCTCGAAGCCGCCAGCGCCGAATTCGTGGCGGTCCGCCACCGTAGCGGCGAACTGCGCCGCATCGAGGCCGACTCGATAGCGATCGCCCACCTGGTCGAGCGACCGCCCGATCCCGCCCACTAGTGGACCCCGTTCAGAAACAATCCCGCAACTGGGCAGCACTAACTTGGCGGACCATGCCCGACATGTTTCAGGGGTACGGAGCCGCGCTGGCGGACACCTCGACCTGCCCGCAGCCGTGGGATGAGATGTTCGCGGACCCCCTGCGACCCGACTCCTCCCAGGTGCGCCAGGCCTACTGCGAATTGCACAGCGCCTTGGGGCATTTGACCCGCGACGAATTGCGCGGTCGCGCCGAGGCCTTGGCCTCTTCCTACCTGGCCCAAGGGGTCACCTTCGATTTCGCCGGCGAAGAACAGCCCTTCCCGCTGGATGCCGTTCCCCGGGTGTTGGCCGCCGCCGAATGGCAGCGGATCGAAGACGGCGTGCGCCAGAGAGTCCATGTCTTGGAGGCATTCCTAGCCGACATCTACGGACCGCAGCGGGCGGTGGCGGACCGGGTGATTCCGGCCAGCGTGGTGGCTTCGTCGCCGGGGTTTTGCCGCCAGGCGGTGGGACTGCTCGAGGAGGGCGCGGTCAGAGTGCATGTCGCCGGGATCGATTTGGTCCGCGACGAATCAGGCCAATGGCGGGTCCTAGAAGACAACGTGCGGGTTCCCTCCGGAGTCAGCTATGTGGTGTCCAACCGGCACGTCATGGCCCAGACGCTGCCGGAGCTGTTCGCCCGCATGGCCATCCGGGCGGTCGACGAATACCCACAGCGCCTGCTCGAGGCGCTGCGCGCGAGCGCTCCGGCGGGAGTGGAAGACCCGGTGGTGGTGGTCTTGACGCCGGGCGTCTTCAACTCGGCCTATTTCGAGCACACCCTGTTGGCCCGCTTAATGGGAGTCGAACTGGTCGAAGGCCGCGACCTGTACTGCTCCGGCGGCCATGTCTGGATGCACACGACTAACGGCCCGGAGCGCGTCGACGTGGTTTATCGGCGCGTCGACGACGATTTCTTGGACCCGCTCCAGTTCCGGGCGGACTCGGTGCTGGGCGCGCCCGGCCTGTTGACCGCCGCCCGGTTCGGCAATGTCACCCTGGCCAATGCCGTCGGCAATGGCGTGGTCGATGACAAGCTGGTGTACACCTACATACCCGACCTGACCCGCTACTACCTGGGCCAAGACCCCGTCCTTCCGAACGTGGAGACATGGCGCCTGGAAGAGCCCGAGGCCCTGGCCGAGGTTCTGGACCGCCTGCCCGAACTGGTGGTCAAGCCGGTCGACGGCTCCGGCGGCAAAGGGCTGGTGGTGGGCGCGCGCGCCTCGGCCAGTGAATTGGACCGGCTGCGCGCCGCCCTCAAGCGCGACCCGCGCGGCTGGATCGCGCAGCCCATAATCCAGCTGTCAACCATCCCCACCCTGGTCGAGGAGGGCATCCGCCCACGCCATTCCGACCTCAGGCCGTTCGCGGTCAATTCCGGCGGCGACGTCTGGGTGCTGCCCGGAGGTTTGACCCGGGTGGCGCTGCCGGAAGGCCAACTGGTGGTGAACTCCTCGCAGGGCGGGGGTTCGAAGGACACCTGGGCTTTGGAGGAGGTCGGGGCAGAGGCCACGTCCGCCGTTCGTTCGCGGCAACTGGTTCAGCTGTCGCCGCCTCCCTCTCGCGCGCACGATGCCGTCGCCCCGGCACCCCCGTCGCGCCCCGTCGCCGCTCGGCCCCGCGCCGCGGTCTCGCCGGTCGCGGGCGGGCCGCCAGGGACGCCAGGGACGCCAGGACCGCGGGGCCGCCAATGGCACGCCCCGGCTCATGCGCCCCAAGACCCGGACGGCTCCGATCGCTACATCCAGCAGGTTCGCCACCAGCAGCAGCAATCCGAGAGTGGGTGAACACCGTGCTATCGCGTGTGGCCGAATCACTGTTTTGGATCGGCCGATACCTGGAGCGGGCTGACGGCACCGCCCGCATCCTGGACGTGCACCTGCAACTAGTGCTCGAGGACCCGTCGATCGACGAAGACCAGGCCTGCCGCTCGCTCCTGTCCATCATGGGCCTGGAACAGGTTGGCGATTCCGCTGTGACCAGCGGCGATGTGCTCGAGTTGTTGGCAGAAGACCAATCCCATCCGGCGTCGATCGCGTATTCGCTGTACTCGGCCCGGGAGAACGCGCGACGCGCCCGGGAGATCATCTCCACCGAGTTGTGGGAATGCCTCAACGCCATCGCCACCAAAATGCCTCGACGCCTGGCGGCGGACCGGGTCCATTCGTTTTGCACCTGGGTGCGGGAACGCTCGGCGATGGCCTCTGGCATCACCTACACCACCATGAGCCGTGACGAGGCCTATCAGTTCTTCGTCTTGGGCCAGTTTCTGGAACGGGCGGACATGACCGCCCGCCTGCTCGCAACCAGCGAACTGACCCAGGAGGGCGGGCCTAGCTGGACCGCCATCCTGCGCTCCTGCGGCGCCTACGAGTCTTGCCTGCGCACCTACCGGGGCGTCCCCTCAACCCCAGACGCGGCGGAGTTCCTGCTGCTGGACCGCCTTTTCCCGCGCTCGATCGCGTTCTCCATCCAGCGGGCGCTGGGCGCCCTGGGGGAACTCGATCCCGGCACCAGTCGACGCGGTGGCGCCAGCACGGCGCAGCGACTGTTGGAACAAGCCACCAGTTCGCTGCAATACCGCCCGATCGAAGAGGTCGTGGCCGAACTGCCCTACCACATGGACCAGATCCAGGTGGCGACCTCCGCCGCCAGCGAGGCGGTCAAGGCGCGGTTCTTCCCCTCGGAAGCGACGCCGACCTGGGTGGGTGAGAAGGCATGAACCGTCTGCGCATCAGGCACGTCGCCGGCTTCCGCTACGCGGCGGACGCCAACGCCTCCTACAACGAAGCCCGGATGGCGCCGCTGACCGGAGATGGCCAGACGGTGCTGTCCTTCCGTCTGGACATCCGCCCGCAGTCCCAGCAATACGCCTACACCGACGCCTGGGGCACTCAGGTGACGGCCTTTGAGGTCTTGGCGCCGCATTCCCAGTTGACCTTGGAGGCGCGCAGCCTGGTCGAGGTGGCCCGCGACGTCCCCGGCGGCGGCCGTCCACGAGCCGAGCGGCTCGGTTGGGCGGAACTGGAGCGGGCGGCATCGGGCAGCGTGCGGTTGGCCGAACAGGCGCGTCAGACCCGGCGCACCCGGCCACCAGGCGAGGTCGTGGACCTGGCCCAGCGTCTGGCGGCCTCAGCCACGGGGCCGAGCGCGGCGGCGGAGGCGATCTGCGAATCCGTCCGGGAGCATGTCCGCTACGTCCGCGGCGTCACCGGCGTCGATTCGACCGCGGCCGATGCCTGGGGCCAGCGCCGGGGAGTCTGCCAAGACATAGCGCACATCGCCTTGGGCGCCCTGCGCGCGGCCCGTGTTCCGGCCCGGTACGTGTCCGGCTACCTCCATCCGGACACGGAGCCGCAGGTCGGTCAGACCGCCGTGGGCGAATCGCATGCCTGGGTCGAGTGGTTCGACGGCGCCTGGACCGGATTCGACCCGACCAACGGATCGCCGATCGGGAACCGGCATGTGTTGGT
>JAISXH010000064.1 GCA_031270825.1 Bifidobacteriaceae bacterium
TGACATCCTGCTCATTCAGTTCGACCCGCCCGTTCGCCCCGGTGATCACCGCGATCACGTTGGTCCCGTCCGGATCGACCATGACCATGGCCATGCCGGTGGGGCAATCGACCGTGCGCACGGCACCGGTGTCGACTCCCGCCTCGCTCAGAAATTCTCGCAGCAGGTCCGCGTCAGCGTCCGCGCCCCAAGCGCTGATCAATGCCGTCGAGACGCCGCCGGCCTTGGCTGCGGCGACCGCCTGGTTGGCGCCTTTGCCGCCCGGAAAGCGCTCTGAGGAGCTAGCCACCACCGACTCGCCCGGGTCTGGCCACTTCGGCACCCGCACTTCCAAGTCGACGTTGGCCGACCCGACCACTACCACCTGAAATCCCCTGCCGGGGGTGTCCTGCGCCATCCGTGCGCCTCCTCGTTGATCGCCTGAAAGCGGGCCCACAGATCGAAGGGCCCCTCTGCGGGACCCGCCATGTTTTCCGCCAGGACAAGCCTGCCACAGCCACGCCCGCAACCAGAATCCCCGCTGCGATTTCTGGCGCCTTTCGGCCCTGGGCGGATCTGTGGCAGACATCAAGGCGCTTGCGGGCCAATTCGGCCAAAGCACCCTCGCAACAGCCCTTCGGCCCTGAAACGCTTCCCTCCGAAAGACTTCCTTCCGGAAGACTTCCTTCCGGAAGACTTCCTTCCGAGACGCTTCCTTCCGAAACGCTTCCCTCCCAAACGCTTGCCCCCGAAACGCTCTCCCCCGAAACGCTGTCCCCCGAAACGCTCTCCCCCGAGACGCGCTTCGACCCTGGGCCCGGAAGGCGCATTGCCAGGGCGCCAATCATGGCCGGCGCCCGAGCCATAGGCTGGAGTCGTGGATTTGGAGGCTGTGGCGCTGGCGATTTCCGAGCCGGGACGCCACCTCCTGGGCGAACTCCCCGCCTATGATCCTCAGCTGGCCATACGCCTGTCGGACGGCCTGCGCCGCCGAGGAATCGACCCGAAGCTGGTGGCCGCGGCCTTGACCCAAAGCCGCTTGCGGGCCAAGGCGCGAGCCAAGTTCGGTCAGTTCGCCGACCAGATGCTGTTCACCGACGAAGGCCTGCAGCAGGCCACCCGCTTGGATGTGGCGGCGCGGCACGCCGAGCGCTATCTTCAGGGCGCCCCCGGACAAGCCGGCCAGCCCGGCGCGGCCCCAGACTCCGGCCCATCCCCTGATCTAGACCCCGCAGACATCCGCGTGGTCGACTTGACCGGCGGAGTCGGCGGCGACGCGCTGGCGATGGCCGCGCTAGGCCTAAGAGTCACCGTCTACGAACGCGATCCGGTCACCGCCGCCGTGGCCCGGGCCAACTTGGCCGCCTTCCCGGAAGCCCGCGTCATACTGGCCGATTCCTTAAGCCAGGACCTGACCGAGGCCGACGCCCTGTTCGCCGACCCGTCCCGACGCACCGCCTCCGGCCGGCGGGTGTTCGACCCATCCGACTACGACCCGCCGCTGGATCAGGTGGTCGGACTCGCCCGGCAACACGCGATCGGCATCAAGGTCGCGCCCGGCATAGCCCACCGCTTTATCCCGCCGCAGGCCGAAGCCCAATGGGTCTCAGTCGACGGCGCCGTG
Organism: Bifidobacteriaceae bacterium; assembly: GCA_031270825.1. Classification (GTDB taxonomy): domain Bacteria; phylum Actinomycetota; class Actinomycetes; order Actinomycetales; family WQXJ01; genus JAIRTF01. The sequence goes on from JAISXH010000064.1 coordinate 1,604, forward strand.
GTCGAGGCCGGCCTTTGGTTCGGCTGGCTGCGCTGCCCGGCCGCACGCGAGCAGACCGACCAGAGCGCCGGCCCATACCGCACTGCCTTGGTCATCCGCCACGGCCGCGCCCGCCTATTGGCCCCGAATTCCGCCCCGGGCGCCCCGCTCCAGACCGACAACGCCGCCGATGCCGACCGCCCACATCAGGTCCCGGCCCGTTGCGCAGGCCGCGGCTCCGGGCGCCTTGAAGTCGGTCCGCTCCAAGATTTCATCTACGAGCCCGATGGAGCCGTCATCCGGGCTGCTCTGATCGCCGAAGCGGCCGCGCCCCTGGGCTCGGCCACCCTGGTCAGCCCCCGCATCGCCTACGTCACCGCGGCCCGGGCGACAGTCGAGAACCCATTCTTGACCGGCTATCAAGTCGAAGACGCCTTCGACTTCAACCTCAAACGGTTGCGAGCGTACCTGCGCCAACACGGCATCGGCCAAGTGGTTGTAAAGAAGCGCGGCACCGCCGTCGACCCGGCCGAACTGCGTAAACGTTTGACGCTGAAAGGCGACGGCGAGGCGGTTGTCATCCTGACACGTCTGGGTGCGCGACAATCGGTTGTGATCGCTCGACCCCTCGCCGACTCAAAGGACTCGCCATGACGTTGCCGTTCGCCGCATCGCCCCGTTCGACGGTCGGCATCGAGTGGGAGCTGGCGTTGGTGGACCGCGACAGCGGCGACCTCAGGCAGGTGGCCCAAACCGTCCTTGAGGGGGTGCGCCAAGCCGACGGCCAGCCCTATCCAGGCATTCTGCAAGAGTTTCTGCTCAACACCGTCGAGGCCGCCTCGCGGCCTTCGCAGACCGTCGGCCAGGCGATCGGCGACATCGACGAGCGCGTCGAGCTGATCCGGGCGGCGGCCGATCCGCTGCGGGTCGACCTGATGGCAGCCGGCACCCATCCCTTCGCGCGCTGGGAGCGCCAGCGGGTCACCAACAAGGAGCGTTATCTCCGACTGGTCGACCGCACCCAATGGTGGGGTCGCCAAATGCTGATCTACGGGGTCCACACCCACGTGGGCGTCGAAGACCGCCGCAAGGTGCTGCCGATCATCCGGGGCTTGCTGTCTTATGTGCCACATTTGCAGGCCCTGTCAGCGTCTTCTCCTTATTGGGGCGGGGAGGCCACCGGCTACGCCTCGAACCGAGCCTTGATGTTCCAGCAGCTGCCGACTGCCGGCCTGCCGTTCCAGTTCGACGAATGGCGCGAACTCGAAGCTTACGTCGCCGACATGCTCCACACCGGCGTGATCGACGTCTTCAACGAGATCAGGTGGGACATCCGGCCGGCGCCGCGTTTCGGCACCGTCGAAGTCCGGGTCTGCGATTCGCTGCCCACGCTGCGCGAGGTGGCCGCCGTCTCAGCTTTGGTGCAGTGCCTGGTCGAAGACTTCTCGGGGCGCCTCGACCAGGGGGAAGAAGTGCCGACGATGCCGACTTGGTTCGTCCAGGAGAACAAGTGGCGTTCCGCTCGCTACGGCATGGAGGCCATCATCATCCTGAACCAGGCCGGGGACGAGCAACTCGTCACCGAGCACCTGCCCCTGGTGCTGGCCCGCCTGGAGCCGGTGGCTGCCCGCCTCGATTGTCTGGACGAACTCGACTTCGTCCACCAGATGATCACGGCCGGGGCCTCCTATCAGCGCCAACGCTCGGTCGCCGAGGCCCACGCCGGCGACCACGACGCCGCCCTGGCGGCAGTGGTGGCCTCGCTGGTCCACGAGCTGCAAGCGAACCAACCCCTCCCCCCGCCGCGAGACGCTGATTCCGCCAGGGGACGGTGATTGTGCTGACTCAGCAATCAGCAGGGGGACGGTGATGGTGTTGATTCCGCACGGCGCCGACTACCCAAGGGGACGGTGATTGTGCTGTTCCCGCAAGGGGACGGCTGGTCAGGCCACCAGTTGGGTGGGCGCCATGGCGGACTCCGCGCCGAAATCTAGGCTGGATGGGGCCAGTCCGTGGCGAATGGCGTGAGCCCCGGCCGCCGCGATCATGGCCCCGTTGTCGGTGCAGTATTTGACCGGCGGGACGCGAAGGCTCAGGCCGGCCGCGCCGAAGCGCCGAGCGGCCTTGTCGCGAAGCTGCGAGTTGGCCGAGAAACCGCCTCCGATCACCACCGTTCCCAGTCCGTGCGCCCGCGCCGCCGCGACGGTCTTGGCCGTCAGCACGTCCGCCACGGCTTCCGCGAACGATGCCGCGAAGTCCGCCAGCGGCACCTCCCGGCTTTGGTCCCCGGCCGCTTCGAGCCAGCGCGCCGCCGCCGTCTTCAGCCCCGAGAACGAGAAGTCATAAGGGTGCCGCTCCAGGTCCTGGCGGCGCGTCAGCGCCCGCGGGAACCGGATCGCGGCCGGATCGCCGTCACGCGCCAGCCGATCGATGTGCGGGCCGGCCGGATATGGCAGACCCAAAACCCGGCCGATCTTGTCGAAAGCCTCGCCGGCGGCATCGTCCAAAGTCTGTCCCAGTTCGGTGACCTCCGGGCCGTCAATCACCAGCAGCGACGAATGCCCCCCACTCACCACCAGGGCCAGCACCGGGCCGTCGAAGGCCCCGTGCACTGCCTGGTCGACCAGGGCGTGGCCGATCACGTGGTTGACGCCGTAGAGGGGTTTGCCCAGGGCCAAGGCCAGCGCTTTGGCCGTCGCCACGCCGACCGCCAGCGAACCGATCAGTCCGGGACCGGCCGTGACGGCCACGGCGTCAACCTCCGCCAGGGCCGCCCCGGCGGCGCCGAGTGTCGTTTGGACGGTCGGAAGCATGGCCTCAAGATGCGCGCGCGAGGCGACCTCGGGCACAATCCCTCCGAAGCGGGCGTGCTCTTCGACCGACGAGGCCACGGTGTCCTGGAGCAAATCGAACCCGCGCACCAGCGCCACGCCGGTCTCATCACAAGACGTCTCGATCCCGAGCACCAGGGGGTCATCACGCACCCGCATACCCTAGCCCACCCCCTAAGCAAGGGGACGGTGATTGTGTTGATTCAGCGACACCGGCCCCAGCCACAGGCGCATGACCAGGGCGTCCCGGCCCGAGGGCTGGTAGTAGCGGAGACGCCGGCCGATCTCCTCGAAACCCAGCGACTTGTAGAGATTGATCGCGGGCGGCGAGGTCGCCGCCACCTCCAACATCACCTGGCCCAGCCCGGCCTGCCGGGCACAGTCGAGCAGGGTTTCCATCAACCGGCGTCCCAGGCCCCGGCGCCGCACGGCCGGCTCGATCGCGATGGTCATGATCTCGGCGGAATCCAAGCCCAGAAAGACCCCGGCGTAGCCGGCCACCCGGCCACCGACCTCGACCACGAAGTAGCGCCGGTCCGGCCCGGCCAGCTCATCTTCAATCATTTCGCGGGTCCAGGCCTCCTCGTCGAAAGCCGAGTCTTCGAGCTCGAGCAGACGGACGATGTCGTCCCCACGCGCCTCGCGTATCACCGCCGATCCAGCGGCGCCAGGCGGGGAAGCGATCATGGGGTGGCCCGCTTGCGCGGTGCCGGCGCGGCCACGTCAGGGCGACGCAAGTAGATCGGCCGGGGGGCCATGGCCAGGCCGGCGGCGGCCCGCGCCGCCGCCAGGCGGGCCAGCACGGCCGGGTCAACCCCAAAGCCCCCCCCGACCACCGGGCCCATCTGATCAGCGTGTCGCTCGGCGCCCGCGCCCACGACAATCGAAGCGGCCGGCGCCAATGCGGGCGCCCCGACTGCGGGGCCCTCCAGCCGGTTGAGGCCGTCGAGTTGTCCAGCGCTGTCAACGCGGTAGCGGGCCCAATAGACCTCGTGGCGCTTGGCGTCCAAGACTGCCAACACCGAAACGCCGGATTCGAGCCGGAGCCGTTGCGCGGCATCGGCGGCCAAGACGTCCAGGTCTGAAATCCCCCAAACGGGGCGGTCGAGCGCGAACCCGAGGGCTTGGGCGGTCGCCAGCGCGATCCGCAGGCCGGTGTAGGGGGCCGGACCGCAGCCCACCGCGATGCCCGCCAAGTCGCCGGGGTCCAGCCCGGCCTGGCCGAGCAACTCGGCCACCATGGGCGCCATCGACTCGACATGGGCTCTGGGGTGATCGTGAACCAGGCACTGGTCCGGCCGCCCGGGGATCACCAAGCCAACGGCGCTCGGGCCGGCGGCGCTGAGGCCCAGGACCGGGCCGGGCAGTGGTGAGTCAGACACTCTTGGTAGCTTATAGCCGGCCGAACGACTTCCCGGCGGTCTGTCCGCCATGCTCATGAGCGCGGCTGGCGAAACCGGGCGGATGTTGGACCGCGCTCCCAGGGGCCGCGCTCCTAGGTTGGGCGGCCGCGGGCCTCGTCTGAAGCGGCGCCGGCCGAAGCGATCGTCACCAGGGCCATCCCAGCCACCGCCCACCAACCCAGGCTCTGTCCGGCGATCACCCAGCCGAACAGCGCCGCCGAAGCCGGAGCGAGCGCGGTGGTGACGCCGAAAGTGGCAGCCGACATGCCGCGCAAGGCGATCATTTCGAGCCCATAAGGCACCAAAGTGGCGAGCAGCGCGATCACCGCGCCCCAGCCCAGCGCCTCCAGACTCACCGGCGGCGCGATCAAGTCCGGCAGGCCGCGCGGCAACGAGGCCACGGCGGCGACCGCCAAGCCGAGCGTCAAACCGACCATCGGGCCCTGCCCGCTGCCGAACGCCCGCCCCACCCAGCGAGCGCACACTATGTAGCTAGCCCACGCCGCTCCGGCGATCAAGATATAGACGGTGCCCAGCGGGTTGATCCCGGAGAGCGACAACCCAGACAGCGTGGCCACGCCCGCCAGCGCCAGCACCGCCCACAGCCAGGCCCGCCAGCGCCGCGCCAGAATCACCGACAAGGCCAGCGGGCCCAGCATTTCGATAGTCACCGCCGGCCCAACTGGGATCAAATCGATGGCCTCATAGAAGAAGCTGTTCATCACCACCATCGAGAGTCCGTAGGCGGTCGCGGCGGCCCAGGCCTCGCCGGTCAAGCCGCGCAGACGCGGCCTGAGCACCGCCATCAAGACCAGCGCCGACAGCCCGGTCCGGAAGACCACCATGGCCGCCGGGCTGGCCAGCGCGAAGGCGTTGACAGCGAACCCAGAGCCGGCATTGACGGACAGTTGTGCCGCCACCGCCAGCACCAACGCCAGCCTGAGGGAGACTGGACGGGCTCGCGGCACGTCGACAAGCCTAACCGGGCCGACCCGGCTTCGACCCGGCCGACTCGGCCCGAAAACGCCACCGCCGGCCGGGTGGCGGCAATCAGGCGGCGACCGCCCCCCGACCAGGCGTCCGGGAACCGTAAACTCGGAGGGTGAGCAATCCTATGGAGTTTTTCCAGCCCGGATTGGCGTACCTCAACGAGGAGAAGGAACGCCAGCGCCACAACATCCACGAATGGGTGGCGGAGGGTCCTCCCTGGGACGCTGTCTTGGACAGCGGCGCCATGTCGGTGGCGGTGCCGTCATCAGCGCCGGCCGCTGCGGACCCCGCGCCGACCAGCGCTGACCCTGGAACCGAGGCGCCGCTGGCCGGCCCGGCCCGCGACGGCGTCGACGACATCCCACAGACAACACCCGGGCTGGTCGGCGACGGCGCCGACGACCTGGCATCGCCGCCAGACCGGAGGTCGCAGCGATCCCGCAGGCGCTGAGCACCCCTGCCGGAGATGCGGTTCCGCCCGGTCCGGAGCACGGGTGCCGCCGTGGCTGTTGCGACCACCAACCGTTGTGCGATGCCGCTCGGTCAGGCGCCGTCACCGAGCGCCCGGTTCGGCCCGATCGGGGGAGCAAGGCCGCCAGTCAACACAATCACCGTCCCCCTGCGTAATCAACACAATCACCGTCCCCCTGCTGATCGCGGTTCGGGCCGGTCAGGGGAGCAAGTCCGCCAGGTTGGAGGGCTGCCAGCGCTGCCCGATGCCGTTCAGCCAGGCCAGGCGCACATTCCCGGCTTCTTCCCCTCCCGCATTCGGGTCGCCGTGAGGCCGCTCCAGGCGAATCTCCAACCTCTCGTCAGCCAGCCGCTCGGCCAGGCCTGATCCCCATTCGACCACCGTGACCGCGTCGGCGAGTTCGGCGTCCAAGTCGAGATCGTCCAGTTCGTCCAGGCTGTCCAGCCGGTAGGCGTCCACATGCAACAAGCCCGGCCCTTCGCCCAGCGGCGGATGAAACCGAGCGATCACGAAGGTGGGCGAGCTGACCCGCCCGCGCACGTTCAGCCCCTCGCCCAACCCCTGGGTCAGCGTGGTCTTGCCGGCGCCCAACTCGCCAGACAAGATCACCAGATCGCCCGCCCGCACCACCCCGGCCAGCCGCCGCCCGAAGGCGCGCGTGTCCCCGGCCGTCGGCAGCTCGACCACCACCGGGCCCGAACCGCCGGCTTCGCATTCGCCCGGCGCCACGGGGTTTTCGGAGCTGTGAAGAACGAGCCGAGCGCTTCTTTCACGGAGTTCTGGAGAGGAGCCCGGAAGGTCGCGCACGGTTTGGCGCGAGGCTCCGAGGTAGATCCTGGGAAGGTGGGCGGGCAGGCGAGTGGTGATCTCGTAGGAGATGGTGCCGACGGCATCGGCCCAATCTTGGGCTGTCGGCTCGCCCTGCGCGCCGGGCCCGAACAAGACCACCCGGTCGCCGGCCTGATCGGCCGCGTCCGGGCCCAAATCGAGGACGAACTGGTCCATGCAGACCCTCCCGGCGATGGTCAAATTGCGCCCGCCCACGCGCACCGGGCCGCGGTTCGTGGCCGCGCGGGGAATCCCGTCCGCGTAGCCCGCCGGCACCAGCCCGGTGACCGTGCGGGTGGGCGTCACATAGGCGTGCCCATAGGACAGCCCTTGTCCCGCCGCCACGGTCTTGACCAGCGACAGGAACGATTCGAAGGTCATGGCCGGGGTGAGGCCCAACTCGGCCGGACCGGCGAGCGCCGGAACGGGGCTCAGGCCATACAGGGCCAGACCCGGTCTGACCAGGTCATATGTGACCGGCAAGCCGGTCGCCAGAGCCGCCGAATTGGCCAGGTGCCGCACCTCGAAACGCGCGCCCAGGCGCTTGGCCGCCTCCAGTCCGTCAGCAAAGGCCTGACTTTGGGCGGCGATGGTCGGGTTGCCCGGATCGTCGGCGTAGGCGAAATGGCTCCAGGCGCCACTGGCCACGACCGCGCCTTCGGCCGCCAAACGCAGTGCTCGGCGCACCAGTTCTTCCCAATGGTCGCGCGGAGCGCCCGCCCGCCCCAAACCGGTGTCCATCTTCAGATGGACCACAGCCGGCCGGCCCAGGGCGCGCGCCGCTCTGGCGATGGCTTCGAGGGCCTCCACCGAGGACACGCCGAATTCGATCTCTTCGACGATGCCGCCCCCGAAGTCCGCGTCCGGCCCGTAGATCCAGGCCAAGATTCGAGCGCCGCGCCGATCCGTTCCCAGGGCCGTGGCCAAGTCAAGGGCCTCGTCCAATTGGGCCACTCCCAAGTAGGAGGCGCCGGACTCGATCGCGGCCCGGGCCACGGGCGCCGCGCCGTGGCCGTAGCCGTTGGCTTTGACCACAGCCATGAGCTCCGCCCCGCCGGCGGCCTCAAGCAACCGGGCGGCGTTGGCTCGAATGGCGTCGAGATCGATGACCAGACGAGATTGGCTCATGGCCGTCGATCCTACCGACCCGGCCAGGGTTGTTTCTTGGCTGATGCCGGCCTGCGCCGGCACGCCTTAGGGCGAGGGCGGCGCCTCGTTTCACGATGCCGTCGCCGCGCGATGGCATCAACGGTCGCGTTAGCGGCGGCACTGGCGGCGCCACAGCCGCGAGGCCCGGCGCTGAGACCCCGGCCGAGTTCCTTGCCCGAGTTACTTGCTCGGGTGTCGCCCCGTGCCTAGCGGCGCTAACGGTGCAGGAGCTCCGCGATCGTTTCCGGGAGCGCGTTGATCACGTCCAGGGCGGCGATCGGCCGCCCAATCGAGCCGGTGGCGCCGTCGGCGCCACAAGCCCGGATGCCAGCCCGGCCGTGGACCATAGCGCCCAGAGCCGCCAATTGGGCCGGCAATTCTGGCACGATCGCGACCGAGTCGCCATGGCCGGCCAACAAAGCGCCGATCATCCCGGTCAGAACGTCGCCGGTGCCGGCCGTGGCCAGCCACGGCGTGCCCTCGTCCTCGACATAGAGCGAATCGTCCTGGCCCGCGATCACCGTGGCCGGACCCTTGAGCAGGATGGTGCCGCCGACCAATTCGGCGGCCAGCTTGGCGTAGGCCACCGGCTGGCGCTCCACCTGCGCGCGTTCGGTCGGCACCCCCCGGTCGCTCAACAGCGTCGCCATCTCGCCAGCATGCGGCGTCAGAATGATCCAGGGGTCCAACCGTCCGGGCGCCTGGGGCAAGAGCTGGAAACCGCCGGCGTCCAGCACCGAGGCGACCCGCTCGGCCTTGGCCCACTTGAGCGCGCGTCCAATGCGGGAGATCTGGTCATCGGCGCCCGGCGCCACGCCCGGTCCGAGCGCCCAGGCATTGACCCGCCCGCCGCCGGGCACCACCTCGGGACGGCGTGACAGCACCCTTTCCACCGCCCGGTCCGGGCCCAGATAGCGCACCATGCCCACGCCGGTGGCCACCGCCGCCGCCGTGGTCAGCACCGCCGCGCCCGGGTAGGTCTCCGAACCGGCCACCACCCCCAGGACGCCGCGACTGTATTTGTGATCGGAACGCCTCGGCACCGGCCAGAGCCCCAGGGCGTCGGACGCTTGGATTCGCCGCGCCGTCGGCGCTCCCGTCTCCTCCAGATGCGGCCCCAGCCCCAAGTCGATCAACTCGACCCGGCCGAACAGCCCGGAAGCCGGCGGCAGCAGGGCCGCCGGTTTGTAGGCGCCGAAGGTGACCGTGACATCGGCCGGCAGCACTTGTCCGCCCACCGCGCCGTCATCGACGCCGATGCCGCTGGGCAGGTCGACAGCCACCACGATCGGTCGGGTTTGGCGCCGGTACCGCAACGGCGCGTCCAGCCCGGCCTCCACGATCAAGGTGGTCACCAGTGCCGCCGAATGTCCTGACAGCGGGCCGCGCGAGCCGATCCCGAGCAGCGCGTCCACGATCACGTCGCAACCGCGAGCCTCTTCGGCCACCTGCTCGATCGGGGTGTAAATCCCGGGGCCGCCCTCGGCAATGGTGCGCAAGCGGCCTCCGGCCGCCTCAAACGCCGACCGTCCGGCCTCATGGACACGGGTGCCGACAGCCACCGCCGTCACGGCCACCCCCCGGCTGGCCAGCCGGGCGCCGGCGAAGAGCGCGTCACCGCCGTTATTGCCGGTGCCCACCAGCAAGATGACAGTGCTTCCGGCGGCGTTGCCGCGCCGTTTGCGCAGTTCCCTCAGAATCACGTTGGCCGCCGCCTGGGCGGCCCGCGCCATCAATTCCCCTCCGGGAAGCCGCTCCATCACGGCTCTTTCGGCGGAATCAATTTGGGCGGCGGTGTAGCTTGCGATCATCGGTTCTAGCCTATTCTCAATTCGGGCTGAATGCGTGCCGGAGTTTGCCCCGCCGGTCATCCGCACAGCCTGGTTTGGTCCGCGCCAGTCCAAGTCGGAACCGGGGCTCCTCGCGGTCTTGACTGGGCGAAGCCCCCGTCTGACGCCCACAGGCGCCTGCCCCGCGCCTACAGCGGGTCGAAGTCATGGGCCTGTCCGGCCGCGAAGGTCTGGGCCGCCGCCTGGGCGCGCGGGCCGAGCCCCCCGCCTCCAACCACGCGGCCATCGGCCGCCACCACCGCCTGGACGTTTCGGCCGGTCGAGGTGACGAAGACCTCCTCGGCTTGCCACAGGGCGTCCATCGGCAGCGACTGTTCGACCGCATCGGTCCAGTCCAGAAGCAGATCGCGGGTGACTCCGCCCAACGCGCCGTCGCTCAGCGGGGGGGTCACCAGCCGCCCATCCAGAACCAGGAACACGTTCGAGCCCGTGCCCTCTGTCAGACGCCCTTCGGTGTTGGGGAACAGCGCCTCGGACGCGCCGGCGTCTTTCGCCAAAGCCAGGGCCAGGGCGTTCTCGGCGTAGGAAGTGGTCTTCAGCCCTGCCAGCGCGCCGGTCTGGTTGCGGGTGAACGGCACCGTGATCACCGTAGTCGTGGCGGGCTCCAGATCGTGGGCGGTGACCAGGGCGAACAGGCTGGGCCGCGAACCGGGCAGACGCCCCGATCCGATGGCGCCGCGACCGGCGGTCAGGGTGACCCTGACCACGTCAACCGGACCGTTCAACCGCTCCGCGTTCGCTTCGACCACCTCGGCGACCACCCGGCGAATCACCTCTTCGCCGGGAAACTCAAGCCTCAGCCCGGCGGCGGACCGGGCCATCCGCCGGATGTGGCGAGTCAGCGCGAAGACCTGGCCGTCGACAATCCGCATGGCTTCGAACACGCCGTCGCCGACCGTGATCCCGTGGTCCAACAACGGCAGGGTGGCCTGCCCGGCCGGCGTTAACTGGCCGTTCACCCAGGCCAGCGCGTCGGCATCGGCGAATCCCATGTTGTTACCCCCTACTTAACGGAACGACTGAAAAGACTAACGCCAGACCCGAGGGACCGGGCGGCCAGGCCGCCAGCGGCCCAGGCCACCAAGGGGCGACGCGACCGGGCGGCCAAGCGGCCAGGCGACCCAGCCGCCAGACGACCCAGACGCCAGACGACCCAGACGCCAGACGACCCAGACGGCCAGGCGACCCAGACGGCCAGGCGACCCAGACGGCCAGACGGCCCAGACGGCCAGACGGCCAGACGGCCAGACGGCCCAGGCTACCAAGCCATCAGACCTCTATTCGACGGTAACGGACTTCGCCAAATTGCGCGGCTGGTCCACGTCCAACCCCTTGGCGGTGGCCAGAGCGCAGGCGAAAATCTGCAACGGCACCACCGCCACCAGCGGTGCCAGCAAAGTGGGCGTCTGGGGCACCCAAAAGACGGTGTCAGCGTGCTGGGCCACGGCATCGTCCCCCTCTTCCGCCACCACCAAAGTGCGGGCGCCGCGAGCGCGAACCTCCTGAATGTTGGACAACACCTTGTCGTGGAGCACGTCGCGTCCCTTGGGACTGGGCACCACCACGAAAACGGCCTGCCCCTGATCGATCAGGGCGATGGGGCCATGCTTGAGTTCGCCGGCCGCGAACCCCTCGGCATGGATATAGGCCAACTCCTTCAGTTTCAGCGCGCCTTCCATGGCCACCGGATAGCCCACGTGACGGCCCAGGAACAGCACCGAACTGGTGTCCTTCATCTGGACCGCCAGGGCCTTGATGGCGGCCTCGCCGTCAATCACCCGCTGTACTTTGGCTGGCATTTGCTCCAGCTCTCGCAGTATCGAACGGACCTCGTCCGGAAACATGGTGCCGCGCAATTGGGCCAGATAGAGCCCCAACAGATAAGTGGCGGTGATCTGGGCCAAGAATGCCTTGGTCGAAGCCACCGCCACCTCCGGTCCAGCGTGCGTGTAAAGGGCCGCGTCCGATTCCCGGGCGATGGTCGAACCCATCGTGTTGACCACGGCCAACACCTTGGCCCCCTGCTCGCGGGCATGGCGGATGGCCATGATGGTGTCCATCGTCTCGCCGGACTGGGAGATGGCCACCACCAGCATCTTCGCGTTCACCACCGGGTCGCGGTAGCGGAACTCATGGGCCAACTCGACCTCGACCGGGATGCGACACCAGTGCTCGATCGCGTACTTGGCGACGTGGCCGGCATAAGCGGCGGTGCCACAGGCGATCACCACGATCTTGTCAACCGACCGCAATAGTGATTCCTCGACCCGTAATTCGTCCAGACGCATTCGTCCGCTCGGCGTCATGCGGCCCAAGAGTGTGTCGCGGACGGCCTGCGGCTGGTCATGGATCTCCTTCTCCATGAAAGTGGCGAACCCGCCCTTGACCGCCGCCGAGGCGTCCCAGTCCACAGTGAACTCGCGCGGTTCGACCGCCTGGCCGTCGAAATCCGTCACCATCACGCCGGTCGCCGTGATTGCGACCACCTGGTCCTCGCCCAACTCCAAAGCCCGGTTGGTCCGCGCGACGAAGGCGGCGACATCGGACCCCAGGAAATTCTCGCCCTCCCCCAAGCCGACCACCAGCGGGGAGGTTCGCCGGGCCCCCACCACCAGGTGCGGGTTGTCCGCCGCCACCGCCAGCAGCGTGAACGCGCCTTCGAGCCGCCGCGCCACCGCCCGCATCGCCTCTGGCAGGTCGCCCAGCCCGTCATAAGCGCGCGCCAATAGATGGGCGGCGACTTCGGTGTCGGTCTCGGAGAGGAATTCCACCCCGGCCGAGGCCAGTTCCTCGCGCAGCGCCTGGTGGTTCTCGAGAATGCCGTTGTGGACCACCGCGACCGAGCCGTCGGCGCTCAGATGCGGATGGGCGTTGCGGTCGGTGGGACCACCATGGGTGGCCCAGCGGGTGTGGCCGATCACCGCCGTCGCGGGTGGCAATGGGGTCGCCGCCAGGGCTTCTTCCAGGACCGACAGCTTGCCCGCCTTCTTGACGTGGTGCAGCCCCCGGCTGTTCGCCACCACCACGCCGGCCGAGTCGTAGCCCCGGTATTGCAGCCTGGCCAGCGCCTCGCGCGCCACCTCAAGCGGACGCTCCGAGTCGGCCTGGCCGACATAGCCGATGATTCCGCACATGCCGAATACCGTAACAGCGTGGCCGGTTTGAGGGGTTTCTCGCCTGTCCGGCCGCCCCCCGGCTGTTCCGAAAAGCCCCGCCGACGATGCCGTCCGGCCCGGCCCCGCTCACCTTTCCGACCCGGCTGGCGAACCTCGACTGGGGAAACCTGGTCGGTCCGCCCCGCCGGGCGGCCCGAGGGTTCACCTCGCCTTCTGGCTCACCCCACTTTCTGGCTTCCCCGACCTTCCGGCTTCCCCCATCTACCAGTTCCCCCACCTTCCAGATCACCCCGCCGTGACCGTTTTGTAACCTGATGCCCCGACTGGCCGGTTCTGACGGCCCTAGACTCTAGAGTCATGTCACATGCCCGTAGCTTCTATACGGATCTATCCCCCGACACGGCGACGGTGGCCGCCGGTAGACCTGAATGGGAACAGGGCGAACCCGTCAACCCCCCGGTGCTGTTCAGTTCCACCTTTATCTCACGTGGCGTTCCGGGAGAGACCGAAGCCTCCTACTCCCGCTACGACAACCCGTCGAATCACCCCACCGAACAGGTGATCGGGATCCTCGAGGGCGGCCCGAACGACGCCGTGCTATTCGCCTCCGGCATGGCGGCGATCGACGCCGCTTTTTCATTAGTCCCAATGGGCGGCCGCGTGGTGATGCCATCGCACGCCTATAACGGCACCGGGGCGCTGGCACGCGAATTGGCGGCGCAAGGCCGGATCAGGCTGTCCGCGCTGCCGATCGACCGGACCGAGGAAGTGGTCGGGGCCCTGGCCGGCGGCGACGGCAGCGCCCCCGCCGCCATGCTCTGGATCGAGACCCCGACCAATCCCCTGCTGGAAATAGCCGATGGCCCCGCACTGATCAAGGCAGCCCATGAGGTCGGGGCGATCGTGGCGGTCGACAACACCTTAGCCACGCCACTTGGCCAGCGGCCGCTTGACTGGGGCGCCGACGTGGTAGTGCATTCGGCTTCCAAATGCCTGGGCGGCCACAGCGATCTGATCCTGGGGGCCGTGGTGGCGGCGGCGACAGATCATGACACGGCGCTGCGCGACTTCCGCCGAATTCGCGGCGCCACACCCTCTGCCTTTGACGGCTTCCTGTTGCTCAGAGGATTGAGGACGCTCGCGCTGCGCACCGAGCGCTCGAACGCATCCGCAGCCACTCTGGCGCGGCGCCTGGAATCCCACGCCGCCGTCGAGACCGTAATCCACCCATCCCTGACCTCGCATCCAGGCCACGGAGTGGCCAAAGCGCAGATGACCGGCTTCGGATGCGTCATATCGATCGAACTGGCAGGCGGAGCCCAGGCCGCAGACGTGGTGGCCGCCCAGACCAAGTCCTGGGCCCCGGCCACTTCCCTAGGGGGCGTCGAATCGATGTTGGAGCGGCGACGCCGCTGGCCAGGCGAGTTCATCGACGTGCCCGAGTCACTGATCCGACTCTCAGTCGGAATCGAGAACGTGGACGACCTCTGGGCTGATCTAGACCAGGCCCTGACCCGCGCCGCCAGCGCCTGACCACCCGCTGGCTGGTCAGCAACCAGGCGAAAATCAGCACGGGGACGGTGATTGTGCTTGATTTGGCCAGAGACAGGCCCGGCGGCCGGGCGAAAATCAACACAATCACCGTCCCCATGCTTAGTTGGGGAGGCGGCTAGCGGGGGGTTGGGGACCAGGGCTCGTAGCGGGAGCCCTCGGAGCGGAAGGGGCGGCCGAGCAGCTCGCGGCCCATCTCGGCGGCGGCGACGCCCTGGTGGATGACCGCCACCACGCCGTCCGTGATGGGGACTTCGACCGCGTGAGCGCGCGCCAGCGATTGCACCGCCAGACAGGTTTGGACCGCCTCGGCGACTCCCCGGGTCGCTTGGACGGCCTCATCAACGCCCATTCCCTCGCCGATCCGAAAACCCACCTGATGGTTGCGCGACAGAGGCGACAAACAGGTCGCCGCCAGGTCGCCGAAGCCGGCCATGCCGGCGAAGGTCTCCAGGTCCGCTCCCAGGGCCAAGCCCACCCGCGTCATCTCCGCCAGGCCGCGAGTCATCAGAGTCGAGCAGGTGTTCAAGCCATAGCCCATGCCCCGCGCGGCGCCGACCGCCACGGCGATGATGTTCTTCATCGCCCCGCAGATCTCCACCCCGACCACATCGGTGTTGGTGTAAGGCCGCAGGTAGCCGGTGGCCATCGCGGCGGCCAAACGCTGCGCCGCCGCCTCGTCGGCGCAAGCCACCACCGTGGCCGAGGGCTGGCGTCGAATCAGTTCGCCGGACAGATTGGGACCCGAGACCACCGCCACCCGCTCCCCCGGCAAGGCCAGCGAATCGGCCAGCACCTCGGACATCCGCCGCCAAGTTCCCAACTCGACGCCTTTGACCAAAGAGGCCACGACGGCATCGGCGGCCAAATGGGCGACCAAGTCTTGAGCCGCCACCGCCGCAGACTGCGCGGCCACCGCCATCGCGACGAACTCGGCCCCGTCCAGAGCCCAGGCCGGGTCGACGCCCGCGTTCAGGGAGGGCAACTCCACCCCCGGATAGTTGCGCGGATTCGCGCCCTGGCGCAGCTGGGCCGCCAGGGCGGCGTCGCGGGTGAGGATCCGGACATCGGAACCAGCGTCGGTGCAGAGCTGGGCGAAAACCGTGCCCCAGGCCCCAGCGCCGACCACGGCGATGCGGCTCATCGGCCGGCTCCGGCGGCGAATTGGTTGTACGGCTCCGGGGGAGGCGTCTCGCCCCGCAATTCGCCGACCATCTCGGCCAAGGCGCGCATCAGGCGTTCGGCGCCAACACGGACAGCCGCCCCGCGATCCTCCCAGACCGCCAGGTCGCTCAAGTCGAGGGCGGGGCCGGCCACCAGCGACACTTTGCAGCGCGGACACAGCCGCGGGCATTTCCGGCCCCGGGGAAGCATTCGCTGAGCGCCCCACTGGGCCACCGGCACCAGCGGGGCGCCAGTCTCCAAGGCCAGCTTGACCGCGCCCGGCCGTCCCCGCATGGGCCAGAGCTGGGGGTCTCGTGTGACCGTGCCCTCGGGATAGATCAACACCAGACCGCCTTCCTCGAGCACCTTGGCGGCCCCGTCCAGCGCCCGCGCGGCGCTAGCCGTGCCACGTCGCACCGGGATCATGCCCATGGCACGCATCGCGGTTCCAACCACCGGCATGTCGAACAGCGACTGCTTAGCCAGGGCCTGCGGCGGCCTGGCCGACCAGGCCAGAAAATGCGCCAGCGGCAGAAAATCCAACGACGAGATGTGGTTGGCCGCGACGATGAAGCCCTCGTCTTGGGGTAAGTTCTCCCGCCCGCGCCAAGTCCGCCTTGTCAACAGGAACGCCAACGGCGCCAGGATGGCGATGACGACCTTGTAGCCAAACGGCACCGGTGGTTTCGACATTCCCACAAGCGTAACGCCGGGCCCCGGTCGCCGCTCACCAGCCCAGATCCACGTTGGGCTTGGCCGCAGCCAGGCCGGCGGCGACCAGACAGCTATAGGACGATGGCGACCAGACGGCATCGGGCACCCGGTCAGTTTGGGGGACTACCTGCCGCCGGGGTCGTGGCCACCGCCGCGCCAACGGGAGTGGCGGCCGGCTGGGTCGCTGTCAGCGCCGCCAATAGCGGGCGCCGAGGGAGTCCAGCTTGTCGGTGAAGTGCTCGTAACCGCGGTCGATCAGGCCGATGCCGCTGACCGAGCTGCGGCCCTCGGCCGCCAGCGCCGCGATCAAGTGGGAGAAGCCTCCGCGTAAGTCCGGCACCCTGATATCGGCGCCGTGCAGCGGCGTCGGCCCGGAGATGACCGCCGAATGCTCGTAGTTGCGCCGTCCGAAGCGGCACCACCGCTCCGATCCGAGGCACTCGCGGTACAACTGGATCTGGGCGCCCATTCGGCGCAGCGCCTTGGTGAAGCCGAATCGCTTCTCGTAGACCGTCTCGTGGATGATCGACAGGCCCGTGGCCTGGGTCAACGCCACCACAAAGGGCTGCTGCCAGTCGGTCATGAAGCCGGGATGGACGGCCGTCTCGACCACGATCGAGCGCAGTTCGCCGCCGGGATGCCAGAACCGGATGCCATGATCGGTCACGTCGAAGCGGCCGCCAACCTTGCGGAAATAGTTCAGATAGGCGGTCAGATCGAGCTGACGCGCCCCCAACACGGTGATGTCTCCGCCGGTCGCGAGCGCCGCGCCGGCCCAGGAGGCCGCCTCGATGCGGTCCGGCAGCGCGAAGTGGCGATAGCCGCGCAGCGACTCCACGCCTTCGATCCGGTAGGTGCGGTCGGTCTCCAAAGTGATGATGGCGCCCATCTGCTGCAACACCGCGACCAGGTCCAAGATCTCGGGTTCCACCGCCGCGCCACGCAGTTCGGTGATGCCCTCCGC
This sequence comes from Bifidobacteriaceae bacterium, assembly GCA_031270825.1. Classification (GTDB taxonomy): domain Bacteria; phylum Actinomycetota; class Actinomycetes; order Actinomycetales; family WQXJ01; genus JAIRTF01. Next base: position 18,615 of record JAISXH010000064.1, read on the forward strand.
CAGCACCGCCGTCAACAGCAGCTGCTCGGTCGCGCCGACCGAAGGGAACTCCAATTCCATCTGCATGCCCTGTAGACGCTTCGGAGCTCTCAGCCGCATGCCGTCAGGCTCCTTGGCGACCTCGGCGCCGAACCGGCGCAACGCCTCCAGGTGAAAGTCGATCGGACGGCCGCCGATGTTGCAGCCACCCAGGTCCGGGATGAAGGCCTCCCCCAGCCGGTGCAGCAGCGGGCCGCAGAACAGAATCGGGATGCGCGAGGAACCCGCGTGGGTGATGATGTCGGCGCTCTTGGCCGCGCCGACCCCGGACGGGTTCATGGTGATGGTCCCGGCCGCTTGATCATGGTCGACGAAGACGCCATGAGCGCGCAGCAAATCCGCCACGATCTCGACATCACGGATCTTCGGCACGTTGCTCAGCACCGACGGGCTTTCGCCGAGCAGCGCCGCCACCATTGCCTTGGAGACGAAGTTCTTGGCGCCCCGCACCGTTATTTCGCCTGCCAGCGGGCGTCCGCCTTCAATCTCCAGTACGCCGCTCACGGACCTAGCCTACCCAGTCGGCCGTGGGTCCCGAGTTGTGCCGCGACTCGGCCAGGCGCTTGCCGGCGGCGTTTGCCTGACATCTCCGCCGCCCCACGCAGCAGCTTTGCCGGGGCACGCTTCTACCCAGGGCGGGCGGGCGCCACAGGCGCGTCCGGCAAGTGTTTCGCGGGCAGCGTAGTCGGACGCCAGGATTCCCGGCCGGCCTCGAAAGCCGCGATGTCGGCTTCGTGGCGCAGCGTCAGTCCGATGTCGTCCAGGCCCTCCATCAGCCGCCAGCGGGTATAAGGGTCGATCTCGAACGGGGCCGCGAGTTCGCCGCAACGGACTTGGGTCTCCACCAAGTCCACCGTCACGGCGGTTCCCGGTTCAGCTTCCAGTACCTTCCACAATTGTTCGATCACATCCTGGGTGACCTGGGCTGCCAACAGTCCCTGTTTGCCCGCATTACCCCTGAAGATGTCCGCGAAACGGACCGACAGGACCGCTTTGAAGCCGTAGTCGCGCAACGCCCAGACGGCGTGCTCCCGGCTCGAGCCGGTGCCGAAGTCCGGACCGGCCACCAGCACCGAACCGGCCCGGTAGGCCGGCTGGTTGAGCACGAACTGCGAATCGGCCCGCCAGGCTGAGAACAGGCCATCCTCGAAGCCGGTCTTGGTGATGCGTTTCAGGTACACGGCCGGGATGATCTGGTCGGTGTCCACATTCGACCGCCTCAGCGGCACGCCGATCCCGGTGTGAGTCGTGAATCTCTCCATCGTCCTAGGCCCCTTTCTCCGGCTTGCGCCCAGAATCCGTCTGGACGGCCTGGTCCGCGCCGTCCACGCGGTCGGCCAGGTCCACGCGGTCGGCCAGGTCCAGCGGCGAACTGAGCGTCCCCCGGATGGCGGTCGCCGCCGCGACCACCGGGCTGACCAGGTGAGTCCGGCCGCCTTTGCCCTGGCGACCTTCGAAGTTCCGGTTCGAGGTCGAAGCGGCCCGTTCGCCCGGCGCCAGCTGGTCGGGATTCATCCCCAGGCACATGGAGCAGCCGGCGTTGCGCCATTCCGCGCCGAACGCCTTGAAGACCTGGTCCAGGCCCTCCTTCTCAGCTTGGATGCGGACCCGGGCCGAGCCCGGCACCACCAGCATGCGCACGCCATCGGCCTTGACCTGCCCGTTCACAATCGCGGCCGCCGCTCTCAGATCCTCGATCCGGCCATTGGTGCAGGAGCCCAAGAACACCGTGTCGACTCTGACCTCTTTCAGGGGCGTGCCGGGCCGCAGGCCCATATACTCCAAAGCCCCCAGGATGGCGAGCCGCTCTTCGTCATCGGCCGCCTCGTCCGGATCTGGAACGGAGGCGCTCAGAGGCAAACCCTGGCCAGGGTTGGTTCCCCAGGTCACAAACGGCTCCAAAGCGTTGGCGTCGATGGTGACCTCGGCGTCGAAAACGGCATCGGCGTCCGTCTTGAGGGTGCGCCAGTACGCCACCGCCTGGTCCCAATCGCGACCCTGCGGCGCGTGCGGGCGGCCTTTCAGGTACTCAAAGGTGACCTCGTCCGGCGCCACCATGCCGGCTCGGGCCCCCGCCTCGATCGACATGTTGCAAATCGTCATCCGGCCCTCCATCGACAGGGCCTCAATCGCCGGGCCGCGATACTCCAGGACGTAACCCTGACCGCCGCCGGTCCCGATCTTCGCGATCACGGCCAGGATGATGTCTTTGGCGGTGACCGGGTCGCGCAGCCGTCCGGTGACGTTGACCGCCATGGTCTTGAACGGCCTGAGGGGCAACGTTTGGGTCGCCAGCACGTGTTCGACTTCCGAGGTTCCGATGCCGAACGCGAGCGCGCCGAAAGCCCCGTGCGTCGAGGTGTGGGAGTCGCCGCAGACCACGGTCAGGCCCGGCATGGTCAAGCCCAGCTGCGGTCCGACGACATGCACTATGCCCTGGTCGGCGTCCCCCAGCGAGTGCAGCCGGAGGCCGAATTCGTGGGCGTTGTCGCGCAGGGTGTCGATCTGGAGACGCGATGTCGGATCGGCGATCGGCAGGTCGATGTTCAGGGTCGGCGTGTTGTGGTCTTCGGTGGCGATAGTCAGGTCGGGGCGGCGGGGCTGACGCCCGGCTAGGCGCAAGCCCTCAAAGGCCTGGGGCGAGGTGACCTCGTGGATCATGTGCAGGTCGATGTACAACAGGTCGGGTGCGCCATCTTCGCCGCGGCGCACCACGTGGGCGTTCCAGACCTTCTCCGCCAGGGTTGTGCCCATCGCTGTTCGGCTCCTTCGGTTATCGCCCGGCAATCCGCTGAACGCGGCGGATTCCTGGGCCAAGATCATCTTCGCTGGCTCTTCGTCTGCTCTTTGCCCGCCTGAGCCCGCGCCGCAGGCGGGGGGTTTCCGCTGGCCAGCATTCCGCCGACCCTCGTCAACCGGATCGCGGCGGCCTTGGTCGGCCGTTCGCGGGGTTCGCCTCGGCGTCGCAATGAGACAGACCATTACTGGAACTTGCGTCTCACAGTTTGGAATGCGAGTATCAAGGCATGGACAATACTAGCGGAGTCGGAGTCCTCGACAAGGCCGCCTCGGTCCTCAACGCCCTCGAAGCCGGACCCGCCACCCTGGCCCAACTGGTCGCGACCACGGGCCTGGCCCGGCCAACAGTGCACCGACTGGCGGTCGCATTGGAACACCACCGCATGGTGGAACGCGACATGCAAGGACGGTTCGTGCTGGGGCGGCGGCTCAATGAACTCGCGGCCGCCGCCGGCGAAGACGTGCTGCTGGTTTCAGCCGCGCCGGTGCTGGCGGCATTGCGCGACCATTCCGGTGAGTCGGCCCAGCTCTTCCGCCGCCAAGGCGACCAGCGGGTCTGTGTCGCCGCGGCGGAGCGCCCGATGGGTCTGCGTGATTCCATACCCGTTGGCGCGGTCCTATCGATGCACGCCGGTTCGGCGGCGCAAGTGCTGCTGGCCTGGGAGGAGCCGGACCGCCTGCACCGCGGCCTGATCGATGCCAAGTTCAGCGCCACCATGTTGGCCGGAGTACGCCGCCATGGCTGGGCCCAGTCCGTGTCCGAGCGCGAGAGCGGCGCCGCCTCCGTGTCGGGCCCGGTCCGCGGGCCTAATGGCCGCGTGGTGGCCGCTGTTTCGATCTCCGGGCCGGTCGACCGTGTCACCCGCCAGCCCGGACGCCTCCACGCAGCCGCCGTGGTGGCGGCTGCCAATCGCCTGACCGAGATCCTGAAACGCGCCGAAGAGACGCGCCAAGCGGCGGCCCAGGCCGCCTGACTATCCTCGCCGCGGGGATGTGGCCCCGACCTCCTGCCCACTCGCCGGAACCGGGCCACAGTAAGCACGGGACCACGGGGACGGTGATTGTGCTTAGTCGGGCCAGCGACAGGCCGGGTGCGGGCGCGCCTTTCGATGGGGTCGGCCCAGCCGGCGCGCGGGTGAAAATCAACACAATCACCGTCCCCCTGCCTAGTCGGGCCAGCGACAGGCCAGGGGCGGGCGCGCCTTTCGACGGGGTCGTCAGAGCCGGCGCGCGGGTGAAAATCAACACAATCACCGTCCCCCTGCCTAGTTAGGCGAGGGCTAGGCCGAGGGCGGCCGCGGATATCGACAGGGCCGCCATGGCTAGGGCGTAGGCCAGGGCGGTCAGACCGGGCCGGGCGGAGCGGCGGCGGCCGCCCTGGGGTGGGGAGTCAGGCTGGGCCGCGGGACCGGCCAGCAATGTGGCCGCTGCCAGGCTCGCCGTCGAGAAGGTGGTGAAGCCGCCTAAGAGGCCAACGCCGACGATGACGTGCCAGGCGCCCCAGCTCGCGCCTGCGGCCGCGACGCCCACCAGCCAGCCGAGCGCCAACGATCCGGCCAGATTGACCACGAAAGTCGCGGTCCAGGCGGCACTCGAAGACACCCGCCGCCGGATCGCCTGGCCCACGCCATAGCGGGCGACCGAGCCGAGGGCGCCGCCTAAAGCCACTGCCAACCAGGTCACGAGGAATCCTCCTGAGCATGCCTGGGCGGAGTCGGGTCTCCAGCCGCATCAGGGACGGCGCCTGGGGAAGGATCCCGCGTGCTCGGGGCGGGACCCTGTTTATCGGGGGCGGGGGCCCGCTTGTCGGGCGCGGGAACCTGTCTGTCGGGGGCGGCAACTCGGCCGCCGGGAACATGGCCGGGCTTGCGCGGCGCCGGGGCGGGGCAGGCGCGGCCACAGCGCAGGCCGAGGGCCGCGCACGCGATCCCTGCGACCACCGAAATGCCCGCGTAAGCGCCGGCCCCAGCCAGCGCGCCAGCTTGGACCAGCGCCACAACCTCGACCGAGAAGGCCGAATAAGTGGTGAATCCGCCCAACATCCCGACCCCGGCAAAAGCGCTTATCCGGGCGAGGAAAACCTGACTGGGCCGGGCGGCATCGGCGGCCAGTCGGGTCTCCACCAACCCCTGCAACAAACCCAACGCGAGCGATCCGACCAGGTTGACGGCGAAGGTGGCCCAAGGCCAGGCTGGCGCGCCGGGGTAGCCCACGGCCTGGCCGACCGCGTGCCGGGCGAGCGTCCCGAGCGCCCCTCCAGCCGCCACCAGCCACCAATTCACGGTCCCATTGTGGCCCCACACAGCTCCGCGCCCGCACAGCTCCGGGCCCACACAGTTCCGGGCCCACACAGCTCCGGGCCACAGCTCCGGGCCACAGCTCCGGGCCCACACAGCTCCGCGCCCACACAGGGCCGGGCCCACACAGTTCCGGGCCCACGCAGCTCCGGCCCACAGCTCCGGGCCCGCACAGTTCCGGGCCCGCACAGTTCCGGGCCCACGCAGCTCCGGCCCACAGCTCCGGCCCACAGCTCCGCGCCCGCACAGCGCCGGGCCCACAGCTCCGGGCCCACAGCTCCGGGCCCACAGTTCCGGGCCCACACAGCTTCGCGCCCGCATGGCTCTGGCAGCGGCGGGCGGCGACGGCGAACGGGAAGGACTTGTCCACGCTCTCCTACTCAAGCCGGCCGCCCTCGTCGGGCAATCGTCTCAAAGGTCCACATAGTGGACATTTCCCAGAGCTCAGGGGTTTGCCGAAGATGTCGGCCTTAGCGTGTGCTATCGCTTGAGGGAGGTGGCTGATGAGAACCCTGATCAATTCTGTCGACTCGATCGGCGCCGCTCTGGCGGAGACGGTTCACTTCGACCGCATCTATCCGGCGGACAGGATCGAAGAGGCGGTCCAAACAGATCTTGATTCGGTTGTCGCCACGGCGGTGGCGCCGCTGGAATGGGCCACCAACCAAGCGCCCTCGCAGGACCTGTACGCGATCCGTCGCCTGCAAGAGATCATGGCCACCTGCCAGGTCTCACATGTGACCTTGATATCTTCCTGCGCGGTCTACCCCGTGCCAGTCCGAGTCGACGAACGCGACTCGATCGACCCCCAGGCCTTGACCCCCTACGCCCGCCACCGTTATGAACTCGAACGTTGGTGCCAAGCCCATTGGGAGACCACCGTGGTCCGCTTGCCGCATGTCTTCGGCGGTCCCTATCGATCCGCGCTGCGCAACCCGGCCAGCGACCTGGCGCGCCTGGCCGCGCTCAATCCCGCCAGCACCAAACAGCACTACGACCTCTCCCGTCTGGCCGACGACCTGCGGGTAGTCAAGCGTCTGGGATTGCGGCTGGTCAACCTGGTCACTCCCCCGCTGTCCAATCAGCGCGTGCTGGGCGACCTCCTGGGCATGGGCCCTCTGCCGGGCGCCGAGATGGTCTGCAAAGTCATCCGGGACGTCCGTTCGACCCACGCCGAGGCCTTCGGCGGCGCCGAAGGCTACATCGAGACCGAAGAAGAAGAACTCGCCCAGATAGCTAGGTACGTGCAGAGCCAGCCGCCGACCTCTGCCCCGGTCGCGCCGCTGGCCTGAAATCGCCGCGCCTGGTGGCGATAGCCTTGGCTCCGGCTCCAGGTCGGTTGATCAGTCGAAATCGCGGTCCCGCGCGGCGCGCAGAGCGGCAGTCCGGCCCTTGCGCGCCTGCCAGCCGTCGAACGACAGCTGCCGCGCCGATTCGTCGTCAAACACTCCCGACATGGTCCTGGCGCCGGGAAGCCACAGCCAGGACGGCTGCAAGAGGACCGGCGGCCCATCTGGGTCCGTCCCTCGGGTGATGTCCAGGTCCAGCAGCACCGCGTGCTGGTAGTCGTAATGCTGCTGGGTCTTTTCCAGCCGGGTCGTCTCAGAGGCGAGGTTCTCAACCCCGTGGGTTTTGAGCTCGATCACCATCAGGTTGTCGTTCCGCCCCGACAGACCCCGGTGGTGGATCGAAATGTCGACCGGTCTGGTGGCCGGGTCCGGCTGGTGCGTCCGCCGGCCCTTGACGGCGGTGCCGTGTCCAACCCGGTTGTATTCGACGTCAACGTCCCATGATCGCTCATATTCTGTCCGCAGCCGCCAGGCTAGCTGATTGGCGATCACCCGTTCCGAAGCAGGCAACGGCAGATGCACTGTCTCGAGCAGCGAGTACTCATCCAGAATCAAGGTGACAAGCGCGGTGCGCAGCCGCGCCTCGGTGTTGATGTACGGCATGGATAGAACCTACCGCACGAAAATGGGTAGAGCTTGGTACTTTGTTGGCCTGGTTCTGGCTTCAGCGCTACCGCAACCCCTCCCAGGTCCTGCTTCGGGCAAGAAAACTCGATTTTCGGGCGATGCCTGTCAAGGTCGAATCTCGACCTCGAAATACGGCCGCTGTGGCTTGCCCGCCCGCGACGGCCGTAGCATTGAAGGGCAAAATGTCCACGCAGTCGGCAGGAGGCCCCATGGAGCCCAGTTATCACGACGAGGGCGAAGAGTACGCGGCGACCCCCCTCGAACCAGACGCGACCCCAGGTCAGAGTCCAGATTTGGCCGCCGCCGGACTAATCCCGGCAGACGATGACGAATTCGAACGCCAACTCCACGAGGCCATCTCCGCGAAGGCGCAAACAGTCGAGCCCGCAGCCGCCCAGATCCTGCGGCCGCTGAGCCACGACCGCATCAAGGCCGCCCTCGAAGCGGAGAACTGGACCTTCAGCGTCGACTCTGACGGCGACATCGGCGGCCTCTGGGACTCCAATATCTTCTACTTTTTCACCTACGGCGAACAGAAGGAGATCCTCCAAATCCGCGGCCGTTGGCACCAGGACCTCCCGATCGACCTACGCCCGCAAGTGCGCGAAGCCTTGGACGAATGGCACTTCGCCAAGATTTGGCCCAAGGGCTACACCACTGTGGATGACTCCGGCCGCGTCTGGGTGCTGGCCGAACACTCGGTCGACTG
>JAISXH010000065.1 GCA_031270825.1 Bifidobacteriaceae bacterium
CAAATGTCTCTTGGGCGGCGACAGGCACATAGAACCGGTCGCCGGGTGCGTCCAGCGGTTCGCTGATGATGATGGCCACGCTCATGATGGTCTCCGTTTCTATTTCTTGATTACCCTGAAGGTTGCGTCGAATGAGAATCCTGGGTGTTCAAGGCGTAGTCGCCTGAGGACGTCATAGACGGCTTGTCGTAGTTCGGTGGTGTTCGCCTCGATTTGGAAAGTGAACTTCTTGATGCCCTGGATCTGATCCAGCCTCGGAATCACCAGGCTACCTTTCGTCGTCACGCGAGTCGAACTCGCCTCAAACAGACTCTCGATGCGCTTCTTCGTCTTCTTGTATATTTGCCTGTTGGCCCATTGTTGGGCGGCATCTAAGGGTCCTTGGATTCTGGGGTTGATGTTGCTGAGGCCGCGGGCGCTCTTGTCTTCGATGAAGGTGGCCGTGCGTAGGTCGATCCTGTCGATTTCGCCGATGACGGCGTTTCGGTGGTCGACGATCTCGACCAACTTGCTTTGGGCGGGTTTGCCGATGGGGTCGAGTTGGCGGCCTGCGACCCAGCGCTCGAAGCTCCAGGTGGAGGCGCGGCTGCGGAGGATGTCGGGGAGGTGCCGTCGGACGGCGACCGGGTCGGCGCGGATTTCCCGGGCGGCGGAACGGACGACGGGGACGGCCCGTCGACCGAGGACGCCTGCGGGCAGGAATGTCAGAACGAAGCCAAGGGTTTCGAGTACTAGTTCGGTTGGGCTCAGGTTGGAGAGGTCTTTCCAGGCTTGCCTCGGGGACCGGCGCAGGGTGTCGAGGGCTTGGCGATGTTGCCAACCCCAGTCGGCGACGCCGTAGGCGGTCAACAGGTAGAGACCGATGCCGCCGCTGCACCAAGGCAAAGCGATGAGGGACAAGACGCCTATCACTAGGGCGAGTTTGGAGCTGACGGGCAGGTTGGCCCACCAGTCGGCCAGGTCTTGCAAGATTCCGGCTAGCCAGAACCAGTCGCAGCCGTACAATCCGATCGCGTTGGCCGTCCGGGGGGCCAAGAGCAGGGCGGCCGCCAATAGCACCGCCAGGCCAGTCCCGGCCACCAGGCGGGCACGGCCGGGCCGGACTGGGCCGCTGGTTTCTTGATAGGACAACTCCCGGTCGGCTCGTTGAGCCGACAAGACGGTCAACCCACGGGCCAGAGCGGCCCGGCGGGGTTCCTCTGACTGGCGGGCGAAACCCGCTAGCGCGTCACGCCAGTCGCGGGCCGCGATCCACGCCAGTGCCGCCAGTCGATCGACCACCGCCGCCACCATTCGCAGGCCAGCGGCCGCCAACCGGACCAGACCGCGGATGAAACCATTCGAACCAGAGGTCTTGAACGTGTCATTGTCGCGGGTGAGGCCGTGGCGGGCCAAGACGGCGTTGATGGGACGGTCAGCCCAAACTGGGTGTTCTTGGCCGGTGAGGGTCGAGGGGCGGGTGATGAGGCGACCGGCGTCGACCAGCAGGGCCGCCCCGGCCGCCAGCAGGAAGACGATGTGGCGGCCTTGGCCGTGGCCGCAGGCCTGCCAGGGCCAACGCAGCCACCATGGGACCAGACTGGGAGGGGGAGTCTGACCGCCGATGGATCTAGTCGGGCCACATAGCAAACCCGTGGTGTTGGAGTTGTACATGGCATGGTCGGCCGCTATCAACCACAGGGTCAAGCCGGGCACGATCAACGCCGCGATCCGCCCCATCCAGCCAGACCGCCGCCACCAGGCGACGGCCAGGCCGATCCCCGTGGCCAGCAGGGCGGTGGCGACCAGGTGGCCGGCGTACCAGGCCACCGGATCGCCGAGGGGCGTCCCGGCGAAGTCGGTTGGGGCGATCTCCAGTTCTGAACCCAACGGCCACCAGCCGTACCGGGTCCAACCAGTCGGCAGACCATCAGCCTCCAAGCTGAGACTCAAATGGACGGCCCCGAACCTGTCGGCCCCTAGAGTCAAGCGACGCACGGTCTCTTCCACGATCAAGAAGGCCCCGCCCGAGGCCACGCCCAACAACGTCCAATCGACCGCCGCCAGCCGCGCCACCCGACCGGGGGCCAACAACGCCAAGACCGCCAAAGGGGCCAGCTTGAGGCACTCCTCGCCGATTCCCGCGATCGCGATCAGGGCGCCGTCGGCTTCCGCGCCGACAGTGAAAACAACCCCCGACCAGACATACGGCTGTTGCGACAAACGAAGAGTCACCCAGCCGATCAAACCACTCCACGGCAGACACAACGCGAAGAAGCGCAGATACGCCGACCAGCTCAAAGACTTGGTCCGGGCCAACAGGAACCAACACACGACAATCCAACAGCCGCCCAGATAAGCCCGGCCGCTGAGACGGGTCTGCGGCCAACCGACGAACACCACCGCCGCCCACAACAAAGCCAACCAGGTCAGCGCCGCCCGGACCCGGATCAAGCGACTCACCGCCAACGGATGCGCCCGACGCCACTCGTCCCGACGGTCCGCCCAACGCTCCCACCACTCACGTCGCCAGGCCGAAGTCTCGGCCAGGGCCTCAGCCACAGGGGACATGTCCTTCTCCGATCACCGGGGGCCAGGACAACAGAATACCGCCACGAGTGAGGGGGCCTTGGCCCCGTCTAGCTGTTGGACAGCCGGGCGAAACGTTCCAGTTCGCCGCGATCTGCGCGCTAGGCGTCTTCACCAGCTCCAACCGGAAGGCGGCTCCCCGCTCAGGAGCTTGAGGGCGCGGGGACCACGGAAAGGCCGGCCTGGACCGCCGCGGCCTGGAGTCGCGTGTCGAATGTGGCCACGGTCGCCTGGAGGCGGAGGGCCACGTGGAGGACGGCGGCGTCGGGCATGCGCGGCCGCCCGTTCGCCCGGGTCCGGGCCAGGTCTCGGGCGTCGTCCTCCAGCAGCGGGACAATCCTGATTCCGAGCCGGGCCAGGTTGTCCAGGGCCTGTTCTCCGGCGTCGTTCCGCTCAGGCCCGACCAGCGTTTCGGCGACCGAAAAGACCGACATGGCCAAGGCGGAGTCGCTGGCGACGATGTCTTTGGCGACCGCGTGGTGGGCGGCCGTCGAGTCGAACAGGGCGATGACGACACACGCGTCCAACACGATCACTCGGGCCACTCGTCCTTCAGCCGAGCCGCCTCATCTGGCCCATACACGCCGGTGAAACACCCCGCGATCTCGTCCACGAGTCGGCGCCGCGCCGCCATCTTGGCCTCGCGCTCCGGCTCCAACGCCTCGGCCCCGGCCAAGATGAGCCGGCGGGCCAACAAGCCGCGCCGGTCGGCCTGCTCAGGCCAGAGGTCGGCGGCCACGTCGAGCGCCGCGGCCACGTCTGGTGTCTCCGTCACGGTGTGCCGTGCCAAGGTCGTCGTCATGCCCCGGAGTGTAGCACTGCGGAAAGGTGCGGCACCAAGTGTGCCGTCCCCGAACCCCGGCCGGCCACGAGAGGCGTGAGATCGCGCCGCCGCCCGGTCGGGGAGGGTGATCTGCCGCCCCTCGGCGGAGGTGGGTCCGCGAGAGGCGTGAGATTGCGCCGCCACTTCGGGCCCCCGGGGCGTCTCGGCGAGGGTGGGGGCCGCGAGGGGCGTGAGATTGCGCCTACGTGGGGTCCGGGGGCGTGATCTGCCGCCCCTCGGCGAAGGTGGGGGGCACGAGAGGCGTGAGATTGCGCCGGCCCGCCGGGGGACGTCAGCTGTTGGACAGTTGGGCGAAGCGTTCCAGCTGGGTGGCCGCCTGGCCGGAGTCGATCATGTCGGCGGCGATCTTCAGGCCCTCGTCCAGGGGGATCTCGGGACGGCCGATGTGGATGGCGGCGGCCGAGTTCAACAGGACGGCGTCGCGGCGGGGGCCGGGTTCGCCGGCCAGGACGGCCCGGGTGATGCGCGCGTTCTCGGACGGGTCGCCGCCGACCAGGTCTTCTTTCGTGCCCCGGGTCAGGCCCCACTCCTCGGGAGTCAACGTGAACGAGCGGGTGAAGCCGTTGCGGACCTCGCAGACCGTCGTGGGGGCGGAAA
>JAISXH010000059.1 GCA_031270825.1 Bifidobacteriaceae bacterium
CCCGGCGCCGGCGCCGGCGATTGGCCTGGTCCCGACGCCGCCCGGCTGTCCGATCCGGCCCCGCCTGATGCCGGCCGGCCGGCCGATCCGGCTCTGCCTGATGCCGGGGGTGGCGCCGGTGATGGCGTTCCGGCGCCAGCCCCTCCCGACCCCGGCGAGGCCGCGAACAGCCATGCCGACACGCCCGCGGGCGAAGACGCCGCGTCGCGGCTTGAATTGACCGCTGGCCCGTGGGGCAACGGCGGCATATGCGCGTGCCGCCAGCCGGACGGCCCGGTCGTGTTGCTATCCGGCGCCATCCCTGGCGAGCGGGTGGTCGCGGAGGTGACTGCCAAACAACGGTCTTTTTGGCGGGCCCAGACGATCGAGGTCCTGGAGCCCTCGGCCGACCGCGTCCCGCCGCCCTGGGCCGAAGGTTTGGCTCTTGGCGCCGCCGACTGGCTCTACCTGGCGTCTGAGGCGGCCCGGCGGGCCAAAGCTGAAGTTGTGTCGGGACTGCTTCGGCATGCCACCGGTGAGCAGCTCCAGCTCGTGGTCGAGCCTCTGGGCGATGGCGGACCCCTGGGCTGGCGGACCAGAATCGAACTGTCGGTGGACGGCGAAGGCCGCGCCGGCATGTTCGCCGCCGGATCGCAGCGCTTTCGGCCGCTGCAGGCGATGCCGCTGGCCGTGCCCGCGATCGAGGAACTGGGGTTGTTCGATCGACGCTGGCCGGCTGGCTCACGTCTGACTGCGGTGGCCCCTTCAGCCGGCCGCGCCTTTTATTGGTCTGACGCCGTTCGGGGGGTTCCTCGCCGCCGCGAGATTGTGCGCGCGGCCGGTCTGGAGCACCGCTACGAGCTGGCCGGAGGGGGCTTCTGGCAAGCCCATCGGCTCGCTCCCAAAGTGCTGGTGGAAGCGGTGACGCGGGCCCTGCGGCCCGGCCCGGGCCAGAGCGTTTGGGACCTGTACGCGGGCGCGGGATTGTTCACGCTGCCGCTGGCGGCGGCGGGCGCGCGAGTCAGCGCTGTGGAGGGATCGCGCCAGGCGGTCAGGGACTTGCTGGGCAACATCCGGCGGCCGGGCCTGGAGCTGGACCGGGCTTTGGCCATGTCCGTGGCCAAGGCCTTGCGGACCGACCTGCTCGGGATCCGCCCGACAGCGGTCTTGCTTGATCCGCCACGCTCCGGCGCCGGGCGAGCCGTCATCGAGGCGGTGGCCCTACGCGGCCCGGACCGGGTCGCGTACCTGTCATGCGACCCGGCGGCGCTCGCCCGCGACCTCGCCATCTTGCTGGCCAAGGGCCACCGCCTGGTCGAGCTGCGGGCTTTCGACTTGTTTCCGGGCACCCACCATGTCGAGGTGCTGGCGGTGACAGAAGGCCGGGACCGCTGCAGGCGGGCGGGCAACTAATCCGTGTCTGCGGCTGGTCTGACGCCGCGGCGGCCTTGGCGCCCAGGATGGGACTTGACGCCGTCCCGGTGGAAAGGGCTCGGGCGAGGCGCTCCACGCCACGGTTGCGGCGGTCGGTGAGTATGCCGCTCCGACGGACGCAAGGGCAGGATGCCGCTCCGGGTGGAACTGGCCTATACGATTGGCGGTCGTGATCGCTGCCTCTGGGATCGAGTTGCGCGCCGGCGCCGAGTTGCTGCTGGCCGACGCCAGCTTCCGAGTCGGCCCCGGCGATCGGGTCGGTTTGGTGGGGCGCAATGGGGCCGGCAAGACCACGCTGATGCGCGCCCTGGCCGGCGAGCGGCCGCCGGCTGCCGGGACGGTCAGCTCGACCGGATCAATCGGCTACCTGCCGCAAGACCCGGCCGAGGGCGACCTGGCCATGACTGCGATCAACCGCATTATCTCCTCACGGGGATTGGACCGGACTCTGGCGCGGATGGATCAGGCGCAGGCGATGATGGCCAGCCAGGACACGGACCGGATGACACGGGGGATCGAACTCTACGCCAAGCAGGAGACGCGCTTCTTGGCCGCTGGCGGCTACGCCGCCAAAGCCGAAGCGGCTCGGATCGCAGCCAATCTTGGCCTGGAGGACCGCGTCATGGGCCAAACGCTGGGCACGTTGTCCGGCGGCCAGCGCCGCCGCGTCGAATTGGCGCGCATCCTCTTCCAAGCCGCCGATGTCCTCCTGCTCGACGAGCCCACCAACCACCTGGACCAGGACTCGGTTGTTTGGTTGCGGGATTTCCTGAAGTCTTTCGGTGGCGGCCTGATGGTCATCTCCCATGATGCCGCGCTGCTTGCCACCACCGTGAACAGGGTGATGCACCTGGACGCCAACCGGCAGCAATTGGACCAGTACAACTTGGGTTGGAACGATTACCTGGCGCAGCGCGAGGTCGATGAGCGCCGCCGTAAACGTGAACGCGCGGGCGCGGAAAAGAAGGCCGCGAGCCTGATGGCGCAGGCCAACAAAATGCGGGCCAAGGCCACTAAGGCCGTGGCGGCCCAGAACATGGCCAAGCGGGCTGAACGTCTGCTGGATCAGACCGAGGCGGCCGGGCGGCGCGATAAAGTGGCGGCTTTGCGGTTCCCCGAGCCCGCGCCATGCGGGCGGGTGCCGCTGGCGGCCGAGGGCCTGTCGATGTCCTATGGGTCGTTGGAAGTGTTCACCGACGTGGACCTGGCGATCGACCGGGGCTCCCGGGTGGTGGTGCTCGGGTTGAACGGGGCCGGCAAGACCACCTTGCTGAGGCTCCTGGCTGGTCTTGAGAAAGCCGATTCTGGAAGCGTTCAGCCAGGTCATGGGCTTAAACTGGGCTATTACGCCCAGGAGCACGAGACTCTCGAGTTGGACCGGACAGTGCTGGAGAACATGACCGCGGCCGCTCCGGACATGGAGACGACCGAGGTGCGCAAGATTCTGGGGTCTTTCCTCTTCTCCGGGGACACCGTCCTGAAGCCCGCCCGGGTGCTGTCGGGTGGCGAGAAGACCCGCCTGGCTCTGGCCATCTTGGTGGTCTCGGCCGCCAACGTGCTGCTCTTAGATGAGCCGACCAATAACCTTGATCCGGCCTCCCGGGTTGAAATCCTCGGCGCGCTGGCCAAAGTCAAGGCTGCGGTTGTGCTGGTCACCCACGACGCGGGCGCCGTGCGCGCCCTCGATCCGGAACGGGTTCTGCTGCTGCCGGACGGCGACGAGGATCTGTGGTCCAGCGACTACGAAGATCTGATCGAGTTGGCTTGAACCTGAACCCGAACACTGAACCCGAACACCGAACCCGAACACTGAACCCGGGCTCTGAGCTTCGGCTCCGAACCAGGGCGCTGGCGCCATTTCGAGCCGGCTGCGGTCGAACGGACCGTCCTGACCGCGCCGTAGAATTGGTGCATGGAGTGGCTGACGGGGACCTCCGGCGCGTTGGATCGCGCTCGCGAGGGCGGCGCCAAGAATTGGAAGCATCCGCTGATCGGGGTGGTCATGATGATCCCCCTGGCCTACGCCATGCCGGTGGCGACATTCGCGGCGGCGACCGCCCTGGCTGGCGGGTCCGCCAACGGCGGGCCGCCGGTGGCCCAGACCGCGCGGTGGCTGATCGGGTTGACCATTGTGCTGGCGATGATCCTTGTCTGCGGAGTGATCGCTTATCGGCTGTTCGGTTGGCCGGTTTGGGGCGCGATCGCCTTCGCGGTGGCGGCGCCGGCGGTGATCGATGCCGTCTGGTGGGTCGTCATGAGCCGTGCCTTGGGCTAGCGGTCGGCTCGGTTTAGCAGAGATTAGTAGAGATCCCACAAAGACCTCCGGCGGGCGTGGTTGCCTACCAGGCCGAATGCCGGCCGTGTTCGGAGATAACCTCCAATAGTGCAAAGACACGTCTTGATCACAGGAGCCAGCCGGGGGATCGGCCGGGCGATCGCGCTGGCTTTTCTGGCCCGGGGAGACCATGTCTCGACCATCGACCGCCAAGGGGTAGGCCCATTCTTGGGGGCTGCCTTAGAGCCGGATGCAGGGGATTCGCCGGCGCGGGAAACCGGGAAGTCGGCGGGCGCGCTAAGGAGTCATACCACTGCGGGCCGGCCCGATTTGGCTGTGCTGGCGGCCGACGTCAGTTCAACCGAACAGGTGGGCGCGGCCTTCGACCAGGCCGAGGAGCGCTTCGGCAAAGTCGATGTCTTGGTGGTCGCCGCAGGCATGGTCAAAGACCGCTTGCTGATGCGGATGACCGATCAGGACTTCGCTGAGATCATCGACACC
Source organism: Bifidobacteriaceae bacterium (assembly GCA_031270825.1). Lineage (GTDB taxonomy): Bacteria > Actinomycetota > Actinomycetes > Actinomycetales > WQXJ01 > JAIRTF01. The sequence continues at coordinate 4,190 of JAISXH010000059.1, forward strand.
AACCTGGCCGGAGCCTGGCGCTGCGTCAGGCGAGCCGTCCGTTCGATGACGCCGCGTCGCCAGGGGGCGATCATCTTGATCGGGTCTGTTGTCGGCTCCGTCGGGGGCGCGGGGCAGACCAATTACGCCGCGTCGAAGGCCGCTCTGGTCGGCCTGGCCAGGTCGGTGGCCCGCGAGATCGGCGGTCGCGGGATCACCACCAATGTGATCGCCCCTGGGTTCATCGAAACGGACATGACCGCGGGTCTGACCGAGGCCACCCGTGCGGCCTACCAGGCGCGGATCCCAGCTGGCCGTTTCGGCACGGTGGACGATGTCGCCGCCGCAGCCCTGTTCCTAGCTGACGCGCCCTATGTCAACGGCGCCGTCATCCCGGTGGATGGGGGCCTGGGGATGGGCCACTAATGACCGGGAACCCTGCTGAAGAGCGGGGCCGTCGCCCTGCCTGCGCGAAGTTTCAAAGCGACGAAGGCGCCCCAAGCCAGCGTTGAACCGTCCCCTGCGGGGGCCAATTGACAGGAGGAATGCAAGTGGGACTGCTTGAAGGGAAGAGCCTGCTGGTGACAGGGGTCTTGACAGATCATTCGATCGCTTTCGAGGTGGCTCGGATCGCTCAAGAGGAGGGCGCTGAGGTGGTCCTGACCGCCTTCGGCAAGGGCGCGCGTTTGACCGCCGCCACCGCCAGACGTCTGCCCAAACCCGCGCCGGTCGAACAACTCGACGTGACCGATCAGGATGATCTGGACTCCCTGGCCGACCGAGTGCGCGCGCACCTGCCTGCTCTCGATGGCGTGGTCCATTCGATCGGATTCGCCTCCGGGCGGGTGATGGGCGGCCATTTCCTCGACGGCGACTGGGAAGACGTGGCCACCTCGATCAAGACGTCTGCGTACTCGCTGAAGTCGCTGGCGGTGGCGACCCGACCGCTGTTGAGGCCAGGCGGCGCCATTGTCGGTCTGACTTTCGACGCGCGCTACGCCTGGCCGGTCTACGACTGGATGGGCGTGTCCAAGGCGGCCTTGGAGTCGACCGCCCGCTACTTGGCTCGGGACCTCGGCCCGGACGGCATCCGCGTCAATCTGGTCAGCGCCGGACCGCTCAAGACGGTCGCGGCCACCTCGATTCCCGGCTTCGAACAGATGGAAGGGCTCTGGCCCGCCCGGGCGCCCCTGGGATGGGATTCAGCCGACCCGGGGCCGGCCGCCCGCGCAGTCGTGGCCCTGGCGTCTGACCTCTTCCCAGCCACTACCGGGGAGATCGTCCATGTCGACGGCGGTGTGCACGCCATGGGGCAGTAACTACAATCACTGTATGGATCGGACATTGTTGTTGGTGCGTCACGCCAAGGCCGGCGGCGGCGATGGCGGCGGCGACGTGGACCGCCCCTTAACCGAGTTGGGCTACGAACAGTGCCGGGTGGTGGCCCGCGAGATCACCGGGATCGGACTTAGTCCCGATGTCGCTTTGGTCTCGACCGCGCGGCGAGCCAAGCAGACCTTCAACGCCATGGCCGCGTCGGCGGACTGGCAGCTTTCCGCCGAGTTGCTGAGCGAACTGTATAGCGGCTACGTCGAGGAGGCGCTCGAGGCGATCCGCTCAGCGCCGCCAGACTGTTCGGTGTTGATGGTGGTTGGCCACGAGCCGACCATGTCCGCGACCGCCTACAAGTTGGCCGGCGCCGGATCTGTGCCCGATGCCGTCACCCGCGTCCGCCGCGGTCTTCCGACTGCCGGGGTGGCCGTTATTCAGGTTGACGGCCTGTGGGAGGGGGTCGGCTTCGAGCCGACCATTCTGCGCTGGGTGCTGACGCCCCTGGCCTGAATCTCATTACTTCCCCGGACCGCCCCTGGGGTGGCCGACGCCGTCCGGGCGACGGGCGACGGCGTACGACTGGCCGTGTGGCTAGAACCGAACTGGGCGCGACCAAACGAACTCCGAGGGTCGGCGGGTGGCGAGCGACTCGCTACCAGCGACGCCGTGCGACTGCCCGCCGGGCCGGAACCAGGCCGGGCGCGACTAAACGATCCGGCGGGCGGGGAGCGATGGGTCGCCCGCCGCCCGCGCGGTTGTCTTGCTCCTTGGCTGCGATCAGACCAGAGCCGCCCGCGCCCGCCGCCGTGACCGCGTGAACAGCCCGGCGCCAGCCGCCGTCAGAAGCAGGCTCAGGATCGCGATCGGCGCCAGGTCGTTGCTGCCGGTCACCGGCAGCTTCCCGCCGGAGGCGCGGATCACCACGGTGGCCTCTGGCCGCCACAGATCGGTGGTGGCCCCCTGAGACAGGTATTGCGCGTCGGCCGCACCTTGCCGGTTCAGGCCGATCCGGTATTGGAAGCTGTACGTGGCTGCTTTCCCTGTCGGCACCGCGTGGCAAACGGTTTGGGCATGGTCGCGTCCGGTCGCAGTGAATGTCAACTCGAACTGCTTGACCACTGAGGCGTCGTCGACTGATCGGACCGCTTCACCCGTGGACGAGGCTTTGTATAGGCCGCCATCGACCAGGACCTGGACCGGGCCACCGTCTTGCCGGTCAAGCCACAGGTCGCCAGCGCTGCCGTGTTCCAGCCAGACCACGTCGCAGAGCTGCCTGGTCTGGCCGGACGTCCGGGCCTGCGCGCCGCTGGCGAGTGCCGAGTGGATCGTCAAGCCCATCTGAGTGACCACCGTCTGGCTGCGCTGGCCGAACTTGTCCGCCACGCCCGCCGGGATCAGCGGTCTGACCGGCGCCGACTGGCTGTCAGGATCGACGCGCCAGACCCAGGTGCCGTACTGCGAGGTGGGAACCGTGAAACCGGCTGCGGCGTTGACGGTCACCGGCGTGTCTCCGGAGGTCGGCAGGGTCACGTCGACGCTGGCCGTCCCCAGCACGGCCGCGTTCGCGGGCGCCTGGTCCTGGGCGGCGAAGGCCGACTTGGAACCTCCGTAGAACGTGCCCTCGACTTTGACGTTCGCCGGGGCGCCGTTGGCGTCGGCGCGCCATTCGGCGCCCTCTTCCGCCAGGCTCAACGTCACCGTGTCGTCAGGCGATTGCCCCTTGGCCTGGAATGGGCGCACAACCTGCGTGCTCAGTTGCAGCGGCAGCGGCGAATCGATCCCGCAGGAATTCCACGAGGCCGGTTCCAGGTAGTCCTGGGGCGAGTCGGTCACCGGGTAGGCGCCGAGCACGGTTTGGTCGAAGGCGGACGAGCCTCCGGCCACCCGCGAGCGCAGTGAGACGACTTGCCCGGCGGCGGCCTCGATCTGGCCGGCGTACAGGGTCTCGCCTTCGAGTGCGCCGATCGAGCCTTCCGGCGCCTGGTCGGTTAGGGTCAACTCCACTGGCGTCCAAGTGGCGCCGTCGTCGGTCGAGGCCTCCAGGGTAACGGTCTCCAACGGAATTGGCTGCGATCCGGCTAGCTGACTGGCGTGGACCACGATCAGCTGGCTGGGCGCGCCGGAGTTGTAGGCGTCAAGGCCGGGCAATTCGTACCATGCCTGGCGCAGGGGTTCGTCACTGATCAACTCGCCCTCATCGTCGGGTTCTGTGGGCTCGGCCGAGACCCACTGCCAACTCGAGGTCACATCAGTCGACCAAGCCCACTCGTCGGTGTTCGAGGTGGTCACCTGATCAAGGCGGTACGTGTGCGCGGCCGGATCCAGGCCGGTGACTGAGAATTCGTAGATCTCCGGGTCGTTGGCGTTGGAGAACACGACATCGCCAGTCGTCAGATCGGTCAGAGTCAGGTCGAAGGCCCCGTATTCGGGAAACCCAGGGAAGTTCCGCATCCACTCGCCCTGCCCTTGGCCGTCCACGAACAATGGGACCGCGGAAACCAGCTCATTCTCGGCTCGAAGGACGCCGTAGAAGTAGTTGGTCTCGAACCCGGCGGAATGGACCTGGCTGCCCACGGTCAAGACGGCCTCCTGGCCATCCGAATACTCCCGTTCCGGCAGCCAGAAGTTATTGATCATCGTCCCGCCGGGGCCGTCGAACAAGTAGATGTCGGGAGTCCACAGGCCGGGGGTCAGATGCGCCACGTAGCTTGAACCGGCCCGGGCTGAGAAGGTGCCTGAGGCTAGCTCCGACACGAAATCATCCTGGTAAACGCCGGAGGCGCCCATGGCGCGGTGCTGGACGGTCAAATCAACGGTCGCGTTTTCATCGACATCCAAGGTGAACGCCTCGGCGCTGGGATCGAACGTCTGGCCCGCCAGGTAGGCGTCCTGGGGAGTGCCTCGGTTCAGCAAGTAGAGGGGCTGGCCGACGGCGCCGGCCAACGCCTCTCCGCCGGCGACGTTGGTGACCAGCACGGGGATTGCCAGCGGTCTGACGTCTGGGTCGACCAAGTATGGTGCCGTCTCGCCAGCGTCCACGGCGATATTCGCCAGATTGGACTCAATGATCAGGGCGCCGTAGCCAGCCCGCTCGACCGCGTCAATGAGGTCAATGATGCCCAAGATCGTTTCCTGGGAATAGTCCGGATCGTCGAGGTGCGTCAGCAGGGCTTGGCCGGCGTTGCCGCCGGCGGGAATCGTCCCGTCGGGGGCATGGGCCAAGGTGAAGGCCGAATGCCCTAACGGCGCCCGCCCGGTGGCGTCGGCTATCGGCACCGGCTCCGTGCCGCATGCCTCCAGAGAGGCCTCGACCAAGGGTTGGCTGAGCGGGGCGGAGACGTACACTTCGTTCTGCTCAGCTTCGCCCTCGAATGGCACCAGGTAGATGTTGCTCTGAGCGAGTGCGGTGACGCGAGCGCTGGTGCCGAACCACTGAAAGAACTCGAAGCCGTCTTCTTCCAGGTCGCCCAGTGCCACGAACTCTGAAGCCTGAATGTGTCCCTGGACGGTTTGGTTGGTGACGGCTTTGGCGGCCACGCCCGTTGTGCCGTCGATTATCAAAGTCGTCGGCCCTTGGATGTCGAGCACCGCAGCCGCCGCCGTCGTCTCGTCGGTCCCGCCGCTGGCATTGGTCTTCACGGAGTCCGCATTGGCCACGTAGCTGCTACCGGCAACCAGCTCGACGGTGGCGCGGCCGTCAACCGTTGCCACGTCTAGGAAGTCGCCGTACTCCAGGTCGGTCAGCGACAAGTAGGAGAACACGTCCGCGTGGTCGATTGGCTCGCCGTCCTTGTCGGTGGCGATGATTGTCAACTCGTGCTTCTGCGGTTCGTTGGCCAGGCCGATCGGCGTGCGGACCTCTTGTCCGGCGCCGTTGGTGGCGGTGACGTAGCCGCCAACATAGCCGGTGGCGAAGGCGGCTTGGTCAACGGTCACGTCGACGCTGGCGGCGCCTCCGGCCGGCACCACGAGGGTCAGAGCCGACAGGGTCACATGATCGGGGCTGAGCGGCTCGACGCCGTCTCCCCACTGGTCGCCCCCGTCGCCGCCCGCGGCTGGCCGGCCCTCCCCGGCCTCCTCGTCGGGGATGTTCACGGGCGGACCGAAATACCCGGACAAGGTCAGCGCCGCGGTGAGGGTGAGGGTCTCGGCGGCGGCGCCCTGATTGGCGTAGGTCAACGTCTCGGTGCGCGGGTCGGTGTCTCCATAGGGAACCGCGCCGAGGTTCAGTTGCGTGGGAGAGGTCGTCACGGTCTGGTTCAGCGCGGCCGGGATGTTGACCAGGCCGGCGCCGTGCTGGAAAACAGTCGAGTCGTCCGGCAGCGGCTTGGCCGATGCGATCAGCTTGGCCCGCAGATCGTCTGCGCCCAGCGACGAGTCGTCATCGAGGAGCAGGGCTGCCGCTCCGGCGACCAGGGGAGCCGCCATCGATGTGCCCATCCAACCTTCGGAGACGTAGCCATCCGTGCCGGCGCCGGCGCCGGTCATGGGGCCGACTTCCTCCGGGAGGATGTTGCCTTCGTCGTCATATTGGTCGGCGCCAGCCCCTGGCGCCATGATCTCTGGTTTGACCGCGCCGTCGCCACGCCTGGGCCCGGTCGAGGAGAAGTAGGCCAGATTGCCGGCCTCGCTGGTGGCGCCGACGGTCAAGGCCTTGTCCGCGACCGCAGGCGAATAGACCGTCTGCACAGCCGGGCCGGCGTTGCCGGCGGCGATCACGATCAGCGGGGGATCGTAGGGTTTGCCTTGGGCCGTGGCGACCTCATTGATGAACTGGTCGAGGAATGACGTGCCATCGCCCCAGGCCCCGCCGTATCCCAGAGACATGTTGATGATGTCCGCGCCTTGCTCGGCCGCCCATTCGACGCCCGCCATGATGCCGGAACTGGTGCCGCTGCCGAAATCATCCAAGACCCGGGCGTTGAGCAATTGCGCCCCCGGCGCCACGCCCTCATAGGTGCCGCCGGACGCCACCCCGGTGCCGGCGATCTCCGAGGCCACGAAGGTGCCGTGGCCATCCACGTCTTCGGGGGTACCGGAGTCGGTGAAGTCCTCGGCGGCCACCACCTGTCCGGCCAGATCGGGGTGGTTGGAGTCTATGCCGGTGTCGACCACGGCCACTTTGACTCCGGCCCCGGTCAGTCCAGTTCCCTTGGCCACGTCCGCGCCGATCGTCTCCATCCACACCGGCGTGGAGCTGGCCAGCGGCGTCACGCCGCCACTGCTGGGCTGAACCTGGATTACCCGGTCAAGCCAGACTTTCTCGACTGTCGGCCGGGCCGAGGCGCCGCCGCCGGCGTCTGGATCGGCCACGGCCTCGATCAGGCTCCAAGAGGGCGCCGGTCCCAGGTCGGTCAGCGTCGTGGCATCGCCGAATTGCGCGGGCAACGTCTCGAGGGCGCCCTTGACCTCAACGCCCAAATCCGACAGGTCGGCCTGCTGCCCGGCCTGGGCGCCTCTGGTCGGCACGGTGCTCTGCACGATCACCGGGACCGCCGAATCGGGACCAAGTCCGTAGGAAGCCAATTCGGTGACGTCGAACAGCGCCAGGTCGAGCTGATCGCCGATCAGCTTCTGGACGTCCGAGGGGACCACGAAAGTGTGAGAGTTGGCGGTCCAGTTGGTGAAGTGGGGCTGGCTCGCATCAGCGCGCGGGCCGGCTTCGACATCCAGCACTTTGCCCTCGGGGCTCAAACGAACCAGGTCGCCGGTGATCAGCCGCACCCGATTGGCCTTGCCGGTCGGCCCGACGGGGTCAACCAAGGCCGGCGCGGCCGCTTGAAGAGCGGCGCCGGCGCCCGGGCTGGCGCCCACACGCGCGTCGGCCGCGTTGACCGCGACCACGGCGGCTGTGACCGAGAAGGCCACAGCGGCCGCGACGGCAGCATTGCGACGCCTGACCGGATGCGAACCGGAGTGATTGAGGGCAGTAAAGCGATGAGACATCTGTTGCACCAAATCTTTGTCGGGGTAACCTGGCTCCAGCCAACCTATCGGACCGCTCCGACAGCGACTCGAAGCTATCGGCTTCGCCTTGTCGAACGGGCTTTCAAGGAACGGTCCCGGAGGTCTCAAGAGTCCACGGCCGTTGTCCAGGTCACGTTGATGTTGGCCCGAGCATAGCACCCGGTCGAACGGCGATCCTGCACCGTAAGGCGGACTCGCGCGGACAAGAACTGGAAGTGTGGACCACAGCTGTGCCGGCCATCCCCGGGGCCACGCCGCCGGCGGAAATCTGCCCCTACCATGCCAACTCAGCCGGAGCCCGGCTATTGACCAGACCAAGCCCCCATTCTAGGGCGGCGAACAAACCAATCGCCGCCGCCGACCGCGACGCTCAGGCGGACGCGGCAGCGGCCAGGAGCGGCAGGGCCTTGGCCAGAGAGCCGTCGATGGCGTGGTCGGCCGCCGCCACCACGGCCGGTTTCCCGCCAAAAGCGATCGACAAGCCCGCCGCCGCCATCATGTCCAAATCGTTGGCGCCGTCCCCGATCGCGACGGTGCGTTCCAGGGGCACGCCCAAGACCCCTGCCCACTCCCTCAAAGCGGTCTCCTTGGCCGCTCGGTCCACAACCGGACCGACAACGCGGCCGGTCAAAACGGCATCGGACACCTCTAGCGTGTTGGCGCGGTAGAAATCCAAACCCAAGTCGGCCGCCAGTGGCGCGACCATTTGGACAAAGCCACCCGAAACCGCCGCCACCGCCCAGCCCTGGGCGTGCGCGGCGGCCACCAGTTCGCGTGCGCCCGGAGTCAAACGAACCATGGCTGCGGCCTCTTGGAGCCCGGCCTGCGGCAGACCGCGCAAACAGGCCACCCGTTCATGCAGCGAAGCTGCGAAATCGAGTTCGCCAGCCATCGCCCGGGCCGTCACCGCCGCCACCTGCGGGCCGCGTCCGGCCAGGTCGGCCAGCAGATCGATGCCCTCGGTGCTGGTCAGCGTCGAATCGACGTCCATCACCAGCAGGTGGGTGGGGCTCATGGCTCGACGTGCGCGCCCTTGGGGACCACGGTGACCCCGCCGTCGGTGACGGTGTAGCCGCGGGCGCGGTCCAACTCGTGGTCCACGCCGACCGTCGCTTCGGGCGCCACGGTCACCGACTTGTCGATGATCGCGCGGTCGACGCGAGCTTTGCGGCCGATCTCGACATCATGCAGGATCACCGAGTCGGTCACTTCGGCCCAAGAATGCAGGTGCGCGCCGGGCGAGACCACCGAGCCGGAAATCGAGGCGCCGGAGACGATCACCCCCGGCGAGACCAGCGACTTGACCGCGTGCCCGATCCGCCCCGGCTCCGCATGGGTGAACTTAGCCGGCGGCTGGCCGGTGTTGCCGCTGATCAGCGGCCACCTCCAGTTGTACAGGTTGAACACCGGCACCGTCGAAATGAGGTCGCGGTGAGCCTCGTAGTAGACGTCGAGGGTGCCCACGTCGCGCCAGTAGGCGCGGTCGCGGTCGGTGGAGCCAGGGACCTGGTTGAACTTGAAATCGTAGAAGCCGGCCGCGCCGCGGGCCACGAAGGCGGGCACTATGTCGCCGCCCATGTCATGGCGGGAGGCGACCTTGGTGGCGTCGGTCAGGACCGCGTCGATCAGGGCGTCGGCGTCGAAGACGTAGTTGCCCATGGAGGCCAAGACCGAGCCGGGATCGTCCGGCAGGCCCTGGGCGTCGGTGGGCTTTTCGCGGAACTCTTTGATGAAGCCCTCTTGTTGTGGGTCGATCTCCAAGATGCCGAACTGATCCGCCAGACCGATCGGTTGTCGGATGCCGGCCACGGTCAATTCGGCGCCCGACTCGATGTGTTGGTCGACCATCTGCGAGAAGTCCATGCGGTAGACGTGGTCGGCGCCGACAACGACCACGATGTCCGGCTTCTCGTCATCCAAGAGGTTAAGCGACTGGTAGATGGCGTCGGCCGAGCCGAGGAACCAGTTCTTGCCTTTGCGCTGCTGGGCGGGAACTGGCGCGACGTACTGGTGTAGCAGGGAGGACAGGTTCCAAGTCGAGGCGATGTGGCGGTCCAAGGAGTGCGACTTGTACTGCGTCAGCACCACGATCTGGTGGTAACCGGAGTTGACCAGGTTGGACAGCGGGAAGTCGATCAGGCGGTAGATGCCTCCAAAGGGGACGGCCGGTTTGGCCCGGTCACGGGTCAAGGGCATCAGCCGCTTGCCTTCTCCGCCCGCCAGAACGATCGCCAGAACCCGGGGTATAGCCATGCCTAGGAGGGTACCCCCTTAGGCGTGGGCTCGCGGCAGCCGCCGGTGTTTTGCCCGATGCCGTGCCCCGCCCGCCGTCGTCCGCCTTGGCTTGGCGGGCGGGGCTTTAGCCGGATTCCCGGTCAGTGCGTCAGATCGAGTCGGCGTAGAGGTCGACCAGCTCCAGGAACTCGGCTCGCAGCCCGTAAGGGTCTTCTCCCAGAGCACCCCCGGCCAGGCTCTTGACCTGTTCCAGGGTCGCCTCGCCCTTATGCTGCGAGTCGCGCAGGATCAGCCCGAACTCGGCGACGGCCGCGGCCCAGCGCCAGTCGTCGTCATCGGCCACGTCGGGAGCGTCTATGGGGGCCGGGAAATCGTCCTGTTTCGACTCGGTCCCGTCCGGGTCCTTGTACCGGGTCGACACGGTCATCCAGGTTCCCGGCTCAACTGTGGCCGGCTGTTCGGCATCCTCTTGCTCGGCCGGGCTGGGGACCAATTCATAGAGCGCGGTGACAGTCGCGCCGGCTCCGACGTCGCCGGCGTCCACTAAGTCGTCTTCGAAGTCCTCGTTCGCGAGCACGCGGTTCTCGTATCCGATCAACCTATATTGCGCCACTTCTGCGGGATTGAATTCCACCTGCAGTTTCAGGTCTTTCGCGACCGTGAACATGGTCGAGTCGAATTGGTCCGCTAGCGCGCGCCGCGCCTCTTTGAGGTTGTCGATATAGAAGTAGTTGCCATTGCCGTTGTCGGCTATCGCCTCCATCAAAGCGTCGTGGCTGTGGATGCCGAATCCGAACACTGAAATGAAGACGCCGTCCCCGCGTGCTTCGGTGATCTGGTTGGTCAGTTCTTCGACGCTTGAGGGGCCGACGTTGAAGTCGCCGTCGGTGGCCAGCAGAATACGGTTGTTGCCGCCTTCGATGAAGTGTTCCGCGGCCAGGTCATAAGCTTCGGCCAGGGCATCCGCGCCAGCGGTGGACCCGTCGGCCGTGAGCGACTCGAGGGCGTCGATGACTTGGTCGGCCTTGTCGCCCGTGACGCCCTCTAGCAAGGTCTCGTGGCCGCCAGCATAAGTGATGACGGAGATCCGGTCGCGCTCGCCCAGCTGTTCGGCGAGCAGCTTGAAGGATTCGACCAGCAGGGGAAGCTTGTCCTCGTGGCTCATAGAGCCGGAGGTGTCGAGCAACAACACAACGTTGTTGCCCTCGGTGGCGGGCCGGGCCTCTTTGGCCTTGACGCCGATCTGGGCCAGCTGGTGGGAGGGATTCCACGGGGCCGCGGCCACCTTCACCTCGACGTTGAAGGGGCGCTCTGCGTCCGCGTCAGGGGCCTGATAGCCGTAGTCGAAATAGTTCAGCATCTCCTCAATGCGGATTGCTTCTTGCATGCCGGCATAGAACTGGCCGCTGTTGAGGAGGTACCGCAACATGGAGTAGGAGGCGGTGTCGACATCCGAGGAGAAGGTGCTGATTGGCTGGACGGCGACATCCACCCAGTCGTTCTCAGCCACAGCTTCGCTTGTCACCGGATCCTGGTCGGCGCCAGCCGAGCCATCGTTCGCCGCCATGGCTCCGCTGTCGCCGAGCGAGGCCAGCCCGGTGTCATCGGAACTCGCGCATCCCCCGATCAGCGCGGCGACCGAAAGGCCGGCTATGGCGGCAAGTCTGAAACGTCTCGAATTATTCATTATGGGCAGCCTCCGTTATCGGGTTGTGGTGTCATGTCATTCTCGCTACTTCTCTAAAGGAGCCGTCAAGGCCCAAGGTCTGGCGAACTAACCAGATTCCAAGACCAAAGCGGTGTTGGGGACTTCGTCCTGTTTGCTCCCCTTGGGTGTTGCCCCGCAGCTAATATCCTAACGGCGCTGGAGCCGCCTCCCCTCGAATTCGCGTCACGATCCGGCCGCATTTGAATAACAATCGAGTGGATTTTCAATCACGATAAGATCACCGTTCTGTGATGAACTTGCGATGGCGGTGTGACGCATTCGTCGGAGCGACCGGTCTCCTGGGAGCCAGCGGGTCAGGATGCTCTTGTCGGGGGAGCGTGGCAAGCTTGTCGGCATGGCCGAACCGAGGCAACGATCAGGCGGGGTTCCATGGGACAGAATCGAGCCCGACCGACTGGTGCTGATCTTGGGCCCGGAGGACCTGTTGGCGGACAGGGCCGTGCAGCGGCTCGGCCGGCTCGCGCGCGAGGAGCATCCGGACCTCGATCTGGTCACCGTCGACGCGGCTATTGCCGGCCGCGATGCCTTGGCTGGAGCGGCCAGCGGCTCGCTGTTCGCCGACTACACCGTGGTTGTGGTGGAGCGGGCGGACAAAGCTGACGCCGACTTCTTGGACGGCGCGCTGGCCTACGTCCGCGCACCCAGTCCGGATGCGATGGTGGTCTTCCGCCACGCCGGCGGGCGTTCGGCCAAGAAGCTGATCGACGCCCTGCGCGCGGCCAAAGCCGGTGAGGTTGACGCCAGCCCCATCCGCTCGGACCGAGACAAGGAGGCGTTCGTCAAAGCCGAGTTCAAACGCGGTGGCCGGGGCGTCGACGAGCGCGCCGTGAGGGCGCTGGTGGAAGCGCTGGGTTCGGACTTGCGAGAACTGGCCTCGGCTGTGGAGCAGATGATGGCGGATTCGACCGGCCCGGTCACCGCCCAACTGGTGGAGCGCTACTACGGCGGTCGCCTGGAAACCACGTCTTTCAAAGTGGCCGATGCCGCCGTGGCCGGTCAGGTGGGTCAAGCCCTGCGCCTGGCCCGCTACGCCTTGGGAACCGGCGTCGATCCGGTCCCAATGGTGGGAGCGTTGGCGGGCAAACTGCGAGTGCTGGCGAAGGTGGGCGGCGCGCTGGCGGCCGGGCTCAATCCGGTCAAGGATCTGGGCATGAACAGTTGGCAGGTCGACCAGGCCAGGAGGGTGTTGCGGAATTGGGACGGCGCCGGGTTGGGACGGGCCATCCTGGCTGTCGCCGAAGCGGACGCCCAGGTCAAGGGCCTGGGCGGGTCCAGCTCGAAGACGGCGCGGAACTACGCTGTCGAACGCGCCATAATCGCGGTCGCGACCGCGGCCCGGTCTTGATCGGGGCCGGGACCGGGAAGGTCGAGGTTGCTTGCCTATGGTCCCTTTTAGCTAGCCGCAGCTTGCTCTAGGTCCTCCAATGTGACCGATCCGTCCAAGTAGGGCTTGAGGGACGCCTGCCAGTCGTCGAGCTGCTGGCGATGAGCCTCGATGTAGTCCTGGTCGTAGGCGCTCAGGATCGCCACCGCCTGGCCAACCAGGTTCGTGTCGATCTTGCATTGAACATCTGCGGTCGCCAGGGCGATCGCGCCGCTGTCGTCTCCTGAAGAGGCCTGCTCCATGATCGAGCTGCCGATGGCTGTGATGGGATCGGGGTAGTCGAAACCCTTCTGAGCCATGCAGGCCGACCAGGCGGCCACGGCGGCGACATAGCGGCTGTCGGTCGCCGGGTACCCGGGTCCCCCGTCCGGCAGCCCACCGGTATCGGTCAAGCCGACCCATCCGCCCCAGGGCGTCCCCGCTGAGACGAGTTCCTGACAGTCGGGCAAAGATTCCCCGCTGGTTGGCTGCTTCGGGACCAGAAGCCCTAGGTCAGCCGAAGGCCGGGCATAGCCGAAGGTCGGCGCGTTCTCGGGGTCGAAGAAACCCCACATCGTGTTGCGCACGATCCGATCGGCGATTAGGCCGTCCACGAAGGGCATCCATTGGGCGGGATCGGCCGCGTCCGCGAAGTCCCCGGTCCCACCGCGGTCGACCAGGCAGTCGTTGACCAGCCTCTCCTCTGTGCGGGCCACGGCCATGACTTGGTCGGCCGTGGGCAGGTAGGCGTCGATCGGGCGGCTGACTTGTTCCGGGCTGAGTACGCCGTCGGCGGGTCCGACGGCCGGTTCTGACCGTTCGACCGTCGTGGTCCTCGGCGCCGCCGCCGCACGACAGCTTGGCGTGTCCGGCGCCGGCGTCGACGTCTTCATCAACGGCAGCGCGTGGCGAGTTGTGGGCATACTCGGTGCCGTCGAGCGCCAACCTGAGGCGCTGTCGAGCATCCTGGCGCCACTGGGTATAGGGCAGCGCGCGTTCGGGCTCCCAGTGTCGACCGGCCCTGCTCGGATGCTAATTCAAACCCAGATCGGAGCAGCCGCACAAGTCGCCCAGGAGGTCCCGCTCGCTCTGAGGCCAGACGCGCCTGCGCTCCTGCAGGCGATTCCACCAGCGGATCCGCCCAAGATGGAGTCGGCCATCTCCTCGTCTATGGCGAGTCTGTTCATCGCTTTGGCAGGCGTGACCCTTCTGATCGGCTCCGCCTCCATCGCCAACACCACGCTGGTGGCCGTCATGCAGCGTTCCGGCGAGATCGGCCTGAGGCGGGCGGTCGGCGCCAGACCGATCCACGTTATGACCCAATTCCTAATCGAGACTGTCCTCATGGGCTTCGTGTCTGGTCTGGTCGGGGCATCCCTTGGGGTTGCCGCCGTTGTCGCCACCGCGATGGCGCTGACATGGACTGCGGTTGTCGACCCGCGCGTGGTCATTGCGGCGCCTCTCATCGGCGCGTCCGTCGGCCTGCTGTCGGGACTGTACCCGGCCTGGAAAGCCGGCCGGGTCGACCCGTTAACGGCCTTGAGGCGCTGACAGCGGCTGCGTCACGCCCCTTACGCCAGCACCGACTGACCCCATTAGGGAATGTGCGTGACTACCTCTTGCCTTGGTCGGCGTGTCGCATCGGTATGGGCCTTCGGCGCCTTGGGGGTTCAGGCGCCAGTTTGGGGCTCAGGCGGGGTCTGCTGCCGGGGCTCCTTGCGCATCCTCGGCCTGCGGGTGGCCTTGGCGGCGTCCCGCTCGGCCGAACAGATCGATCTGTCCGGCGGCCTCAACTCATGGCGCCGACTTGCAAGGCCAGGGCGGACTTGCGGTTGGCGGCCTGGTTCTTGTGGATCACGCCCTTGGAGACCGCCTTGTCGAGCTTGCGGGAGGCGGCCCGAAGGGCCTCGGTGGCCTTGTCCTTGTCGCCCTCGGCTATCGCCTCGCGGGTGCGGCGCACATAGGTCTTCAGCTCGGACTTGACAGCCTTGTTGCGGAGGCGCCGCTTCTCATTGGTGCGGATGCGCTTGATCTGCGACTTGATGTTTGCCACGTGCGATTTCTTCCTTGGTCTAAACGGTAGGCTGCCGCTATTCGGACCTGCGGTGACAGCCAACCGGATATGCTACCAGGCTCCGGCGCGACCTCTCAGATGCTGGGACGCCCTGACATAGGCCACAGCCAGGGCATCGTGGCCTATACCCTGTGGGGGAGTCCGAACCTGCCCGTGGACGGACCGTCAAGACAGGAGGCATGAATAGTGATCTCAATTCCCGGAATCGTTGTAGGACCTGGCGGCAAAGCCCTGGCCAGCATCGATGACTACGTGATGCGCCCGCCGACGCAGGTCGACGTGTTCGTCGACTACATGTGCCCCTACTGCCGCCGCTTCGAGCGCGACAACGGCGCGGCCATCCAGGACATGGTCGACCACGATGTCGCGGCGTTGATCATGCACCCGATTTCGATCCTGGACCGCCTGTCCCGCGGCACCTTGTATTCCACCCGTGCGGCGGCCGCGGCCTACGCCGTGGCGGCGGGCGCCCCGGACAAGTTCGGGGAGTTCAACACGGCCTTGTTCACCCATCAGCCGGCCGAAGGCAGTGAGGGCCTGTCTGAACCGGAGCTGGAGAATCTGGGCCATACCATCGGGATCGAGCCGAAGGTGACCCGGACCTTCGCCGACAAGTCCTTCCTCACAACTGTGGTCTCCAACACCCAGGCGGCCATCGACCTCGGTCTGCAGGGCACGCCGACGGTGTTGCTGGGGAGCCACCACCAAGAGACCTTCCAGTGGGACGGCGCCAGGCCGATAGCCGAAGCGCTCGGCTCTATGGCCGCTCGCTGATCGCGGGCCGCATCCCACCCGCCGGGCCGCGGCTCGCGGGCCTCCTCCCGCCCGCCGGGCGGCAGCTCGCGGGCCGGTCCGGGGCCCGGACACCGGGCCGCGCCTGTCAGGCCGGGCCGTTCGACCCGCCGGCGCCGCCGAACCCAAACGTCGGCGATGCCGCGACGTGGGCAGACGGCATCGTGCGGGGCCTGGCAAACCGGTGAACGAACCGGTTTCCTAGGCCGAGGCGGCGTTTGCCTTCCGCGTTTCCGCTGGTCAGCGTTCCGCCGCCCTGCGTCACCACGCTCCTAGCTGAAGGTGATGATGCCGCGGCGGTTGACGCCAGTGGCAGTCTTGCCGTCCGGCGCCCAGAACATCTCGTTGGCCAACATGCCAGGCGTGTCTCTTTTCGGCCGGCCGTACATGGCCCAGGCGGGCCAACCGGCGGCGGCGTACTTCGCGGCCACGGCCGAATCGTCCTTGGGGCCCTCGGCCCTGATCGTCGTCATGGTCGCGGCCCAGCCGACACCTTCGTGGCGGGGATCTTCGCGCCGCATCAGACCGTATTTCTTGAGCACGCTGTGATATACGATGTGCCGCGCCAGCAAGCCGGCCAAAGCGCCCACCCCCAGGAGCACGAGCAACCCGGCGGCGACCGGCCAATTCGACAACCCAAAGAAAGTGGCCCCGAAAAGAGCCGGCGCGCCCCCGAAAAACAAAACGACCGCCAGGCCGAGCAGCGCGCCAAAGCCGGCGGCATGTCGGTTGAGCTTGGGGAGGTCGACCGGCAGGGACCCGACGGCCTCGCCGGTTTGGCCGTTGACGCCGAAGTACCGCAGTTCGCCCTCGACGGGCAGGTAGTAGACCACCCAAGCAGGCAGCAAGGTGTGGTGGTGACGATGTCGCCGAACGGTGCTGAAACCCCACAATTTGAGTAGGCTGCAGCGGTCGTAGGCCTTGAAGACCTGGGTGGCCAGGACGCACCGAGCCGCCATATCGGCGTGGACGGCGGTCTCGGTGGCGACGTCCGCGAAATCCAGATCGCGGCGCTCGGTCTGGAAGCCCGCCAAGTAGCCCGGCGTGAAGGGGACTTGGCGCCTCAGGTCCCAGGGTTGAAGGCGGTTCATCACCTGGTCCGCGCGGGTGGCCCGAAGCGCTGGCTGGATCAGGTTCTCGATTTGGATCTGGCCGCTGGCCCAGACCCGGTGGCTGACGGAGTCGGGAAACGAGCCGCCGCCCTCGGCCGTGGTCTCCAGGTCGGCGTCGATCACGATGTAGGGGAAATAGACCCCGATGAGCGGATCCTGTCTCAGCTTCGAATAGAACTCCGGAGCCAGGTATCGCTTGCCGACCAGCCAGGCCTCCAGGATGGCCTGGGCCTGCTCGCGCGAAATCGCGAACGGGACCACCGTGTCGGGGGCGAACTCGCCGCTTAGTTGGTCCAACAAGACCATGGGGCTGCGGCAGTAGGCGCAATTGGTCGAAGCCGCTGTCGAACTCAGGAGCATGAACGCGGCTCCGCAAGACGCGCAGGAGGCGTTCACTATCCCGGCGCCGGGGCTGGGGCCGGGGCCAGCGGCCGACGCCTCCGGCGGACGGGGCTGAGGCGCTCCAACCACGGCCGGCGCCGTCACGCCGCCGCAGGCCTGGCAGCGCAGCAGACCGGAATTCGCGTCGAAACTGACCGGCCAGCCGCAGGTTGGGCATGTGAATCCTTGGACTTCGTTCACCGGTACCTCCCTCGCCGGATCGTGCGCCTAGTTCGTTTTGATCCTACTCAGGGCCGGGAGCGGGCCCGTCCGCCAGCCGGTCTGCGGCTGGCGCACACTATGATTGCGCCTTGTGTCCAGCCTTGATGCCCAGTTGATTCGCAACTTCTGCATCATCGCGCACATCGATCATGGGAAATCGACCCTGGCGGACCGGATGCTGGTGAAGACCGGCGTGGTGGACCAACGGACCATGCGGGACCAATATCTCGACCGCATGGACATTGAACGGGAGCGCGGCATCACCATCAAGTCCCAGGCGGTGCGCATGCCCTGGACGGTTGGGGACCAGGAATACACCCTCAACATGATTGACACCCCAGGGCACGTCGATTTCTCCTACGAAGTCTCCCGTTCGCTGGCCGCTTGCGAGGGCGCGGTGCTGTTGGTCGATGCCGCCCAGGGCATCGAGGCGCAGACTCTGGCAAATCTCTACTTGGCGCTGGAAGGCGATCTTGACATCATCCCGGTGCTGAACAAGATCGACCTGCCGGCCGCCCAGCCGGACAAGTACGCCGAGGAACTGGCTCATCTCATTGGCGGCAGTCCCGACGACTGCTTGAGAGTGTCCGGCAAAACCGGTCAAGGCGTCGCGGAGTTGCTAGACGACATCGTCCGCCAGGTCACCCCGCCGGCCGGTGACGCCGACGCCCCCGCCCGGGCGCTCATCTTCGACTCGGTCTATGACAGCTATCGCGGCGTGGTGACCTATGTGCGGGTGGTCGACGGCCACCTGTCCGCCCGCGAGCGGATTGCCATGATGTCGACCAAAGCCAGCCACGAACTGCTCGAGATCGGCGTCATCTCGCCGGAGCCCACGCCGACCGCCGGGCTGGCCGTGGGCGAGGTCGGCTACCTGATCACCGGCGTCAAGGATGTGCGTCAGTCGCGGGTCGGAGACACCGTGACTGGTTCGACCCGGCCGGCCCAAGAGGCGCTGGCCGGATACCGCGATCCCAAACCGATGGTCTTTTCCGGGCTTTACCCCATCGACGGGTCGGATTACCCGGCTTTGCGCGACGCTTTGGACAAGCTCAAATTGAACGATGCCGCCTTCACCTACGAGCCGGAGACATCCGCCGCGCTCGGCTTCGGTTTCCGCTGCGGCTTCCTGGGTCTGTTGCATTTGGAGATCATCCGCGAGCGTCTGGAGCGGGAGTTCGGGTTGGATCTGATCTCGACGGCGCCGAACGTGGTTTACGAGGTGACGCTGGATGACGGCAGCGTCTACCAGGTGACCAATCCGTCGGAATTTCCAGTTGGCAAGATCGCCTCGGTCCGCGAGCCGATTGTGCGCGCCACCATCTTGACGCCCAGCGAATTCACCGGCGCGATCATGGACCTGTGCCAATCGCGGCGCGGCGCGATGCTAGGCATGGACTACCTCTCCCAGGACCGCTTGGAACTGCGTTACATCCTGCCGCTGGCCGAGATCGTTTTCGACTTCTTCGACCAGCTGAAGTCCCGGACCAAGGGTTACGCCTCGCTGGACTATGAGCCGGACGGGACCGCCGAGGCCGACCTGGTCAAAGTCGACGTCCTGTTGCAAGGCGAGCAGGTTGACGCCTTCTCGGCGATTGTGCACAAAGACAAGGCCTACGCCTACGGCGTCATGATGGTCGGCCGGCTGCGCAAGTTGATTCCCCGCCAGCAATTCGAGGTGCCGATCCAAGCGGCCATCGGCTCGCGCGTGATCGCCCGCGAGAACGTCCGGGCGTTGCGCAAAGACGTGCTGGCCAAATGCTACGGCGGCGACATCACCCGCAAGCGGAAGCTGCTGGAGAAGCAAAAAGAAGGCAAGAAGCGGATGAAGACGATCGGGCGGGTGGAAATCCCGCAGGAGGCCTTCATCGCGGCGCTGGCCTCGGACGTCGACTCGCCCAAGTGATGGCGCCGCCTTTCCAGATCTATGTTCACGTGCCGTTTTGCGCTCGGCGCTGCGGGTACTGCGACTTCAACACCTACGTGGCCGGTCCGGAACGGCGCCGCGCTTTCGTCAACCACGCCCTGGCCGAACTGGAAATGGCCGGAGCCGAATTGGATGCGGCCGGTTCGCTTAGGAGCGTGGTGAATAACCACGCTCCGACCGTGTTGACGCCGGGCAGCGGGATGCTGACCAGCGGAAACGCGGCAGTAGGTGCTGCCCCGACCCTCGCAAGCCGGTTTATTCACCGGCTTGCTAGGCGCCCGGCCCAATCGGTGTTCTTCGGCGGCGGCACGCCGACACTGCTGAGCGCGGTCGAATTGGCGCGACTGGTCGGCGCGGTGCGGCGGATCTTTGGGATCGCGCCGGGCGCGGAAGTGACCGTGGAGGCGAACCCGGACACGATCGGTCCGGTCTATCTGGAGACGCTGGCCGCAGCCGGGTTCACGCGCCTGTCGCTGGGGATGCAATCGGCGGTGCCGCGAATCTTGGCGGCCCTGGACCGGTCGCACGATCCGGCCCGACTGCCCGAGGTGGTCCGGGCGGCAGCCCAGGCCGGCCTGGATGTGTCGGTGGACTTGATTTACGGCACGCCCGGGGAAAGCTTGGCCGATTGGGAGGCCTCGCTGCGGGCCGCGCTCGACTTGGGCGTCCGCCACATCAGCGCCTACGCCTTGAGCCTGGAGCCGCACACGCCGATGGCGCGGCGGATCGCCGCCGGTCAGCTGGCGGCCATCGATCCAGACCAGCAGGCAGAGAAATACGAACTGGCGGACCGGCTCTTTCAGGGCGCCGGTCTGCACTGGTACGAGATCTCGAATTGGAGCCGTCCCGGATGCGAATCACGCCACAATCTTGGCTATTGGACGGGCGCTGACTGGCGGGGGATAGGGCCGGGCGCGCATTCGAGCATGGCGGCCGAGCGCTGGTGGAATGTCAAGTCGCCGGTCGCATATGGCCGGGCGTTGGAGGCCGGCCGCTCGCCCAAGGCCGGGGGAGAACGGCTCGACCAGGCGGCCTTGGCCTTGGAACGGGTGATGCTGCGGCTCCGGACAGCGCGCGGATTGGACTTGGCGGCGTTGTCTGATTCCGGCCGGGCGGCGGTCCCGGATCTAGTGGCTGAGGGCTTGGTCAGGGTCGTCGCGCCGTCGGATCGGTCGGCTGCGGCGTGCCCTGGCGGCGCCGAGGCTGGCGAGGCCGGGTTCGCCACCCAGGCCAGCCCCGATGTGAGCGGCGGCGGGACCCCGGGCGGGGTCCCGCGTTTGGTATTGACCAGGCGTGGCCGTCTGCTGGCAGACCTGGTGACCCGCCAACTGGTCTGAGCCTCGATCCACCGGTCTTGGTGTCGCGCTCCGCCGCATACGGGCGCCCCGGCAACCCCGCGCGGTGGTCTGCGACTCGAGTTCGACGGCCGATGAGCTGCAGAACGTCGAACTCGATCCGGATCGGGCGAGGCCGTCGGTGGGCGAGCCGGCAGGGTCGGCGCCGCTCGCACCCGGGCCAATGCCACAACCGCAGATCGCTGAAAGGACCGCAAGGGCCAACGCCGCTCGCCCGGGCCGGGCCGGGCCGGGCCAATGTTCACCACAACCAGGGGCGCCATCGAAGCCCACCCGACCATCGCGCCTGCCGCCCCGGCCATCAGCAAGACCATCCAACAACCAACAGCCATCCCCGTGTGGGGAGGCCCCGAGACGCTGAGCGCTTTGACTTAACTCAGGTCTGAGTCCGAATCGCGACTGGCGCCACGGGTCTGGCGGATCGGCGAGGTCAGCGCGCCAAGAGTGTCCAGCAGTTAATAAGTCCGTTAATCGAGTGGCTGAGGCCGGGCCAGCGCACTAGCCTAGCGGGGGCGCGCACGGCGGAGCGCGTGGCCGGCAGGTATGCCGGAATCCGGAGAATGCGCTGGATTCTTGGGCCGAAGCCATGTCCCCTCGCCCGTGCCCAGTCTGCGGCGGGCACTTTCGCAACCCACGTCAACACGCCGGACGGTGGTTGCCCGCCACCGCCTTGATGAGGGACTGAAGGAGCGGAAGAGTGAGTTTCTTGGAGCGGCTTTTCGGCGCCAACGCGCCGGGCGGCTCTGGCTCGGACGCCGCTAAGACGCCGGGGGGGCAGGCCGGCGCCGCGGCGCCGCCGGTCGAATCGAGGGTGCGCAAGAGCCGTCTGCGGGCCACCGCCCCGCCCGCGCCGGGGGCCGATCCTGACTTGACCGCTGATCTTTGGTCTGCCTGGACGGCCGTCACCGCCAGGGCGTCAGTCGAACTGACGCCAACCGCTGGGCCGCCGGGACCGCTGGACTCGAAGATCGGCGGTAGGCCGTACCTGGCTCCCGGCCAGGGGTGGCCTCGACCGCCTGGCGGGGGTCCGGAGCTGTTCTTGTTGGCGCAGATCAACCTGGGGCAGTTGCCGCCGTTGGAAGGCTTTCCCGAGCGCGGGCTGATTCAGTTCTTCATCGGCGGGAACGACACCCACGGGATGGACTACCGGAACCCGGCGGACGGCATCGGGCACCTGGTCGTCGCTGTCCCCGACCCTCCGGCGGACGGATCCGGGGCGTCCGGCGGGCCGGACGTGGAACGGGCGGTCGCATACATGGCTGTGCCCTTCACCAACCCCGACGGCGTTCGGCTGGCGGGCAGGCCGGTGAATTCGCCGATGCCGCCCGACGACTTTCGCTTCGAGGCCGCCTTCGCGGAGTTCTTGGCCGCGCCGGCCAATCTCACTCTGGCCGAGCGTCTGCGCCGGGCCGGGTCCCTCGACCTGCGGCAAGTGTTCGCTTCGGGTGGTCATCGGTTGGGCGGTTATCCGCGTTTCGCGCATGACGACCCGCGTTTACGCGCCGACCTGGCCGGCTTCGCCACCCTCCTGCTGCAAGTCGACTCCGATGAATCCGCCGGGATCGATTGGGGTGACGGCGGCGCCTGCGGCTTCTTCATCGAGCCGGAGCGGTTGGCGGCCCTCGACTTGTCTCGCACCCTCTACTGGTGGGACTGCCTGTGAGCCATTGGCCCAGGCGTGTCCCCGTGTCGGTGTGGTTTCGGTTCCGCCGGGTCCGGTTTGGCCTGAGCGCCCGATGCCGTCCGGTCCCGCCCTCGGCCTGACCGCCAGGTCGCCGCGCGTCCGTTGGCGGCCCTGTCCCCGTGCGGCCGCAACGATGATCATGATTGTGGTCGCCGGCATGTGACCGGGGCGGGGCTCAGGTAAACTTGGGCGCCGATCGCGGGGCGCCGCCCGCGTCCGCCTCGGGCCCATAGCTCAGCTGGTTAGAGCACCACGTTTACACCGTGGGGGTCGGGAGTTCAAGTCTCTCTGGGCCCACCATGTGTTCGATGTTCCAGCCCTGTCCTTGCCGGGGCGGGACTCGTGCTGATTCTCATACACATCACTTACAGCGTGACGCGCAATTTGTGTATGTCATGGTCTTCTGAAGAGCTTGTCGCACTATTGGAGTCGCTGCGCGAGCGGGGCGCAGACTCCACTCTCGTTGAGGCGAAGCTGGCTGCGGGCGGAGTGCCGAGTCTGGCTCAGACGCTGTGCGCCTTCGGCAACATGCCTGACGGCGGCGTGATCCTGCTGGCGTGGATAAGAACGCCAGTTCGCTGTTATCGGCGTCGATGATGTGGCGGCCATGGAGGCCGGCGTCGCCGCCCAAGCGAGAACCGCCGTCGTGCCCCCGGTGCAGACCTCTTTCGAGACCGCCGCCGTCTCTAATCGGACTGTCGTGGTGGTGACCGTTTCAGGATTGCCTGCCGTGGACAAGCCATGCCGAGCCAAGGGACGCGCTTACCTGCGGCAAGCCGATGGCGACTACGTGATGTCAACTCAAGAGGTGGCTCAGCTTGTGGCCTTGCAGGATCGGCCGCGCTTCGACTCGCACCCCGTGCCGGGTTCTTCCGCGGCCGACTTGGACAAGTCCTTGGTCGGGGACTACCTCGATGAGGCACGGGCGTCGTCTCGCCGACTGGCCGAAGCCAGCGACGAGCGAGTGCTTCGGCTGAAAGGCGTCACGGTTGATGGGCAACTAACCGTCGCCGGTCTGTACGGACTGGGTAGTTACCCGCAGCAGTTCGCGCCGTCGCTGTCGGTGACGGCGGCCGCTGCGCCAGCAGACCGAAGTGTGCGAATGTCGGACTTGGCGCATCTCGACGGTCCGGTCACAGACTTGCTGGACCAGAGCGTTGAGTGGGTGGCCCGAAACACCCGCAATGCGGTGGCTTACGACTCCGACGGCCACGCGCATGACGAGCCCGAGATCCCCTTGGGCGCCGTTCGTGAACTCGTTGCGAATGCTCTAGTTCACTAAGACTTGTCGGCGCGCACACAATCGAAACGGGTGGAGATTCGTCTGCTACCGACTCGGCTGGTGATCACGAATCCCGGCGGCCTATGGGGACTTAGTAGAGATCAACTGGGCATGGCGCGCGGCAAGTCTGCGGTCAACGAGTTCCTTTATGACGTCGGACGACTCGTCACAACTCGCAACGGCCACCGCCTGATCGAAGGCGAAGGCGGCGGTATCCGGGAAGCGCAAGACGTGCTGCCTGAGGCCGGCCTACCCGCGCCGCTGTTCATCGATACGGGTGTGTCCTTCACGGCAATCATCTATCGCCACCGGGCCGAGAACTCACGGCCCCCGATCCGCCAAGCAGACTCGGCCGTCCCGGCGTCCGTCGCCTCAGCATCAGCCAACGCGGCAGCCGTTGGGCTGCCTGAGTCCACGTTGCGCTATTACGAGCAGATCGGGGTGTTCGGCCCGGTTCGCCGTGATCCGGTGAACGGCTACCGCGTCTATTCGCAGGACGATTTGGACGTGTTGGACGCGGTGACGTGCCTGTCTGGCCTGGGGATGCCGGTGGCCGACCTGCGGGAGTATCTGGCCAACGCCACGCCCGGCCGGGCCGGCGCGGCCACCCAGTTGGATCTGATGCGGGCGCAGCGTGATCGTCTCGCCCAGGAGGCAGAGGCGCTGGAGCTGCGCCGCGGCCACGCGGAGTTGAAGGTTTCCTATTGGGAGGCGGTCGCGGCCGGCGACGACGTGGAGGTGGAGCGGATCGCGGCGGAGGCCAGTCTTTTGTCCCAGGCGATCCGGCCCGGCGGCCGGCGGGCGGCCGACAGGTGACCCGCTGGTTGCGCGCGTCGCTGCTGGTGGGGGCGCTGGCGTTGGGCGCGTGTTCTGCGGCGCCCACGTCGGGCGGCGCGACCGGCGCCGACACGCCGCCCTCCGGCGCCGCAGACGCACGGCCAACCGGGCCGTCCGCAACAGCCAGCCCACAAGAGGAGAACGCCGTGCTTGTTGTCTATTTCAGCCGCACCGGCCACACCGAGACTCTGGCTCAACTGACCGGGGCGACAGTCTTGGAGGGTCTGGCGGTGAAAGGCGACGAGGTTGGCTCCGCCGGGCCCGCGGTCACGGCCTGGTTGGCGTCCCTCGGGTGGGGCGGGAGGTTCGGGCTGGCGGATTACAACACACGAGAGGTCGTTGACGAGTTGAACCACATCGAACAAAACGTTGAGGCGTTGCCGGTCAGGCCGGAGGCCCGAGTGCTGGTCACCGGGTCCACAGCCGGGTTGGGGGAGTTGAAGGCCAGCATGCTGATCGCCAAGGGCCACCGGGTTGTGGTCCATGCCCGCAACGACAAGCGCGCCGAGCAGGTCCGCCGCGACCTGCCGGGCGCCGAAGCGGTTGTGATCGGCGACCTGCGCATCGACAACCTGCTGGCCGGCGACCCGGCGGTGAGCTATTCCGACAGCAAACTGCAAGTGACCGCCCTGGCGATGGCGCTGGCCCGCAAATGGCCGGACGTGAAGGTCAACGCCGTCCACCCCGGCTGGGTGCCGACCCAGATGGGCGGCGTGGGAGCGCCCGACGACCTGCGCGAGGGTTACCTGACCCAGGTGTGGCTGGCTGAGGCGACCGAGCCGGACAGCGATGTGACCGGCGGATTCCTTTTCCACCGGCAACCCGAGACCAGTTTCAACCCGATCATCCACGACGCCGCCCGGCAAGACGCGTTGCTGGACGCCTACCAGGCGGTTTCCGGCGTCGAGTTGCCGTCCTGACGCCCAGACAGAGGAGAACACCATGAGAGCAGTCACCATGCACGGCCCGCGCGACGTGCGGGTCGAGGAACGCCACAAGCCAGTCATCCAGCAGCCCACAGACGCGATCATCAAGGTCGTCGCGGCGTGTGTGTGCGGCTCGGACCTGTGGCCGTATCGCGGCATCGCCGATTACGGCCCCGAGGCCCGCATGGGGCACGAATACGTGGGCATAGTGGAGCAGGTCGGCGACGCGGTGGCGGCCGTGGGGCCGGGCGACTTCGTGGTCGGCTCGTTCTTCGCCTCCGACAACACCTGCGAGATCTGCCGATCGGGCTACCAGTCGCGCTGCGTCCAGAACCAGAACATGACCGGCGCCCAGGCCGAATACCTGCGGGTTCCGTTGGCGGATGGCACGTTGGTGGCCACACCCGCGATGCCCGATGCCGACCTGGTGCCTGCGCTGTTGACGGCCTCCGACGTGTTGGGCACCGGTTGGTTCGCCGCCGCGGCGGCGCAGGCCGGGCCGGGCAAGACAGTCGCCGTCGTGGGGGACGGCGCGGTCGGGCTGCTCGGCATCCTCGCCGCGAGGCAACTCGGCGCGGAGCGGGTCATCGCCATGAGCCGCAACCCGGCCCGGCAGGCCTTGGCCCGAGACCCAGAGGTGTTCCGCCGCGGCGGCGACGCCGCGAGCAGCGGCTGACGAAGGATGAACCAGTCGATCTGGGCCACCGCGGAGTTTCCTTTTGACTGCGGCCCCGGTCACTCCCGGACCACCGGATCGCGCGACAACGCTTCCAGGCTGCGGCCTTTGGTCTCGGGCAGGAGTTTGAGGACGAACAAGAACGCCAGCGCGGTCATGAGCGCGAAGAACCCGAAGTTCGGCGCGGCGCCGAACCTGGCGAGGGTGGAGGGGAACACCAGGGCGACGGCCAGGTTGAACAGCCAGTTCAGCGTCCAGGCCAGGCCGACGGATCCGGCGCGGATGCTGAGCGGGAACAGTTCGGGCAGCATCACGGTTTGGATCGGCCCCCAGGACATGGCGAAGGACGCCACGTAGACGGCGATCCCCCCGACCGTGACCGCGGTGGCCGCCGGGCCCTGCCCGCTGGCCACGCCCAACGCCGAGCTGACGGCGAGGAACACCATCGCAGCGCACATGCCGGCGGAGCCGACCATCAGCAGGGGCCGCCGGCCCACTTTGTCCACCAGGGCCATCGCGGGCAGGGTCTGATGCGTCCGTCGGCAGTCAAGGGAGGATCGGCGAATCCGGGTTCA
This sequence comes from Bifidobacteriaceae bacterium, assembly GCA_031270825.1. GTDB lineage: Bacteria > Actinomycetota > Actinomycetes > Actinomycetales > WQXJ01 > JAIRTF01. Next base: position 30,638 of record JAISXH010000059.1, read on the forward strand.
GTCCCCAAGGAGCGCGAGCGGGACCACGGCGACCCCGTCTGACCGCCGATACGCCGTCGCGCCCGTCGTGACGACCATGAGGTCGACAACGCGGTCCGGGAACTGATCGCGGAGCCAAAGAAGGTGCCGCACATCAGCTTCCGAGACGGCCGGGGCGAGTTTGACCTCTACGCCCACGATCCGCCCGTCCCCGCCCTCCACGACGAGGTCGACCTCGCGGCCCCCGCCCGCCAGCCGCAGGTGGCTCACCGTGGCCTGCGCCGCCTGAGCCAACACCCGGACGCCCAACGTCGCCAACGACTCGAACAACGGCCCCGCCATATGCGCCCCCGCCGGCCCGAGCAGGGCCGCCTCGGACAGCCCGAGCAGCCGCGCTGCCAGCGCCGGGTCGGCGAGCTGGTGCTTCGGCGCCTGTCGCAGCCGGCCGATCGGGTTGTTCGCGGGCGTCCACCCCGGGACGGGATCGAGGAGCCACAGCGCGCTGAGGTGGTCGCGATAGGCGATCGTCGTGGTCTTCGCGGGCTGGGACCCGTCGCCCGCGGTCGTCGCGTCGAGCAGACGCGAGTACGCGGTCGAACACGACGATGCCGCGGCGTAGGCCGCCAACCACCGCCGCAGCGTCTCGGGTCGGCGCACGTCATGCCCGATGCCGGGCAGCTCTCGATCGATGACGCGCAAGATGTACGCGTCGAGGAGCGCGCGACGCAGCCTGGGGGCGGCGCCCATGATGCCTGGCAAGCCGCTGCCGATGATCGCGCTGGCGTAGTCGACCAAGGAGAAACCGGTGTGTCCCTCGACGCGCCCGGCCTCCCCCGCGAGCACACGCGACAGCGAGACCGAAGGCAGGACGGCGCCGCGCTCGTGCAGGCCCATCGGCCGCATGCGCAGCGACAGTATTCGCCCGGCGCCGCTGTGGGTGTCGCCACGAGCCGTCGGGGTCGCCGACCCGGTCAAGAGGTAACGCCCGGGGGGTGCGCCGGCGTCCACCTGGCGACGGACGGAGTCCCACACCTGCGGCAGCAACTGCCACTCGTCCAGGAGCACGGTGCCGGGCGGGGCGGACCCCAAGTCGAAGTCGGCGGCCGCCACCTCACGTTGAGCGGGATCGTCCAGGAACCACGCCGCGTCAGCCCGCCTCTGGGCCGTCGCGGTCTTGCCGACGCCTTTCGGGCCGTCCAACGCGATCGCGGAGGCGAGCGGAAGCAGCTCGTCAAGCTCGCGGTCGACCGTTCGAGAGAGATAGGCCACGGGTTCAGCGTAGCAAAGGGGGCGCCGCCCACGCTACCGTTTGCGGCTTCGCCACGCTACCGTTTGCGGTTTCGCCACGCTACCGTTTGCGGTTTCGCTACGCTACCGTTTGCGGTTTCGCTACGCTACCTTTTGCAGTTTCGCTACGCTACCTCTTGCAGTCGCGCCACACTACCGATCACGGCTCGAGCACGCTGCCGCCTGCGCGTCGAACGGGCGAGTCGCTCCCCGGGTTCTCTCCCGGTCTAGAGCCTCTGCAACTCCCGGTCTAGAGCCTCTGCAACTCCCGGCCTGGAACCTCTGCAACTCCCGGCCTGGAACCTCTGCAACTTCCGGCTTGGAAGCTCTGCAACTCCCGGCCTGGAACCTCTGCAACTCCCGGTCTGGCTGATAGGGTCGAGGCCATGGACACGTTGCCGATCACGGGCCAGTCCTACCGGCCTCGCCTGATCGACAAGGTGGTGCGCCAAGGCCTGGCGGCCGCGGGCGCCGTGCTGATCGAGGGCGCTCGCGCCTGCGGCAAGACGATGACGGGACTGAACGCGGCGGCATCGTACGTGTTCGTCGATGACGAGGCGGCTCAGCTGATGCGCGGGATCGCGCCGCAGGTGCTGCTCGACGGAAACCCTCCCCGCCTGGTGGACGAATGGCAACTCGCCCCGGATATGTCGACGCCCTGGAGCGCTTGTTCATCGTGGAGAAGCAGCCGGCCTGGACGCCACGGCTGCGTTCGCGGGCGCGCCTGCGCACGGCCGACAAGTGGCACCTGGCCGACCCTTGTCTCGCGGTCGTCGCCCTGGGCGCGAGCGCCGAAACGCTCAAGCGAGACCTCAACACGGCCGGGCTCCTATTCGAGAGCGCTGTCATCCACGATCTCCGCGTCCTCGGCGCGCCCCTCGGGATCGACGTGCGCCATTTCCGAGACTCCAACGGCCGCGAGATCGACGCGGTTCTGACGTTGCCCGACGGGCGCTGGGCCGCCGTGGAAGTGAAACTGTCGGGCTTGCAGGTGGCCGCTGGAGCCGCGTCGCTCGCCGCCGCCGTCAACGACGTCGACCTGGCGGCGGCGGGCGAGCCGGCTTTCCGCCTCGTCGTCACCGGCACAGGCCAGACCTTCGCCTTGGACGACGGCGCCGTCACCTGTCCCTTGCCCGCGTTGCGACCCTGACGGGACCGAAGGCCGCGCCACGGATGCCAAGGCCGACTGCAAGACTGCGCCGGCAAGGGGTGCCTGAACGTGGGCGGGACGCTGTGCGCGAACGCGGATTCAGGGTGTGTAGGACAGCAAACGCGCTGGTTATTGGCTCGGAGTTGCGGCGGCCGACGGTGTCCCGTGTTCCATCGGCGGCAACAAGGCCCGGGGGGACTGCGGCTAGACCCGAGCAGACCGCGTTCCCGTTCGGCGCGCGTCGCCGAGCGGAGCTAGGGGTGGCGGAGATGGGCGCCCGTGCATGGTGTCCCCAAGGTTGGGCTCGGGGTCTCGCGGCCAGACGGCCATGAGCAGCGGGAGGTCGGCGTTCGGGAGGCGTTCAGGGTCCCAAGAGGGCGAGTGGGATTACGGCGACTCCGTCGGGGCGGCGCAAGGCGCGGTCCGAGGTGTTGAGCAGCACCTTGTCCAGCACGCAGCCGGGCAGCGACTGATCTAGCCAGTTCAGGGTGGCCACGTCGGCTGGCCGCACTTGGCCGGACAGTTTCACATCGATCGCGACCACGCGGCCATCGGGCCGCTGCACTATGACGTCCACCTCCCGCCCGTCGCGGTCGCGGAAGTGCGAGACCCGGCAGCCGAGCTGCTCGGCGAGCACGCGCACGGTCTGCACCGCGAGCGATTCGAACAGGGCGCCCAAGAAGGTGCCGTCTTTGGGGCGGCCCGGCTGGCCGTCTTCGTTGATCAAGGACGCTTGGGTCGCGCCGACCAGCCGCGCGGCCAGCGCGGGATCGACCAAGTAATGCTTCGGGCCCTGGGCGAGACGCTTCAGATGGGAGCCTCTCGGCACCCAGGCGGGTACTGGGTCCAACACCCAGATCCGGCTCAGGAGCTCGCGGTAGACGGCTGCGGTTGGCCTGCTCGGTTTGTCGGAACGGCCGGGCGCGGCCGCGTCCAGTAGCGCAGAGTAGGAGGCGGTGGTGCTGGTCGCGGCGGCGTAGGCGGTGAGCCAGGCGCGCAATGCCCCCGGCTCCCGCACGGGCCGCCCCGCCGCTGGGACGTCGTGGTCCACTATGCGGTCCAGGTAGCTGTCGAGCAGCAAGCCGCGCGCGGGAGGGAGGGCCTGTCTGATGCCCGGAAACCCCGAATCCAAGATTTCCCGCACGTACTCCACTGTCTTCACCCGTGTGTCGCCACCCAACTGGGGGCGCGTGCCCGCCAAGAGGCCGGCCAACGAGACCGACGGCTGCTCCAGGCCCCGTTCGGGGAGCGACAGCGGACGCATCAACAGGCGGACGATCCGCCCCGCCCCGGAGTGCGTTCGCGCCCCAGGCGACGCGGCGGCGGACCCGGCCAACAGGAAGCGTCCCGGGGCGGCGCCGGGGTCCACCGCCCTACGGACCACGTCCCACACCGGCGGCACAATCTGCCACTCATCGATGAGGGTCGGCGCGCGGCCGGTCAGGACCAACTCCGGATCCGCCTCCAGGTTGGCCCGCGTGACCGGCGAGTCCACGGAGAACACGTCGGCCGCGACCCGCTTCGCGCTCTCGGTCTTGCCTACCCCCTTCGCGCCTTCGATGGCGATGGCGGGCAACAGCCCGAGCCACTCGGCCAACTTGGCGTCCACCAGCCTGGGCAGGTAATCCACAAGCACAAGTTTACCATTTGCGGGCCGACAACTTTACAAAATGCGGCCCGGCCGCTTTACAAGATGCGAGCGGCCGATGCCGCCGTCAGCGGCCACGGCCAACCGCTCAGGCGACTGTGGGCGGGGCAGTATCGGCCGCGATGCCGTGGCCGGGGGGCGGCCGGCCTGAAAGCGGGCTGCTGTGGTCGACCGGATTCGGGGGAGGAGCCCTGGCGGCATTCGGCGGAACTTGGCTTAGTCGAGACCGGGTGGGGCCGCGGAGTCCCCGCTAGCGCCCGGAGGGGTGGTGGACGGCGGCGGGCGCCCAGGTTTCGGGGATGGAGTCCCGACGAGCGCCCGGAGGGGTGAGCGGCGGAGTTCTGGCGGGTCGGGGTAGGGGCTGGCCCACCGGAGGTTGGGATAGTCTGGGCGGCGTGGCGCCGGAGGCATTCCTGGACGGGCTCCGGTCCAACCCTTCACCAGTCCGATTGGAGAGCGACCATGCGATTCCAGATTGAAACCCAGATGCAGTTTCCGATGGCCCGTGTCCTGATGAACCAAGGCGAGATGGCGCGCATTCAACGCGGCGCCATGGTCTACAGATCCCAAGGCGTGGAGCTCAATGCCCGGCTCAACGCCTCCGGCGAGGGCATCGGCAAGTTTGTCAGGGCGGTGGCCCGCAGCGCCGTGTCCGGCGAGTCCACGTTCATCACCGAGGCGGTCTGCCAGGCGCCGTCTGGCGAGGTCGCGATCGCGCCGACCTACCCCGGAACGATTGCCCAACTCGATGTTGGCGCCAACCAGTACCGCCTCAATGACGGCGCCTTCTTGGCGATGGACGCCACCGTCGCTTACACCCTGGAGCGTCAGAGCTTCGGCAAAGCGATGTTCGGCGGCCAGGGCGGCTTCTTCGTTATGACCACGAACGGCCAAGGCGCCCTGTTGGTCAACGCCTTCGGTTCGATCACCGAGATCCCGTTGGTCAACGCCAACGGCTTCGTGGTCGACAACCGCCATGTGGTCGCCTGGGACCGCAACCTTGACTACCACATCGAAGCGCAGAGCGGCTTCTTCGGCTCGATTGGCACAGGAGAGGGCCTGGTCAACGTCTTTAGGGGGAGCGGCAAGATCCTGATCCAAAGCCTCAACCTGGAAACCTTCGCCGCCGCGCTGAACCCGTTGCTGCCGACCCGGTCCTCCTGAGGCGCGCACGCGTGGCCTGAGAACAACGGTCCGTCGGCCGGGGCCGGCCGGCGTGCCGAGGGCGGCGCAGTCGGGCCAGGATCGGCGCATCGAAGACGAGCGCGCCGCAGCGCGGGCCGGTGGCCCAAGAACGGCCAATTAGTAAGCGACGGTGAACCGCTCGCGGCGGTGGGCGGGATGCTCGATCTCATCGACCACGGCCAGCGCCAAGTCTCCGGCGGAAATGTTGGAGTTGCCGGATTCATCGGACAGCACCAGATCGCCGCCGGTGCGGTAACGCCCCAGTGTGGCTCCGGGCGCGAAGGCACCGAAGCCCGGCGCCGGGGAGACGCCGAACCAGTCGACGCCCACGGGTGAAGCCTGAAGATCGGCCAGGACCTGGGCCATCTCATCGGCTTCGGCCTTGAACGCGGCCGGGAAGCTGGGCAGGTCGGCCAGGCGCGGTCCGCCGGGCTCGGTCGACAACGAGCCCGCCCCCAAGATCACGCCCAGGCGCAAGCCCAGCTTGTCGGCCAGGCTGATCAACTCGTCATCAACCCGCCGGACTTGTCCAAGCATGGGCCCGCGAGGCGACAGCGCCGAGATCACCACATCGCTGTCGGCCGACACAGACTCCAGGAAGACCGGGTCGGCGACCGAACCGTGAAGGTAGGCGACTGCGGGAACGCGCTGGGCGGCATCGGGCGCGGAGCGGGAAACCGACCGGACTTGGTGTCCGCGCCGGGCGGCCTCCGCGACAATCGCGGCGCCGGCGTAACCGGTCCCGCCCAAAACTGAGATTCTGGCCATGGTGATTCTCCTCGGTTAGGAGCGTGGTGAACAACCACGCTCCGACTGTGTTGAGGTGGGCAGCGCGAAGCGTTGACCTAAGGAAACGCGGAAAGCAAGCACAGCTTCGCGCCGAGGAATCCGGTTTTATTCACCGGATTCCTCGGCGTCGATTTCCGGCCAATCTACACGCCTCCGTTAGCCTTGGGGGCTGTGCGCTACGTTTCCACGCGGGCGGCCGGCGGCGAAGGGCTGCCCTTCCGCGACATCTTGCTGTCCGGCCTGGCGCCTGACGGCGGCCTCTACATTCCCAGGCGCTACCCCGAGGTCTCTCCCGGCCGGCTAGACCAGTGGCGCGAGGTGCTGGCCGGCCAGGGCTACGCCGCGCTGGCCGCCCAGGTGCTGGACTTGTTCGCGCCGGACTACCCGGCCGGCGAAACCCTGCGGTTGGCCCGGTCCGCCTACACCACCGAGGCGTTCGGGGATCCTGAAATCGTGCCGGTCGACCATCTGGAGGGCACGCGGCTGTTCTTGGCCCACCTGTCGAACGGGCCCACGGCGGCTTTCAAGGACATGGCCATGCAGCTGATCGGACCGCTTTTCGAGTATGAATTGGAGCAGCGCGACGCCTGGATGACCGTGTTGGGGGCGACCTCTGGGGACACCGGCGGCGCGGCCGAACACGCTCTGTTGGGGCGCGAGCGCCTGCGCGTGGCCATGCTGACGCCCAGGGGACGGATGACGCCGTTCCAACAGGCCCAGATGTTCTCGATCGACGATCCGGTGGTGGCGAATCTGGCCATCGACGGCGTTTTCGACGACTGCCAGGACCTGGTCAAAGCGGTCAACCTGGACCGGGAGTTCAAAGAGCGCTGGCGAATCGGCGCGGTCAACTCGATCAATTGGGCCCGCGTGGCGGCCCAAGTGGTCTACTACTTCGCCGCCTACTTCCGCAGCGGCCAGGACCGCGTCTCCTTCGCCGTCCCGACCGGCAATTTCGGCAACATCCTGGCCGGGCACGTGGCCCGACAGATGGGCCTCCCGGTGGACCGCCTGATCCTGGCGACCAATGAGAACAACGTCTTGGACGAGTTCTTCACCACCGGCGTCTACCGTCCGCGCGCCTCCAGCCAGACCCTCGAAACCTCTAGCCCCTCGATGGACATCTCCAAAGCCTCCAACTTCGAACGCTTCGTCGCCGACTTATTGGGTCGCGACGGCGAGCGCGTGGCCCATTTGTTCGGGCAGGTCTTGCCAGAAGACGGCTTCTTCGACCTGTCCGGCACGCCCGAGTTCGCGGCCGCCAGCGAGCGTTTCGGCTTCGTTTCCGGCGGTTCGACCCACGCTGACCGTCTGGCCGCGATTCGACGGTTGTGGCGCGACCACCAAGTCTTGGTCGACCCCCACACCGCCGATGCCGTCCACCTCGCCTTGGCGTCGGGGGTTCCGGGGCCGATAATCGTCACCGAGACGGCTTTGCCGGTCAAATTCGCCCAGACCATCGCAGAGGCGATCGGGGCGCCGCCGCCGGTGCCGGCCCGTTTCGCCGGTCTGATGGACGCGCCCCGCCACGTCACCGACTTACCCAATGACGCCGCCGTGCTCAAGGGTTGGCTTGCGGACTGGCTGGCCGGATAGGCTAGCCGATGGGCTTTTCCGGCGGCGACGGAACCCTGCGCCACTCCCGGCGCAGAACGTTGACGCTTTTCGCCGCCGTAGGCGTGGGCAGACCAAGACGAGCAAGACCCGACTCGGGAAGGAAATGACATGGGATTGATCCGGGCGGCTATGGGCGCCGTGGGCGGGACACTGGCCGATCAGTGGCAGGACGCCATCGGCGTGCCGGGCCAGTTGGTCAAACAGGACACGTTGCTGATCAAAGGACAGCCGCTGAGGGCGGACGCGCGCAGTTCCAACGTCAAAGGCACCACCGACGTGATTTCCAACGGTTCCCGCATCGTGGTGCCGACCAGCACGGCCTTGCTGTTGGTTGACGGCGGCCAGGTGGTTGACGTCTCCACCGAGGCGGGCTATTACACGGTCGACAACTCGGCCCAGCCCTCGGTGTTCGTGGGCCAATGGGGCGACTCGGTGCGCCAAGCCTGGGAGCGCTTCAAGTTCGGCGGCACCACGCCGCAGCAGCAGATCGCGCTGTTCATCACCCAGCGCGAGATCAGGGACATCAAGTTCGGCACCAAACAGCCGATCCAGTATTTCGACACCTTCTACAACTCCGAGTTGTTCCTGCGCACATTCGGCTCTTTCACCATCTTGATCAACAACCCGGTGTTGTTCTTCGCCAACGTCTACGACAAGACTTCCCCGAGGGTGAATTTCTCCGACATCCACGACCAGTTCCTGTCCGAATTCATGGCCAAGCTGACCACCGCGATCTCGCAATTGAGCGGCCAGGGCGTGCGGGTCAGCGCGGTCCAGCAGCATCAAGACTTGCTGTCGCAGGCCATGGCCCAGTTGTTGGACACGGACTGGACCCAGGTCCGCGGGATCGAGATCGTCCGGGTCGCGGTCGAATCGATCAGCTACACCGACGAGTCGCGCGAACTGATCAACCTGCGCAACCGCGGCGCCATGCTGTCCGACCCAGCCATCCAGCGGGGCTACGTGGCCGGGACGGTGGCGGACGCCCTCAACGCCGCCGGATCGAATCCGGCCGGCGGCGGGGCCGGCGGAATGCTCGGCATCGGCTTCGCCGGCGGCGCGGCCGGCGGACTGTTCGGCGGTCCGCTGGTGCCACCCGCCCCGGCGGCGCCAGTGGCGCCAGTCGCGCCGGCGCCTCCAGGGGCGGCGCCGGTGGTTCAAGTGCCGCCGCCGCAGCAATACCCGCCCGCGCCCGCCGCGGCCGCCGTTCCCGCGGCTGGCCAGGCGCCAGCGCCAGCGCCCGCTCAGCCGGCGCCTGGTCCGGGGGCGCCCGAGGGCGGCCAGGCGCCGCCGCCAGCCCCGGCGGCATCGGGCGGCCCGGGGCCGCGGTTCTGCCCCGACTGCGGGACGCCAACCACCGGCACCAAGTTCTGCGGCAACTGCGGCTACCAGCTCTACTGACGCCGGACGGGCACGCGCCCGGACTCAGCGGGCACCCGGGGGTCATGCTGGTGACGGTGCTGTGGCGGCGCGTTACAAGTTTGCCGCCGCGACCGGTCGCGTTTAGGCTTTGATCCGCGTTTGGTTCGGGCCGTGATTGTCCATGCCCGTCAGCGGGCTGATTTCAGGCGGTCCTCAGGGGCGCGTCCCGGCCGAACGCGGGGCTCATCGCCGATGGGCCGCCTAACCAAGACCCTCCCGGACGGGTCGCGGACCGCTTTGGGCCTCGCGCCCGGCGCCGCATTCTGCCCGCGAGCCCCGGCCTCACGAAGGAGAGCCCTGTGACCACCAAACCAACCGCGACCGTTCTCGGCTACCCGCGCCAGGGACCCCATCGGGAGCTGAAGACAGCCGTCGAAGCCTACTGGGCTGGTCGCGCCTCGGCCGAGGAACTCGACGCCGCCACCCAGGCGCTGCGCCTGGGCCGGCTGGCCGAATTGGCAGCCGCCGGTTTGGGGGAGGTCCCCAGCAACGACTTCTCGCTGTATGACCACGTCCTGGACACGCTCTGGCTGCTTGGCGCCATCCCAGAGCGGTTCCAGCGGTTCGGCGAGACGCACGCTGCCGCCCGCCCGGCCACCGATCTGGACTTGTACTTCGCGCTCGCCCGCGGCGCGGAAGGCCTGGAGCCGCTGGAGATGACCAAATGGTTCGACACCAACTATCACTACTTGGTCCCGGAGCTAGGCCCTGACACCGCGTTCACCCTCAATTCAGCCAAAGTCCTGGCCGAGTTCAACGAGGCGAAACAGGCCGGTCTGGTCACCCGGCCGGTGCTGCTAGGGCCGGTCAGCTTCCTCTTGCTGGCCAAGCCCGCAGACGCCGACGCCAGCGCGGGGAGCCCATTCCGGCCGCTTGACCTGCTGGATCGCATCCTGCCGCTATATGTGGAGCTGCTGGCGCGTTTGCGCGAGCACGGCGTCGAATGGGTCCAACTGGATGAGCCCTGTTTGGTTCTGGACCAGCCTCAGGAGGTGCTGGACCGCACCGCGCAGGCTTATCAAGTGTTGGGGGGCGCGGCGCACCGCCCCGCCATCCTGGTCGCCACCTACTTCGACCGCCTGGGCGAGGCCCTGCCGGTGTTGGCGGCCGCTCCGATCGAGGGGCTGGCCTTGGATTTCACCGGCCCGGCGGAGGCGAATCTGGAGCACCTCGAGCAGATCGGCCCCCTGCGGGGCAAGCGATTGGTGGCGGGCCTGATCGACGGGCGCAATATCTGGACGGCGGACCTGGACCAGGCGCTCACCCGGGCCGAGCGTCTGGCGCCGCTGGCCGAGCGGCTGGACGTGGCGGCATCGTGCTCCTTGTTGCATGTGCCCCTGGATGTCGAACTGGAGGAGGCGGCGCCGGCGGAACTCGACGGCTGGCTGGCCTTCGCCCGCCAGAAGCTGGCCGAGGCGGTGATCGTGGCGCGGGGGCTGGCCGGCGGACGCGGCGCCATTGGCGAAGAGCTTCTCCGCAACCGCGACGTGCTGGCCCGGCGGGCGGGTTCGGCGCTGACCCACGTCGCGGCGGTGCGCGCGCGGCTGGCCGCGCTCGGGGCCAAGCTGGAACGCCGGTCCACGCCCTACGCCGAGCGGGCGGCGGCGCAGCAGTCGTTGCTGGGGCTGCCGGAACTGCCGACCACCACCATCGGGTCTTTCCCGCAGACGGCTCGGCTCCGTTCGGCGCGGGCGGCGCGGCGGCGCGGGGCGCTGACCGAAGCCGAGTACCAGGACGTGATGCGGGCGGAGGTCGCTGCTGTGATCGAGGCGCAGGAGCGCTTGGGGCTCGATGTCCTGGTGCACGGCGAGCCGGAGCGCAACGACATGGTGCAGTATTTCGCCGAGCAGTTAGACGGGTACTGGGCCAGCCAGAACGGTTGGGTGCAGTCCTATGGCAGCCGCTACGTGCGCCCGCCGATCCTGTTCGGGGACGTGTCGCGGCCGGCCGCCATGACCGTTCCGTGGACCACCTACGCGCAGAGCCTGACTGATCGTCCGGTCAAGGGCATGCTGACGGGACCGGTGACAATGCTGGCGTGGTCGTTCGTGCGGGACGATCAGCCGCTGGCGGCGACGGCCGCCCAGGTGGCCCTGGCGCTCAGGGACGAAGTCCTGGACCTGGAGCGGGCGGGAACGGCCATCATCCAGGTGGACGAGCCGGCTTTGCGGGAGTTGTTGCCGCTCAGACGGGCCGACCGTCCCGCCTATCTGGACTGGGCGGTGGGAGCATTCTGGCTGACCACCGCGGGCGTGGCCGATTCGACGCAGATTCACACCCATATGTGCTACGCCGAATTCGGGGACATCCTGGAGGCCATTGTGGCCATGGATCCGGACGTGATCTCGTTGGAGGCAGCCCGTTCGGGGGCCGGCGTGATCGCCGCCCTGGGCGCCTCGGGGCTGGTCGGGGCCGTTGGTCCGGGCGTCTGGGACATCCATTCACCGCGGGTTCCCTCCCTTGAGGAGCTGGTCGGCAAGGTGGCGGCGGTCCGGTCCGCGTTCCAGGACAGAGCGTGGGTCAACCCCGACTGCGGTCTGAAAACGCGCCGTCCTCAGGAAGTCGAGGCGGCCTTGGCCAACCTGGTCGCGGCGGCCCGTCAGGTCCGCGCCTCCTAGCGGCCGGGGCCCGCCGGGGCCCGCCCGGGCCCGGGCCCGCTTAGAAAGCTGGCCGGCCGACCAGACCCAGGAACTTGACTTCCGCCCGGTGGCGAGGCCCAGAATCGGGACGGCTCGGGTAGCGTTGGTGGGCGTGACCGCCGATCAACTCGCCGCTGATGCGATCCTTCAACGTGTGGAGGCCGCCCAGGACGCGCCGCTGGCCGAACGAGTGGACGTTTACGAGGCGGCGTTGAACGATTTGGAAGCCATGCTGGCGAAAGCCATGCCGCGATGAACCAGGCGAAACGCCGATTGGACGCGGAAATGGTGCGCCGGGGGTTGGCCCGGTCGCGTGACCATGCCGCCGAACTGATCGCCGCAGGGGCGGTCAAGGCGGCTGGAATCGCCGCCCGCAAGCCCGCCACCCAGGTCTCCCAGGACGCCTCGATTAAGGTCGATTCGGAGGACGCCGGCGATGACGCCTATGCTTCCCGCGGGGCCCACAAGCTGGCCGGGGCTCTCGAGGTCCTGGCCGCCCGCGGCCGCTGCCCGAATGTCGAAGGGCTGTTCTGCCTCGACGCCGGCGCTTCGACCGGGGGCTTCACCGACGTGCTGCTGCGTCGGGGGGCGGCGTTGGTCCACGCGGTCGACGTGGGCTACGGCCAATTGGTCTGGCGGCTGCGCCAGGACGCGCGCGTCCAGGTCCACGACCGGACCAACGTCCGTCATCTGACGGCGGGGATGTTGGATCCGGCGCCGCAATTGGTGGTGGCGGATTTGTCGTTCATTTCGCTTAGAACGGTGCTGCCCGCGCTCAAGGCCGTGGCCGCGCCGGGAGCGGATTTCTTGGTCATGGTCAAGCCGCAGTTCGAGGTCGGCAGGGCGAAGCTGCCAGCGGGCGGCGTGGTCAGCGACCCGGCCGACCGGGCCGGCGCCGTGGCGGCGGTCGCCGAGGCCGCCACCGCCCTCGGCCTGGCGGTCAAGGACGTGGTCCGCTCGCCTCTGCCCGGACCGTCCGGGAACGTCGAGTTTTTCCTCCTTTTGGGGGACGTGGCGGACGATGCCGTAGGGGATGCGGCAGGCGGCGCCCGGGCAGACGCGGTGGGGGACGCCGCGGCCGACGCGGCAGGGGCGCCCGTGGCAGACGTGGTGGACGATGCCGTGGGGCAGGTCCTAGCCGGCCAGCGGTTGGCGGACGCCATAGCCGAAGAGGTGGAGGGATCGGCGGCGGGCACAAGCCCCGCGCACGGCGCTGCTGGGGCCGGTTTGCCGGACGCTGGACACAGACCTGCCGGAGCGCCGGCGAACCCGTCCCCGCGAATGGCCGGTGTCACATGAAGAGCGTGCTGATCATGGCCCACATGGCCGAACACGACGCTGAAGCGGCCCAGGCGCTGGCCCAGGTCCGCTTCCAGGAGGCTGGCTGGCAGGCCATCACGCCAGAAGAATTCGACGGCCAACATCTGGACCTGGTGTTGGTGCTGGGCGGCGACGGCACCCTGTTGCGGGCCGCCGAATTGGTTCACGACCAGGCCACGCCCTTGCTGGGAGTGAATCTTGGCCACCTCGGATTCCTGGCCGAATGCGAGGCCGCCGAACTGCCGATCGCCATCGAAAAAGTTGTCCGGGGCGAATACCAGGTCGAGGGGCGGTCGACAGTCGACGTGGCCGTGACCCACCCTGGCCGGGAGGTTTGGCGGGGCTGGGCGCTGAACGAGGTCACGGTCGAGAAGATCCTGCCCCAGCGGATGGTCGAGGTGATCCTGTCGGTGGACGGACAGGACTTGAGCGCTTTCGGTTGCGACGGCCTGGTGGTCTCGACCGCGACAGGCTCGACCGGGCACGCTTTCTCCGGCGGCGGCCCGGTGGTCTGGCCGGAACTGGAGGCGCTCTTGGTGGTGCCTCTGGCCGCGCACGCGCTGTTCAACCGCCCGCTGCTGGTGACGCCGCAGTCCAAGGTCACCGTCGAGGTCTCGCCTGTTTCTCGCTCCGGAGCGCTGGCCACTTGCGATGGGCGGCGCACCGCGCCCCTCGAGATGGGCGGCCGCATGGACGTGACCGCGGGCAGCGGGCGAGTCAACCTGGTTCGCTTCGGCGGCCAGCCCTTCTCCGAGCGCCTGGTTCGGAAGTTCTCGCTGCCGGTCCGCTCGTGGCGCGAGCGGGCCGCTGACCGGGCGGGCTAAGCCATGCTCCGGGAACTCAGGGTCAGCGGCCTGGGGGTGATCAAACAAGCCGAGGTCACGCTCCCGGCCGGGCTGACCGTCATCACCGGGGAGACCGGCGCGGGCAAGACCATGCTTCTGGCGGCCCTGGGACTGCTGGCCGGCGGCCGGGCCGATTCGGCGGTGGTCGAGGGCGCCAGCGCGCAAGTCTCGGCCGTCTTCGAGTTGCCCCCCGGGCACCCGGTGGCCCAGGCCGCCATCCGGGTCGGGGCCGCCCTCGAGGACTCGGAGTTGATCGCGGCCCGCCGCTTGACCGCCGCCGGACGGTCCCGAGCCCATCTCGGCGGGGTGCCGGTGCCCTCATCGGTGCTGGCTGACACGGTCGGCTGGCTGGTCTGCGTGCATGGCCAGGGCGACCAGCAGCGACTGCGTTCGCCCTCGCAGCAGCGCGATCTGCTGGACGCTTTCGGCGGCATTGATTTGACGGCCTACCAAGCTTTGCACGATGCCGCCGGGGCCGCCCACCTGAGATTGCGGCGTTGGGAGGACCAAGACCGCCGGTCCGCTTTCGAAGCCGATTCGCTGGCCAGGGCCATCCGCGAAATCGACGCCGTGGCGCCCCGGGCGGGCGAGGAAGAAGATCTGCCCAGGCTGTTGGAGCGCCTGAGCCAGGCCGAAGACCTTCGCCAGGCCGCCGAACGATCGCTGGCGGCGTTGAACGGCGACGATTCCGGTGGCCCGGGCGGCGCCACCGCTCTGCTCGAGGACGCCCGCCGGGCGCTGAACGCGGGCGCCGGGCGCGACCCCGCCCTTGGCGCCCTGGCCGAGCGCGCCGGAGAACTGGCCTACCTGGTCTCCGACCTGGCCGGCGAGGTGGCCGAATACCGCCTGGGCCTGGAAGCCGATCCGGCGGCGGTGGAGGCCTTGCAGGAACGGCGGGCGGCGTTGAACGCCTTGCTGCGCAGGTACGGCGCGACCGCCGCCGAGGTGATCGCTTTTGCTGATCAGGCTCGCGAGCGCTTGGGCGAACTCGACCTCAGCCCGGAGCGCCGGGCCGCTCTGGCGGCCGAGGCCGAGCGATTGACGGACGAGCGCGACCAGTCCGCCAGCGCCATCGGCGCCCGGCGCCGGTCGTCTGCCGCTGAACTGGAGCGAGCCGTCCAAGCCGAATTGGCTGAGCTGGGCATGGCCGGCGCCCGCTTCGAGATCCAGGTCGAGCCCCTGGCGGAACCTGGTCGCCAGGGGGCGGACGCGGTCGAGTTCCGTTTCAGCGCCCATGGTGGCGGCCCGACCAGGCCGCTGGCGAAAGGGGCTTCGGGGGGCGAGTTGTCGCGCCTAATGCTGGCCTTGGAGGTGGCGGCTCTGGATGGGGCGCCAGCGGCGCCCGCGGGCCCGGTGGCCTGCGCTGAGACCGGCGCCTCCGGCGCGCCAGGGCAGGCCGCGCCGCCTCGCGCCGGCGGCGGAACGCCGGACGGACCGCTGGCTGAAATCTCAGCTGACGCCGCCGCGTCGCTGACCTTGGTTTTCGATGAGATCGACCAGGGCGTGGGCGGTCAGGCCGCCTTGGCCTTGGCCGAGCGATTGGCTCGCTTGGCGCGCGGTCGCCAAGTCATCCTGGTGACCCATTTGCCGCAGTTGGCGGCCGCCGCCGACCACCATCTGGTGGTGACCAAACAAGACGGCGTCACCACCGTCGACGCGGTGTCCGGCGAGGGTCGGCAACGCGAATTGGCGCGCATGTTGGCTGGGTTGGAGGAATCAGACGCCGCCCTGGAACACGCCGGCGAACTGCTGTCGCGCGACTGGGTGAGACAATCTAGTCGTCTCGCCTAAACACACTAGGGGGTTCACCATCTTGGCCAGCCAGCGCAGTTCCGCGGGGTTCGCGGCCCTCGGGAAAGGTCTTTTCCGGGGCGCCCGTGAAGACCCTGGACGAATAGCGCCGGCTCTGGGGCGGCCTTGTCGGGGTGAAGCCGAAGAGAGGAGCCCTGGTGGCGCGGGTTAGACGGCGGCTCAAGACGCACCTGGTCGGAACGGCCGCCGGCCCGGCCCGGGTGGACCGCCGCACCAAGACTCTGACCACGCGCCTGAAGAGCGGGGACGTGGCCGTGATCGACCACCCGGCGCTGGATCGGGTGGCCGGCGAGGCCCTGGCCGAAGCGGGACCGGTGGCGGTGCTGAATGCCGCCCAGTCGGCATCGTCCAGGTTCCCGAATATGGGACCCGAAATCCTGGTGCGGGCCGGAATACCGCTGATCGACAACCTGGGCCCGGCGGTGATGGGGTTGAAAGAGGGCGCCGAAGTGCGGGTCGACCTGCGCAGCGGCCAGGTGCGGCAGTTCGGGAGGCTGGTGGCCGCCGGCCAGCGCCTGACGGCGGCCGGGGTGGCGGAGGCGCAGGAATGCGCCAGGCAGGGCCTGACCGAACAGATCACCGCCTTCGCCTCGAACACGTTGGAGTACCTGGAGGCCGAATCGGGCGGGTTCTTGGAACGGCGCCCGGCCCCCGAAATCAGGACTGACATGAAGGGGCGCACGGCGCTGATTGTGGTCCGGGGCTACCATTATCGCGAGGATTTGGCCGTGCTGCGGCCGTTCGTCAGGGAAAAGAAGCCAGTCATCATCGGCGTCGACGGCGGCGCCGACGCGGTGCTGGAGGCCGGGCTGAAACCCGAGTTGATCATCGGCGACATGGATTCGGTCAGCGACAAGGCCTTGCGATCAGGCGCCGAACTGGTGGTCCACGCCTACCGGGACGGACGCGCGCCGGGCGCCAAGCGCCTGGAGGACTTGGGCCTGGAACACACGGTCTTGCCGATGGCGGGGACATCTGAAGACATCGCCATGCTGGTGGCGGACGAAAAGGGGGCGGAATTGATTGTGGCCGTCGGCACGCACATGACCTTGATGGAGTTCCTGGACAAGGGTCGCGAGGGCATGGCCTCAACGTTCCTGACCCGCCTGCGAGTGGGAGGCAAGCTGGTAGACACCAAAGGGGTCTCCCGGCTCTACCGCCCCGGCGTCTCGAACGCCCAATTGGCGGCGCTGATCGCCGGTGGCATGGCGGCGCTGCTGGTGGCGCTTTCGACCACCCAATCCGGCCAGGCCTTGTTGCAACTGCTGGCGGCGTTCTTCGATGACGCCTGGGCCTGGATCAAGGGGGTGATGCCGGGATGATCAATTTCCGCTACCACGTGGTATCCCTGGTGGCTGTGTTCACGGCCCTGGCGGTGGGGATCTTATTGGGCGCCGGGCCGCTGAAGGAGCCGATTGAGACCTCCTTGGCGGATCAGGTCTCCTCGCTGAGGGAAGACAAGCTGACCTTGCGCGATCAACTGGAGGCCGCCGCCAATCGCGGCGACTACGCCGACCAGGCCTTTAGGGAGCTGTTGCCAGAGGCGGCGGCCGGGTTGTTGGCTGGCCGCGGGGTGGCGGTGGTGGCGATCGGCGAACAATCCGAGACGCGCCTGGATGACATCAAAGACGGTTTGGGCGCCGCCGGAGCCGAACTGGCGGCCGACATCCAACTGGATGACGCCTGGGAGTCAGGCACCGATGAGAGCCGCGCCGAGGTCGCCGCGGCGGTGGCCGATTTGCTGGGCGAATCAGCTGGGGAATCCCTGGGCGACCGGGCGATGATCGCAGTCGCCCTGGCCACGGCCTTGCGGGATTCCGGTGGCGAGGACCCCGCCGCCGGCGGGACCGATCCTTCGCGCCAACCCGGCGATGATCCGAGCGATCCCGGCGCCTCCGGAGAGCCCGGCGCGAGTGGCGGCTCCCAGGGCTCGGAGGAGTCGTCGGGCGGTACTGGCGCGACTGGGGCTGAGACTGCGGCCGAGCTTTGGGTGGCCTTGGCCGAGGCGGGAATCGCCTCCGGCACGCTGGTCGGCCCGGTCGGCGCGGTGGTGGTTGTGGCCGGCCCGTACATCGAGGACCCGGCCAAGATCGATCCCGACGCGGACACGACCGGTCGGCGCGAGGCGTTTGTCGGCGTGGTGGCGGCCCTGGCCGACGCGGGCCTGAAGACTGTGGTGGCCGGCCCCGATCAGACGCGAACCGATCTGGTGGCGCGCCTGCGCGCGGACGAGTCCCTAGAAACGGCGGTGTCGACCGTCGCCGCCCCAATTCCCGCCGCCGAGGCGGTGACGGTGATCAGGGCGCTGGCGGCCGGCTTCCACGCGATCTTCGGCGCCTACGGCATGTCCGGCGGTTCCGCAGACATGCCGCCCCACCGTCCGGCCCCCGTCACCGAGCCTGACGACCCCGACGATGGCGCCGCACAAGGCGGCGGCGAGGCCGAAGACGGCCGCCAGGCCGCTGGTCAAGACGTCGACGATGGCCGTGAAGACAACGCCGCCGGGGGCGGTCTGGTCCAGGGCGATCAACCGGCCGGAACGGTCGCCTTGACGGCGTGGTGGCGGACAAATGCGATTGGCGGTGGCCAGGCGGCGGCCCAGGCGCCGGCGGGGCCGGCGCAAAGCGCGGGGACAGGCCTGTGAGCGGGCCGATTCGGCGTTGGCGGACGGCGCTGGCGGCGGCCGCGGCGACGGCTGCGGCGACGGCTGCGGCCGAACCAGAAGCGGTGGACCACGGCCAACCCGAGGCCGAGGCGGTCCCGGAGCCTTGGCTACGCCAGAACTACCGCGGACGGCCGGTCGACTTGCGTGGTGGCCCGGCTCTGGCCGGAGGAGTGCTGCTGGCGGCGCTGCAGTCCGCCCCCGATTCGGCGGCGACGGTCGGTCCGACCACCGCAGTCGCTTTGGCCGGCGCGGCCGGACTGCTGGACGACTTGCGCGGCGACGGCTCGGTCAGGGGCCTGAAGGGCCACCTGGGGCGCCTGAGGCGAGGTCAGGTCACCACCGGCGTGATCAAGCTGGTGGCGGTGGCGGTGGGAGCGGCCGTCTTCGCCGTCACCGCCGAATCGGCGCGATCGCAGCGGCGCCGCCAGGAGAGCTTGGCCGTGGCCGGACGCGCCAGCGGAGCCGGCGCGCGTCGGCGCCAAACACGGCGCCGCCAGCGGGTCGAGCCCGCGTCCGCTGGCGCAAGCTGGGGGCCGGGGGCGGTGGCCCGGATCGGCGTTGACACCGTCCTGGTCGCGGGCGTCGCCAACCTTGTCAACCTGTTGGACCTGCGTCCCGGTCGCGCCCTGAAGGCGGCCGGAGCGCCGGCCGCCTTGCTGGCGGTGGCGCCGGGCGCGGGCGGAGAGTTGGCGGCCGGCCTGGTCGGAGCGGTCGCGGCGGCCGCGCCATCGGATCTGTCCGAACGGACCATGTTGGGCGATTGCGGCGCCAACGCGCTGGGCGCTGGTTTGGGCGTGGCGCTGGCGCAGAGCCTGCGCTGGCCGGCCCGATTGGTGCTGGCCGGCGCCGCGGCCACCTTGGTTGCCGCCTCGGAGAGGGTCTCCTTCTCGAAGGTGATCGCGGCCAACCCGAGGCTGCGGCGGCTAGACGAATGGGGCCGGCGCAATAACGCCGATGATTCCGGCGGCGATGGCCTCGGCGGGGATGGCCTCGGCGCCACGGGCGGCGGGGCGTGACAGGACGGCCGCTCGGCGCGCTGCTGGGCGGGGCGGCGCTGATCTCGGCGCTGACTGTCGCGGCCAGGGCTGCTGGCTTCGCCCGCTGGGCGGTGTTCGCGCCGGCAGTCGGCTCGACCGCGATCGGTTCCGCTTACACGGCCGCTAACGCGCTGCCCAATGTCCTGTTCGAGGTCGCCGCCGGTGGGGCCTTGGCCGGCCTGGTGGTGCCGCTGGCGGCCGGCCCCTTGGCGCGCAAAGCCGCTGGCGAGGTCAACGCCATCGCCTCCGCCCTGATGACTTGGACGCTGACCGTGCTGGTGCCATTGGCCGCGGTCTTGGCGCTGGCGGCGGGACCGATCGCGAGGGCGATCCTGGGCGGCGCGGTTGAGAGCGCACATCCCGGCTCGCAAGCGGCGGCGGCTCAGCTCTTGGTCATGTTCGCCCCTCAAGTGCCGCTGTATGGAATCGGTGTGGTGGCGGCGGGACTGCTGCAGGCCGGCAAGCGTTTCTTCTGGCCGGCCTTGGCCCCGCTGGCCTCCTCGGTGGCGGTGATCGCGGTCTACGCGGTCTTCGCCGGTCTGGCCGGCGGGCGCCAAGACAGCCCGTTGACGCTCAGCGGCGGCGCGCTCGCCTGGCTGGGCTGGGGCACCACCGCCGGAGTGGCCGTGCTGACCCTGCCGCTGCTGGCGCCGTTGCGGCGCCAGGGGGTGCGCTGGCGCTGGAGCTACCGGTGGCCCGAGGGCCTGGGCCGCCGGGCCCTGGCTTTGGCCGGCTCCGGTCTGGGCGCGCTGGCGGCACAGCAATTGTGCGTCGTGGCGGTGGTGCTGTTGGCCAATCGCCGTGGCGGGACCGGCACTCTGCCGCTGTACCACTACGCCCAGGCGGTGTACATGCTGCCCTATGCCGTCTTGGCGCTGCCTTTGGCGACGGCCGCCTTCCCCTATCTGGCCCAGGCCGCGAGCGGCGACGACCCGACACGCTTGCGCTGCCTGTCGAGCCGCACCAGCCGCCTGGTCTTGGCTGCCGGGCTGGCCGGCGCGGCCGCGTTGATGGCCGCCGCGCCGGCGGTGCAGCGGGTGTTCGCGGCGATCGACCGTTCCGGTGGGGCGGCGGGGCTGGCGGGCGCCGTGGTTTGGTTCGCCCCCGGATTGGCCGGGTTCGCGTTGCTGACTCATTTGCAGCGCTTGCTGTATAGCGCCGGCCAAGCGCGAGCTGGAGGGATCGCGGTGGCCGTGGGCTGGTTGTCGGCGGTGGCGGCCTGCGTGACCTGGGTGACGATCGTGACATCGGATCACCCCGACTCGGTCGCCACCTTGCGCGCTCTGGGCGGCGGATCGAGCCTGGGAATGGTGGTCGGCGCGCTGGTCGCTGTGGCTGCGGTTGGCCGCTCCCTGGGCGCTGGCATGCTGGCCGGATTGGGCCGGACGGCCCTGCTGGGCGGCGCCGGCGCGGCTATCGGCGCCCTATTCGGAAACCGTTTGGCCGGGGCCGTGGCGGACTCGGCGACCTGGTCCGCGCTGGCGGTGGGGATTGCGGCGGCCCTGATCGCCGCAGCCGTGGTGGCGGTGCTAGCGCTGTCCGATTCAGGTCTGCGGGACGATTTGAAGTGGCTGAAAGGACTGGAACGGTGACGCCCCCGGCCCGCTGGCGGCTCTTGGAGGTTATGGGGTCCTCCGCTGGCGGCATCAAAGCCCATGTCTCACAGCTCTCAGCGGCGCTGAACAGTGCTGGTCATCGAGTTGTGGTGGCGGCGCCGCGCCAGGGGCTGCCAGGCTTGGGCGAGGCGCCGAAAAGGCAGCTGGGTTGGGGTTGGTTGCTGGCCGTGCCAGCCTTGGCCCGGGCGATGGCCGGGGCGGACGCCGTGCACGCCCATGGACTGCGCGCCGCCGCCGTGTCGGCGACGCTGGTCAGGCTGAGGCGACTGAGACGGCCGAGACGGCCGAGGCGGCTCGGCCGGCCGCCGTTCAGAGCGCCCATCGTAGTTGTTACCTTGCACAATGCCCCGCCTGCGGCGGGCTGGCGGGCGGTGGGGGCGAATTGGCTCGGCCGGCTGGCCGCCAAGGCCGACCACGTGCTGGTGGTCAGCCCGGACCTCGAGGGCTGGATCGAACGCCTGGGCGCCACAGCGGTCGAGCGCGCGATAGTGCCAGTGCGCTCCTTGGCGCCGCCGGATAGCGGCCGGGCCGCCACCAGGCGCGAACTCGGCGTCTCCGAATTCCCCGGTTCCCGTGCCCCGGCTGTGCCAAGTGAAGACGCCGGGCCGGGCGACCGGGCCGCGACCAGCCCGAACGCCGAGCCGGCCGACCAAGTTGCGACCAACCCAGCCGCCGATCTGGGCGATCCGTTCGCGACCGGTCAGGCCGCTAGGCCGCAAGACCCGGCCGGGACCAGCCCAAACGCCGGCCCGGGCCGGCCGTTGTTGGTCACAGTGGCGCGCTTGGCCCACCAAAAGGGCCTGGACATTCTGATCGAAGCGGCGGCGCGGCTGGGCCGGCGCGATCCCGCCCCGCTATGGCTGGTGGCCGGCGCGGGCCCGGACCGGGCGAAACTGGAAGCCCTGATCGCCGAGACCGGCGCGCCGGTCAAGCTGTTGGGCCCCCGCGACGACGTGGCGGCCTTGTACCAAGCCGCCGATCTAGTGGTCGGCACCTCCCGATGGGAAGGCCAGCCGATCGCGCTGCGCGAGGCCATGACGCTCGGGGCCGCGGTGGTGGCCACAGACGTGGGCGGCACCAAGGCGGCGCTGGCAGGTGGGGCGCTGCTGACCCAAGCGGATGCTGGGGCGCTGGCAGACGGCGTCGGGCAACTGCTGGACAACCCGGAAGAGCTGCGTGAGCTGCGCCGACGCGGGGCTGCGGCGGCCAGGCGATTCCCCGGCCAGGCCGAAATGCTGGCCCAGGCGCTGAGGTTGTACGGCCAACGGCCGCCGGCCGGCGCCAGGAATTCTCCAAGATCGCCACGCCCGGAGCGGAACCGCCGTCGGTTCTAACGCTGGCGCCGGGACGGGGCAGGTAGCATGGAAGTCCGTGATGCAGCGTGCGAGCCTCCATGGTGAGGCCCTACCAGTGGTCCAACACATCTTCGTCACCGGGGGCGTCGCCTCTTCCCTCGGCAAAGGCCTGACCGCCTCCTCGTTGGGACAATTGCTCAGGTCAAGGGGTCTGAGGGTGACCATGCAGAAGCTCGACCCATACTTGAACGTCGATCCGGGCACCATGAACCCGTTTCAACACGGGGAAGTCTTCGTCACCGACGACGGCGCCGAAACTGACCTCGACATCGGCCATTACGAGCGTTTTCTGGATGTGCCGCTAAGCGCCGCCGCCAATGTCACCACCGGCCAGGTCTACTCCAAGGTGATCGCGCGCGAGCGTCGAGGCGAATACCTGGGCGACACCGTCCAGGTCATACCCCACATCACCGATGAGATCAAAGCCCGCATGAGGGCGCAGGAATCAGACCAGGTCGACGTCATCATCACAGAGATCGGCGGGACTGTCGGCGACATCGAGTCGCTGCCCTTCATCGAAGCCGCGCGCCAGATCCGCCAGGAGGTCGGCCGCAAGAACTGCTTCTTCTGCCATGTCTCGCTGGTGCCGTTCATCGGACCGTCGAAGGAACTCAAGACCAAGCCGACCCAGCATTCGGTGGCGGCCTTGAGGAACAGCGGCATCCAGCCGGACGCGATCGTCTGCCGGGCGGACCGCGACCTGCCCGAATCGATCCGCAACAAGATCGCGCTGATGTGCGACGTGGACCGCCAGGCGGTTGTGACCTGCGCGGACGCCGCCTCGATCTACGACATTCCGAAAGTGCTGCACGCGGGCGGACTCGACGCCTATGTCATCCAGCGTCTCGGATTGCCGTTCCGGGACGTCGACTGGACCGGTTGGGGCCAACTGCTGGAGCGCGTGCACCACCCCGCCCACCAGGTCACCGTTGCCCTGGTCGGCAAGTACATCGACCTGCCGGACGCCTATCTGTCCGTCTGCGAGGCGCTGCGCGCCGGCGGTTTCCATCACAACACCCGCGTCGACATCCGCTGGGTCGCCTCCGACACCTGCGAGACCGCCTCCGGCGCCCGCCAGCAATTGGCCGATGCCGACGCCGTCGTTGTGCCCGGCGGTTTCGGCATCCGCGGGATCGAGGGGAAGTTGGGGGCGTTGCGGTTCGCCCGCGAGAACTTCATCCCGACCTTGGGGTTGTGCCTGGGCCTGCAGTGCATGGTGATCGAATTCGCTCGCCATGTGCTCGGTTTGGCGGAGGCGTCCTCGACCGAGTTCGACCCGGCGACTCCCGATCCGGTGGTCGCGACTATGGACGAGCAGCGCCAGATCGTCGACGGGCAGGGGGATTTGGGCGGCACCATGCGTTTAGGCGCCTACGATGCCGTGTTGTCGCCCGAATCCCAAGTGGCCAGAGCGTATGGCTCGTCGCGGGTCTCGGAGCGGCATCGGCACCGTTACGAGGTCAACAACTCCTACCGCGACCGGCTGGAGGGGGCTGGACTGAAGGTGTCCGGCTGGTCGCCGGACCGCTCGCTGGTCGAGTTCGTGGAACTGGATCGCGATCAGCATCCCTACTACGTGGGCACGCAGGCGCATCCGGAGTTCAAGTCGCGTCCGACCAGGGCGCATCCTCTATTCGCGGGTCTGGTCGGGGCGGCTCTGGCGCGCCAGTCGGAGACCCGGCTGCTGGAGGTCGAACCGTGAGCTCCCCGCGCGACGCTGGCGGTCGCGGTGAGGGACGCTGCGGTGAGCGCGGCCGCGGCGAGCGCGGCTGCGGGGATGGTTCGCCAGGCGACCGCACGGCGCCGACCACCGGGCAGGCCGGGTCCAGCTGGTCTGCTGGCGCCGCGCCGTCCCCGACCGGCCAGCCCCAAGTGCGGGACCAGGCGGTGGCCTATCCGGTGACCAGTTCGGAAACGGTTTTCCAGGGCCGGGTTTGGGACATCGTGGCCGAGGAGGCCACTCTGCCGGACGGCGTGTCGATCCGCCGCGAGTTCATGGCCCACCCCGGGGCGGTGGCGATCATCGCGGTCGACTGCCAAGACCGAGTGCTGCTGCAGCGCCAATACCGCCATCCGGTCCGGGCGCTGCTGTGGGAGCCGCCGGCGGGTCTGTTGGATGTGGCAGGGGAGCCTGCCCTGGCGACAGCGAAACGGGAGCTTCACGAGGAAGCCGATCTGACGGCATCGGACTGGCGGCCCCTGCTCAGCTTCAACACCACTCCGGGCGGGACCAGCGAGGTCATCCACTTGTTCCTGGCCCGGGGGCTGGCCCCGGTGCCGCCGGGCGAACGTTTCCAGCGTGAGGACGAAGAGGCCGGGCTGGTCCCGGCCTGGTTGCCCTTGGACGAGGCGGTCGGGCTGGTCATGGACGGCGCGATCGGCTCGCCGTCCGCGGTGGTGGGCCTGCTGGCGGCCGCCCAAGCCCGCCGCCAGGAGGGCGGCTGGGACGCCCTGCCCGCCGCTTGAACCGTGCGCCTGAGCCGCGCGCCTGAGCTGCGCGGTTGAGCCGTGCGACGGCGCCCGGCGACGGCTGCTACATTGGCCAGTTGGAGGAGCCCATGATCGATCAATACATCGCCGAGCAAGACCCGGCCGTCCAACCTTTCCTGCGCGCTGTCTGCGCGACCATCCGGGCGGCGGCCCCGGACGCGACCGAGAAGATCGCCTGGGGCATGCCCACCTTCTGGCAGGGCCAGAATCTGGTTCATTTCGCGGCCCAGCAGCACCACCTGGGCCTGTACCCGGGCGGGGAGGCCGTCGGGGTGTTCGCCGAACGCCTAACCGGCTACCAGACGTCGAAGGGCGCCATCAGGTTCCCTTACGACCAGCCCGCCGATCTCGAATTGATCGCCGACATCACCCGCTGGCGGGTCCAATCGGCCAAGGCCAAGGAAGGCCGCGGCTAGGGCCGCCAGCGTGGGTTTTCAGGCCCGGAGCACCTTGTCCAGGGCCTTGCCGCGGGCCAGTTCGTCGACCAGCTTGTCCAGCCAGCGGACCTTTTGCATCAGCGGGTCGGCGATCTCTTCGACCCGATGCCCGCAGATCAGGCCCTTGATCTTGACGGCGTTGGGGTTGATCTGGGGCGCCTGGGCGTAGAAAGTCTCCATGTCGACCGCCTGGTCGAGCTGGTCCCGCAGCCCTTGTTCGTTGTAGCCGGTCAGCCAGAAGATCACGGCATCGACCTCGGCCTTGGTGCGGCCCTTGCGTTCGACCTTCTTGACCAACAGCGGGTAAACACTGGCGAACGGCATCCGGTACACGCGCTGGTTTGTCACTAGATCACATCCTCGGCTAGGCGGACCTCCCGAGCCTAGCAAACCGGTGAACACACCGGTTTCCTAGGCCGAAACAGTGCTTGCCTTCCGCGTTTCCGCAGGTCAGCGTTCCGCTGCCCGGCGTCAACACGGTCGGAGCGTGGTTGTTCACCACGCTCCTGGCAAACCGGTGAACACACCGGTTTCCTAGCGCAGGCCCCTAGACTGCTAGGCGTGTCAGCCAAGATTCCCGAGTACTCCGCCCATCACCTGCAAGTGTTGGAGGGTCTGGAGGCGGTGCGCAAGCGGCCCGGCATGTACATCGGGTCGACCGATGAACGCGGATTGATGCATTGCGCCTGGGAGATCATCGACAACGCGGTCGATGAGGCGCTGGGCGGCTTCTGCGATGTGATCGACGTGACGCTGTGCCAGGACGGGTCGGTCGAGGTCCGGGACAACGGTCGCGGCATCCCCGTCGACATCGAACCGAAGACGGGCCTCAGCGGCGTCGAGGTGGTGTTCACCAAACTGCACGCGGGGGCCAAGTTCGGCGGGGCCGGTTCAGGCTACGGCGCGGCCGGCGGCCTGCACGGCGTGGGCGCGTCGGTGGTCAACGCCCTGTCCGCCAGGTTGGACGCCGAAGTGGCCCGCGGCGGGAAACGGCACGTCATGCGCTTCCACCGGGGAGAGCCAGGTTTGTACGATGACGTTCGCGGCCTTGGTCCGAGCGCGCCGTTCACGCCGTTCACCGAGGCCTCGCTGTTGGAGGTGGCCGGACGGACCGGCAGAGGGGTCACCGGCACGCGGGTGCGCTTCTGGCCCGATCCGCAGATTTTCGCCGATCCGGGGGCGTTCTCGCTCGAAGCCTTGCTGGACCGGGCCCGCCAGACCTCGTTTCTGGTCCCAGGTCTGAAGATCACAGTTCGGGACGAACGTGGCGCCGATGCGGTCGAAGAGGTCTTCCAGCATGCCGGCGGACTGACCGATTACGTCCAGTATCTGGCGCCGGACCAGCCGATCCAGTCGGTCTGGCGGATCAAAGGCGAGGACGCTTTCGTGGAGACCGTGCAGGCGTTGGACGAGGAGGGCCATCTCAGTCCGACCGAAGTCGAGCGCACCTGCGAAGTCGAGCTGGCGCTACGCTGGGGGACCGGCTATGACCCGGTGGTCAAGTCGTTCGTGAACATCATCGCCACGCCCAAGGGCGGAACCCATCTGCAAGGTTTCGAGCAAGGCCTGTTGAAGGCTGTGCGAGCCCAGGTCGAGGCCAATTCGCGCCGCCTCAAGACCGGCGGCAAAGCCGGCGGAAAGAACGGCTCCGCTGAACGAGTCGAAAAGGACGACGTCCTGGCCGGCTTGACGGCTGTGCTCGCGGTCCGTCTGGCCGAGCCCCAATTCGAGGGGCAGACCAAGGAGGTCTTGGGCACCGGCCCGGTGCGCGGCATCGTCGCCAAGATCGTGGCGGAAGGGCTGTCGAAACGCCTGACCTCGACCAAGCGGGACCACAAGGCGGAATCCTTTCTGGTGTTGGAGAAGATCGTCGCGGAGATGCGCGCGCGGGTGGCCGCGCGGACGCACAAGGAGATCTCGCGGCGCAAGAACGCGCTTGAGACCTCGTCGCTGCCGGCCAAACTGGCGGACTGCCGCAGTTCGGACGTGGAGCGCTCGGAGTTGTTCATTGTCGAGGGCGACTCCGCCCTGGGCACTGCCAAACTGGCTCGCCAATCTGACTTTCAGGCTTTGCTGCCGATCCGAGGCAAGATTCTGAACACGCAGAAGGCCTCGATCACGGACATGCTCAAGAACGCCGAATGCGCGGCCATCATCCAGGTGATCGGCGCGGGTTCGGGGCGAACATTCGACCTGGAGCAGTCCCGCTACGGCAAAGTCATCTTGATGACCGACGCGGACGTGGACGGCGCCCACATCCGCACGCTGCTGCTGACGTTGTTCTTCCGCTACATGCGCCCGCTGGTGGAGGCCGGGCGGGTGTACGCGGCGGTGCCGCCGCTCCACCGGGTGCTGGTCTCAGGCGGTCGCGGCGCCGGCGGCGGGCCGGGCCGCGGGGCCG
Source organism: Bifidobacteriaceae bacterium (assembly GCA_031270825.1). Taxonomy (GTDB): domain Bacteria; phylum Actinomycetota; class Actinomycetes; order Actinomycetales; family WQXJ01; genus JAIRTF01. The sequence continues at coordinate 58,332 of JAISXH010000059.1, forward strand.
CAGGGTCGTCAAGCGGTGATGCTGGCGGCGGCCGGGGCGGTCCCGAGGCGATCTACACCTACTCGGAGCGGGAGCTGAAGACACTGCTGGCGCGACTCGACCGGCAGGGCCGCAAGTACGCGCAGCCGGTCCAGCGCTACAAGGGTCTGGGAGAGATGGACGCCGACCAGCTAGCGGGCACCACCATGGATCCGCACGGCCGGACACTGCGCCGGGTCACCATGGCCGACGCCGCCGCGGCGGAGAGGATGTTCGAGTTGCTGATGGGCACCGAGGTGGGGCCCAGGCGAGACTTCCTGATCGAGGGCGCGGCGGCGCTGGACCGTGATTTGATCGACGCCTGACCGGGGCGGCGTCTGATCTCCAGAGCCTTCAGCGACACAGGACTTCGTGCTCAGAGCGTAAACCCGAAGGCCCAATTGGCCAGCCGGTTTGACCATCGCTAGGGTTGGGACGTGGAAATCCCACCCCACCATCCCTCAGGCATCCCGATCTCCGAGCGGGTGCGCGCGCCGATCGAGGTGTCGACGCCTTCCCCGCGCCACCAACTGCTCTGGCGCCCGTTGCGGCCATCGGACGAGGCCCAATTGGTGCCGTTGATGAACTCACAGGAAGACGCTCTCGAGGCGGCGGTCGACCAACGCCTGCCCACCTTGGTGGCGCTGCAGCGCACTCCGGTGGGCGGAGATTTCGCGACTCTGGGGGGATTCGACCGGGCCGGTGTTCTCCGATCAGCCGGTTTCCTGCACTTGTGGCCGGACACGAACGTGGTGGTGGCCCACGGGGTGGTCGATCCGGCCTGGTCGGGGCGCGGGATCGGCGGCTCGCTGATGGCCTGGCAAGAAGGGCGTGGTCGCCAGATTTTGGCTGGTCTGCCGGGCGATGGCCCGGCCCGCATGGTGGCTTACGTGTCCGAATCGGCGGCGAATCGGCGCCGGCTGCTGATGGCGGCCGGGTTCTCGCCCTTGCGATCGGTTTACCGGATGCGGCGTGACCTCGAAGCCCCCATTCCCTGCTCTGAACTGCCGGCCGGACTGCGTTCGCGGCCGCTTGAGAAGATGGACCCGGAACTGGTCCGCCAAGCCCACAACAACGCCACCAAGGAAGCCTGGGCGCCAGGCCCGATCTACTCCCAGCTCTGGGAGCGTCGCTGGCAGGAGTACCGGCCGGAACTCAGTTGCGTCGCCTTCGACCCGGCCGAGGAACGTGTTGCCGGTTACGTGCTCGCCCTGATCGAACGGCCGGCCTCGAAGATGGCCCCGCGTTCCCAAGCCACCATCCACCGCTTCGCGGTCGCGCCCGGATATCGCCAGCGGGGAATCGGCCGGGCCCTGTTGGGCCGGGCGCTGCTGCAATTCGCCGATGAGGGGCGGCGCTTCGCCGCCGCCACAGTGGACCCCGCCATGTCGCGCTCCGGCCTGGCCATGCTGGAGGACTTCGGGTTCACCCCTGCCGGTCGCACGATTGTCTACGGTCTGGACCTGTAGACAAGCCGCATCGGGCCGGGCTTCGCCCGGCGCCGCCTGAGACTAAGGAGCAGATGTGGGCGCTGAGCGCCGGACCAGGTTCGCATTGCGGGTGCGCGCACAGTGGCTGGCCGACGGCTTGGCGGCCTAACCCCCACCCGCTAACCCACCTAGCCGAGGGCGGCTAGGGGGGCTCGCAGGGGGGTGCCGGAGGCGTCGCGGCGGGGGTCAGCGGCGGGCAGGGGGAGGGGTTTGCCGGTGGATGAGACGGCGCGAGCCGGGCCCGGGCCGGCCCAGGCGTGGATCAGCAGATCCTGGCCCTTGAGGAATCGCTGGCAGCGGACGCCGCCGGTGGCGCGGCCCTTGGGCGGGTAGGCGGCCACCGGAGTGACCTTGGCGGCGCCCGCCTCCAACCCGGGCAGCCCGCGACTCGACCCGGCCACGGACACCACTTCCGCGCCGGCCAGCGGGTCGATCACCCCGAAGAACACCGCCGTGGCCCCGCTCAACAGTTTGATTCCGGCCATTCCGCCAGCGGCCCGGCCCTGCGGCCGCACGGCGCCCCCCTCGAAGCGCAGCAACTGGGCGTCTGAGGCGATGAAGGTCAGCCAGGCCGAATCCGGGGCCGGGCCGCAGCCGATCACCCGGTCGCCCTCCCTCAGCCCGATCACCTGCCATTCGTCTTTGGCGCCCGGCACATCGTCAGGACTCAGCCGTTTCACGATGCCGCCGGCCGTCCCAAGAGCCAGAGGCGGCGACCCGGCCTCCAGCGGCGCCAGCCCGACGACATCTTCGCCCCGCCCCAAGTCGAACAATTCGTCCACGCGGGCGCCGCCCGCCAAAGACGGCGCTCCAGCCACAGGCGGGAGCACCGGCAAGTCTAGGCAGGAGATCTTCAAAGCCCGCCCGGCGCTGGTGACCACGGCGATGTGTCCGCGCGAGGTGGCGGCGACGACCGACCGGACGGCATCGTGCGCGGAGCGTTCGCCGCCGCGGGCCACCGGATCGTCGCCGGTGGTGCGGGCCAGCAGGCCGGTGGCGGACAGGACCGCCCAGCAGGGCACGTCGGGCACTTCCAGGGGCGCGGCGGCGCCCGAGCGGGCGGCCACGGATCGAGCGCCGCGCGCCTCGCCGCCAGCGCCCCAAGCTGACCCGGTTCCGGCACCAGACCCAGCACCGGACCCAGCACCGGATCCGGACCCAACCCCGGAACCCGACCCCGAATCCGAGCCAGGGCCAGGCCCGTGACCGCCGGCGTGACCCGATCCGGCGCCGGGCGCCGTCCCTTCCCACTCCAGCAGAACCGTTCGCCGAGCCGAGCCGAACTCGGCCGCGACTTCGACCAACTCGTCGCTGACCACTGCGCGCAGGGCCTGGTCGGAGGCCAGTATGGCCTCCAAGGCGGCGATCTCTTGGGCCAACTCGAGGGCCTCGTGCTCCAGTTCGAGGCGGGAGAACTTGGTCAGCCGCCGCAAACGGAGTTCGAGGATGTATTCGGCCTGGGGCTCGGAGAGGTCGAAAACGGCGACTAAGCGCTGTTTGGCCGCGCCGGCGTCATCCGAAGTCCGGATGACCTCGATGACCTCGTCAATGTTCAGGACTGCGATCATGAGTCCCTCGACCAGGTGGAGCCGTTCCCTGCGCCGGGCCAGGCGATGGCTGGCCCGGCGGCGGACCACGTTCAGGCGGTGGTCGATAAAGACCTGGAGCAGGTCTCTCAGCCCCAAGGTGCGCGGCTGGCCGTCGACCAGCGCCAAATTGTTGATCGCGAACGACTCCTCCATGGGGGTCAGGCGGTATAGCTCCGCCAGCACCGCCTCCGGGTTGAAGCCGGACTTGACCTCGATCAACAGGCGTAGACCGCGCTTGCGGTCGGTCAAGTCGGTGACCGCGGAGACGCCTTGCAGGCGTCGCGACTGGACCTGATCCTTGATCTTGTCGATGACCTTCTCCGGTCCCACCAGGTAGGGCAGTTCAGTCACCACTATGCCCATGCGCCGCGCGGTCACCTTGTCCACCCGGGCGACGGCCCGGGTGCGGAACGTGCCGCGTCCGGTCCGGTAGGCCTCGCGGATCCCGTCCAGGCCGACTATCCGGCCGCCGCCGGGCAGGTCCGGCCCCGGCACCAGCCGCATCAGCTCTTCTGGCGTGGCCTGCGGATTGGCGAGCAAGTGGCGGGCGGCGGCGCAGATTTCGACCAGATTGTGCGGCGGCATGTTGGTCGCCATTCCGACGGCTATCCCACTGGCGCCGTTGACCAGCAGATTTGGGATGGCCGCCGGCAGCACCGCCGGTTGGGTGGCGGATGAATCGTAGTTGGGGACGAAGTCGACCATGTCCTCGTCCAGGCCGGCGGTCATGGCGACGGCGGCGGGCGCCATTCGGGCCTCGGTGTAGCGGGGCGCGGCGGGGCCGTCGTCCAGTGATCCGAAGTTGCCGTGGCCGTCCACCAGGGGCAGACGCAGCGAGAAGGGTTGGGCCAGCCTGACCAGGGCGTCATAAATGGCTGAGTCGCCATGGGGATGGAGCCGTCCCATGACGTCGCCGACCACGCGGGCGGATTTGACGTGCGGGCGCTCCGGTGTGAGGCGCATCTGCGACATTTGGTAGAGAATCCGCCGCTGGACGGGTTTCAGCCCGTCGCGTGCGTCTGGCAGCGCGCGCGCGTAGATCACCGAATAGGCGTACTCGAGGAAGGATTGCGACATCTCCGCCGTCACGTCGATATCGGTGATCCGTTCCTCGGCCGGCCCTGTCAAAGCCGCTGCCGCCCGCCCCGCCATAGACGTCCTTTCCGAGCCGTTCCCTGCCGTTCGACGCCAGGGAGTCTGTAGCCGGTCAGATCCGCCAGGCCACCGAGCCTGTCGCTTCCGCCGGGTCTTCCGGCCCTTCACCATAGCCGCTTCGGCCGCCCTCCACAGGGCAAATCCTTGCCGCGCCGCCTATCTGCGAGGATTGAATCATGCTTCAACACCCGGCTTTGGTGGCCGAACTGGAACGGGTCGGCTATTTCCCCCGAATCGTGGCGGACGCTCTCGAGATCGCTTTGGCGGGTGAGAAGCCGCAGGCGTTCTACGTTCACCCTGACGTCGCCTTCGGCGTCGGGACCATTGGCCAACATTTGACGGTGGTGCTGCTGACTCCTAGCAGGTTGATCTCAGCCCATGCCGATGACCACGCCGCAGATGAGTTGACGCCGGCGGCCGTGGCGGCCTCGACCGAGGCGGTGCCTCTGCGAAAGATCGAAACGGTCACGCTCACCCACATCACCGGCGAGCCTTCAGAGCACTTGCCCGGGGACACGCCCGAAGTGGTGCGCTTGGCGGTGAAATGGGGATCGAGCCAACTGTTGGAGCTTGAGCCGGCCGGTTGCGGCGACCCCGAATGCTTGGCCGACCACGGCTATTCCGGCTCTGTGACTGGTGAGGACATGGGTTTGCAGGTGGCCGCGGACGTCAACGGCCAGGATCTGGCCGCCAAGTTGATCGAGTTCGCGCGCCAGCTCTACGCCGCCACCGCCCGGGTCGCCTGAAGGGATTGGAGCGCTGTTGGCTAGCGCGGACAACGCCGCAGACGGGTGGCCGAACCGGGCGGCCGGCCCAGCGTCCAGTCAGGTGGAGATTCCCGATTGGGTCACGATGCCGTGCTACCGCGGTCCCAGCCTGGCCTCGGTTCTGCCCGCCACAGTTGAGCGTCTGGGCATTCAGCTCCCGCAGGTCGGCGGCGAGGAACGCGATGTGATCGGTTCGCAGGCCGCGGCAAGCGCCGCCCGCGTCGGCCCGACCCGGATCGACGCCGGGGGCGAGGACTCCGAAGCGGTCGACTCGGCGGCCGCGAACCGGACTTCAGCGATCGCCGAAACGCGGGCGGCCGAGCCCCCGCGCGGCATCGTGCTGGTGTTGGCAGACGGTCTGGGCGAAGCGAACCTGGCGGCCCGTGCCGGGCACGCCCCGTTCTTGGCCGCCGGACCCCGCCAGGAACTGGTCACCGGTTTCCCCTCGACCACGGTCGCGTCGTTGGCCAGCCTGGGCACGGGGCTGGAACCCGGCCGAACGGGTCTGGCCGGATATTGTCTGCGTGATCCGGCGACGGGACGGCGGGCCAATCTGATCAAATGGGACACGCCGACCGCGCCGGAGGTTTGGCAGCCGCATGCCACCGTCTTCGAGCGTTTGGACGCGATCGGGCGGCCGGCGAGCTTTGTCGGCGAGAGGCGCTTCGCCGATTCGGCCATGACGCGGTCGTCGCTGCGGGGCGCTCGCTTCTATCCGGCCAGGAACAGTCCGGCGGCGATCGTCGAGACGGCACTAGCGGCCGCGCGCAGGGGTGACGGCCTGATCTACGTCTACTGGGGGCAGTTGGACAAGACGGGCCACGCCTCTGGATGGGAGTCGACCGCTTGGGGGACGGCGCTGGAGGAGTTGGATCAGGCCGTCCGCCAAATCCAGGCCAGGCTTCCGCGCGGGTGGGAACTGTGGCTGACGGCCGATCACGGCATGGTGGACGTGGCCGGTGCGCCGGTTTGGGATGTGGCCGCCGACCCGGAACTGGCTAGCGGCGTCAGGCTGGTGGCCGGCGAGCCCAGGGCGGTCCACCTCTACACCGGCGCCGTCAACGGCGCTAACGCCGGGACCAGCGCCAACGCCGCCAACGCCGCCAACGCCGCCGATGCCGCCCGGGTGGCCGAACGCTGGCGACGCCGCCTAGGGGACCAAGCCTGGGTCTTGACCAAGGCGGAGGCGGTGGCCGCGGGGTTGTTCGGGCGAGTCGATCCCAGGGTGGAGCCATACCTGGGCGACGTGATCGTCGCGTTGGCCGGGCGTGCGACCGTGCGGGACAGCCGGCTCCCCGGCGCGGCGGGCAAAATGGTGGGCCAGCATGGGTCGTTGACAGCCGTCGAGATGCGGGTTCCCCTGATTCGGTGGGCGGCCGGGTGACGCCGCAATAGCGGCGCTGAAATCATAGCCGAACCCCTGCTCCTGGGACCGGTTGATCGGGCACAATTGGGAGGTGACCCCTGCTGCCCCGACTTCCCTGGAACCCCTCACCGCCGCCGCCGCGGCCCGACTGGCCAGTGCGGCCGAGGTGCCTGTCGGCCCGGACGCAATTGACCAATCCCTGATCGAAGAGACGATCGAGCTGACCCGGTCCTGGCTCCGCCAGGCCGGAAGCAGTCCGGGCGACAGCTCGGCCGCGCTGCTGGCCGAGCTGCTGAAGGACCCGGCCGGTCTGGGCTTCGCGACCCGTTTCATCGATGGGGTGATCCGCCCCGAGGATTCGGCCGTGGCCGGCGCCGTCCTGGCGCAGATCGCTCCCCAGACGCCGGCGTTCGTGCCGGCGCCCCTGCGGGCGGCGGTCAAGTTGGGCGCCGCGGTGGCGCCGGCGCTCCCGACCTTGGTGGTGCCCATCGCCCGGCGGGTGCTCCGCGAGATGGTGGACCACCTGGTGATCGACGCCACCAGCCGGCGCCTCGGCCCGGTGCTGGCCAAGTTCAAAGGCGACGGGGCGATCAAGGCCAACATCAACTTGTTGGGTGAGGCGGTGTTGGGGGACAAGGAGGCCGCCGCCCGCTTGGACGGGACGATCCGCCTGCTCAGCCGCCCGGATGTGGACTACGTTTCGATCAAGGTGTCCTCGGCGGTGGCCCCGCACGCGACCTGGGCTTTCGGAGAAACGGTGGCGGATGTGGCCGCGAAGCTGCGGCCGCTTTTCGAAGTCGCCCTGGCCGAGGGCAAGTTCGTAAACCTCGACATGGAGGAATACCACGACCTCGACATGACGGTGGCGGTGTTCAAGACGATCCTGGACCAGCCCGAGTTCTTGTCCCTGGAGGCGGGAATCGTCTTGCAGGCCTATCTGCCGGACGCGCTCGGCGCCATGGTCGATCTCCAAGACTGGGCCCGCGCCCGGAGGGCGCGGGGCGGGGCGAGCATCAAGGTGCGCCTGGTCAAGGGCGCGAATCTGCCGATGGAGCGGGTCCAGGCCTCGCTGCGCGGCTGGCCGCTGGCGACCTGCCGGTCGAAGCTGGAAACGGACGCCAATTACCTGCGCGTCTTGGAGTACGCGCTCGATCCGGCCCGGTCGCAGGCCGTGCGTCTGGGGGTGGCTGGCCACAACCTCTTCGACATCGCCTACGCCTGGCTGCTGGCCGGCCGCCGCCAGGTCCGCCCGGCTCTGGAATTCGAGATGCTGCTGGGCATGGCCCAGGGCCAGGTGGACGCGGTCAAACGCGAAGTCGGCCGGGTCCGTCTGTACACCCCGGTGGTCGAACCGTCGCAGTTCGATGTGGCGATCGCCTACCTGGTCAGGCGCTTGGAGGAGGGCGCCGACGAGGCCAACTTCATGTCCGCTGTGTTCGATTTGGCGGACAACCCGGCCATGTTCGACCGCGAGTGCCAGCGTTTCCTTCGTTCCATCGCGGTGCTCGATGCCGTTCAGCCCGTCCCGTACCGCGGCGCCGACCGTTTCGCCGCCGCGCCCAAGCCCGGTCCTGGACGGTTCGCCGAGACCCCGGATTCCGACCCGTCGGTGGCCGCGAACCAGGAGGTGGCCGCATCCATCCTGGCGCGAGCGCGTTCGACCGAGTTGGGATTGTCGACGGCCGCGGCGGCCAAGGTGGCCACGGCTGGCGAGATCAACCGTCTGATCGACGGGGCGGCGGCGGCCGGAGCCGAGTGGGCGCATCTGGGCGCCGCGGAGCGGTCGCGGATCCTGCACAGAGCGGGGGAGGCTTTGGAGGCTCGGCGTTCGCAGTTGTTGGAGATCATGGCGGCTGAGGCGGGCAAGACCTTGGATCAGGGCGACCCCGAGGTCTCCGAAGCGGTCGACTTCGCCCACTACTACGCTGAGGCGGCCCTGGAACTCGACCGCGTCGCCGGCGCCAGGCCGGTTCCGCGCCGGGTCACCGTGGTGGCGCCGCCGTGGAATTTCCCCACCTCGATTCCGGCCGGCGGCGTGCTGGCGGCTCTGGCCACCGGCAGCGCCGTGGTCTTCAAACCTGCTCGTCTGACCTTCAGGACCGGGGCGGTGGTGGCCGAGGCCCTGTGGGACGCGGGCGTGCCCAGAGAGGTCTTGCGCTTGGCCAATGTTGGCGCCAGGGACCTGGGCAAGCATTTGATCAGCCATCCGATGGTCGACCAGGTGATCCTGACCGGGGCCTATGAGACCGCTGAACTGTTCCACTCGATCCGCCCCGGCCTGAGATTGCTGGCGGAGACGTCCGGCAAGAACGCGATCATTGTGACGCCATCGGCGGACATGAACTTGGCCGCCAAGGACGTGGTGGCCTCGGCCTTCGCCCATGCCGGGCAGAAGTGTTCGGCCGCCTCGCTGGTGATCCTGGTCGGCTCGGCGGCGCGGTCGCGCCGCTTCCGGGACCAACTGATCGACGCCACCCGTTCGCTCAGAGTCGGCTGGCCATGGGACCCCGCCACCACCATGGGACCGCTGATCGAGCCGCCGGGCGCGAAGCTCGCCAGAGCGCTGACCCGGCTCGAGCCGGGCCAGCATTGGGTGCTCAAGCCCCGCCAACTGGACGATTCGGGTCGGTTGTGGTCGCCGGGCATCAGGGCTGGAGTCCAGCCCGGCAGCGAGTTCCATCTGACCGAATACTTCGGCCCGGTGTTGGGAGTGATGCGGGCCGCCACCTTGGAGCAGGCCGTGGAGATGGTGGGCCAGGTCGATTACGGCCTGACCAGCGGCCTGCATTCGCTTGACCGCGAGGAGATCGAATACTGGCTGGAGCACGTCGAAGCGGGCAATGTCTATGTCAACCGGACCATCACCGGGGCGATCGTCCAGCGCCAGCCGTTCGGCGGCTGGAAACGCTCGGCTGTCGGCGCCGGCGCCAAAGCTGGCGGCCCGAACTATCTGATCGGTTTGGTCGACTGGCGCCCGGCGCCGCCGGAACAGGTGGCAGCTCCCGGCCAAGCGGAGTCGCCGGTCGCGAGCGGAGCGGCGGACGGGGCCGAGACCCTGGCGCCGGCGGGACCGCCTGTCCCAGCCGAGCCAGCGGCCAACTCTGTTGGCGATCGGCCGGCGACTCGCGGCGGCGCCGCGCAGGAGGCGCTCACGCCATCGTTGGCGGGCCCGGACGCGGTGCGTTTGGCGGGCGCAGTCGAAACGCTGGTCCAGGCGGCCGAACAGGGTTTGGACCAGGCTGAATCGGCTAGCGTGGCGCGCGCTGCCGCCTCCGCCGCGCGGGCCTGGGCCACGCGCTTCGCCCCGCGTGACGTCAGCCAGTTGCTCGCCGAGCACAATGTCTTGCGCTACCGGCCCCTCTTGCGGCCGGTCGAGGTCCGGCTGGACACCGGCGGCAGCGTCGCCGATCTTGTGAAAGTCCTGGTCGCTGCTCTGACCGCCGATGCCGACGTGGTGGTCTCAGCGGCCCTGGGGTTGCCGGGGTGGCTGGCCGAGGCGCTGGCTGGTCGGGGCCTGCCCGTCTTGGTCGAGGACGATCAGGCCTTCGCCGACCGCATCGCGGCGGGGCCGGGAACGCGAGTCCGCCTGATCGGGGGTGGGGCTGGGTCCTCGCCAGACGGCATCGTCCATAATGGCGCAGTCGGCGCAGGGCGTCCCGACGTGGCGGTGTACGCCAACCCGGCGACCGAGGCGGGGCGCTTGGAAATCCTGCCATTTGTGGCCGAACAGGCCGTGGCCGTCTCGGCGCACCGCTTCGGCATGCCGGACCCGATGGTCGCGAACCTGACTGGCCTGTGACCGCGGCCAGCCGGGCGGCGCGGGAACGGCCGATTGGCCGGCGGACCTGGCCCTGACCCCGGGCGCCGGCCGGCTTAGGGCGGAGTCGGTCTGGTTTGCCAGTCGCGGGCGGTGCGCTGTCAGGTCAGAGGCGGGCGCGCATATGCTCTAGAACGCCGTGGAGGTTCTCGAAACGGTGGTCGGCGCCGTCGGCCTTGATCACGCCGGCGTAGACGCCGAAGCGCTGCTGGTAGACGATCTCGGCCAGGCCTAGCTGGTGGTCCACGCCTTTGGCCCCTTCAGGCGTGAAGACCAGGTCGACGCGGCCGTCGGCGGATTTGACGGACCAGGGCGCGAGTTCGCCCCGGTCCAACGGCTCGAAGCTGATGTCGCGCAGCGGCTCGGCGGCCTGGGGAGTCCAAATGCAGGATTCTTCCTCCTCCTCGGGATACTGCGGGCGGGTGGCGAGGTTCGCGCCCAGATAACCGCCGGTCGCCAGCGGCATGGCGAAGGTTCCCCAGGTCCATTCGGTGCGGTAGGGCAAGCGGGACTTGTGTTCGTCGAGGATGGCGAAATCGCGGGCGGGATCGAATTCGTAGCGCCGGCCCCCCACTTCGATGGCGCCGCCGGCGGGGTAGATGATCTTGTTGGTGTAAAGGGAGGCGTCGCGGCCGCCCGGCAAGCGGGCGGAGACAACCAGCGGCGGCGAGGCGCCGGCCGGATCCAAAGTCAGATTCGCGTTGATGCCGGGGGTCTCGCCGTCGGCGTGGATTCGCACCATGACGCGGACCCGTCCGGGCTCGAAGTTGTAGGCGATCCGATAGCCGGCGCTGTGGAAGGCCAAGGCCGATTCAGCCAGCCTGGCGGGTATCCGGAGCGAGCCGCCCAAGGCGTTGGCGGCATGTTGGACCAAATCGCCGCTGGCCCGGTCATACACATAGATTTCCGAGCTGGCCAGGTATTTCGCGTCCTGCAGGATCATTGAGCCGAACAATTCGGGATGGGTCAAAGTGAATCCCGCCCACTCCTTGGTGCGGAATCCGGCCCAGGCGCGCCGCCCGCGCGGATAGGCGTCCAGAGGATTGGCTCTCGGCGTGGCCGCGAAGCGTCCGAAATGGCGTTGGCCGGCCTCCACCAGTGAATCAGCGTCGATCATGCCCAATGCTAACGCACCGCGTCCGCTCAGGTTGCGACTGGCGCCAACCTGATTAGTGGGGACTTGGCCGGTCCGCCGGCCGTTGGTTTGGGCTTGGCGGGCCATTCGGTCAGGCCTCGAACACGGACCAGCGCTAACCGACCCGGTGGTTGGCGGCCCGTGGAAAGCGCGCGATCGATTTCAACCAGTCTTGTCCCCGACGGGATCGCGACGGACGTCGACCACTATGCCGGTCAGGTCGGATGTGATGGTGTCGAGGGAGGCCTCGGCGACTTGCTCAGCCGAGAGCAACGAGCCGGCCGGCTCCTCGCCGAAGGCGTTCGCGCGCATGGGCGTGTCGGTGCGCTCGGGGTTGACCACATTGACCTTGATGCCGTCTGCCGACCATTCTTCCGACAGAGCCTGGGTCAGATTCACCACCGCCGCCTTGGCGGACGAATAGAGGGCGTAATTCTCCCGTCCGCGGGTGTAGGAAGAAGATGTGAACAGCAGCAAGTGGCCATGGGATTCGGCCAGATGCGGATATGACGCCCGTGCCACGTTGACCGCCGCCGTGTAATTAATCGCGATCGACTGATCGATCTCCTCCGGCGAGGCGGTGGCCAGCGGACCGACCCTCAACACGCCAGCCGTCAGGACCACGGCGTCGATCCGGCCGTGTTCGGCCCGGACCTCGGCCAAGGCCGCTTCCAACGCCTCGAGGTCTTGGACATGCAGGCCGGTGGTGGAGCGCCCGTGGGCCACCACGGTGGCGCCAGCCGCCCGGGCGATCCGGGCGATCTCCGCCCCGATCCCATAAGAGCCGCCCAACACCACCAGCACCTGTCCGGTCAGCGCCTGCGTCAATTGCTGCGGCGACTTGTGCGGCGCCGCCTGCGTCGCCAGTTGGAACAGCTTGTCCGCAATGGTCAGATCGACCGGATGGGTCACCTTGATGTTGTTCTCCGAACCGAGCACACACTTGACGTCGACTTCCGGCAGGTATCGCACCACCACCCCGCAATCGTCGGTGGCGTGGAAATAGGGATCCTCGATCGCTTTCGCATAGGCGGCTCGCAGCGTCGAAAGCTTGAAAGCTTGCGGCGTCTGACCCCTTCTCAGCCGGGAGCGGTCGGGAATCCGGGTGATGACCTCGTCGTCATCGACCATCACCACCGTGTCGGAGGACGGAATGGCCACATCGACCGCCTCATGTCGGTCCAAAGCCCCGACGCACTGCGAGATGATGCGCTCGTCGACAAGTGGGCGGACGGCATCGTGCAACAACACCTTGGCCTCCTCGGCGTCAATCGCCTCGAGGACCCGGCGGGTGGTCTCGTTGCGGGTGACGCCCCCCTCCAGAATCAGGCTGAGCTTGGTGAAACGGCTGCCCAGCAGGGTGGCGACCCGCTCGGTCCAGCCGGGCGTGATCATCACCATCACTTCGTCGATGAGGGGATGGGAGTCGAAGGCGGCGACGGTGTGCTCGAGGATCGTCTTCCCGGCCACCTTGACCATCTGTTTGGGAACTGACAGCCCCAGCCGCGCCCCCACTCCGCCGGCCAGCACCACACCATAGGTTTTCACGCGCTCAAGTCTGCCACCCGGCCGGCTCGCCGCCAGCCCCGGCGTGGCCACAAGCGGCGTGGGGCGATGACGGCGGGTGGGGGCTGCTGGCGCTGGCCCCCCTGATGTGCTTGTCCGGCGGGGCTCTGGCGATGATCGTGATCGGTGTGATCAAGAGCGACAAGGCGGCCAACGCCGCGGTCATGCTCATCACCGTGCCGCAGATGTTCCTGTCCGGGGTCATCATCCCGATCGGCCACTCGACCGGCGTTCTCTACGTGCTCAGCCGCATCCTGCCGATGACCTACTGCGTCGACCTGGGCCGGTCCGTCGCCTACGCCGGCTCGCCCGAGTACGACGCCGTGGTCCTGTTCAACCCTGCCGTCAGCTTGCTCGCCATCGGCGGCCTGACGGCGCTGTGTCTGGTGGTCGGCACGGTCTTGTGCGCCCGCTCGGAAAAGAACCGCTGACCAGGCCGTCCGAAAATGGGGCGCCGCTGGGGCCGGAAATCATCCGAGTCGGGTCGAACCCGCAGGCCAGGACCGGAACACCTGACGACACGCGCCAACAGGCCGATGGAGCTAGATCGTCCCGGCCGCAGGCGCGACACAGATCTCAGCGGCCTCGCCACGTTCGCGCTACACTTGTTTCGACAGATTCGATTATTGCGCTTAGGAGGATGGCCGATGAGGGACATCGCGACGCTGGTTCCCGGTCCGGCGGACACCGAACTGGCGGTGTCCGCCCTGCGGGAGCTCGACGCCGTGCTCGGCGCAGAGGGCCCAGTCCGGCTGCGGCTTGGTGGTCAGGCCGGCGAGGTGGAGGTCCCCCGGTCCGCGCTGGCCGCGCTGGCGCGGGTGCTCGCCAGCTTCGCGCATGGCGAGGGCGTGACCGTCCTCCCCTCGCAGGCGGAGTTGACGACCCAGCAGGCGGCGGATGCGCTGCGTGTGTCGCGCCCGTTCCTGATCGGCCTGCTGGACGCTGGGCAGATCGAGTATCGTCTGGTCGGCACCCACCGCCGGGTGAAGGCTGCGTCTCTGATCCGCTACATGCGCGATGACGACGCGCGCCGCCAGGCAGCAGCCGACGAGCTGGCGGCCGAGACCCGCGAACTCGGATTCGCCTGATGCCGGTCGTCGTCTACGACGCCAACGTGCTCTACCCCTCGACGCTGCGCGACGTGCTGATCCGCGTCGGGATCGCCCAGTTGGTGCGGGCAAAGTGGACGGAACGGATCCTCGAAGAGGTGTTCGGTAGCCTGCGCGCCAACCGCCCCGACCTCGACACCGCACGCCTGGATCGCACCCGCCGTCTGATGAACGGCGCGATCCGCGATGTGACTGTGGCCGGCTACGAGCACTTGATTGACCAACTCGACCTTCCCGACCCCGGCGACCGGCACGTTCTGGCCGCCGCGCTCCACGCAGGAGCCCAGGTAATCGTCACCCGCAACCTCCGCGATTTCCCCGCCGACCGGCTAACCGCCTGGGGTGTGGAGGCGCAGCATCCAGACGACTTCCTCACCGAACTGCACCAGGACCACCCGGACACCCTCAGTGGGATCGTCGCCGCGATCGCCCGTGCGTGGGGCGACGACGCGAAGCCCGATGACGTCCTAGACCGCCTCGCCGTCGACGCGCCCTGCGCTGCCGCCCTCGCGCGCCGGACAGTCGAGGGGCGCAGGTCGAGCCCGCTTCGCCCTCCCCCGGCGGCCAGGCGGCGCTGATCGGCTCGGACGGGCGGCGTCAATCCGTTCCGATAGCGGCCCGGAGTACCAGTGCAAGAGCAGACCGAAAAGGCGGCCCCGCGCCGGCAGGGCCGGCACTGCTCCGGATCTGGGGACCTCTGCCCTCGAACGCCGTGAACCCGTCTTGGACGGTCATCGTCACGTCTTGGCGCGAGGACCGCGGCATGGCTGCTTCTTTGTGCGTCGCGGCAGGGGTGACCGCGACATCTGGTACAGCCCACTGGCATCGGTCGCAACTCCCCAGCCGTGGCGGCGCCCTGCGGGTTCTGGTCCGTGACCAACCGGCCGTCGGCTTCCGGCTGGCTGCCGGGGACGACCCGCACCGCGGCGTGTTCGCCTGCGCAGAGCACGGCATCGTACTCTGCTGGGTTCGACCTCCGCGAACGATGCGAGCGACGCTAGCCGCGCCGCCGCGGCCCGCGCCGCGCAACGGCTCAGGCGAACGGGTCGGTCAGGCTGAGGCCGGCGATCGGCTGGAAGTCGCGCACGTTGCGCGTCGCCAGTCGGTGGCCGCCGGCCAGGCAGATCCCGGCGATCTGAGCGTCCGCCAGCGACAGCGTCCGGCCGATCGACTCGCATCTGGCCAACAGTTCGGCGGTCGCGCGGGCGGCCGACAGGTCGTAGCTCGCTATCCGCTGGCCGACCTGGTCGACGATAGCGCGCCACCGCGACGTCAGCCCGTCGCGGCGCCGGCCCTCCGGCAGTCGGCCGAGGCCGCGCTCGATCTCCTCGACGGTGACGACGCATACCGTCAGTTCGGCGGGGCCCAGCCCCTGCGCCCAGGCCAGCACGTTCGGCGCCGGCGCCTCCCGCATCATCTCCGACACGACGTTGGTGTCAGCGATGATCATGGCAGTTCCACGGCCCGCGGCGCGTCTGTCCGCTCCGGCGCCGGGATCTCCGCGCCGCCGACTTCCGTTGCCGCGGCGTGGAGCGCCAGGAGGAGGTTCTGTTCGGGACCACGGGTGGCGGAATCCAGAATGGACCGCACTTCCGCCTCGACTGAGCGGCCGTGTTGCGCCGCCAGCAGGCGCAGGCGGCCGTGGGTCTGCGGGTCTAGTTTGCGAACGGTTATGGCGCTCACGGGCGTCACCTCCTGATGGCAATGCTATCAGAGGGCGCGGCGCCCTGGCGCGCTGGCGCGGGTCGGGTTCGTTGGTGGGCGTGTGGGACTTGGGTTGTCTGGGGCGCGCCGCAGCCTGCGGCGGGGACGGGTTCTAGTCCCTCTGAGTATGATGGACATACAATGGACTCAGCCAAGAGGGGAGTGTCATGGCCGGAGCCGCCGAGATGGAGCGGATCAATTTCCGCGCTGACCGGAAAGTCAGGCAGGACGCAGAGCGAGTGTTCCACGCGCTCGGCTTGAACCTGTCCGACGGGTTGAACGTGTTCTTGCGCCGGGTGGCCGCGGAACAGGCCATCCCGTTCCGGTTGGCGCTGACGCGCGAAGAGATCCTCGGGCCGGAGTTGGCCGCCCGCGAGGCGGCGATCCGCCGGGGCGTCATGGCGCAGACCGAGCGTGCCCCGGACGAGGGCAGGCCGGTGGCCCGTTTCGATGACGCGCTCGGCAAGCCCTACCTCGAGTATCCGGACGGGACGCGCGAGTTCCGCTGACCGGTGGGACGAGGCCGAGATCAGAGAATTGATCGGCCCCGGGCGACCCGCTCAACCCGGCCGCGGCGGACCAACATCGACAAGGCCGGCTGCGACACCCCCGCTTCCATCGCCTGGCGCCAAGTCACGTAACCGTGCTGGTCGAGCGCGATCTCACGCAGCACATCGACGGAGTCCACGGCCTCAATCATGCAAATACCAGAACACGAAGTGATGGTATTCGGTCGAACTCTGTTTCGGGTTGCAGCAGCAGGTTCAGCCAGCTTCGTGGGCCACATCCAGGCGGTGAAGAACTCGGCCGCGATGGCCGACAGGAAGACCTCTTGGCCAGCGAAAACGTCGGGCTGTCGGTCGGGACGGCGGGATTTGAACCCGCGACCCCTTGACCCCCAGGCGCCTTGAGTAGGCCCCGTAGACCCCTTATCTGCGGTATTGCCGTTTCATAGGCGCTCTTGGGACGTCTCCTGTTGCACGGTTTGCTCGCTGTTGGTCACTTAATTGGTCCACTTCAGATCAGTCGCAGTTGGAAATGTCCCCGCTGCGTTCGCCTTCGACTCCTAGGATGGGGAAGTGCTTCGCCGACTTGATGTAACGAGTTCTTGGCGGTCGCTGGATGTGGGGTTCTGGCCGCAAGATGTGCCGATGGGCCGACGCACGGTTGTGTATGGCCATAACGGTAGCGGCAAGTCCACGCTGGCGGATCTGCTGCTGTCCATCAGCCAACGCAGGTGTGCTGCCGAGGTGGTTTGGGAGGGCGCCGAGAAACGGATCACCCGAATCGGACGGGACAGTGAGGACGCCCCGCCGCCGATCGCGGTGTTCACGCGGACTTGGGTCGAGGCCAACCTTGCTCAGTTCCTTGACGGAGACAACGCGGCGGCGATCGTGACTCTTGGCGAGTCGGCGATCGAGTCGAAGAGGCGGGCGGAGCAACTGGCTGGGGAGTTGGTTCGATTACGCGAAGTGGCTAGGGCCGCTGCAACGAAGCAGGACGATGAGGCTCGCCGCGCCGACCAGGCAGTTGAGCGGGTTCAGGCCGCGATAGTCGACCGCCTCCGACGGTTCGACTACGAGCGGTTCACCAAGAACCGGTACAACATGCCGAGGGTCAGGGACCTGCTTCGCGGCTGCGAAGGTGGTTTTCCGGATGATGCTGCTTGTGAGGCGGCTGTCGGCGTGCTGGAGGGTGGCGTGCCGGAGTCAGTCGGAAGCCTTACGCGGATGCCGGAGGAGATAGGGGAACGGCTCGGCGGATTGTCCGCGATTCTCGGCGTGACTCCGTCGCGGCAGGCCATCGCGGAGCTGGAAAGCGATTCTGGCGCCCAAAGCTGGGTGGAAGACGGGCTGGCGCTGCACGGGGATCGCGAACGCTGCTTGTTCTGCGATGGCGCTGTCACGTCCGAGCGGCGGCAGCGGCTCGCCGCCCACTTCGATGAGAGTTGGCTGCGGATACGGCACGACGCGACCGCGCTGCTCGCAGAGGTACAACGATACCGGCGCGCCCTCGCAGACTGGCATTCGACTCTCCCGGGAGCCTCATCCCTCGCGGTGGACCTCCAGGGGAGATTCGCCGAGATCCTGGCCAGGGTCACGGGCGACGTCGAGGCTCGTGTCGCCGGTCTGTCAGCGGTGGAGCTTGCCCTCGAGGAGAAGACCCGAGATCCGAATGCGACTCCTGCGGCGCCGGATTGGTCGGCCTCGGTCGGAGTCGTGGGATGGGATGAGCTTGAGGGAATCCTCAATGAGCACAACCGGAGAGCGGCGGACCACGACGCTCTCGCTGATGAGGCGAAGAAAGCGATCCTCAGCCATGTGGTGGGGTCGAACTGTGAGGAATTCAGGGGCCTGGAGAAGAAGGCCGAGGACGCCCGGGAGAAGGCGAAGGAAGTAGCCGACGCCGTCCGAGCCGCTGAATCTGAGCTTGATCGGCTCCGACAGGAGCAGTTCACTACGAAGGCGATGGCGGACAAGCTGACCAGCGACCTGGTGCGTGTCTACGGGAAGGACCACCTCAGCGTGGCCGTCACTGAGGACGGGAAGTCCTATGCCTGTCGCCGTCCCGATGGGCCCGCGACTCACCTGAGCCAGGGCGAGCGAACGACCCTGTCGCTTTTGTACTTCCTGCGGAACCTTCAGGACCAGCAAGGGCCGCAGGCAAAGCCGTCTGAGCGGATCGTAGTCGTTGACGACCCGTCCAGCTCGCTCGACAGGGAATCGTTGTTCGCTACCCACCAGTGGCTGCTTGACGCCCTTGAGCCCTTCGGCCAATTCGTGATCCTGACACACGACTTCGACCTGCTACGCCTGTTCATCAACTCCCACCGGACCGCGTGGGGCAAGTCACGGAAAGCCGTTGCCCAAGGCGACAGTGCCGAGGAGTTGTTCCCCAAGGCCGCGTTCCTGGAGATGTTCGCGGCGCCGTCCTCCGGCGCGCGCACATCGAGGATCGGTGCGCTGCCCGGATTGCTGCTCAAAAACACGTCCGAGTACACATACCTGTTCTCGATGGTCATGGCCGGTGTGGCCGACTCCGGGGACCACGAGCGTCTGTTCCTTCTGCCGAACGCGGCCCGCCGTGTTCTGGAGGTTTTCGCGAGCTACAAAGCCCCCCACCTGCCGGACTTCAGATCGCAACTCGAGTCCTTTGCGCAGACCGGCGCGGGCGAGCCGTTCCGTGACGTCTACGACTTCTGCAACAGGTACTCCCACGGTGAAGGGCGCGAGAGCGCCGATGCGCTCGACGCTCGAACCGTCCATGGGCAGATCCGGAGATGTATGGAGTTCCTCCGCACGGTTGATGACGAGCACTTCAAGAGGATGTGCCGGGCGGCGAGCATCGATGACGCCCATCCCCTTGTGGGCATCCATTCGCCGCCGACGGCGACTATGGGTTCCTGAAGCATTCACAGCGTCCCTACCGCCCAACGCCGGGGTGTCGATCAGGGTGTTGGGGCCACCTCCTGCCGGTGGCGATCAGCGAGGCCACAGCGATGCGGGCGGTCGCGGCCCGGTGAGTTGAGCGGGCCCCCGGTGCCTTGGGCAGGTTTCCGCACCTTGGGGGCGTGCTTGATGCTTGCCTCCTTGGCCGGTGGTCGCGGTGACGTTTGGCGTGTTGCCGTTCCCGGTGCTGGACACGGGGCGGGTGAGGTTGTTCGTGGGCGACGCGGTCGCGTTGCTGCCGTTGTTGGGCGCCTCCTGGGCTGACGCGGTGGTGACCGACCCGCCTTACGGGCTCGAGTTCGCGGGGCATGGTTGGGACGCGCGCGCCGGGTTCGCGGCATCCCTGCCGGGCGTGGACTTGTCGGGGCTGTCGGATGGGGAGGTGTTCGAGGCGTGGTGCGCCGCGTGGGCGGCGGGCGCGTTGTCGTGTCTGCGGCCGGGCTGTCATTTGGTGGCGTTCGGTGGGACGAGGACGTGGCATCGGCTGGTGGCGGGTGTGGAGGGGGCGGGGTTCGAGGTCCGCGACCAGATCGCCTGGTTGTACTCGTCGGGGGTCCCGAAGTCGTTGGATCTGTCGAACGCGGCCGACCGGGCACTGGGGGTGGAACGGGCGGACCGGGAAGTGGTGGTCTCGGAGCGGGACACGGTCCTGGGCGCCACCAGGAGGGTGGTCTCGAAGGGCGAGCCGGTCACGGATCAGGCGCGGGCGTTGGAGGGTTGGGGGACGGGGTTGAAGCCCGCGTTCGAGCCGATCTTGGTGGCCCGCAAGCCATGCGACGGCGGGGTGGTCGCCAACGTCCTCGCGCATGGGACTGGCGGGTTGAACATCGCCCGGTCCAGGACGGCGGGAGGCCGCTGGCCCGCTAACGTCGCGTTGGACGCGGCCCAGGCGGCCCGGTTGGACGCGCTCGCGGGGGCGGGCGTGGCGGGGCGGTTCCCGGTGTTCCACTACTCGTCGAAGGCTTCCCAGCGGGAACGGCCGCGCGTGTCCGGCGTGTCGCACGCGACGGTGAAACCGGTCGGGTTGATGCGTTGGCTGGTCGGGTTGGTGACGCCCCGAGGCGGGGTGGTGTTGGAGCCGTTCGCCGGTTCCGGGGCGACGGTCGAGGCGGCGGTGGCGGAGGGGATGAGCGTGGTCGCCGTCGAGAAGGACCCGGCCTACGCGCCGTTGGTCCAGGCCCGGTTGGATCGGATCGCGGACACGATTTGAGGGTTCCCGGGAGCTGGAGGGAACATGCCACACCACCAGGGCGCCGGCGCCGGCGCCCCTTGTGGGGGCGGGGCGCACCTGGGGGGCGGGCGCCGACGAGCGGCGCCGCGACCACCGCCCCGCCCGGCCCTGGGGGCCCGGGCTAGGCGGGGAGAAGGGGATGGGCATGGCTGACGATGACGGCGTCGGGGATGGGGTTGTGACTGTGGGGGCGGTGTTCGCCGGCCCGGACGCGGACCCGGAGTGTTTCGCGTCTAGGAACCGGGGAGTGGTCGAGGCGGCGGTGGCCGACACGATCCGGGGCCTGGCCGGGAGCGGCGGGCGCCCGGCGGGCGCGCCGGTGGGCGACGGCCCGGCCGCGTGGTCGGACGCCGCCGAGGCGTGGGGCTCAGGGGTGTGGTCCGAGATCGCGGACCTGCGGGTGGCGGGGTTGGGCGCGGACGGCGGCGTGGTGTGGGTCGCCGCCGTGGTCGACGGGTCCAGGGATGTCCGCCTGTTGGCGGCCGCCGGCCAGGAGGAATTGTTGGGGATGGTCGCGGAGGCGTTGGACGAGGGGTTGGCGTCGAGGCGGGCCGGCGTTGACGCGGAGGCGTTCACGGCGGTGCACGGGCCGCCGCCGGGCCGCCTGGGCGCGTTGATTGCTTGGGTCGACGCCCACCAGCGGGCGCTCGGCCGCCCGGCGGTCACGTTCGGCGCCGTCCCGGTCGCCGCCGCGCCGCCCCCCGCCGGGGACGCCCCGGTGGCGGGGACCGGGCCGGCTGGTGGGACGGTGGTGGTGGAGATGCCGGCGGTGTGGGCCGACCTGTCGGGCTCCCCGGTGGCGGTCATGGTCTCGGAGGCGTTCCGGGAGGCCCCGGCCAGGGCCGGGTTCCCCGCCGGGCCGGACGGGGACGGGCTCTGGGAGGAGGAGATGGAGGCGTGGCGCGGCGAGTGTTTGGAGTTGGCGTCCGCGGTGGCGAACCTGCCCGATATCTTGGACCGCCTCGACCTGCTGGAGCACCAAAACAGCGTCCTGGCGCGCCGTCTCGCCGCCGACCCGCTCCCAGAACGGCCCCGAACCGCGGGCGGCTGGCGGGGTTTGGGGGCTTGGGTCGGCGAGTTCGTGTCGGCGGCCGCCCGCCGGGAGGAGGCTGTGGCGAGGTGGCGGGACGCGGTCCGCCAAACCCCGCAGACGGCCCTCGGGATGCGTGATCTGGTCGAGGACCAGGCCCGCGCCTTGGCGGCCGCGCTCGCCGACCTGTCCGCCCCGGGCGGCGCCGGCGGCCGGTCGTTGGCGGAGCGGGGCCTCGACCGGGCGGGCCGGGACGAGGTGGCGCGCCTGTTCGCGTCCGGCCGGGCGGCGGTGGAGGTCGGCGGCTTCGCCGGTGCGGAGTTCGACTGCCGGGGAGGGGGTGGCCGGGCGTGGGAGCGGCTCGAACCGGGCTGGTATGAGGCGGCCGCTCTGGACGGCGCCGCCCCGGCCGCGGTGGTGGTGGGCCGCGACCCCCGCGGCGGCGGCGGTCTCGTGTCGGGGGCTTACAAGCTCGACACGGCCACGGTCGCGCTGCTCGCCCCCGTCCGGCGGCTCGCCGCCGACGCCGCCCGGAACACCGCCACAACCGAGGGGCCGCAGGCCCGGCCGCGGGCCGCCCGACCGGCGACGCTTGCCCCGCTGGACGTGTTCGGGCGGGCGCCGGACGCGTGTGGCCGCCAGGCCGGGGGGTTGGGGTTGTGAACGGGGACCAGCTCCCCCAGGCTGGCCCGGATCGGCGGACAGGCCGCGGAGGGGACGGCGGCACGACGGCGTCCGGCGGCGCCGGGGACGGTGGCGCGGATGTGGGCGCGCCGACCGGGGGCTCGGTGGTGTCGGTGGCGGTCGGGGCGGTGTTGAGGGAGGGATGGGATGGGCGGCTGCCCTCCGTGGTGTTGGCGGACCGGGACCGGGACCGGTTGGCGCGCCGCCTGGCCGACACGCTCGCCGAGGCCGCGGCCGGCTCGGGGGACCCCGAGTGGGAGGAGTTCTTGGCGGCCCGGCCTTTGCCCGGCCCGGGCGCCAGGCCCGCCGAGGTCGGGGCGTGGCTGGGGTTGGCGCGTTGGACCGGCGGGGCCGAGCTGGTCCGCGACGAGGCGCTGGTCCCCGGGCTCGGTCCGGGCCCGGCGGTGTTGCGGGTCGCGGTCGTCCGCGACGGCGGCGGGGAGACCGCGCTGGTCCTCGCCGACACCGACGAGCGGAGGCTGCGGCGGCGGGTCGCCGAGATCGCGTGGGGGACCTGGGCCGAGCGGACCGGCACAGGCGGCGCGCCCCCCCGCCCCGGCGCCGCGCCGACAGGGTTGACCGGGTTTGTCGCCGCAGCCGACCTGCCCGCCGCCCCGCTGCTCGCGTCCGCCGGGCACCAACCGGCGCCAATCGGCGCCCGGGCGGGCGGGGGCCGGTTGGCGCCGTTGGACGCGTTCGGGAACCGGCCCCACCAGCCCCCAAGTCCCCCCGCGCCCAGCCTCTGAGCGCCGGCCTGTCCCAACCCAGGTGCGGCGGGACAGGCCGGCGATGGGTTGGACGCCGCCACAAAGGGGGGAAGGCGCGCCCAAGCCAGGCGCGCCCCGGCTGGGCGTGTTCGTGCGCAAGGTGTTTCCCAGTTCGAGCACGTGGGCGCCGCCATTGTCAGTCAGCGTTGCCCGGTTCCCGCTTTCAGCGGACCCGGTTTCCTTTTCCAGCGCCGCCTCCCAGGGACGAGCCCCCGCCGAACCGGCGACCGGTCGGGCGCCGCCCGCGGCCCGCGGCGGACGTCGGAGGCGGCGTCGCCCGGCAGATGCCCGGGCTCCACGTCTCCGCGCTCCGTCTTCCCCGAGTTGCCGCCAGCCTTGACGGCTCCGTCCCGCCGGCCGCGGGTGGGAGGCCGGCGGCTGGCGGCGCCCGGCGCCCGGCGTGGCCGGGATGCCGCTGGCGGGAGGGCCGCGGGCGGCGCCGCCACCGCGGTCCGCGGCGTTCTCGGCGCCGTCGCGTGGCGCGGCGGGTTGGCAGTCGCGGCACCCGCCCCGGGGCGGGTCTGGTCCCGCCGGTGGGCGCGGGTGTGGGCCGCGCACCTGGGGGGCGTGAGCGAATCAGACAGCCCAAGGGCGGGCGGAGGCGGGTTCTTGATACCTGCCCAGCCGGTCGGCGGCATCCAGACCGGCGGGGGGTTCCGCGCCGACGTGGGGGACGTGGCCGCGTTGGAGGACTCGATCCGCCGCCTCGGGCTGCTCAGCCCCGTGGTCGTCACCCCCGGCCTGGCGTTGGTGTCCGGGGCCAGGCGGCTCGCCGCGGTTGCGCGGCTCGGCTGGGAGGCGGTGCCGGCGTGGGTCGCGGAGGGCGTCTCGGACCGGTTGAGCCAAGTGTTGGCGGCCCGCGACATTGACGGGCTGCGCAAAGCCCTCACCCCGATAGAGCAGGCCGAGCTGTACGCCGAACTGGAGGAACTGCTCGCCGCCGAGGCCCGCCGCCGCAAACAAGCCACCCAATACAAACCCGGCCACCCCGCCGCCCACGCCGCGGCCGGCGCGCCCGGGACGCCCCCCGACCCGCGGACGCCGGCGCCGGGTCCTGGTCCCGGTGATTCACCGGGACCAGCCGAACCGGCCAGCGGCAGGCGCGTCCCCGCTGACGGCGGCCCCGCCCGCCCTGGGCCGGGCGTCATGGCCCCGCCTGCGGGGAGGGTCGGCGGGCCGGGTCCGGGCGAGGCCCGGGTCGAGGCGGCCAAACGGGTGACGGGCCGGGACTCGCATCAACGGTTGGAGCGGATCAACGAGTTGCGGGCGATCGCCGCCGACCCTCTGGAAGACGCGCTGGTGCGGGAGGCAGCCGCCGACGCCCTGGTCGAGTTGAACCAGGACGGGAGGGTCGACCCCCGCTGGCAGAGGGTCAAACTCGCCCAAGCGTTGGCCGGGCTGCGCCGCGCCGCCCAAGACCCCAGCGTCCCCGACCAGGCGCGCGCCGCCGCTGGGGCCGCGATCCAGGACGTGTCTGGGCAGCCGGGGGTGCCGGAGGCGTTGCGGGAGGTCAGACGGGCCGCCGCCGAGGTCGCCCGCCTTCGCGGGGCCGCCCCCGGGCCGGGGCGGCCCGCCTCGGACCCGGAAGCGGCGGGCCGCCGCCAGGTCCGCCAACTGGTGGAGGCGTTGCGCCGCGAGCACGGCTGGTGGGACCGGTCCGACCCCGCCTTGTTCGGGCGGCTCGCCGACCAAGACCAATGGGCGGTCCTGACCACCCACGTGGCCGGGGCGGCCCAGTTCCTCGACCGGGCCGCCGCCGCCCGCCAACCATGACCGAGTCCACCCGTGGCGCGGCGGCCCGCGCCACGTCCCGCGACGACAGGCCCCGCCCCCCGCGGGGCGCAGACCAGGAACCATCGGGGCGCCGTTGGAGGCGCTTGAACCAGAAAGGAACCACAAGATGACACCACGACACTCCACCTCCCAACCGGAGGCCGCCGCCTCCCGGCGCGGCCAGCCACTCGGATGGCGCCGGTCGAGGCTGGTCCGCTGCCTCCTGGCCGCGGTGCTCGCGCTGGCGACCGGGGCGGCGGGCACGCTGCCCGCGTCGGCCGCGGACTATGTCACCGGGGAGTGGGGTTACTGGCAGGGGATGCGCACGTTCTGGGGCAACATGACCGTGCAGGGGACATATGGGTTGTGCGTCGACCCGGGCGCGGAGCCCCCGGACACGCTCAACCCCGCCCACGCCACCCAAGTGTGCGGGACCGTCACCAACGGGGTGGCGGACAAGACCGCCCAGACCGGGTGGCTGTTGGGCCGCCACCTCCACGACACCGACACCCAAACTCTTGTGTCGCTTTCGCAGTTCGCCAGGGCCGGGTACCACACCGGGATCCCCGTCACCTACCCCGCCCGGTACAACGAGTTGGCGGCGGAGGCCGCCCACGCCGGCCCGAAAGACGCCTACGTGGAGGTGGACCTCGCGGCGGGGAAGGTCTGGTTCGGGTTGGTACGCGCCGGGGAGGCCGCCCAGATCACGTCGGGGGCGCTGCCCCGCGGCTCCGCTCACCACACTCCCGGTTTCACGGCTGTGATCACGTTGACGACCGCGAACGCGAGCTTCGCGGGCGGCGCGAAAACCGTCACCGTGACGACGGGGGCGGCGGCCGGGGCCGTCGCGTTCACGACGTCGCATGACTTGATAGCGGACGAGAAGGTCGCCGCGACCGTCACCGTGAAAGGGGCGCCGGGGATCTGTCTCACGCTGTATGAGGAGGGCTCCTACCAGCGGGTAATCACACCCGTCCCCCCGAAAGACCTGGCCGGGGCGCACACCGCGACCCAGGCGAAAACCGTCTGGCAGCCGAAGCTCACAACCGAGGTCACCACGCCGATAGTCGAACCCGACGGGACGGTCACAGACAAGGTGAGGGCGGAGGCCGTGGGCGGCTCGCAGTGGCCGGTCAAACAATGGGCGGACCCGGGCCAGACCAAACCGGGAACCTATCACCCGTTCACCGCCGCGGGCCAACTGGTGTGGTCCCCGACCCCGGCCACCGCGTCGAAGACCCTGCCCGCCGGGTCGAAGGTCCTCCCCGGGAAGGCCACGGCTGTGTTGGCCGGGCCGGGTGTGTGGACGGCCGCGACAGTCTCGCTGCCCGCGGACGCGGGGTCGGGGTTCTACTCGCTGAGGTGGTGTTTGGACAAGGCGGACCAAGGCGGGAACGCGAAGTTCCTGCCGGACGGGGGACCGTTCTGCGACGACTACCACGCCGCCACCGAGCGGTTCACGGTCCCGATGCGGATCGCCGTCTCCACGCGAGCCCCCGCCAGCGTGGTCCAGAAGGGGGACCCGGCGGACGACACCGTCACCCTGTCCCTGCCCGGTGCCGCCGACCAGTGGCTCCCCGGCCTGGACGGGAAACCCCTGACTGTGACGGCCCACGGCACCCTCTACGGGTCCAGCGTCCCGTTCGCGGAGCAGGCGGGGGCGCCCGAAGACGCGGAAGTGTTGGGCGAGGCCGACGTCGACGTCGCCTTGCCGACCAGCGGCCGCGAGCCGGTCACCGTCAAAGCCCCGGCCGGGTTCGACCTGAAGGGCTCCACCCATTGGACGTGGGTGTGGGAGGTCCGCCGCGCCGACCAGGCCCAGCGGGTCGCGGAAATGGTCGCCGCGGACGCCAAAGACACGTTCGGCAAACCCGCCGAGTCCGGGCACGCCCCCATGACCCTGGCTGTCACCACCAAGCTCCCCGACCAGCACCAGCCGAAAGGCGAACCCCCAGACGACACCATCACCGTGTCGCTCCCAAACCCAGACGACCAGTGGATCGCCCGCGCCGACGGGAAACCCGCCGTCCTCAAAGCCAAAGGCGTGTTCTACGCGGGGTCGGCGTCATCGTTCACGATCAGCGCGGACCCGCCCCCAGACGCGAGAAAGCTGGGGGAGGCGACCGTGGACATCACCCTGCCGACGTCGGGGAGGGAACCGGTCACGGTGGCGGCCCCGGCGGGGTTCACGGTCCCGACGTCGCAGTATGGGACCTGGGTGTGGGAGATCCGTCGCGCCGACCAGGCCCCGCAGGTGGCGGCGCTGTTCGACAACGACCCGAGGGACCGGTTCGGGCAGCGCCTGGAGACCCACGCCACCCAGATGGAACTCAAGATCCGCTCCCAGGTCTACGAGGCGGCGGTCCCGGAGCCGAAGGGGGACGGGCTGGTGGAGGTGTGCGACCGGGTGTGGGTCGAGCACACCGACCCAGCCGACCTGTGGCTCAACCAGTGGGGCACGAACCGGCCGGCGCGGGTCCGGGTCGACGGGGAGTTGCGGCACGCTGCCGTGCCGGGCCCGGCGACCGAGGTGGTGGACGATGGCGTGCCCGCGGTCGCGGACTGGGCGTTGACGTTCGAGGCCGCCGGGGAGGCCAACGCCCAGACCGTCTGCCACCAGGTCGCCCACGGCGCCTACGGGGCGTATGGGTTCACCTGGCGGATCGAGTTGGGCCGGCAACCCGAAGCCACCAAGGACTTATTGTCGAAGGGGGCGGTGAGCGCGTTGTGGCTGCTGGAGGAGACGACCATGGTCCGCCGCGTCCCGGTCGTCCACACCGCCGCCACCAGTTGGACCGCGACCAACAACGGCGCCGGGGAAGTGTTCTTGACGGACGAGATCTGGCAGACGGGATGGCCCGACGGCCCCGAAGACAGCGGCATCCACGGCGCGGTCGGGCACGGGGACTGGGCGGGATATGGGCCGTGGGAGGCGGACGGGAAGGTGATCCGGGTCGAGTTGTGGCGGATCGAGGGCGACATCACCCCCGAATCATGCTCGGCTGAGAACCCCGCCGCCAGGCTGGTCGCGGTGAACGAAGCCGTCTCCGCCGCGAACACGTGGGACGGCGCGAACCGGGTGTCGGGGTCGAGGTTCAAAGCTGACGGCGGGGACGCCACATACACGTTCGTCGTCACCTGGCCGGGGGACGCGAGGACCGAGCCGTACCGGTCGGTCTGCGGGGAGGCGTCGGAGACCATCACCGTCAACCGGCAGGCCCCCGAGTTCGCCACCCGCCTCCTGGTCGCGCCCACCCAGGGCGGCCCGACGGATTCCCAACCATTCACCGCTAACGGCGGCCCCGCCCAAGCCGGGCCGGGCGCGGAACTGGTGGACGTCCTCCAGGCCGTGTTCCCAGACCAGGGCTCCCGCCGCGCGGACATGAGGGGGTGGGAGGCGACGTGGGAGTTCCACCACCAACCCCTCCCCGACGGCGGCCAGCCGCCGGCGGTCGTCGAGGACGACGCGGGCGAGGCGGTGTTCGAGGGGGCGGTGTGCTCCCCGGACAACTTGTTCGCCGCTGTCGGCCCGATCCCGGTCGAGGCCGCCGGGGAGCACCACTCCCCGCCGGTGACCGCGCCCGACGCCCCGGGGATGGTCTACGCGGTCGAGACGGTCCGCGACCAGGTCGGGGAGGTGGTCCGCAGAGGGGCCTGCGGGGTCGTCGCGGAGTCCGCCATCATCACCACGCCGCCCGCGCCGGGGATCACAACCACCGCGCCAGAACGCGCCACCGTCGGCGAGGTCGTCACCGACCTGGCGGAACTGACCGGGCCGTTCCCCGAGGGCACGGTCGTCGAGTTCTGGTATCAGGCGACATCGTTCACCGACCCCGGCGCCGCGCCCGAGGATCTCGCCTGCGAGCCGCCCGACCCCGACGACATGGAAGGCGCCGTCCGGATCGGGGCGGTCACCCTCGACCACCCGATCCCCGTCGGCGAAACGGAGGAGTTGTCGTCCCCGGAGTTCACGGTCACGGAGCCGGGCTGCACTTGGATCAAGGAGATCGCCTACCGACCAGGGGACGGCCCCGACCGGGAGATCATGACAGAGGGCCGGTTCGACGCGCTCAACGAGCGCACCATCTGGGAGGCGCCGCCGCCGCCGTCGAGCCCGCCGTCCACGCCGCCGGGACTGCCCCGCACGGGCGCGGACGTGTGGGTGTGGGGTGGGGCGGCCCTGGGGGCCGTGGCCGCGGGGATCGCCGCGGTCGTGGTAGGGCGGCGGCGGCGCTCCGACCTGTGGGGATGACTGGGCGGGCCGGGGCGGCTGGGCGATCCCAGTCGCCCCGGTCGTCCCCACGGGAGGCGGCGCCGCCCGGAGGATCCGGTGGCCGAGGTGGCCGCCCGTGTCAGACGCGCCGCCGGGCATCCAGGTCGGCTCGCGCCGCGGATGCCCGGCGGGTGACTCAGGCGGGCGGCGCGGGCGCGTCCCATTTCGCTGGCCGGCGGTACTCCCAGGGGCCGTCGCGGACGACGTCGGGGAGTTGGGCTTGGCGGATCTTGGCTTGGCCGATGGCGAACGACGCGGGCGCCGCGGCCTGGATCCGTTTCGACACCCGTCCTGGCGGGAACGCGCCTGTCAGGCGGACTCTGGGCCGGTTGGCTTGGACGATCTGGATCGCTGGGAGGTAGTCGGCGTCCCCGGAGACGATCAGCGCCTCGTCCATGCGGCCCGTCAGCGCGTCGGCGACCAGTTGGGCGGCGATGTGCACGTCGGTCTCCTTCTCCTCGTAGACGATGCGTTTGTTGCCGCGGTGCTCGCACAGGTGGGAGCGGCGCTGGTAGCGCCCGAAGTGGACCGCGAGCGGGCCGCCGGCCGCGTGGAGCGCTTTGAGGTAGGTCTGCTGGCGGGACTGCGCGTCGGGGCCCTCGACGGTGATCGCCGTGTAATAGTTGACGGCGACCAGGGCGCTCGCGGGCCGCAGCGAGCGGACCAGGCCGACCACGTCGAGCCACAACCAGCGGTGTCCCATCGCCTGGCGCAGCCCGTGGTACAAATTCAACCCGTCGACATAAGCGATCACCCGTTGGTCCGGCATGTGGGGCCTCCCATCCCGTTCGGGGCCGGTCCCGCTTTGGCCGGCCGGTCGCGCGCCGCCCCGCGTTGGGCGCGTCGGGGTGGTAGTCTAGCGGCATCAACACCACGTTCGAGAGAGCGTGGCCCGACGGCCCCCGGCAGCGGGGGCCGTTTTTTCTTGCCCGCCACACCGCCCCCGGGAACGGTCCTCCAGGCGCGGTCCGCGGTCCTGGGGCGGCGATCCCCGGAGGCTGACCGTGGCGCACAGCAGCGAATCGGTTCGGGATGCCGCTGAGCGGGAGGCGGAGGGAACCATGGCGTGCTGTTCGGCTGGGACTCGTCCGGCGCTCTGGGACGCCGGTGGGCTGTCTTGGGCGTGGTGGCGCGCCGGGCCCGTGCCCCGACCAGCGTGGGCTCGCGCGACAGCGCGGGCCGCGGTTCCCGCGCGGTGGGAGGCAGGCCAGGGAGGGGGACCGAGACCAAGCAGGTCCGCCGGCTCTCACTGTGTGGGCCCAGGGGGATACGGCCGCGACCGCCTCGCGCGCGTCGCCGCGGGCGTCAGGCGGGGGTCACATGCCCAATGCCGCCCGGTAGTCCTTGAACGACCGGTAGGACTGGGCGTGGATGTCCCCGGAGGCGATCTGGTCGGCTTCCCCCAGCGCCGCCCCGGTCACCCGGTTCGGAGTCTCACGGGAGGCGGGGTCGAATGGGAGCCTCTGGGCGCGGACCGATTCGGCCAGGAACAGGCGCACGGCGGTGGCGGTGTCCATCCCCAGGCCAGCGAACAGCTCGTCGGCGGCTTGCTTGACGTCCTCGTCCACCCGCACTTGGAGCAGCGTGGCGCTCATCATCCCTCGCGTGTTCGCCAGTGTTCGCAGCGCGACACCATAGCCGCGCCTGCCGCCCGCATCAACCGCGCCCCGCGCCGGCCCGGCGGGCGAAGCGCTGGGCGCGTCATCGCGGGGCCGGGGTGAGCGCCTGCCGTGCCCCGGATCGGCCCTCGGTCCGGGCTGTGGTGCCGCGGGGCGCGCCGGCTCCACGGCCTGACACGGCGGATGGGGCTCTGCGCCGGCTCGTCTGTGTCGCGGCGGGTGGCCGCTGCCCCGGGGCGCCAGCGGTCGTGTCCGAGCGGCCGCCTCTGGTCAGAGGGCGGGTGATCCGGGTCCGGGAGTGGCCGGGGCCTGAGCGGCGGCCGGCGTCGGGGGCGCCGGGCGCGGGGCCTGGTTGGCCAGGGCGCGTATCCGCTGGGCGTCCCTCCGTTGGACGATGCCGTCCGGCCGCCCCCAGGGTTCAGGCCCGTCGACTTGGTAGCGGTCCCGGTAGGCGGCTGTGGCCAGCGCCGCCGCCGTCCAGCGTTCCGCCGCCGCCGGATCAGCCGGCCTAGGGCCGAGCGCCGCCAGCCACGGCTCGCCCGCCGCCTGGGCGCGGGCCAACACTTCGGCGGCGCGGGCCTGGAGCGCCGTACGGCGTTCCGCCAACGCCTGCGCCATCGCGGGGCTCGCCGGGACAGGCGCCTCGGGGAACATCCCCAACAAGTAGACGGCCCGGCGGCGGGGCTGGTTCGGGCGGACCTCTGCTTGGTCGAGCACGGTGGCGAGGCGGGCGTGGAGGACAGCGGCCGGGTCGGCGGCATCGTCCAACGGCCTCGCCGCGGCCAGCCGCGGGAACTCGGCCTCCGGGTCCCAACCCGCTGCCAACGCTCGGTGCAGCTCGGCGGCCAGCGCGCCGAACGCCTCCGACGCGACCACACGGTCGGCTTGGGCCGGGTCGTGGAGGGATGAGCGGACCAGGGCGGCCCACCGGTCGTGGAGGGAGGCCTGGGCGAGGGTCTCCCACTCGGCGCCCAACTGGGTGGTGTTCCCCCAAGCCTCCGCCTCCGCCCGGATGGTTTGGTGGGCGGACAGCTCCGCGCCCGAGTTCCGCAACACCCCGGCCAGCACCGACCGGGGCGTGGGCTCGTCCGGGTCGGCGGGGTGCGGGACGGTGTGGTCCTGGTCGGGGCGGTCTGTTGCGACGTACGCCCGGTTGGAGTCGCGTCCCCTGGTCATGGCGACATACAGGTTCTCTCTGGTGGTGGCGGGGGTGACGACCACGTGGGCGGTGTCGACGGTGACGCCTTGCGCCCGGTGCGACGTGACCGCGTATCCGAGGTCGAGATGTTCGGCTGTGTAGGCGGCTGGGAGGGTGACGGTCCCGCCGGTCGACATCCCGGCGCGGCGCGCCGTGACGCCGCCGCCTGGGTGGACTTTGAGAACGGTCCACCGGTCCCCGTTGCGGACCCACCCGGTGTTCCCCGCTTGGAGGCGCCGATGGTTGCGGCGGGTGATCACCAGATCGCCCCGGGAGGCGTGGCACCCGTCCGCGAGGGCGGCCTCCCGCCCGGGGTTGACCTGGCCGGCGATGATCCGCTCCGAGCGGGCCCGTTGGTTCAACGCCCGGACCGTCTCCAACGAGTCGGCTACCAGCAGGGACGCCCGGCCAGCCTCGAGGTCTGTCCGCCAGGCTTGGTAGGCGGCCTCGACCATGCCGTCTTGGTCCCCGCCGGCGATCCGCCCGTGGGCATGGTAGGCGTCTATGGCGGCCGGGTTGGCGTGTCTGAGCGCGAGCGAGGCGGGCCGCTCCCAGTCCGCGTGGAACCGGCGCACGTCCGCCAACTCCGGCGGGTCGGAGCGTTCTGTGACGAGCAGGTTGAACGCTCCGCCGGCGTCGACGGCTTGGAGTTGCGCCCAGTCGCCGACCAGCAGCAGCTTCGCGCCCGCGCCGGCGGCTTGCCTCGCTATCTGTTCCAAGGTGAATGTGCCGGCGAGGGACGCCTCGTCGACGATGGCGAGCTGCCCCGCCCGGAAGGTCGTTCCTTTGAGGCGGTGGTCGGTGAGCCATTTCGCGGTGTTCTCGGTCGGGATGCCGAGGTCTTCGGCCAACACTGCGGCGGCGGTCGCGGACGGCGCCAACCCGACCACGGAGCCCGCCCCGTGGGTTTCCTCCCACGCGCGGCGCAGGGCGGCGAGCGCTGTGGTCTTCCCTGCCCCCGCCGGGCCGACGAGCACGTCCACTACACGTCCGGAGGTGGCGGCCGCGGCGATGGCTTGGGCTTGGTCGTCGCCGAGGGTCCGCCCGGCCGGGTCCGGGCGGGACACGGCCCGCTCGACGGCGGCGAACCGGGCGGCCGGGCCACCCAGGTCCCTCGACCAGGCGAGGAGCGCGGCCTCGGCGTCCAACAGGTCTTGGGAGGAGTAGAGGTCCATGTGGCGGGGACGGAACCGCCTCGACCCGTCCACGCGGGCGAACCCGTCCGGGACGGACAGCTCGGGGGGTGTCAGCCTGACGGAGGCGGCCTCGGCGGCGTCCACCACCAGCCTCGACACCGCCTCCCGGTCTTGGAGTGTGGCGAACCGCCAACCCATCAACTGGCGGGACGCCTCCGCGTGCAGGTTCCACCGCCGCCACGTCGAGCGCCGCTCGCCGACCACCGCGACCACCGAGGCTCCGACCTCGGCGACGAGGTCGAGGGGCACGTCGTCGGCCCGCAACAACACCGGGGCGGCCTCCGGGTCGGTGACCCGGCGCGCCCAGGCCAACGGGTCCGTCCCGAGGACCGGCCGGGCGCGTCCCGCCCACTCGGCCGTCAGGTCCGCCAAGGACCGGATGACCTTGTCTTGGCGGGTCGCCAACGTCGCCTGTTGGCGGTAGCGGATCACCGTCCGCCGGGACGGCGACCGCCCGTGGCGTTCGGTGTGCTCGCTGATCAGGCGGGCGGTCTCGGCGTCGATGTCCCCAGACCTGGACGAGAACTCTCGCACCAGGTCTTCCCCGACCCCGGCGATCTCCCAGGCGGGGCTCCGGTCCCGGCCCCGTTCCCGCGTCTCCCAGCGGACCCCGACAGCGGCCGCCAACCGGTCCGCCAACACCGCGTTGTACAACTCGGAGACCGCCACCGTCGCCGCGAACATGGGCCGCCCGTCGATCGCCCGCCACCGGCCGTCAACCGCTGTGGGGACCTTGTTGCTGACCACGACGTGGGTGTGCAGCTGGGGGTCCCCGGCCCTGGAGTCGTAGTGGTCGAACGCGGTCGCCAACACTCCTCCCACGTCGACCTGCAACGACGGGCCGCCCCTGGTGGACGCGCCGACCCTGGTCGCCACAACCTCCCGCTCCATGAACCCCAACACCTCCGCGACGGCCTGGTGGTGCGCGGCGGCGATCAGCTCCTGCAACCCCGCGTCCGCGAGCCCCCACAACACCGACACCGACTTCGGGACGCTGAACGTGAAGTCGTAGGCGGCGACAGTGCGGCGCGTGCCCTTGGCGGCTTCCTCCCGACCGATCCGGTCTGCGAGGATCGCGCGGTCGGCATCGTGCAATCCGGGGGGCGACGCGGCGACGCGAGCGGCGGCGCGCTCCGCCGCCGTGCGGTGCGCCAGGTAGGGGCGGCCGAGGACGTCCCCGGTGATGGGATTGCGGCCGTCGCCTATGAGCAATTGCAGCTGCGCCTCGGTGACCGTGTCCCCGGCGCGCAACACCTCCGGTTGCAACGCCTGCAATCCGGTGCCCATCCACCGGCCCGGAGGTGTGCCTGACTCCGCGTAATAGCGAGTCAGCGGGGTCGACAACGACCTGTCGCCGTCGCCTGCCGCCACCGACTTCAACAGGTACTTGTAGCCGTCCCCGGCCGACATCAACCGCATCGACACCGTCATCGTGGCGCCTCCCTCCGCCTGGAAGGTGCGATAGGATGGCCGATGCCGCCGCCGATGCGACAGGCGTGTCAACGCAACGGGCCTCGTCAGCAAGAAGTGTGGTGCACGCTGAAGGGCGGACCCGGTCCTAGAGCGTGTCAGCGGCGAGAGCGAGAGTTCAAGCGGCCGGGCGGAGACGCAGTTAGCCGGTCGGATCGCGCCGGTCGGCCCC
>JAISXH010000014.1 GCA_031270825.1 Bifidobacteriaceae bacterium
CCGGCGGGGCCCCCCCCCCCCGCGCCCCCGCGGCCGACCTGGCGGGGGCCCCCCCGGCCCCCGGCTTACTCCCCCTCCTCCCGTGCCCCACCGCCTAGATCCGCCAGGGAAGGGAAACCATGATCGAACTCGTTGTTCTGGACATCGCCGGCACCACGGTCGAGGAGCACAACGCCGTCTACGAAGCCCTGGCCGGCGCGGTGCGCGGTTACGGCGCGTCGCCCACGCCAGCGGACATCGGGATTTGGATGGGGGCCGACAAACGCGAGGCGATCCGGGGCCTGATCCAGCTATCTGGTCTGACCGTGCCCGCCGACCCGGTGGTCGAGGAGATCCACGACCGATTCCGGTCGCTGCTGGCGCAGGCTTACCGCGACGACCCGCCGACGCCTCTGCCCGGCGTCCCGGAGGCGCTCGGGCTACTGCGCGCCAAAGGCGTCAAGATCGCCCTCACCACGGGGTTCGACCATGAGGTCGCCGGCGCCCTGCTGGCCATGATCGGCTGGAGCGAGGGCGTCATCGACGCGCTGATCTGCGTCGATGACGTTCGCGCTGGACGCCCGGCGCCGTACATGATCTTCCAGGCGATGGAACGGACCGGCGTGGTCCGGGTGGGCAACATCCTGGTCGCCGGCGACACGACTCGCGACCTCGAAGCCGGCGCCAACGCCGGCGCGGGCCTGGTTGTGGGCGTCGGCACCGGGGCCATGGGGCTCGACGCGCTAGGCCAGGCGCCGCACACCCACCTGCTCCCAAGCGTCGCCGACCTCCCCGACCTGCTAGCAACTTCCGGCCTCCTGGCGTCCTGACTCCCCCACCCCCGCCCGCCACGCAGGGGGACGGTGATTGTGTTGATTCCCCGCCCACCACGCACGGGGACGGTGATTGTGTTGATTCCCCGCCCACCACGCAGGGGGACGGTGATTGTGTTGATTCCCCGCCCACCACGCACGGGGACGGTGATTGTGTTGATTCCCCGCCGACCACGCACGGGGACGGTGATTGTGTTGACTGGTGGCATTCGCGCAGGGACGATGCTCGACGCGGTGAGGGCCGCCCCTGGGCCGCAGGCGGCCTTGTATCCAGCCTGTGGGCCTGAGACGGGGTCTTCAGCCCGAGACTTCCGGCACGCCGAGACCGCCTGCCCGGCCCCAGCCCGCACCTGTGCAAGGCTTCTACCGAAACTGGTTGGCGCGGAAGGATTGGGATGAACGAGTTGACGTTTGTGCGAGCCGAAGGCGACAGGCTGATCTGCGCCGATCAGTCGGGTGACGAATTCGCCGTGGCCATCGGCCCGGAGTTGCGGGCGGTTGTCAGCGGTTTCGGCCGGCCCGATCCGCCCGAGACGCCACTCCAGATACCCGAGATCCTGCGACCCAAGGACATCCAGACGCTGGTGCGGGCCGGAGCCGTCCCGGCCGAACTGGCCCTGGCTTCTGGCCTGGAGTTGGAGCATATCAACCGCTACGCGGCGCCGGTGTTGGATGAACGCGAGTATGTGTCCCGCCAGGCCCGCCGTCTCAGCTTGCGCCATGACGCCGGTCAGCGGTCCATCGAGGAGCTGGCCTTGGACCGCGTGGCCAGCCAGGGAGTCGACCCGGCCGTGCTGGTCTGGGACGCGGTTCGCGAGCCGCACGGCTGGGTGGTTCGTCTCGATTTCGAGACCGAGTCCGGCCCGGTCCGCGCTCGTTGGCAGGTCGATCTGCCCAGCCGTTCGTTGGCGGCGCTCAACGACCAGGCCCGTTGGATCGGCCGCGGCGACGAGCCCGACCGGCCCGTTCCCCCCCTACGCCACCTCAGCGCTGTGCCCGGAGGGGCCGATGACGCGCCCGGTCCCGGCATAGATTCGGGGCTCGACTCGGGCTTGGACACCGCCTCGAGGAACGTTGATTCGACCGGCGCCCCGTTGTCGCTATTGGACGGCCTGATGAATCACCGTGGTCTCCATCAGCCGGTGGGGTTCGCCGACGACACTCAACCGCCGGCCGGCCGGGCCGACGTCTTGGAGCTTCGCCATCCGGACGAGCCGCCGACGGACGCCTGGCCGGAGGAGCCTCCGGGCCCGGCCGGGGACGAGTTCGACCGCAAGTCCGGTGGTTTCAGCGGTTTCGACGATGACGCCCCCAGCAGCGAGGGCACACTATTCGAGCAGGCGCCAGTCGAGTCCCGACCGTACGTCGAGCCGTTCCTGCCGGTCGGCCCCGAGGTCGTGCCCGCATCCGATCTCGAGCCGGAGCCCGAGCCGGAACGCCCCCCGACTCGCAGTTCCCGGTCGCAGGCCAAGCGATCCTCAGTGCCCAGCTGGGACGAGATCGTCTTCGGCTCCTCCCGCACCGACCAGGACTAGGCCGCCACAACCAGCGCCATCCGACCGCCGGTGCCTTCATGCCGACATCGACCATCACGACCAATGCGAACGGCTTCGCCTTGCCCATCCCGGGGAGCTGTTCACCGAACCCCTGAATACCTGGCGAGCTGACGCCCGATCAGGCCTTGAATTGGTGCTGAACCAGAGGCAGGTAGTCGCCATAACCGCGGGCGGCCAGGTCCGCCGCAGGCACGAACTCGAGAGCGGCCGAGTTGACGCAGTAACGCAGACCGCCTGATTCGACCGGGCCGTCGGCGAAGAGGTGGCCCAGGTGGGCGCCCGATCCGGCCGACCTGACCTCGGTGCGCACACGGCCATAGGAACGATCCTCAAGTTCAACCACAGCTTCAGGGATCGGTCTGGCGAAGGCCGGCCAGCCACAACCAGCGTCGTATTTGTCGCTCGACACGAATAGCGGCGCCCCAGACGTCACATCGATGTAGATGCCGGGCTCGAAAGTCCGGTCGTGTTCTCCCGTGAAGGGCGGCTCGGTGGCGCCGGTCTGAGTGACGGCGTACTGGAGCGGGGTGAGCCGGGCCAGACGCTCCGGATCCGTCCCGCCGGCTGGCGGGACAGCGCTGGCGTGATCTGCGGCCGCCTTCGCGCCGGCGGTTCCCCCCCTGGCGGCGAGCGGGGCTGCGACGGCGCCGAAAGTGGCCTGGTCGGAGTCCTGGGCGCTGGCAGTCTGGAAACTGGCAGTGTCGGTGCTGGTGGCCTGGGGGCTGAGAGCTTCGGTCCTGGCGGCCTGGGCGCTGGGAGGCGGAAGCGGGGCTGGAATGCCCTGGGCGGCATCGCACACCAGTTGGGACTGGCTCGCCTCCGCCAACCGAGCGGACGAAATGTGGCAGTAACCGCCGGGATGCTTGGCCAAATAGCGCTGGTGGTAGTCCTCCGCCGGGGTGAAATTCACCAGCGGGCCGGATTCCACAGCGATCGGCTGTTCGAAGCGCCGCTGCAATGTCGCCAACTCGAGTTCCACCGCCGGCTGGTCGGCCGGGTCGCTCCAGTAGACGCCGGTCCGGTACTGACGGCCCACGTCGTGGCCCTGGCGGTCGCGGGCGAGCGGGTCAATCACCTCGAACAGCTTCATGAGGTAGAAACGCAGCGGCGCCACCGCCGGGTCATAGTTCAGGCGCAGCGCCTCGGCATGGCCCGATCCGGCGCAAACCTGCTCGTAGCCAACTGGCTCCGCGCTCGGCCCGTTGGCATAACCGACCTCGGTTCCGACCACGCCGGGCAGGCGGACAAAGTACTCCTCGACGCCCCAGAAACACCCGCCGGCCAGGAAAACCTCTTTGCTCATGGCAACAGGTTAGCCTCGGCGCGGGCGGACCCTTGAGACCCTTGAGACAACGGCCACCGCCGACGTGATCCGCCGTCAGGCACGAGCGGGCTGCAACGCCAGCCCAGCCAGCAAGTCCCGCAGCCCGGCGGCTGCGCCCTCGGTCAGAGTCCCGGCAGCCAGGGCAGCAGTATCCTCACCGCCCAAGCCGAAGTGGCCAACCGGCCTGGCGCCAATGACTTCGAGGGATCGGACCAACTCCAGGCGCGCCCATTCGGCGGCCCTAGGCGAAGGCACCACCGCGATGACCGCCACCGGCTTGCCGGCCAGGCAGGACTGGCCGTAGGGACGAGAGGCCCAGTCGAGCGCGTTCCTCAACGCCCCGGTGACCGAGCCGTTGTATTCAGGCGTTGAGACCACCACCGCCGCCGCGGCGGCGAGTTGCGCCCGCAGACGTTCCACTGCCGCAGGCTGCGCCAGCTCGCCGTCGGGGCTGTAGAGGGGAAGATCGTCGATCCGCACGAATTCGGTCTCCACATCATGGGGAAACAGTCCGGCGGCCCTGCGCAGCAGCGCGGTGTTGAGTGATTGCTGGCGCAGACTACCTGAGATCAAAGCCACATCGGACATGTTGGGGCATCCTTTCGATCAGCGATTACGGGTCGGCCGGGGGCCGCCCAGGGCACATCCATCGACTTTGCTCGACATCTAACGATTTGTCCAGACAGTCGACCGAATGTAAAAGGAGTCGCTTGGCCCAGATCGGCAGCCCCGCCCCATGAGCCGATGGACAGTCCAAGTCTCGCCGGGCCGGGTGCGAAGCCCACGACATCGGACAGGTGACTAGCCGCCGCCGGCCGGGCGCGGCTCGTCGTGATGGGTCGGGTCGGTCGGGTCGGTCGGCCCTTGCCCCCAGCCGCGCAAATGGCGAGATTTCATGAGGCAAGTCGACCGCTGGTAAGTTTGGTG
This sequence comes from Bifidobacteriaceae bacterium, assembly GCA_031270825.1. Lineage (GTDB taxonomy): Bacteria > Actinomycetota > Actinomycetes > Actinomycetales > WQXJ01 > JAIRTF01. The sequence goes on from JAISXH010000014.1 coordinate 4,620, forward strand.
CAGGTCAAGCCTGAGGAAAGACGGAGTTTCATGACGAATGTGGTGATCATTGGCGGCGGGCCGGGGGGATACGAAGCGGCGCTGGTGGGCCAACAGCTTGGCGGCCAAGTCACTCTGGTGGAACAGCGCGGTCTGGGCGGCTCCGCGGTGCTGACGGATGTGGTGCCGTCGAAGACCTTGTCGGCCGTGGCCGAGGTCATGACCAGGTTGCGCGGCGCCGGCGAACTGGGGCTGCGCCTGGCCGACGGCTCCTGCGACCTGGCTGGCGCCATCCGGGTGGACATGGAGCAGGTGCACCAGCGCATCCGCGAGTTGGCCCAGGCCCAAAGCGAGGACATTGAGCGCCAGTTGCTGGCTGACGGCGTGCGCGTGATCCAAGGCGTCGCCCGCTGCGCCACCAAGTCGTTGATCATCGCCTCCACCGACCATGGCGACCAGGTCCTGCCGGCCGACGTGCTGCTGGTCGCCACCGGCGCCCGTCCCCGGGAGTTGGCAGACGCCCGGCCTGACGGCGAACGCATTTTCACTTGGGCCCAGATCTACGACATGGACACCCTCCCGGAACGGTTGATCGTTGTGGGCTCCGGTGTCACCGGCGCCGAATTCGCCTCCGCTTACAGGGCTTTGGGCGTGGACGTCACCCTGATCTCTTCCCGCCACCAGGTCTTGCCTTCGCAGGACAACGATGCCGCTCGGCTGATCCAGGAGTCGTTCGAGGAGCGAGGCATTGTGATCTACAACGACGCCCGTGCCCTGTCCGCCCGGCGCCAAGGCGACGGCGTGGTGGTCGGATTGGCGGACGGGCGCAGCGTGGAGGGCTCGCACTGCTTGATGGCCGTCGGCTCCATCCCCAATACGGCTGGGATCGGCTTGGAGGACATGGGCGTCGTGCTGACCGCATCCGGGCACGTGGTGGTGGACAAGGTCTCGCGAACCTCGGTCCGCGGCGTCTACGCCGCCGGGGACTGCACCGACGGGTTCGCCCTGGCCTCAGTGGCGGCCATGCAGGGACGGATCGCGATGTGGCATTCGCTGGGGGACGCGGTCGCGCCGATCAACCTCAAAGATGTCGCCTCAAACGTCTTCACTGCGCCCGAGATCGCGACCGTGGGCGCGACCCAGGCCGAGATCGACTCTGGCGCTCTGAACGCCCGCTCGGTCATGTTGCCCCTGCGCGGCAACGCCCGCGCCAAGATGAAGGGTCTGACTCAAGGCTTCATCAAAATCTTCTGCCTGCCGACCACCAACATCATTGTCGGCGGCGTGGTTGTGTCCAGATGGGCTTCGGAGCTGATCCACGCCCTGTCGGTGGCGGTCAAGAACAAGCTCACGGTGGACCAATTCGCCGAATCATTCACGGTCTATCCTTCCCTGACCGGTTCGCTGGCCGAGGCCGCCCGACGCCTCCATGTGGGCGACTCAGAGGTCATCCTCTACTGACTCCACGGCCTGGCGACGCGGGCTGTTGGGGACGGTATTTCGGCCCATTCGGCCAGGCTGGACTGGCACGCTAGAATAGGTCTTTAGGCCTGGTCCGTTTCAACCAGCGCTCAGTCCGCGTTCAGCCCGCGCATAGCCGCTGAGCCGGTGGGCGGCCGGCCGACAAGGCGAAGATCAAACACGGCGAAGGAGCCATTTTGTCCACAATGAAGGCAATCCAACTGGTCAGGCCTGGCGACTGGCCTCAACTGCGCGAGGTCCGCATTCCCAAGCCCGGTCCCGGCCAGGTCCTCCTCAAGGTCACCGCTGCTGGGCTCTGCCACAGCGACATCGCGGTGATGGATCATTACGCGGCCGCGCTGAATTACCCCCTGCCCATGACGCTGGGCCACGAGTGCGCCGGCACCGTGGTGGACGCCGGCGAGGGCGTCAAACACCTGGTCACTCTGGGCGAAGACGTGTTGGTCTACGGTCCGTGGGGCTGCGGCCGCTGCCGCCAATGCGCTGAGGGATACGAGAACTACTGCTACAACGCCACCGCGCGGGGGATCACGCCGCCGGGGTTGGGTCACGATGGCGGCACCGCCGAATACATGCTGGTCGACCGGGCCCGCTACCTGGTGCCGATCAAGGACCTCGATCCGGTCAAGGCCGTGCCTCTGACCGACGCCGCGTTGACCCCCTACCACGCGCTGCAGCATTCGCGCTCAAAGCTGGACGCCAACTCCTACGCCGTGGTCTTCGGCGTGGGCGGCCTGGGACACACCGCCATCCAGTTGATCAAGCACCTGACCCCCGCCCGGGTCATCGCCCTAGACGTGTCCGAGACGCACTTGGAGTTGGCCCGCAAGGTGGGCGCCGACTGGGCCATCAAGTCCGACGCCGATGCCGTCGAGTTCGTCCGTGACTTGACTGACGGCCGCGGCGCCGAAGTCGTCTTCGACTTCGCCGGCGTCCAGCCCTCGATCGACCTCGGCGCCAAGCTGACCAAGGTGCGTGGCGATTGGAACATAGTCGGGATCGGCGGCGGCAAGGCCACCGTCGGCTTCGGAATGGTCCCCTACGAGTGCAACGTCTTCTCTCCCTATTGGGGCACCCGGGGCGAGCTTTACGACGTGGTCGCATTGGCTCGCCGCGGCGTGATCGACATCCATACCGAGGAATACCCGCTCGACCAGGGTGTGGAGGTCTACAAACGCCTCCACGACGGTGAGGTGATCGGCCGCGCGGTGTTGGTCCCTTCTGTCTAGGGCCACAGACTTCGCGCTGAGGTCGCCCGCATCACACCGACGATGCCGTCCGCGTGCCGCCTGGCGCGGCGGCCGGCACCGCGAGTAAGCACAATCATCGTCCCCTTGCGTACGTGCAGCCGGGGAGCCGGTTCGTGCCGTGAATCAGCACAATCACCGTCCCTTTGCGTAATCAGCACAATCACCGTCCCCTTGCGTAATCAGCACAATCACCGTCCCCTTGCGTAGGATGGTCGGCGTGCCAGTGACCAAAGGGCGGGTTTCGCCGCTGCGAGCGGTTCCTTCGTCGATCCCTCGGCCCGAATATGTGGGCAAGGACCGGCCTGGGTCGGAGCCGTGGCCGGGTTCGGAGGTCAAGGACGCCGCCACCATTGAGCGGGTGCGGCGCGCTTCGCGCGTGGCGGCGGATGCCCTGGCCGAAGTCGGCCGCCACGTCAAGCCGGGGGTGACGACTGACGATCTGGACGGCATCGGGCACCAATACCTGATCGACCACGGCGCCTACCCGTCAACGCTGGGCTACCGGGGCTTCCCCAAGTCGCTGTGCACGTCGATCAACGAAGTCATTTGCCACGGCATTCCGGATTCGACCGTGATCGCGGACGGCGACATCGTCAACGTCGACATCACGGCCTACCTAGACGGGGTCCATGGCGACACCAACGCGACCTTCCTGGCCGGTCAGGTCGACGAGCAGTCGCGTCTCCTGGTCGAACGCACCCGCGAGGCGCTGATGCGGGGCATCAAGGCGGTGCGGCCGGGTCGGTCCGTCAACGTGATCGGGCGGGTGATCGAGTCCTACGCCAAGCGCTTCGGCTATGGGGTCATTCGCGACTACACCGGCCATGGCGTGGCCGAAGCCTTCCACTCCGGGCTGATCATCCCGCACTATGACGCGGCGCCGCAGTTCGACGACGTCATCGAAGTCGGCATGGTCTTCACGATCGAGCCGATGCTCGCGCTGGGCACTTACGACTGGCGCGGTTGGGATGACGGATGGACGGTTGTAACGGCGGATCTGAAGCGGTCCGCCCAATTCGAGCACACCATTGCGGTGACGCCCGCCGGAGCGGAAATCCTCACCCTCCCCACCTCCTGACCAGCGCCGCGACACCCGAAGTGCCGCTGGTGGCGCGGCGACCCCGGTGCGGGCGTCGGCGCGGAATCCTCGGTCTGAACGTCGGCGGGGCGCCAGTGTGTCCGTAGGCCCGGCTTTTCCGGTGTGGCCGCCGGCGCGGCCACCCCAGCGCCGCAGGTGACCTGGCGCGCCTGGTTTGGCCGTTGGCGCGGGACCCCCGGGGCCGGTGACGATGCCGTTCAGGCCGCGCCGTTTGCCCGTCCAGCGGACGTTCGGGCTGGCCTGGCGGCTGTTCTGGGGCGCTCTGAGGCATGCTTCGACACTGAGGCGGCTCTCATTGGGAAGCCGGTGAATGAACCGGCCTCCTAAGGCCGAGACAGCACCTACCGCCGCGTTTCCGCTGGTCAGCGTCCCGCTGCCCTGAGTCAACACGGTCGGAGCGTGGTTGTTCACGACGCTCCTGGTCATCCTGAAGGACTACTGAACCAGCCTCCCAGCCGCCCAAAGGATGACCGCCCAGAATCTGAAATCGGCGGCCGGACGGAGGCGGAAACCGCACCCGCGACGCATCGTGGATACATGAGGAAGGACGAGGGGACGCGCGTGTGGTTTGGGCATTTGGCCGCACTCGGCGTGGGCCTGTTGGGGCTGGCCCTGACGGCTCAACTGATCGGGGGCGCCCTGGGAGGCCTGATACTCGGGGCGGTGTCCGGGCTGATGCCCTGAGGCGGCGACCGGGCCAGTTAGGCCAGGGATGCGGCGAGCAACCGGGGCGCGCCCGTTGGCCGCGCCGGCTCGGCCTGCGCTAGCATCGCCGTCATGCCTGACACAACCACTTTCCCAGTCCAGGACCACGTCCAAGCCACATTCCTGGAGACTCTCCGGTTCCGCCGGGCCATCAAGAGCTTCGACCCGGACCGCCAACTCGATCCGGCCGATTTCGACTTCATCCTCCAATCCGGCCGCCTGGCTCCAAGCTCGAACGGTCTGGAGCCGTGGAATCTGATCGTCCTGCGCGAACCCGAGTTGCGGGCCGAGTTCGTCCGCCGAACCGGCGCCGCGCCAGCCCAGGCGGCCCAGGCGTCGCATCTGGTCGCCTTCACCGCCAAGACCGCCAAGGGAATCGACCCGGCCGGCGACTATCTGGCCCACATCGCGACCACCGTGCACGGTCTGACGCCCGATCTCATCCCCGCCCGCAGGGAAGGCTTCCGCAACTTCTTGGCCAACCGGATCGAGGTCTATGGCAGTCCCGAAGCCACCTTCGGCTGGACCGCCCGGCAGGCCTACCTGGCTCTGGAGAACATGCTCGTGGCGGCGGCTGCGATCAAAGTGGACACCTGCGCGCTGGAGGGCCTTGACTACGCCCAGGCCACAGCCGTCCTGGCGGAGGCCGGACTGATCGATCCGGCCTTGGACGCCTTTGCCGTCGCCGCCGTCTTCGGCTATCGCTCGGCCGACCCGAAGCGCCCCCAGGTCCGCCGCCCCCTCGAAGAAATCGTCACCTGGGCCTGAGGTCAGCTCGCCACCCCAGCCAACTCCGGCGATGCCGTCCGGGCCGCGTGCCCGGACGGCGTGCCCGGGGGGCTCAGATCCGGGCGGCTTTGATTTCGGTCACCAGGATGCCGCGGGCGCCGACTTCGTAGAGGCGGTCCATCAACTCGTTGGTGGATTTCGCCGGGACGACGGCGCGAACCGCCGCCCAGCCCTTGTTGTGCAACGGAGAGACAGTGGGGCTTTCCAGACCCGGGGTGATCGAAACCGCCCGCTCGACGGCGCCAATGGGCACGTCATAGTCCATCAGGACATATTGCGAGGCCACCAGCACGCCTTGGAGGCGGCGGGTCAACTTCGCCAGCCCCTCTTCATCGGCCAGGCCGTCGCGACGCCTGATCAGCACCGCCTCAGATTCGAGCAGCGGTTCGCCGAAGACGACCAGCCCCGCCGCCCGCAGGGTGGTGCCGGTCGAGACGACATCGGCGATGGCGTCCGCCACCCCTAGTTGGATCGCGCTTTCAACCGCTCCGTCGAGACGGACCACCTCCGCCTCAACCCCGTGCTCGCACAGGTAATCCGCCACCAGCACCGGATACGAGGTGGCGATGCGCTTGCCGGCCAGATCCTTCACGCCCTCGGCGGTCCCCGGCCGGGCGGCCAACCGGAAGGTCGATCCGCCGAATCCCAAGCCGAGGTGTTCAACGGCGGCCGCGCCAGAATCAAGCAGCAGATCCCGGCCGGTCACGCCCGCGTCGACGGTGCCAGAGCCGACGTACACGGCGATGTCGCGCGGCCGCAAATAGAAGAACTCGACGTCCGCGACCGGGTCCATCAGGACCAGTTCACGGGTTTCGCGGCGCTGCGCATAGCCGCAATCACGCAGCATCTGGATGGCGGCTTCGCTGAGCGAGCCTTTGTTCGGAACGGCGATTCTCAGCATCAGAGCTTCTCGTAGACCTTCTCCAGCGGCACGCCCCGCGCCACCAGCAGCAGTTGAATGTAGTAGAGCAGCTGAGAGACCTCCAGGGCGACCTGCTCGTCGGATTCATATTCGGCGGCGATCCAGGTCTCCCCCGCCTCTTCGATCAGCTTCTTCCCGATCGCATGCACCCCGGCGTCCAGCAGCCGGACGCTGCCTGAGCCGGGCGGGCGCTCCTCGAAGCGCGCCAACAATTCGGCGTAGAGCTGCTCGAACGTCTTCACAAGGGACCAAGCCTAGTGGCACCGGCTTGGGCGGCCAAAGGCACGGCAGGCCAACGCTGACGGTTGTGGCCCCTATCGCGCCGGCCCGCTTAAGGGACGGACGCTCAGGCCGAGCATGGCCAGGACCGCCTCGGCCGCCTCGGCGCCCTTGTCTTCGCTCGAGCCCTCAAGGCCCGCCCGGGCCACCGCCTCCGCCTCGTTATCACAGGTCAGGAGTCCGAAACCGACCGGCTTTGCGGTGTCCAGGGCGACCCGGGCCAAGCCCGAGGTGGCCGCCTCGCAGACATACTCGAAGTGCGGTGTGCCGCCCCGGATGACCACGCCTAGAGCCACCACGCCGTCCATGTACGCGAACGAATAGCTGTGATCCGGCCGGTTGCCACCGGTCAGCGCCCATTGCGCCCCCAGCGGCAGTTCGAAGGCGCCCGGCACCCGCACCACGCAGAACTGCGCGCCGGACCGTTCCAGCACTCGCTTCGCTCCTGCCACCAAAGCGTCCGTGATCTCCTGGTGCCACTGCGAGGCCACCACCGCCACCCGCCAAGGCTGACCGGATGGCCGCAGTCCGCTGCCCGCCAGCCCGGGCGCCCCGCCGCCGCTCACAGGCCTGCCCCAAGCCGCCAGCGGACCCGCTGCCCGCCGGGCCGCCGCCCACCGGGCCGCCGGCCGCCGCTCACGCCTTCGCCTCGCTGCGTTGGCCGTCCCGCCAGCGCTCGTCCCCCACGTCCCCGCGCGGGTCGGACTGCTCGCCGCCGACATGCAGATTGTGTCCCAGTTGCAGCGCCTTGGTGTCCAAGTAACTTGAGTTGTGGGGCGTTCGCCCGACTTCCAAGCGTTCGACTCCGGCCACGTCCACGCCCAGCGCGGTCAAGCCCTCGACTTTGGCCGGGTTGTTGGTCAACAGAATGATCGGCTCCAGGCCCAAGTCCTTGATGATGGCGGCGGCGGCGCCATACTCCCGCCGGTCAACCGGCCAACCCAACTCCAGATTGGCCTGCACGGTGTCGCGGCCCAGGTCCTGCAGCGCATAGGCGTCGATCTTGGCCTTCAGCCCGATCCCCCGGCCCTCGTGTCCGGCCAGGTAGATCACCGCTCCCCCCTCGGCGTCGGCGCGCTCCAAAGCGGCCGCCAATTGCGCCCCGCAATCGCAGCGCTGGGACATGAAAGCGTCACCGGTCAGACATTCCGAGTGGACCCGCACCACCCGGCCCGGTCGCGATCGCGCCACCAGCGCCACATGCTCCTGGCCGGTGCGCATGTCGCGGTAGCCGTGCAGATCGAATTCGCCGTGGCCGGTGGGCAGGAAAGCCCGCCCGGTCGCCGCCACCCGGGAGGCCGGCTGGCGTTCCGCATTAGAGCGTCCCGTCCCTCCGGTCTCGCTGGGAACGTCGCCCTGGGCACGGCGCCAGGCGATCAGATCGGCGATCGTCACCAGCACCAGGCCCGCCTGTTCGGCGATGGCGGCCGCGTCCGGCAACCGCATCATCGACCCGTCTTCGCGCACCATTTCGGCGATGGCGGCGACCTCAGGCAGGCCGGCCAGGCGGCACAAGTCGACGGCCGCCTCAGTGTGGCCGCCGCGGTGAAGCACCCCCCCGGCCACCGCCCGCAGCGGCAGCACGTGTCCAGGGCGAATCAGGTCCCCGGCGCCCGAGGCGGGGTCCGCCAGGACCCGCAAAGTCGCCGCCCGGTCGGCGGCGGAAATACCAGTGCTGACGCCGCGAGCGGCATCCACTGTCACGGTGTAAGCGGTCCGGCGCGGATCTTCCGAGTTGGGGACCATCAACGGCAGGTTGAGGGCGTCGGCCCGCTCGGCCGTCATCGGCGCGCAGAGGTAGCCAGAGGAATGGCGGATGATCCAGGCGATCCAATCCGGATCGACGCCGGTGGCGGCGATAATCGCGTCGGCCTCGTTCTCGCGGTCGGCGTCATCCGCCACCAGAACGGGCCTCCCGGCCTTGATGGCGTCCAGCGCCTCCTCGACCGTGCCCGTCCGGATCATTGCCGAACCAGCCGTTCGAGATACTTGGCCACTATGTCAACCTCCAGGTTGACCGTGTCGCCGACTTTCAGGCCGCCCAAATTGGTGCCCGCCAAAGTGGCCGGAATGAGCGCGACTGTGAAGACGGCATCGTCCACCGCCGCCACCGTCAGCGAGACGCCGTTAATCGCGATAGCGCCCTTGCGGGCAATGTACTTGGCCAAATCCCTGGGCGCGGCGAAGGCCAGGTTGCCCTCCTCGCGCGCGGCCAGAGCGCCCACCCCGTCGACGTGGCCCTGGACGATGTGCCCGCCCAACCGCGCGTCGGCGCGCAGCGCCCGCTCCAGGTTGACCGGTTGGCCGGGGGCCAGGGAGCCCAGGTTGGTGCGGCGCAGCGTCTCAGCCGTGACATCGGCGCCGAAGCTGCCTTGGTCGAGGTCGGTGATGGTCAGACAGACGCCGTTGACGGCGATCGAATCGCCCAGTTTGGCGTCTTCCAGGACCACCCGGCCCTCAACGCCCAGCCGCGTCGGCGTGGCTTCGACCACGCGCGCGACCTCTTCGATCAAACCTGTGAACATGGCTACCTTCCGACTTCGATGAACACGTCGTCCCCGATTCGCTCCAAGCGCCTGGTGCGCCAACGCAGCGCTCCGTCCACCGACTCTATTCCCAACTGGCCCAAGGAGGCCAAACCGCCCGCGCCCAGCAACGCCGGGGCTATGTAACAGTCGAGCTGGTTGACCAGTCCCGCGCGCAGGAAAGCCGTCGCCACTGTGGGGCCGCCCTCGACCAGCAGGTGTGTGACTTCGAGCCCAGCCAATTGGCGCAGCACCTGGGCTGGCTCGTGTGTTCTGATGTGAAGGTATTCGGGGGCGTCGATGGCGCGTTCCCCGACCACCACGCGCAGCGGCTGGTGCTCATACAGGGAGCCGTCGGGCAGACGCGCGCTCAACTTGGGACGGTCAGCCAAGAACGTTCCCGTTCCCACCAAGATCGCGTCGACCTCCGCCCGTTTGCGGTGGGCGTGGACGCGCGAGGGCGCGCCGGTGATCCATTGTGAAGAGCCGTCGGCGGCGGCCGCACGCCCGTCCAGGCTGGCCGCCAGCTTGAGCGTGACATACGGACGGCCGGTCGTCATGGCGTGGACCCAGGCCCGGTTCAAGGCGATCCCGCGCCCTGGATCGACGTCCCCCTCCACCAAGACGCCGTGATCGCGCAGGTAGTCCCCGCCACCGGTGGCGGCCGGGTTGGGATCGGTGAGCGCGTAGACCACCCGGCCCACCCCGGCTTCCACCAGCGCCCGGCTGCACGGGCCGGTGCGCCCGTGATGGTTGCACGGCTCGAGGGTGACGTAGGCCGTGGCGCCCCTGGTGTCGGCCAGGCCCAGGCGGGCCTGTTCCAGAGCCGCCACCTCGGCATGGGCCTGTCCGGCGCCGCGGTGGTGGCCCTGGCCGATCACCAGGCCGCGGCGGTCGGTCAAGACGCACCCGACCCTGGGATTGGGGCCGTGCCGGGGTCCTTCTTCAGCCAAAGCGAAGGCCTTGGCCATCGCCTCCTCCGGTTTCAACAGACACTTCGGCGCCGGGCCTGAACCACTGGCCGGCGGCCGGCTCAACGGGCCAACTCCCGCAGCGCTCGGATCTCGGCGGCCGGGTCCACGGCCCCGAACACGGCTGAGCCGGCCACGATCACGTCCGCGCCAGCAGCTGCGATTCTTGGCACGGTGGTCCTGTCGGCGCCGCCGTCGATCTCCAACTTGACCGGCCTGGAGCCGATCAGCTCCTTGGCCTGGCGTAACTTGCTCAGTGACCGCTCAATGAAGGATTGGCCGCCGAAGCCCGGCTCGACCGACATGATCAGAATCATGTCGACTTCGTCGATCAGGTCCGCCAGCGCCGCCACCGGCGTGGCCGGATTGATGGCCACCGCCGCCTTGGCCCCTAAGGCGCGCAACTCGCGTGCCAGCCTGACCGGCCCCCTGGCCGCCTCGAGGTGAAACGTCACCGACTTGGCCCCGGCCGCGGCGTAATCAGGCGCGAACCGGTCCGGATCCTCGATCATCAAGTGGACGTCGGCCGGCAACGGGCTGATCTGGGCGATGCGCCGAACCACCGGCAACCCGATCGTCAGGTTGGGCACGAAGTGGCCGTCCATCACATCCAAGTGGACCCAGTCGGCGTTGGCCACCCGGTCCAGTTCCCGCTCCAGATTGGCGAAGTCCGCTGTCAGAATCGACGGCGCGATCTCAACTGGCACCGCTACAGAGTACCGCCCCCGACCAGGGTCCTCACCCCCGATCGACGCCCAGGGCCACGATTCCGCCGTCGGCGCAGGCCACCCCCAGGCTCACCAACCAACAGGGCCCGTTTATGGGCGCGCACGGGTGTGGTTAGGAATCCGGTTCGAGGGAACGGCGCAGGCGCCGGATCTTGCGGTCGGAGACCTGGCGTTCGCCCAGGGCCGCCGGCGTCCATTCCAGTGCCTGCGCGTCGTAGGCGCCGGGGGCGGGACGGCGGGCGCGCCGGGGCGCGGCGACTCCCTCGGCCAGCCGGCGGGTCCGCACCAGGAAACCCGTGTGCCCGATCATCCGGTGCTCCGGGCGCACCGCCAGCCCTTCGATGTGCCAGCCGCGCACCACCGACTCCCAGGCCGTCGGCTCGGTGAAGCGGCCGTCCGCTCTCAGAGTCTCCACCAGCCGGGACATTTGCGTGGTGGTGGCGACGTAGGCGACCAGCACCCCGCCGGGCGCCAGCGCCTGGAACGCCGCCTCGACGTTCTCCCAGGGGTCCAGCATGTCGAGGACCATGCGGTCGTAGGAGTGGGGTTCCAACTGGGGCACGATGCCGCTCAGTTCCCCCACGTGCACCCGCCAGGCCGGGTGGACGCCGCCAAACCAGCTGTTGACGTTCGCTTCGGCTATCGCGGCGAAATCGGCTCGCCGCTCGACACTGGCCAAACGCCCTTGGTCGCCGACGGCCCGCAGCAGCGACATGGTCAGCGCCCCCGAGCCGGCGCCCGCCTCAATCACTCGCGCGCCTGGAAAAATATCCGCCATCTGGACAATCTGGCCAGCGTCCTTGGGGTAGACCACGGCCGCCCCGCGCGGCATCGACAACACGAAATCGGCCAGCAGCGGCCGCATCGCGACATATTCGCGGCCTTCGGTGGTGGCGATGACGGCGCCCTCGGACTGGCCGATCAAATCGTCATGGCGGAAAGAGCCGCGGTGCGAATGGAAGGTCTTGCCCTCCTCCAGCACAATCGTGTTCAGTCTTCCTTTGGTGTCCGCCAATTGCACCCGGTCGCCGGGCCTGAGTGGTCCGCGTCTTTGGGCCGCGCCGGTCGCCTCGCTCACAGCCGACCACTCTACTGTCCGGCCGGCCGGAACCCCCGCCCGGCACCCGGGACGCTACCCGGCCACGTGCCCGCTGACCGGACCCGTGGCCTGTCGTCTGCAGCGGCCTGCCGCCTGCCCTCTCCCACCGCCGGGAACGGCTGGCGCGCTGGGGCGGCGGCAGCGGCGCCACCCGCCGGCGCCGAGTCAGGCCTGGCCGGGCTTGATGATCGACATCTCCCGGCTGAGGGCCACGTGCCCTTGCCGACCCGTCCCCAGGTGTGGTTGTCGCACATGCGGCCGCCCAATCCATCGAAGGCGGGCGGCACCACAACGGCGCCGGTCTGGTCGATCAGGCCGAACTTGCCGGTGGCCTTGTCTTGCGCCACGTGTATGGCGCAGAAGAACCCCTCGACCGTCTCCAGCGCGCTGAGCACGGGCTCCAGGTCGCCATCTGGCATGGTCTGCAACCATAGATCGCCGACCGCGCGTTGGACGCTGAGACGCTCGCCGGGGTAAGTCACCGGCTCCAGGCCGGGCGGCAAACGCACTCCCACCTTCTTCAGCGCCTTGCGAGCATCCGGCGAGATCGGCGAACGCCCTGCCGCCCCGGCGCGCGGAGGCGCCGGCGGCCGTCCAGCGACCGGTCGCCCCTCATGATCGACCCAGCGGCCGATCGGCTGACCCGGTCGCGTGGGGATGGTCCGGTTCGCCGCCCGCTCAGTCTTCTGTTCGATCCAGATGGCCGCCCGACCGTTGGCGAAAGGAGACAGCTTCCCCAGCCCGAGAGGACCGGTTCGAATGGACACCGACCTGGACGCCCTTGCCAAAGCACTCTCCAGCAGGTGTGTCAATCGTCCTCCTCGGCCAGGCGGGCGGCCTGGGCGGCGGAGAAGCAGCCGGGCAGGTTGAAGACCGGTAATCCGGTGCGGGGGGACGAACGCGAAGCGCCGGCGGTGGGAGCGGCGTCAAATGGCTGGCACCGCGTTGGCGGGGTACCGTCGCGTCCCGGACGGGTACCGCGAGCCTACAATGGCAGTGTGAGTCTGAACCTTAAGAACCCTGAGACCATTGCGCTGGTGCGCGAACTGGCGCAGAAGACGGGCGTTGGCCAGACGGCCGCCGTGACCGATGCCGTGCGGCGCAGGTTGGACAGCCTGGGAGCCGAGGAGGGGCGGCGGGCCGAGGGGCGTCGCGAGAGATCGAATGCCGTTCTGCGTGAACTCAGAGCGGCGAAGGACCGCTCGGCGGAATGGGCGCGGATACAGGCCAACACGGCGGAGCTTTACGACGAGGAGACAGGGCTGCCGCGATGATCGTCGACACGTCCGCCATCGTGGCCATTTGGCGCGACGAGGAGGCCGCCGCGGCTCTGGCTGCCGCACTCGTGGGGAGCGACCAGAACAAGATGTCGGCCGCCACCTTGGTCGAGCTGAGGGCGGTTCTGCGCGATCCCGCGGCGCCCGAAGACGAGCGGCGCCTCCGGGCCTTGCTGGATTCCTACGAGGTGGAAATCGTGCCGTTCACGGAGGCGCAGGCGCTCCTGGCGGGTGACGCTTACCGGGACTTCGGCAAGGGCAGCGGCCACCGCGCGCGCCTGAATCTTGGCGACTGCTTCAGCTACGCCCTGGCCGCGGCAACCGGCGAGCCGCTGCTGTTCGTGGGCCAGGACTTCGCCTGGACGGACGTCACGCCGGCGCTGGCGCCGCCGGCAGCCGCCGACCAATAACGGGGGTCGGCGGGTTGGCGCGCCTGGTTAGCGTCGTGTTACGATGTTAGGCTGGAAACTAACACTGAGGGGTCAGCATGGCAACAACAACCGTCACAGTGCGCGTGGATGAGGCGACCAAAGCGGCCGCGAGTCGTGTCGTGGAGGGTCTGGGCCTCGATCTTTCTTCCGCCATCAGGGTGTTCCTGCGGCAGATCGTTCTGCGGAACGCCGTGCCAGTCGATCTGTCCTACCCGGACGACCCGTTCTACTCGCCTGAGAACATGGCCCGCCTACGCGAGTCGACAGCCCAGGCCGAGCGAGGCGAATTCGCCAAGGTGACAACCTTGGCAGAACTCGAGGCGGCGGAACAGTGACACTCGCGTTCACCGACGCGGGCTGGGAGAGCTATCTGAGCTGGAACGGTGACAGGCGGGCGCCGAAGCGGATCCACAGCCTGATCGCGGACGTGCAACGGAACGGACACGGCGGCATCGGGCATCCGGAGCAGCTATCTGGCGACTTGGCCGGTTGGTGGTCGCGCCGTGTGGACGAGAAGAACCGCCTGGTCTACCGGATCTCCGCTGACGGGACCATAGAAGTGGCCCAGTGCCGGGGCCACTACCGGGACCGCTGACCATGGCGCGGGCGCCCGGCCGGGGATCGCCAACCCCTCCAGGATCAGCTGGAACACGCGCCGCGACGCCCACGACCGGTTGCGGACCACCACGTAGGCGGCCATGACGGACACGGCCAGCAGGATCGCCACGGCCGAGACCGTGACGACCGCGGAGTTGGGCAGGTAGCGGCCAAAGTCGTTGGCGAAGACCTCCCCGAACGCAGCCAGGGTCGGGTGCGCGCTGGGGACCAGCGAGTTCGAGTCGAACCCATCCTCGCGCTCAGAGTCATCGACAGATCCGACCGCCACGGCATCGTCTGGCTATCCAACGCGCAACCAGACCGCCTCCGGCTAGCAGCATGACCCCCCACACCACAAAACAGACGCACACCATCGCGGCGGCGCCGGCCGGGTCGCTGTCAGACCGGGGCCATAGGGTGGTTGCCATGTTGGTCGAAAGCCTCTCCCCCTCGCGGGCCGCGGACTTCATGCGCTGCCCCCTGTTGTACCGGTACCGGGCGATCGATCGGCTGGAGGAGGCGGCATCGGCTGCGGCCATGCGGGGAACGCTGGTGCACACAGTCCTGGAAACGCTGTTCGATCTGGCGCCGGACGAGCGGACGCCGGACGGCGCCCAAACGCTCGTCGAACCCGCCTACCGGAAGCTACGTGACCGCGACGGCCGGGTGGACCAGCTATTCGCCGACGGCTCGCTGACCGAAACGGCCTTCATCGGCGGCGCCCGGGATCTGGTCGACTCCTACTTCACGCTGGAGGACCCGCGCCGGCTGGCGCCCGACGCGCGTGAGCTGCTCGTCGAGACCAAGCTGGCGGACGGGCCGTTGCTGCGCGGCTACATCGACCGGCTCGACGTCGCCGCCGCAGACGGAGCCATCCGCATTGTCGATTACAAGACCGGCAAGTCGCCGGCGCCGCGTTATCAAGGCCAGATGCTGTTCCAACTCCGCTTCTACTCCCTGATCGTCTGGATCCAACGCGGCCGCGCGCCGGACGCGGTGAAGCTGATCTACTTGGGCAACCGCCAGGTCCTTGAATCCCAACCAACCGGCTCGGAGCTCGAGCGGACCCGCCTGCAGATCGAGACGATCTGGTCGCAGATCGCCAGGATGGTTCAGGCGCGCGAATTCCCGCCGGTCAAGGGGCCGCTCTGCGGTTGGTGCTCGTTTCAGAGGCAGTGTCCGCTGTTCTCAGGGCGGCAACCCAGTTGGCCGCGTGAAGCTGACGCAGCAACCGAACCGTGAGATCCTCCGTCGAGCGCAGGATGGTCAGGCCCGGCGCCGGCGCTATGCCGCCGTAAGACTGGTCTTCGCCAAGATCTACCGCCGAGTCGTCCAGATCCGGAGCGATCCCGAACAGGTCTGCCGCCCGCAACGCCCTGCCCGAAACCCCGCCCGCAGCCCCCTCCGGAACCTTGGCCGCAACGCCGCCCGCAGCCCCCTCCGGAACCCTCTCCCAGACCCTTTCCGGCGGCCCGCCCGGCGCCGCCTCCGGCGCGGTCACGGTCGGATTGGGCACCGCGACTGTGGCTATGCCCGCGTTCAGGGCTGCCGCCACGCCGGTCGGAGAGTCCTCGAGCGCGATGCAATCGGCCGGTTCCAGTCCCAGCCTGGCCGCGGCCACCAGATAAGCCTCCGGCTCGGGTTTGCCTCGCGTCACCTCGTCGCCGGACACGATCACCGAGAAGACGCCCGGCACCAGGTCCGCCACGGCCGTGGTGAACCGCCGCCACGACATCGACACCAACGCGCAGGCCAGGCCGGCTTGGGCGCACTCCGCCAGGACGCTCAGGATCCCCGGCCGCCAGGGCCGCGTCGCGACCACTCGTTCAGCCACGAAGTCGATCAAGGTGGCGATCAATTCCATTGGCTCCAATTCCACGCCGGCTCGCTGCAACACCGCAGCCGTATGCCGCAAATCGGAGCCCACCAGTTCAATAGCCTGGGCCTTCGACCATGCGCCGCCATAGCGCCGAACTAGCGCGGTCTCGGCCGCGAGCCAAGCCGGCTCGGAATCGACCACGGTGCCGTCCAAGTCCCACAGCACTCCCCGCAAAGCCCGCGCCTGGTCCGGCCCGGGTTTGCTGGTCGGGTTGTCTACCACCACCGTTTGAGCCACGGTCAGCCATTCTAGGGCGGTGGCGGCCGACGCCGCCGGCCGCCCCGCCAGCCCAACCGCCGGTCCCTGCCTCCGGCCGGGTCCGGGCCGGGCCCGGCCGGGCCGCCCGGCGCCCAACGAAGCCCCGCCGCCGGTCCTGGAAGGCTCGTTCAGTTCCAGGCCTATTTGGCCGGTCGATGACCGGCCAAATAGGCTCCGGGCGGTAAAGTGAGCGGGTGTCTACAGCCATTGCCGCCTTCGCCGGTTGGAATGACGCCGGTTCGGCTGCCACCGACGCCCTGGCCTTCCTGGTCCAAAACCTGGACGCCGAGATGGTCGCGTCGATCGACCCGGAGGATTACTGCGACTTCCAGGTCAACCGCCCCCGGGTGGCCCTGACTTCGACCGGCCGGCGCGAACTGATCTGGCCCAGCACCGACTTCTGGACCGCCGAATCATCCCAGGGCGAGCCGTTGATGCTGATTCGCGGAGTCGAGCCCTCCTTCCACTGGCAGGCGTTCACCGAAGAGGTGATCGAGCAGTTGGCCGATTGGGGCATTGACCAGCTTGTCGTGGTGGGCGCGCTGCTGGCCGACGTCCCCCACACCCGGCCGGTCCCGGTCCAATTGACTTCAGAGGTGGCCGCAGTGCGTCACCGCCTCGGCGCCGACAAGCCGACCTATGAGGGTCCCACCGGGATAGTCTCGGTGCTGGAACAGACCGCCACGCAGACCTACGGGATCGATTCGTTGGCGATGTGGGCGCCGGTGCCGCACTACGTGGCCAACCCGCCATCCCCCAAGGCCGAGTTGGCGTTGCTGGCCAAACTGGCCGAGATTTTGGCCCTCGAACAGCTCCCCACCGCCGAGCTGGCCGAACAGGCGCGGACCTGGGCCGAAGGCGTCGACACGCTGGCGGCCAGCGATCCGGAAATCGCCGGCTATATCGCCTCGCTCGAAGCCGCCACCGACGTCCTCGAGTCGCCTGCCGCCTCCGGCGAGGCCCTGGCCAAGGAATTCGAACGCTACCTGCGCCGGCGCGGCCACGAATAGCGCTCATCGATAAATCAGGTCAATACAGTTTGATGCCCAGCAAGGCGTCGATAGCCCGGCGCAGATCGGCGGCGGCGTAGGGGGTGCGGTCGCGAGCCAGCGGCGCGGCGTTGACCCATTCGTCGACCGCCGCGATGGCTCCCACCGTGTCGAGGTCGTTCGCCAGCGCCGCTCTGATCTTGGCGATCGCCTCACCCGAATGCCCCTGCGGCTTGACTGAGCCGATCACATCGCGCCACCGATTCAGCCGGGCCTCGGCCAGGGCCACTTCCCGCCCGCGCCACTCCCAGTCCTCGCGGTAGTGGCGGCTGATCAGGGCCAGACGCAAAGCCGCCGGGCCCACGCCGCGCTCCAGCAAGTCAGACACGAACACCAAGTTGCCAAGCGATTTGGACATCTTCTGGCCGTCATAGTGAAGCATTCCGGTGTGCATGGTCAGCCGCGCCGGCTGGTCCAAACCGGTTATCGCCCGCGAATGGGAGACGGACATCTCATGGTGCGGGAAGACCAAATCGGTCCCTCCGCCCAGCACGTCGAATGGCTGGTCCAAAGTCTCCGCGGCAATGACCGCGCATTCGATGTGCCAGCCTGGCCGTCCCCGTCCCAAGGTGCGCCCGTCCCAGGAAGGTTCTCCCGGGCGTGCCGCCCGCCACAGCAGCGGATCGAGTCGGTGGCGTTTGCCGGGCCGGTCCGGGTCGCCGCCGCGCTGCGCGAAGAGGCGGTCCTGGGCCTCGCGGCTGAGACCGGACAGAGAGCCGAAATGGGGGTCCACCGCCAGGTCGGCATAGACGTCGCCCAAACTGGACGCGCTCGGTCCAGCCACCGGCACGCGATAAGCATGGCCGGCGTCAATCATCCATTCGACGGCGGCCACGATCTGGGGCACCGATTCGACCACGCCTCGGTAGGAATCGGGCGGGATAACCCGCAACGCCGCCATATCGGCTTTGTACAGCGCGGTCTGTTTGGAGGCGATCCGCCGCCAATCCTTGCCGGTGGCGCGGGCCCGTTCCAGCAGCGGATCGTCCACGTCGGTCAGCCCTTGGGCGTAGCTGATCGCCACCCCCAGGTCGCGCCAGGCCCGCACCAGGAGGTCGAAAGCGAGGTAGGTGAAGGCGTGTCCCAAGTGGGTCGAATCGTAGGGCGTGATCCCGCAGACATAGATGCTGGCGCGATCAGACACCACGCTCGGTTGGAGCGTCCCGGTGATGTCGTCATAGATTCGCGGAACCTCGCCCGTGCCAGGGATGACGCTGACGATCGGGCCGGTCCAAGGGTGCACTTAGCTAGGGTAAGGCTTCAAGACGCCCGCCGCCAACAGTGCGATCACCCCTAAGCCGAGGGCTACGCGATAGTAGACGAAAGGCTTGTAGGAGTAGGTCGAGACGATCTTGAGGAAGGCGATGATCACCATATAGCCGACCACGAACGCGACTATTCCGGCCGCCAAAGTGTTGCCCCAGCCCGCCGCCAACGCCGTCGGCTCACCCAGCGCTTTGACCAGTTCCAGGGCGCCGGCGCCGAACACCGCCGGCATGGCCAGCAGGAACGAGTAGCGAGCGGCGGCCTCGCGGGAGTAGCCCATCAACAGACCGGCGGTGATGGTGCCGCCAGACCGCGACACGCCGGGGATCAGGGCCAGCGCCTGGGCCAGACCGTAAAGAACACCGTCACGGACGCCGATGCCGTGCAAAGACTTCGCTTCGAGGCGCGCCGCCCGCTTGCCGGCGTAGATATCCGCCAGGCCCAACGCCAGCCCGAAACCGATCAAAGTCGCGCCGGTGATGTAAAGATTGCGCAGGTTGGTCTCGATCGAGTCCTGGAACAAGAACCCCAGCACCACTATCGGCACCGAGCCGATGATGATCAGCCAGCCCATGCGGGCATCCTGGTCGATCGGACGGCCGCCCTGTTTCCAAGACAGCGTCCAGGATCGGATGATGGCCCAGACCTCGCGCCTGAAGTAGACCAGGACGGCCAATTCGGTGCCGATCTGGATGATGGCGGTGAACGCCGCCCCCGGGTCCTCGGCCGAGGGCAGGAACTCGCCCAAGATCCGCAGGTGCGCCGACGAGGAAATCGGTAGAAACTCGGTCAGCCCTTGCACAAGGCCCAAGAACAGGGCTTCCCACAAACTCACGGGCCCAACTCTAATAGGACCGGCGCGCCGGGGCGTCAGCCAGCCTCGCCTCCAACCGCGAAGTTGGCTCTAGGCTGGTCGGCGTGGAACACCGCAACGCCGGCCGCAGCGGACTGAGGCTGTCGGCAATCGGCCTGGGCACCATGACCTGGGGACGCGACACCGACGAAATGGACGCCGCCGACCAGTTGGCCGAGTTCACCGAGGCCGGGGGAACCTTCATCGACACCGCCGGATCCTACGGCGACGGAGCGGCCGAGGAGTTGCTGGGTTCGCTGATGCGCTCTGGCCTGGCCGACCGCGACGAAGTCGTCATCGCCACCAAAGCGGGCTCGCGAATGCGGGGGCAGCGTTTGACCACCGACGCCTCGCGGGGGAACTTGATCGACAATCTGACCGAATCGCTGCGGCGGCTGGGCACCGACCACGTCGATCTGTTGCTGGTCCAGCGACCCGATCCGGTGGTCCCCCTCGAGGAGACCCTCGGCGCCCTCAAATGGGCTCTCGATTCAGGCAAGACTCGCTACATCGGCCTGTCGAACCATCCCGCCTGGGTGACCGCGCGGGCTCAAACGCTGATCGAAGAAACCGGCCTGGGTCTTGGCCTGGCCGCCGTCGAAGTCGAATACTCCCTTCTCAACCGCCGCCTGGAAGTGGAACTGGCCCCGGCGGCCGCCCACCTCGGCCTGGGCCTGCTGACCTGGAGCCCGCTGGGGCGGGGGGTCCTGACCGGCAAGTACCGCCACGGCGTGCCGGCCGACTCGCGAGCGGCATCGCCCCACCTGCGCGGGTTTGTGGCGCCCTATCTGTCCAGTGCGGCCGCCGCCGTGGTCGAGGCCGTGGCCACCGCCGCAGACGGATTGGGCGTGGCCCCTCTTGACATCGCTTTGGCTTGGGTCCGCGGACGCGCCGGCGTGACCAGCGCCATCTTGGGCGCGCGCACAGCCGCCCAATTGCACACCGCCCTGGTCGGCGCGGATCTGGAATTGCCGCCCGAAATCGTGGCCGCGCTCGATGAGGTCAGTTCCGGCAGCTTGTGACTAGGAGCCCCCTCAAAGGGCGGTCGCCGTCAGGTCAGCGGCGGCGACGGGAGCTCAGAACTCCTCCGGGTCGATCTCCGCCAGGGGATCCTCGTCTTCTAAGTCGTCCTCGTCTTCGTCATAGACCAGGAAGGCGGCGTCCACGCCGTAGGCGTCGTAGAGGACGTCATCGTAGGCTTCGAAAGCTTCGATCAGTTGGCGGTAGGCCGCCAGGTAGGCCGGATCCTCGTCGCCACGGCCGGCTGCCGCCGCCTCGAAGTGGCGTTCCAACGCTGCTATCAGGTGTTCCAGGGCCGTGCGCGGTTCGCCAGTCATACCTTCGACGTTACCCGGTTTGAACCTCCATTACCATTGGGGCCCGTGGAGCCACCGCCGCATCCCCAGAACTGGCGTCGCTCGGTCACCCTCTTCTTGGCCGGCCAGACCGTGTCCCTATTCGGCTCGGCCGTGGTGGGCTACGCCTTGATCTGGTTCGTCGCCATCGACACCCGCTCCGCCTGGGATTACGCGCTGCTGTCCTTCGCCGCGATCCTGCCCCAGGGCCTGATCTCGCTGCCGGCCGGCGTCTGGGCGGACCGCTATTCGCGCCGGTTGCTGGTCATCTCGGCCGATGCCGCCATTGCCGTTGTGACGCTGGCGCTAACGATCGCCTTCTATTTTGGGCAACGCCAGCTCTGGCTGATCGCGGCGGCGCTGGTGCTGCGCTCTTTCGGGGCGGGCATCCAAATGCCGGCCGAGGCCGCCATCCTGCCGCAGTTGACCCCGGCCCCGCAATTGCTGCGGGTCAACGCCATCAACTCGGGCATCCAGGCAGCCTGTTTCCTGGTCGCTCCGGCGCTCGCCGCCGTGCTGCTCAGCCTCTGGGATCTGACCTGGATCCTGGCCATCGACGTGGTCACAGCCGTCATCGCCATCGCCATCCTGGCGGCCTTGAAGGTGCCGCGACCACCCGGCGCCGATCAGGCCCGGCGGCACATTTTGCGCGAGATGTGGACCGGCGTCGGAGTCATCCGCAGATCGGCGGTGCTGAGCCGGACCTTCTTATTGGGCGTGGTCTGCTATTTGCTGATCATGCCGGCCGCTCAGATGGCCCCGATCGTGGTGGTCAAACTGTTCGGCACCGAGACCTGGATGCTCGCCGGCGTCGAGATCTCCTATGCCGCCGCCATGATGGTCGGCACCGCCATCCTGGCGGCCTGGGGCGGCCTGCGCAACCGCATGACCATGATGTGGGTCGCCTCCTTGATGTGGGGGCTGTTCACCGCGGCCCAGGCGGCGTCGCCTTCGGCTTGGGTCTACATCATCTTGTGGGCGGCCTTCGGCCTGGTCGCGCCCGGGCTGACAACCACCTCCATGACCGTCATGCAGGAGCACAGCCCGCCGGAGGCGCTCGGCCGCGTGATGGGAGTGGTGACCACGTCCTTCGTCTTCACCACGCCCCTCGGCCTGCTAATAGCCGCGCCGCTGATGGACTTGCCCCAGGCGCCGGTGCGCCTGATCTTACTGGTCAGCGGCCTGGCGGCGGCCGGGGCCGCAGCCCTGCTGGCGATCCGCGCCCCGGCCGCTCTACGCCCCACCGGCCCGGACTGAAGCGCCGTCCCGGTACCTGCCAGCGGAACCCGGCAACGGAACCGGGCGGACGGCATCGTGCAACCGAACCGGGCGGACGGCATCGTGCAATAACCACCTGACGCCGGCGACCCGGCCGGTGCGGCGAAAACGAGGCGGAGCGGGCGCGGAACTACGGCCTCATCGTGCCCGTCTCGAGGAATCGCACATGCCAGCCCAACGCGGTCGCCAGATCGTGCGGCGTGTGCTGGGAGTTGGCCACACGCTGAGCGCGCTCGAAGTACTCCTCCAGGGCGTCCTGGTAATCGGGATGGGCGCACTTGTCGATCACCTGGCGAGCGCGCTTGCGGGGCGCCAGGCCGCGCAGATCGGCCAAGCCCTGTTCGGTGATGATGACCTGGACGTCATGCTCGGTGTGGTCGACATGGGAGACCATCGGCACAATGCAGGAGATGGCGCCGCCTTTGGCCACCGATGGCGTGACGAAGGAAGAGATGTAGGCGTTGCGGGTGAAGTCACCCGAGCCGCCCAGCCCGTTCTGCATCCGCGAGCCCATGATGTGGGTGGAGTTGACGTTGCCGTAGATATCGGCCTCGATCAGGCCGTTGCAGGCGATCACGCCGAGGCGGCGGATGACCTCGGGGTTGTTGGAGACGTCCTGCGGGCGCAGGATGATCCTCTGGGAGTATTCGGCGGCGCCGTCATTCAGCTTCTCGGCGTAATCCGGGCTGAGTGAGAAGGCGGTGGCGGAGGCGACCGTCATCTTGCCCGAATCGAGCAGGTCCACCATGCCGTCCTGGATCACCTCGGTATAGGAGGTGATGGCGTCGAAAGGACCGTCCAGCAGGCCCGCCAGCACCGCGTTGGCGATGTTCCCGACCCCTGACTGCAGCGGCAGCAGGTTCTTCGGCAGGCGCCCGATCTTGACCTCGTGTTGAAGGAAATCCAGCAGGTGTCCGGCGATCAGCTTGGACTCGTCGTCCAAGGGCTTGAACGGCGAATTGCGGTCCGGCGCGTCGGTCTCCACCACCGCGACCACCTTGTCCGGGTCGATCACGAGGGTCTTTTGGCCGATCCGGTCTCCGGGCGCGACGATCGGGATGGGGAGGCGATAGGGCGGCAGGGGCGGCTGGTAATAGACATCGTGCATGCCGTACAAGTCCAGGGACTGCCAGTGGTTCACCTCCAGGATGACCTGGCGGGCGGTCTCGATCCAGAGCAGGTTGTTGCCCAGCGACGAGGAGGGGATCAGCTCGCCGTCTTCGGTGATGGCGGTGATCTCGATCACGGCGGTGTCCAGCGGACCCAAGAAGCCCGATGCCGTCAGCGGACCCGACAGCCCCAAGTGGATATCGCAGTAGTCGGTCACGCCTTCGTTGATTTTGCGGCGCAGCACCGGATCCGATTGGTAGGGCATCCGCCAGGCGATGCCGTCTGCTTCTGCCAGCACCCCGTCCAGTTCCGGCGCCGTCGAGGCGCCCGTGAACACGCCGATTCTGAACGGCTGGCCGTCGGCGTGGATCGCTTGGATCCGGGCCGCCAGCGCCTGTGGCACCGCCTTCGGGTAGCCGGAGCCGGTGAATCCAGAGAATCCGACGTTGGCGCCATCGGTGATTAAGGTCGCGGCCTGTTCAGCGCTCATGACCTTGCTGCGGAACTTCTCGTTCCTGATTCGGCTCATCCTTGCTCCTGATCGGTGGGATTTCGATGTGGCGGACTTCCATGGGCCGCCTACCATCTATCTTAATAGGTCTTTAGACCTGGTCTCCCCACAAAGCATGTGATGAGCACCACATTTGTGCCTGGCCAGCGACACGCCGCCCGCCGGGCACGCCCGGTGGACGCTGCGTGGATCGGTGGCAGCCGCAGACCGCGCGCCGGTACCCAGTCATAGCCCCCTGGCGCCACCCCAACGGGTGGCCTTCACAAGCCCAACCGCGCCCGCTCCGAACTGCCTGCTCTCGGCGGTTCTTGGCTGCCTCTCAGGCTTGAGTTATGCTCCCGGCACGGATGATCTTAGGCTCCGGCGCATCTGCCGGAACGCAGTAGCGGGCGGCCGCCCCCCACATGCTGTCTTGGTTGTCTCCATCGGGCAGATCCCCGAAGCCAATCGCCTGGCCTGTCACTTCGAGAGCATCTCCCGGCCGGACTTCTCGCCCGCCGCCGAGATGAACCGTGGTGGGGTCCTTCTCGTCCCTGGTGGAGCCCTCAGGCCAGACGAGCCAGGAGTCCACTCCAGAGCCGGTTCTCAGCATCAGGCAACCGTTGTCGGCCTCGACCAACTCGCCGACGAAGGACGATGTCGGGCCGATTGGCGGGAAGTCATCTGCCGCGATGCCAGTGTTCCCCGTTAGGGATCCTGCCGGATCACCCGCGCAGCCTGCCAGTCCGACCACCGCACAGATTCCCAGCGCAAGCCGGGCGACGTTCGCCATCACCGCTCATCCTCCAAGAGAACACCCATGAGGTCGCCCGTGCCCGACGGGCGCCGGGTTCTGACGAGCAAAACCACACCGACCGCGACAAGGAGCGAACCTCCGGCGCCAAGACCAATCCACAGACCGTGGCCAGCCTGCCCATCAGCGACGTACCCCCCGGATGTGCCGCCCGAGAGGCCCACGTTGGAAGCCGGAAGGTCCTCGGCGGCGTGAATCTGCTCGGCTACTTCTTCTAGATACTGATCGGTCTCGACCGTTTGGGCGGACGCGCCCAGTTCAAGCGGCTCGACCGTGTCGCTCTGCTCGTCCAATATTGCCCTACCGCCGCCGAGTGGATCAACCAGGATGGTTGTGTCATCTGACTCGCTGGCCGAGGCGATGCCCTCACCAGCCCCAGTGGAATTGTCAAAATACGCCAGTTCGAGGGCCGCTGAACCCGGCGGCCGCCAGGCCGTAACAGTGCCAACCACGGTCCCGTGCTTGCCATAAACCGCAGCCGTCCATTCTCCTGCCGAGATGATCTGACCGTCTGCCGTGGGTTTCGAGACCGCCACCGGATCGCCGACACTGATCGTGTCGAACAAACCTGAATCCCCGAGGTTCTCGCCAGCTACTCCGACGCTTCCTGTTATGCTCTCAACCGCTTGATACTCGAACCAACGGGCGACATCATCTGGGACATCGCCTTCCTGGGCGCTGGCAGCAACCGGCGTCAGTATCAACGCGACCGCGCCTATCAGCGCAGTCCACGCGCTACGCACTCTTCTCATTTCTTCACCATTCCAGTCCGGGTGTGCGTCCAAGCCCAAGTCGAATTATCCAGGAGGTAGGAATAGGTGCCGGTCTTCGTGGTCCCGGTGTAGGGGTCTTGCCACGAATAGTCGTTGAACTTAGTCTTTGAGTTATACGCGTATCCTTTCACAATCACGACATGACCGGTCTTCTTCTGATCAGACTTGTATCCGTAACGCACCATTACCGGCCTTCCTGCTTCGAGTTCGCTCCGGGTCTTGGCGGCGGTTGCCGCTGAAGATTGTACTGAGCCGTTCTTCACGCCATGGCCTTCCAAAGCCCTCTTGATGTCGTTGCCGAAATCGCCGGGCTTGTTATCGCACTTCGACGAGTTAAAACCCCTTTTTTACCACGTCGCACTGCGAAGGATATTTCTTGGCCACCGTGGCTATTACCATTTTGGACGACGCCGCCCAGCACCATTGGGTCTGCTCTTGTTTGTATATCGGCACATTGACGCTTATGGCCCCAGCCACGGCACTGCCAACCGCGACCAAGCCTAGGCTGACGACGCAAGCCGCAACGCATCGGATCCATTTCACGCCGATCCCCTCCCCCGGGCCGGTGGCGTCAGCGCGCCACTCTTGGGAACGCCCATCTCATTCCTGTCCCCCGTCGATTTCCTGTAGTTGTGGTCGCTAGTTCGAGCACTCCGAACCACGACCAATTCAGAGTTGGCGACACCGCACACGGACCCAAGCGGCGGCCAAAGTCCCCGCACCGTCTTAGTGTAGCGCTGGTCTCCTGGCCGGATGGGGTGGCTGGGGGCGGCGGCGCACCTTCCCGGCGTGACGATTGACACCACCATCCAACCAGCCGCCACCGCGCCCAGCGACGCCATCGAGCCCAGCAAGATGATCGGGCCGGCGCGGCTCCGCGGCAGTTGGGGGGATGGCACTCCGAGAAGTGTAGGCACGTTTCGACCCGGGTATGTCATATGTTTTACTCAGGCCTGTGAAGACGGCCATCTATGTTCCCGACGCCAAGGCGGCGAAGTTCGAGCGCGCGGCCCGCCTGGCGGGGATGAATCGCTCCGAGTTCTACTGCGCCGCAGCCGAGAGGTTCGCGGATCAGTTGGAGGAGACCAGCCTGACCGCACGCATGGACGCGTTTCTGGACGCCCATGCCCAGGATGGCGGCGCCTGGGCTGCCTCTGCAGGCCGCAGGCTCGGAGAGTTCGCCGAATGGTAGAGCGAGGGGCGCTCTACTGGGCCGAACTGCCGGGCGCCGGCGAGCCGGACCACGCCCCGGCCGGACGCAGGCCTGTGCTGTTGATCCAGTCCGACCCGCTGAACCGCTCCAAGCTCCCCACCTGCGTGGTCGCGGCCGTGACCTCGAACCTGGCCTGGGCCGACTCCCCTTCCGGGGTGCTGCTTCCGGCCGGCGTGAACGGACTGGGCCGCGACTCGGTCGCCAACCTCACCCAGATCGCCACGGTCAGCCGCCGGGAGCTGTTGGAGCCCGCCGGCCGCGTGCCCGCCGAGCTGATGGTCCTGGTGGACCAAGCGCTCCGCGCGGCGCTGGGCCTCTAGCCCCGCCCGCCTCTGGGCCGCGGCCATTTGGCGCCA
This sequence comes from Bifidobacteriaceae bacterium, assembly GCA_031270825.1. Classification (GTDB taxonomy): domain Bacteria; phylum Actinomycetota; class Actinomycetes; order Actinomycetales; family WQXJ01; genus JAIRTF01. Next base: position 31,447 of record JAISXH010000014.1, read on the forward strand.
ATCGCCGAACCGCCCGCGCCCAGCTGGGCCACCCGGCAGGACCTGGTCAGAGCCTGGGATCGGTCGGTTCGGATTCGAGGGCCAGCACCGCGAAGACGGCTTCATGGCGGCGCCACAGCGGCTCGCCGGCCACCAGACGGTCGATCGCCTCCAGACCGAGGGCGTATTCCCGCAAGGCCAGCGACCGTTTGAGTCCCAGTTGGCGTTGCCGCAATTCGGCCAATCGGTCCAAGTAGTCGGGCCCGTAGGTCATGCGCAGATACTCGCGGCCGCGAACCTTGAGGCCGGGTTGGACCAACCGGGTGCCGTGCTGGACGGGCCCGGTCATGGGCTTGACCACCATGCCTTCGCCGCCGCTGGCGGTCAGCTCCTCCCACCAGGCCACCGCTCGAGCCGCCGCTGCTGGGTCGGCCGGGTCCAGGGCCAGCCAGCGGGTTGGAGCCACCAGGCCGGGATCCGCCGCCGCCAGGCGCTCAGCGACCGCCATCTGCCACTCGTGGCTGCGGCCATAAAGCGCTTGGCCACGGCCCGTGCCGCCGCTGGGGGCGCCGCTGCTGAGCGTGCCGCCGCCGGAGATCGCACCGCTGGGGGTGTCGCCGCCGAGGGCGGCGCCGTTGGATGTGGCGCAGTTAGAGATGGCGCCGCTGGGGGCGCCGCTGCTGAGAGTCGCACCACTGGAAGTGGCGCCGTTGGAGGCGTTGCCGCGCTGCCCCAGGCTGCCGGCGGCGAGCACCTGGAAGGGCGCGATCTTGACGCCGTCAAGTCCCTCGGTGGGCCAGGCGTAGCGGTCCACGGTCAGGGCATAGGCGGCGGCGTTGGCTCGCCGCCGGCGCACCTTGGCCACCGGTTCGGCCACATCCAGCCCGCGCTCAGCCGCTGTCGCCAAGGCCGCCTCGGCGGCGGCGTACATCGCTTCGGCGCTGGCGGCGACGGGCCGGTACTGGCTCCGCAACAGCCCTTCGGCCTTGAACGACCACGGCATCAACTCCGCGTCCACCAGCAGCCAGTCCGTCTCCAGCTCCGCCCACAGGCCGGCCTGGGCGGCGGCCATCCGCAACCGCTCGAGCGCCAGCGCTTCCAGTGCCGCGTCGAAGAACGGCCTGCCGGTGCGAGTGTGGATGATCCCGCCCTGGGCCACCAGGCCGGACGGGGCGCCGAGCCGTGCCGACGCCGTAGTCGGGACGCTCGCCGCCGCCTTGATCGCAGGTTCTGCCGCCCCGCTTCCCAGTGACGACGCCTCTGGCGTCGCCCTTGTCCTCTCCGCCGCTGCGGTGGTCGCCTCTCCGGCGCCATCCCGCCGCAGCCAGATGACGGCCCGCGAGCCCATGTGCTTCTCTTCGCAGATCACCTGCTCCACACCCATGCGGGCGTAGTAGGCGAAGGCCTCGAGAGGATGCTCCAGGTAGCCTTCGGCCTTGGCCGAATCAACCGGCGCCATGGTGGGCGGCAGATACGCCAGCCGGTCCGGCGCCGCCGCGAAGCGGCTCATGACCTCCAGAGCCCCGGCCGCCCGCTCGGCCGCCACGGTCACCCGGCCCATCCACTTGGTCTCGACCGCCCGTTTGCCGAGGATGTCGGCCGCGTCCAACACCTCCGAACCGCGCCCTGCGGCCAGCCCGCCCGAGCCGGCTTCACCGCCCGGGCCGCCTGCCGCCGGCTCCACGTCAAACCGGGGCCGTCCGGCATCGCCCGCCCTGCCAAATCCGCCCGGCCCAGCATCGCCGGTCCCGCTAAACCCGGCCAGCCCGGCATCGCCCGCCCCGCCAGACCCAGCCAAACCGGCATCGCCCGCCCTGCCAGACCCAGCCGAGTCGCCACGCCGGCCCGGGTCGGCTGTTGCCGCCTCCGCGTCGGCCGGGCCGCCAACCCCGGCCGGGCCGCCAACCCCGGCAGGACCGCCAACCCCGGCCAGCCCGGCATCGGCCGTCCCGCCGGAACCGGCCGTCCCGCCGGAACCGGCCAGCGGACGGATCGGTTCGGAGTAGACCCGCGCGGCCGCCACCTGAACCAATTCCTTCTCGGGGTAGCGCAGCGCGCTCAGCTTGCCGCCGAACACGCAGCCGGTGTCCAGGCAAAGGGTGTTGTTGACCCACTCCACCTCCGCCACCGGCGTGTGCCCGTAAAGCACCATGGCCTGGCCGCGGTAGTCCTGGGCCCACGGGTAGCGGACCGGCAGGCCGAACTCGTCCGATTCGCCGGTGGTGTCGCCATACAGGGCGAACGCGCGCACCCGCCCAGACGTGCGCCCGTGATAAGCCTCTTTGAGGCCGGCGTGAGCGACAACCAGCCGGTCGTCATCGAGCACGTAATGCGAGATCAGACCTCCGCACCAGGCCTTCACCTGGGCGGTGAACTCGGAACCGGCCTGGGCCAACTGCTCCAAAGTGGCCGCCAAACCATGCGTCGGCTGGACCTTCGCGCCGCGCCCGAGCGCACGCACCAGCTTGGCCTCGTGATTGCCGGGGATCGCCAAGGCGTGGCCCGCCGCGGACATGCCCATGGCGAGGCGAAGCACCTCCACAACCTTGGGGCCACGGTCGACCAGGTCGCCCAGGAAGATCACCCGGCGGCCTTCCGGATGGCTCGCGTCGACGGGGTGTCCGGACTGGTCAACGGCCGCTTCGTAGCCCAACTCGGCCAGCAGCGCCAGGAGTTCGTCGAAGCACCCGTGCACATCGCCGATCACATCGAAGGGGCCGTGATCGTCGCGCCGGTCGTTGTAAAGCCGGGTCCGGCGGACTTGCGCCGCCCGGGCGTCTTCGGGGCTGGTCAGACGATGGATGTGGCGCAGACCTTCGCGGGCCAATCCCTTCGCCGATCCGCGTAGGGCCTTGACCTGACGCCGGGGCACATCATCGCCGAACGGGACGCCGCGGGCGCGGTTGCGCTCGACGCACAGGTCGGCCGGCATGTCCAGCACGATCGCGACCGGCAGCACATCGTGTTCACGCGCCAAAGCGATCAAGGACCGACGCGCCGTCGGCTGGACATTGGTCGCGTCCACCACCGTGAGCAACCCGCGCGCCAGGCGCTTGGACACGATCAGGTTCAGCACCTCGAAGGCGTCGGCGGTGGCCGCTTGGTCGGACGGATCGGAAGCGACCAGCCCACGGCAATAATCGGACGAGACGACTTCGAAGGGGTCGAAGTGCTCGGCCGCGAAGACCGATTTGCCCGAGCCTGACGCGCCGATCAGCAACACCAAGCTCAGTTCGGGGATCTCCAGATCCAGAGTTCGGGACTCAGCCATTGTCACCCCGGCCTGCCTCTTGGCGGTCGGCGCCGGCGCCTCCGGGTTTGCCTTCGCTCGCCGGCCCTCCGCCGGCGCCTTCGCCCGGTCGCCTTTCCGGTTCCCCGCCGCGCTCGAACCAGGCCACTTGGGTGGGCTGGCCACAGCTGTCGTGAACCGGTCCGATGCCGTCGAATTCGACCCGGTATCCGTTGCGGTGGGCCACGGCGCGGGCCCAGCCCTGGAACTGCGCGCGGGTCCACTCGAAACGGTGGTCGGCGTGTCTGAGTTCATTCGGCTCTATGCCATAGACCGCGTTGAACTCGGCATTCGGCGTGGTCAGGATCACATGGCGGGGCTTGGCCGCGCCGAACAGGACGGCCTCCACGGCGGGCAGGCGCTCGCCGTCCAGGTGCTCGATCACCTCCGAGGCGACCACCGCGTCGAAGCCCTGGAAGCGCGCGTCCCGGTAGGTGGCCGAGGCCTGGATCAGAGTCGCGCGCTGGCGTTGCCTCTCCGGCAGCCGCTCCAGTCGTTTGGCCGCTCTGGCCAGCGCCGTTGCCGACACGTCGGCGCCGACCACCTCGAACCCAGGCCGATCAAGCAGGCGCCGCACCAGGCGTCCCTCGCCGCAGCCCAGGTCCAGCACTCGCCGGGCGCCCAGCTCGGACAGCTTCGCCGCCAGGTAGTCGGTTCGTTGCGCGCCCAGCGAAGGCGGCAGACCGTCAGCGGCCACAGGCCCGGCCTCGTCCGGCGCCCCGGCCGGGGCCGCCGCCTGCTCCCCTGCCGGCGCCCCGCCTGACAAGGCCGCCGCCTGCTCGCCTGCCCGCACCCCGGCCGGCGCCGCCGCCGGCGCCCGATCCGCTGCTCCCAGCCTCCCGGCGGAATTCGATTCGGCCAACTCGGCCTGATCCTCGGGCGAGTCCGCCAGGTCCTCCTCGCCGTCCGGGCCGAGCAGCAGAGCCGTCGCGTCGGCCACATATTCGCTCTGGTGGGCCAAGTAGCGGGCGCTGATCAAGTCACGGGCGGGATGATCCGCCAGCCAGTCTTCGCCGTAGCGCACCAGTTTGCCGATCTCGGCTTCGCCGACCCAGTAGTGCTTCGAATCATCCAGAACCGGCAAGAGCACGTAGAGCTGGGACAGCGCGTTGGCCAGGCGGGCGCGCCCCTTGAGCCTGACGTCGACGCAAGTCGGGACGGTCTCGACGGCATCGACCAGCCAACCCAACGGTTCGAACAACTCCCGCACCAGGGCGGCGCCACCGCGCGAACGGACCGACGGCAGATGAATGGCGAGCTCGCGCTCCCGCCCGGCGGAGCCAGGGTGGTCGTCGGAGTCCCGCCCGGTCAGGGCCGACCGAAAAACCCGCCCTAAAGCCACCGCCAATAGGGATGACGCCGCATAGGCCCGATCATTGATGTGGTGGCCCAACTCGAACCCGCTGACCCGGAACCGCTTCGAGCGCGCCAGTCCCGCCGAATCGACATCGACCAACAGGGCGACCTCAGTGATGTCCCGGTCCGCGCGCGGATAGAAGATGGTTGCCCGTCCGAACGCCAAATCGAAGTCCTGGACCCGCCCGGGATGCTTGAACAGCAGATAGCTCAACTCATCTCCCGGCGAGGCGATAGTCAAGAACACGGAACCCAACCCTAATCGATGATTTCTGCTCGGCCAGTGGGGCCAGCGAGGCCAGTGGGGCCAGTGGGGCCAGCGAGGCCAGCGGAGCTAGCGGGGCCGGCGAATCCCCGCCCAGCGACGCCAGGTCCGCTACCATGGCGATCGCCGCATGGCTGCCATCGGAACAGCCACCAAGATCGCGGCGGCGTAAGGCGGTTAGGAGCGAAGGATGGACTTGGGCGGCTGGTTCGACTTGCTGTTCACTCGCGACGCGCCACGCTCAACCCTGTGGGTCTGGGGCAACGCCGCCCACTGGGTATACCTGACATTCGGTCTGGTCGTCACGGTCTGGGCGGTGTGGGCTCTGACCAAGGTGCGCCCCGAGAGCCAGAACCGGGTCATCAAATGGCTGGCCTGGTCGGTGTTCTCGATCTGGATTGTGCCGCCGGCGCTGATGTGCCTGACGGACACCGGCGAAGAGTGGATTGCCCATTTGCCGCTGCATCTGTGCACCTCGGCCGCGATTTTGGTCCCGATCGGCCTGCTCAAGCGCAACCAAGTGCTGCTCAACTTCGGCTTCGGCCTGGCGCTGCCGAGCGCTGTCGCCGCTTTGGTGTTTCCGGGCGAGATGTTCCGGTATCTCAGCTCTTATTCGGTTCACTATTTCCTGCATAACATTGGCCATGTGCTGCCCGTGATCGCATGCCTGGCGCCCATAGCGATGGGCTGGTGGCGACCGAGTTGGCGCTATTACCCCGCCACCGTAGGGCTCGGGGTCGCTCTCATGGCGGTCGCCTACGTCGCCAACAAGCTGCTCGTCAAGACGAACTACTTCTTCGTCAATTGGCCCGAGCGCGGCACCATCCTCGAGTCTTTCGGCTCCGTGTTCGGCCGCCAGATGTACCTGCCCGTGCTGGTGGTGGTGGCCGCCATGGTGATCGCCGTCATGTTCGGCATCTGGAGCGCGGTGGCGGCCCTGGCCCGCCTGCGCCCCGCGCCCATGCGCACGGCAGCCGGCGCGCGCTAGTCACGGTCCAGCCACCCCCCAGGTGCGCCGGCGGCCCGCAGGAGCGCTCCACTTTTTCGGGTCGCCTGCCCCCACCGACGATGCCGCCCGCTCAGCCTCCCGCTGCGCCGGCCGGCCCGCTCCCACCAGCGATGCCGCCTGGTCGCCTCAGAAGTCGACCCACTCCACATCCTCGGGTTGGCGGGTCCGGGCCGACTCCAGGATCGCCAACACGCCCAAGCTGACCCGGGCGGCATCGGCCAAGGGGACGTGGAACTCCTCGCCGGAGGCGAGCGCGTCGACGAAGGACCGAATCGACTCGAAAACGAACCCTTTCGGCGTCCCGAAGATCGAATGAGACACGATCGTGTCTGGAACCTCGAACCGCCCGTCAACGAACTTCTGCACCATGGTGTGACTGGAGGCGTCAATGTTGAGCAGGCCGCGATCCCCGAGCAAGCTGAACTTGATGTCATTCACGCAGGGCATGGAGTTCGGGCTGATCCAGCCGTTCTCCATCTGGGCGATCGTGCCGTCCGAGAATTCCAAGGTGGTCAGATACTGATCGACTGAATCCACCCCCTGGGCCCGCAGCACCCCTGATCGGCTGACCGCGTAGACGCGCTCTAGCGGCGCGCCGACCAGCCAACACAGGGTGTCGAGGCTGTGACTGCCGAGGAACCAGACAATGGACGAGCCGCCGGCCCATGAGAGCATGTCCAGCGGCACCCAGATCGCGTCGTTCAACCGAAAATAGGCGCTCTGGATCGACCCGATCTCGCCGGCGTCGACCGCCTGCTTGGCCACGTTGAACGGCGGCGAGAAACGGTTGTGCAGGTCGACCATGGCCCGCACTCCCGAATCCGTGATCGCGTCCATCATCCGGAAGACATCCTCACGAGTTGTCGCCAAAGGCTTCTCGATCAACAAATGCTTGCCGTGTTTGGCGGCGATCACCGCCGGGTCGGCGTGGGCGAAGTCCGGGGTGGCGATCGCCACCGCGTCAATCCCACCGGTCCGGACCATCTCCTCGTAGTCGTTGCCCCACTGCTCCACGCCCAGCTCTTCGGCCAGGGCCTTGGCCCGGGAGCGGTTCAGGTCGCAGACCCAGACCAGTTCCGCCAAGGGATGTTCCTGGTAGACACGCCCGTGGGCTTGACCCCACTTGCCCGCTCCGAGCAGCCCGATCCGAATCTTCGAATCTTTCATCTCATCCGCCGACCTTTCTCGCCATCACCCTCGGGTTCCCCCGGCGCCTGCCAGACGGGAACGCACTGCTTCCCACCAGTCAGGCCTCCGATTGATCGTCCGGGATCGATCCGCTGGCGGCCAATGCCTTGTACCAGTGGAACGAGTCCTTCTCAGTGCGTTGCTGCGTCTCGTAATCGACATACACCAACCCGAATCGGCTTGACTCGCCGAACGCCCACTCGAAATTGTCCCAAGGCGTCCACACGAAGTAGCCGCGGAGGTCGATCCCAAGATCGAGGATCTTCCTGATCGCTCGGGCGTGAGCCTCCAGGAAAGCCACCCGGGCCGGATCGTGAACGGCGCCGTCAGGGGCGATCCGGTCCTCCCAAGCAGAACCGTTCTCGGTCACCCACAGCGGGGGCAGATCGTAGTTGTCGGTCAGCCATTTCGTCAGCCAGATCAGGCCTTCTGGATCAACCGGCCAGTTCCGGCCGGTGACAGGCCGACCGCGATTCCCGGTCACCACGTCGGCGGCGCCCACATTCGCGTGTCCAGGTGCGAACCGATCGACGGCCGGATCGACGCCCAACACGGCGAGCCGGTTGTAGTAGTTGACTCCCAGGGCGTCCATCGGCTGTGCGATCAACGCCATGTCGCCTTCGCGCACAAAGCCGAAGTCTGTCAGCGGAGCCAGATCCTGGACCAGATCGGCGGGGTACTCGCCGCGGACCAGGGGGTTCAAGAAGGCGCGATTGGCGATGGCGTCATAGCGACGTATGGCATCCCGAACTTCTGGGGTGTCGCTGTCCTCGGGCGCGAGCGGGGGTGAGAAATTGAGCGTGATGCCGAGTTCCTGGCCAGAACGCCGCGCGGCGGCCCAACGCTCAATGGTCAAGCCGTGCCCTAACAACAAGTGGTGCATGGCGGCGAGAGCCGCAGCGGGTTCTTGGCGTCCGGGCGCGTGTTCGCCGTCCGCATAGCCAAGAAAGGCCGTGCAATAGGGCTCGTTCAATGTGGTCCAGTGGTCCACCTGGTCGCCGAGCGCCGCGAAGGCCAGCTCTCCGAAGTCCGCCAACCGCTGCGCGGTGTCGCGTGAAGGCCATCCGCCAGCGTCCTCCAGCGCCTGGGGAAGGTCCCAGTGATACAGCGTCACCCAGGGGATGATTCCCTTGTCCAGCAGGCGCTGCGTCAACCGTTTGTAGAAGTCCAGGCCCTTCTGGTTGGCCGGTCCCCGGCCGTCGGGCTGGATGCGCGGCCAGGCCAGGGAGAAGCGGTAGTAGCGCACGCCCAAATCCGCCAACTGGTCGACGTCTTGGCGCCACAGGTTGTAGTGATCACTGGCCCTGTCGCCGTTGGTCCCATCAAGGATTTTGCCCGGCAGGTGGCTGAACGTGTCCCAAATCGACTGGCCCCGGCCGTCCGCTTTGACGGCCCCCTCGATTTGATAGCTGGCCGTCGCCACTCCCCAGCCGAACTCGGGCGGGAAGGTGATCGGACCGGTGGACAACGAGAACTCGTTGGTCATGTTGCTCCTCTTTTATTGATGATTGAAAATCTGGTGGTCACCGGCGCGGCAGGCGCCGGCGGTGTGGGTCGGGTCGCGGCCGGTCGCGGGCGCCAGCCGGATTCACTGCGCCCACGGCATTTCCCCGACCTGGACCGGACGGCCTTCGGCGATCGACTGGTCGATCGCCAAGGCGAGGGCGTGGTCCTGGCATCCTTGCGCCAACGGATAAGGTCCGCCCGGACCGCAGCCTTGACGCGCCCAGTCGCCGGTGGCCTCCAGGATCTCGGCTGCGGCGATCTCGTCATCGGCCAAACGGCCGCCTTGCCAGCGATTGCGATACAAGATTTGGTCGCCCAGCGAGATGTGTCCCAGGTCGAAACCCTCGAGGTTCATCTCGAGCCCGGTTTGCCAGCGCTCCAACCTTGTGGTTACGACCGTGCGAGCGTCATGCAGGGATGTCACCCGATCATCCGAGATCTCCCCCCGCGACCCGCGGATCAACGCCCGGTCCACCCGGAGCGGGTTCCACCACTGATTCTCGGTGAAGTCGTACATGGCTGTCTTGCCGGAGGCGAAGGCGATGTGCGCCTGGGTGGTCTTGATGGGAACCTCAGCCGTGTCGTCCCTCCAGCCGTCCGGATCGATCGGGTTGGCCAGCGGGCCGACCGACTCGAACCCGGTCACGGCAGCGGGTTCGAAGCCGGTGTCCAGGTAGAAGCGCATCAGCGAGGTCATGTGGTACTGGTGGCTGGAGGTCAGCTGGACCTCGTTCGCACGCCCGATCCGACCGGATCGAATGACTTCGGCGCGGGCCTGGTGGCCGGGATAGAGATGGTATTGCTCGGCCACCTGCACCAGCTGGGCCCCTCCCACATCCCGCCAGAGCTGGCGCAGCGCCGGCAGGTCGGGAGCGGGCGGGGTTTCCGCCAGCACCGGGATATCCGCTGCGACCAGGTCGCGGATGTATTCGGGCGTGGCTGACCAAGGGACCGCCACCACCGCGAAGTCAGGGCGGCGCGCCGCCAACGCCGCGTCCAAAGACGTGAAGGTCGTCAACCCCCAGCGGGCCTCCACTTCCGCCGCCCGCTGGCTCGAGCGCACCACCACGCCGGTGACCTCAAAGCGTTCGCCGAATTTGCTCGCCGGCGCCAGGAAATAGGGCGAGCGCCATCCCGCCCCGATCATCAGAAAAGAAGTCCTGCCTGCCGGACCTGTCGGGTTGTCCACTGGTCCTCCGTTCGTTAGTCCTCATGAATCTTGCCGATCGCTGTTGTCCCGGATCGCTGTTGTCCCGGATCGCTGTCACTCACGGCCATGCGCCGGCGCCGATGCCGCCTACCCGGTCCCCGCACCGGATTGGCCCCCCAAAGCGGAACTTGCCCGCCTAGCAAACCGGTGAACAAACCGGTTTCCTAGGCCGAAGCAGCGCTTGCCTTCCGCGTTTCCGCTGGTCAGCGTTCCGCTGCCCGGCGTCAACACGGTCGGAGCGTGGTTGTTCACCACGCTCCTAGCCCAGCCTCTAACGCTCGTAATCCTGCAGCAGTTCGATGAAAGCGCCCAACTGCGGCACGGTGTCGACGTAGGCGTATTGGCCGGAGTTCCCGTCGTAATCGCCCTTTTGCGCCAATTCGGCGCCGTGCTCCGCGAACTTGGGCAGATCCGCGTCCACATCGCTGGACGCGAACGCGATGTGATGGATGCAGGGCCCCTTGGCGTCCAGCAGCTCTTGCCAAGCGCTGGGACGGCCGTCCGGCTCCAGGAATTCGATATCCAGATTGCCCAGCGTGAACATGGCGATCTTGCATCCCACGTCGGCGTTCGTTTGACCGCGGTAGACCGCTCGGGCGACCGCCGGATCGGCGGCCTTGGCGTACTCCGTTGGAGGTTCAATCCCCAGCAAGGCGGCGAAATACTTGGCCGACCTCTCCACATCGTCCGTGACGAAGCAGATCTGTGTGACATTCGCGTCGGGGCGAATGGCCTGCGTCATAGTTGCTCTCCTAATTCAATTCGTTGTTCCGATGAAGCCGGTTCCGGCGGTTGCCGGACCGGTTTGGCGCTCTGCGGCGGTCCCCGCCGAGGGGACTCGCAGCAGAGCCAGGCGTTCGCGCATCAGGCGCACCGATTCAAGGGCGGCCTGCGGCCGGCGTACCGCCACGCCCAAGGCCAGGATGTCCACCACCACCAGCGCGGCCAGCCTGGACACGGTGGGGGTGAACATTTCGGTGTCCTCGAAAGTTGTCGCCCGAATTTCCACCTCCGCCAGTTCCCCCAGCGGCCCGTCATTGCCGGTGACGGCGATCAGGCGGCCGCCCATTTCTTTGGCGGCCTGGGCCGACCGCACGATCGCCTCGGTCGCGCCGGTCTCCGAGAAGGCCACCACAACCGTCCCGGGGCCGGCCAGGGAGGCCGCCATCAGTTGCTGGTGTGAATCCGCCGGAGCGGCGCAGGGCATGCCGAACAGGAAGAACTTCTGCTGCGCGTCCGCCGCCACCACGCCACTGGCGCCGAGCCCCAGGAAAAGCACCTCCGCCGACCGCTCCAGCAGTCCGATCGCCCGACCCACGGCATGCACGTCGATGTACCGCCGGACGTGGTCCAAGGAGGAGATGGTCCGCCCAAAGACCTTCTCCACCAATTGATCGGTGGTGTCGTCCCGCCTGACCATGGCGTTTTCGATTGGCAGTCCCAGAGCGACGGCCTGCGCCAAGGCGATCTTGAATGAGCGGTAGCCATCGAAGCCGACGTCGGCGCAGAACCGCACCACCGTCGGCTCGGACACGCCAGCGGCTTTCGCCAGTCCGGCGATGCTCAACCCGACCACTTCCAGCGGATTGGTCAACACCACTTCCGCGACCTTGGCGTGCGATGGCCGTAGTTCCACGCTGCGGCGCGTGATCAGTTCGATCAAGCCGCCGGTCTCGCGTCTTCGGGATGCCACAGCGGTCACCTGGCGGCCAGAGTCGACAGTCGGTCGAACTTAGGACCGGCCGGAGGGATTTCGATATGGAACACCTCTTGAATCACCTGCGTCCAGCCGTGCAAGAAGTAGACCCAGCCGTCATGCACCGCCAGGCGCCGCTCGTCGCTTTGAGCCCGCGCCTGGTCCAGAAACACCAGGTCGCCCCGGTAGTTCAGATCCCAGACGATGCCGTCTTGAGGCAGAACCGCTTCGTCGGTCAGTGGCGAACCGGGGGCGTCTTTACCCAACCCGGAAGCGTTGACAACCAAAGAGCCGGGAGCGGCGGCGGCCACGACGGCATCGTTCTGGCCGGGCGCCGGGCACAGGTTCAACTCCAACGGCGTGTCAGTCGCTAGTTTCGGCCACAACGCGCCCAAGGCGTCGAGCCTGGGCGCCGACCGGTTCGAGACCACGATCTTGGCCGGGCGGTCGGCTCCGCGCTCGGGCCGCGACAAGTACCAGGAGATCGCGATCGCCGACCCGCCCGCGCCCAGGCAATAGATCTCGGCGCCGGGATGCGCCGCCCAGTAGCCGGGCGGAGTGATCGCGTCCAGGGCGTGCCCGGCCGAAATGGGGTCCTTGGCGTGGCACCACAGTTCGCCGGCGCGCTTGGAAATCGAACTCACCTCGCCCATCAGCTCGGCCAGGGGATCGCGTCGGTCGAAAAGCTCCCCCGCCGCCTGATACAGGTCGATCTTGTGGGTCGTCACCAGGGCGCCAGCCGAATTGGGGTCGCTCCTGATGAACCGCGTCACCTGGCGGTACTGCGCGGCTGGGGCGTGCAACGGCAGGTCGATCCCCACCAACTGCGCGTCCAGCCCCAGCTCGGCCGCCCAGATCGGGAAGATGCGTTGGATTGACGAAGACCCAGTGGTGACCCCGATGAAATACATGGTCGGGCGTGGCGCCGGCGCCAGGGTCGCGGCGGTCAGGACTGTCGGGGGTGTCATCAGAGCTATCTCCATATCGTGTGGGCCGGACCTGGCGGTCCGGCCGATCGGCGGCTCGGCGGTGGCTGGCTCAAATCTCCACCGTCTCCAGCCCTAGGACTTGGCAAACCAATTCGAGGCGCCTGCGCAAAGCGCCTTCGGCTATGACGTAGTGGTGCGAGGGCAGGTTTTCCACGAACCGCTCGCCGTCTTCGACTCGCAGCACGCCGCCGTTGAGGCAGTCCGACTGCTCGTACTGTTCGTACCGAACCAGCTCGGCCGGTGTGATGGCCAGCGTGTCCATAGTCGAGGTGATCTTGACCAGGGTGACCTGCCCGCTAGACAGTTCGGCGTCAATGACGTTCGCCCCGGGCGGGACAATCGCCAGCACCGGCGGCTCGAGGCGCCAGCGCGCGGCCATCGCCTGCGGCACCAGGCCGAAGAAGCCGCAGTGGGCGGCCAGGATGTGGTTCTGCGGGTTCCCCGACACGGCTGGGAAATAGGGAATGCGCTCATGGTCGAGCGCCGCCTGGCCGGAGACGAACGGGTACAGGTTCGACATCATGACCGGCACGTCCAGGCAGCTGTGGACCAGATACTCGGTGATCATCGAGGTCAAGTCGGCCTCGCAACCCCAAATCAAACCGCGTTCGGCGAACAGCAGGCTCCAGGCCAGGCACGGCGTGGTGGGCGAACTGTCCGATTCGTTCAGGCAGTTGACGCCGGCGGCGATCACGCCGGGGGTCTCGTCGAGTTCGTCGGCAAGGGCCAGCTTCAGCCGCATGGCGTCGAGGCGGGCGGCCTGGCCCAGCCGCGGCGACATCGGCGTGCCGCTCTCGGCGTCGGCCAGGGCTTGGCGCGCCCTGGACTCCGCGATCTGCCCGGCCCGGGCCACCAATGCCCTGAAAGAGCGTTTCACCACTTCGACGCCGAGCCGCTCCCGCAGCAGATCGGAGCACTCGTCTTCCCACCAGAAGAAACGCTTGAAGATGTCAGGCTGACGTCCAGCGCCCAAATCATCCCAGTAGGCCAGCATCTTGGCCTGCCCCAAAGAGCGTTTGACGCTCAGGGCGCGCAGCAAGTCGTGGAACTCCGCCAGCGAATTCGGCGCCAGGGTCTTCACGCCCCGGCGGCGCAGCCAATCGCGCCCCTCCCAGTCCCACATGAATACTGTGCCGTGGGTGGAGGTGGTCAAGAAGATCGGTTTGCCGGTCGCCGCCAGGGCCTTGAGGGTCTCAAGCCGCGAATAGACCCGGCCCGAGAAGTCTGGCACCACCACCGCGTCGGCCTGCGCCGGCGGCGGCTCGGTGCAGGCCGCGGGCGCCAGCCATTGCGCCCGTCCGGCCGATAACCCCCGCAAAGCCTCCAGCACCTCGAAGAAAGTCTGGCTGGGCGCGTCTTCCAGGTAGATCGGCGCCAGGCGCGGCGTGTCGGCCGTCATGACGTCCCCTCCTGGTCCGCGGCCAGCACGGCCACCTTCAGGCCGCTTCGGTCCTGCGCCGCTTCGATGGCCTGGCCGAAATCGGCCAGCGGGAACGTCCGCGTGACCATCCCGGCCGTGTCGACCTTTCCGGAGGAGATCAGGCGGACGGCCTGGCGACAGTCCTCGACCGTCGAGGCGGTCGAGCCGACCAGCGACAACTCCTTGTAGTGGAGCTGGTTGGTGGGCAGTTCGACAACGCTGATCGACTTCGGCAGACCGGCGAAGGCCAAAATCCGCCCCCAGGTGGCGGCTACTTCCAAGGCCCGGGCCTGCAATTCGGGCGCCGGCGCGGCCGTGATCACCACGTCCACCCCGTCCTGGCCCACCACCCGGCGCACGAACGCCGCCAAGTCTTCGTCCGGGCCGGCCACTTCCGCGGCTCCGGCCACCAGGGCGGCCTGGCGCCGCTCCGGGGACGGTTCGGAACAAAGCACGCGGGCGCCGCAGGCGTTGGCCAAGGCCACATGCGCCAGACCGACCGGTCCCGCCCCGCAAACCAGCACGCTCTCCCCCGGCGCCACGCCCACTTTGCGCTGACCTCTGACGACGCAAGCCAACGGTTCGGCCATGACATAGCCCAGATAGTCGCCGGCGGTCCGGCCGGCCCCGATCCGAATCAGGTTTCCCCACCTGACGGCCGGCGCCGGAACCCGGACGAACTCGGCGAAGCCGCCGTCCAGGGTGATGCCGAGCGCCTCGGAGCGCGGGCAGAGGTTTTCTTGGCCGCGGCCACACCATCGGCAATTGCCGCAGCCGATGTTCGGCGCCATCACCACCACGTCGCCCACTGCGAGATCCTCCGGGAGGTTCCCGTCACAGCTGACAATTCGCCCCACCACCTCATGTCCGGCGACCAACCCCGGCTTGGCGGCGCGGTGCTCGCCCTTGAAAATGCGCACGTCGGTCCCGCAGATGCCGGTGGCCAGCACCTCCAAGAGGACGTCGCCAGGGTCAAGCGACGGTTCCGGCACTGAGCGGACGGCAAACCGTCCCGGACCTTCGATCACGGCAGCGCGCATGTCAACGTCCGTCCCGCTGCCATGACGGGATCTGGGGGTTGTCGAGCACCTGCGACAGGGCGACCGTCCGCCCGGACAACAGCGACGCCACGCCGGCGACCGCCAAGGCGACCGCTTGGGTGCCCTCGGCCGGGCCCACTTTCGGCGCCGTTCCCTCCAACACGTCCAGGAAGCCGGCCATCTCGGCTATGTAGGCCTCGGCGAAGCGCTTGCGCCAGGACGGATACAGGGCCTGCTCCTTGACACCGTTTCCGGCCCTGACGACCGCCAGACCGCCAGGCCCGGTCTCGCCCACTTGGACCATTCCCTTGGTGGCGGTGACTTCGACCCGCGAGTCATAGCCGTAGTCCGCCGGGCACACTCCCGCCACACTCGCGATCGCACCCGATTCGAAGGTCACGGTCGCGACCATGGTGTCGTAGAAGCGCGGCGCCGTGACCCCGCGCTCGGCGCCTTTGAAGTTGGCCGCCTTGACGCCGATGTCGACCGGCTGGGCGGCCGCGAACCAGCCGATCGTGTCCAAGTCGTGGCTGCAGACCTCCGCGATCAACCCGTTTGAGGTGGCGATGTCGTTAGCCCACGCCGGCGGCAGGCCCGGCCCGTGGGTCAAGGACTTAATGATCATGGGCACGCCGATCTCACCCGATTCCAGCAGCTCGGCCGCCGCCTGGAAGTCCCGGTCGAACCGGCGCATGAACCCTAGCTGCACCAACAGCCCGGTCCGCGCGATCGCATCGTTGATCGCCGCGCATTCCACCAGGTTCATCGCCATCGGCTTTTCGAGGTGGACGGGAAGGCCGGCGTCCAAAGCCGCCAGGGTCAACTCGCAGTGGGTGAAAGTCGGCGTGGTGATCACCGCGCCGTCGAAGCTGCCCGAAGCCAGCGCTTCGGCCAAGGACTGATGAACCGCCGGCACGTCGAATTCGGCGGCCAGGTTCGCGGCCGAGGCCAGATCGGCGTCCACCACGGCCGCCACCTCGGCGCGGTGACGCAGTTGGTTCATGATGCTCGCAGTGTGCAGCTGGCCCACCCGGCCGGCCCCCACCATACAAATCTTGGCGATTGTCACTAGTTGTTCCTTTCCGGGCGCGGCCTCACGGGCCCGTGGTCTCGAATTGCCGCGCCAGCACATCCATCCAGCGCTGATAGTCGGCGAACCGCGCCTCCAGCGCCTCATTCGGCCGGGGCTGGGCCACCGGTCCGTAAGCCTCGGCCGGGGGCGGCGGCATGGTTTCGCCGACAGCGGCGGCGGCCACCGCCGCGATTCCGCGCACGCCCGAATCAGGTTCGACCAGCGGCCGATAGGGCATCGCCAGCACATCGGCCTTGAGCTGGTTCCAGAACGACAGTTGGGCCCCGCCGCCCATGCCGATCACTTCGCCTCCTCCAGGCCCTGGATCCCCCGCGTCACCGCCTTGGCCCGGCCGCGCCAAGGACGGCGGAACGGACGTTGCGTGCGTTGTGGACGCTGGGGACGCAGATGGCGCCGTAGGCGCTGTGGGCACCGGGGACCCTGAGGATCCAACGGACGCCGCAGGCACTGGGGACTCTGTGGGTGCAACGGACACCGCAGGCGCCGTCAGCGCCAAGGCCGCCTCAAGATAGCCGCGGTATTCGAAGGCCACCGCCTCCATCGCCGCGCGGGCCAATTCCGGCCGGCCGTGGGCCGGCGTCAGGCCGATCACCGCGCCGCGCATGGCCGGCGCGGCCGGACAGACCCGACCGGAGAAATGCGGCGATATCAGCAGGCCCGCATCGGCCCGGGCCCTGGCGCCAGCGGCGGCCAAATCGGCGTAGGCGGCCTGGTCGAGCCGATCATGGCCGAACACCACCCGAGTCAGCCAATCGATCAGTTCGCCGCCGCCGCCAACGTAGCCCAGCGCGACGCACTCCGCGCCGGCATCCGGCGACGGCTTCGCGCCAGCGGGGGTCAACTGGTCCAGCGGCATCCGCATGGTCAGCAAAGTCCCGCCTGGATCGGCGGCGAAGGCGCCCAGCCGCACCCCGAACACCGCCGCAGTCCCGGCCACATCGAAAGCCTGTCCCGGGCGGAGCACGCCTGCCCCCACGGCCGCGGCGGCGGTGTCGCCGCAACCGGCCGCAACCGGCAGCCCCGAGGGCAAACCGAACAGCGCCGCCGCATCCGGCGTCAGCTGGCCAATCACCTGCTCGCAGGGCACTATCCGGGGCAGCCAGCGCCACGGCACACCCAAGCCATCGGCCAGCTCGCGCTCCCACCGCCCCTTAGCCGTGTCCGCCACCGAGACGAAGTGCAGGTAGGTGGGATCGATGATCGCTTCCTCGCCCGCCAGGCCGACCGCCTTGCCGGCGACATAACCTGCCAAGGTGACCGCCTTCGCTGCTGTTGACACGGCATCGGACCGCCGGCCTGCCCACCAAGCCAACTTGGGACCTGCCGAGATGGTGGGCGCGCAGCCGGACTTGGCCTCGATCGCGGCCGCCAGCTCAGGGTCCAAGCCGTCCAACACCGCCGCGCAGCGGGTGTCGAGCCAGGAATCGTAAGCCGCCACCGGGCGGTGCGCCGCGTCCACCAGGCCCACGCCGGCCATCTGTCCGGTCACCGCCATCGCCAAGACCGGTCCGGCGCCGGCCGGCCGGCTGGCCATGAGCCCGCGAACCGTCTCCGCCACCACACCGTAGACCTGGTCCAAGTCCTGGCTGACGGCGCCATCTACGCCGCGCTCAAGGTGCAGCGCCGCTGTCGCCAAGCCCGCGAAGGAACCGTCCAGGCGGCACAGGCCGGCCTTGACCGAGGTGGTGCCGATGTCGATGCCGACCACCGCCGCCGCCATCATGGCGCTTCCAATCGGCGCAGCACCCCGGCCACCGCCATCGCCAGCATCTCCTGGTTGGCGGTCTTGGTGAACCCGCCCAGATGGGGCGTGGCCAGCACTTTCGGGTGGCCGAGCAACGGTGAGGGCGGTGGCGGCTCATGATCGAAAGCGTCCACGGCGTACCCGGCCAAGGTCCCGCCATGCAAGGCCGCCAGCAACGCCGCCTGATCGACCAGGCCGGACCGGGCGGTGTTGACCAGCACCGCGCCCGGGGGCATGGCCGCCAGCAATTCGGCGCCCACCAGCGGCCGGCCGTCTGGCGGCGGCGGGCAGTGCAGGCTGACCACGTCCGCCAGGGCGAAGAGCCTGTCCAGGGGGACCAGTTCGGCCACGCCCGGCGGCAGCGGTCCGCCAACCGGCCAGGCCGGGTCGGCGCCGATCACGCGGCCACCGGGGCCTTGCACGATGCCGACCAGCCGAGCCAGGCGGCCACCGATCGCTCCCAGCCCCACTATCCCGACAACGCATTCGGCCAACTCGCGGCCGATCGCACGGCGCCATTCGCCCGCCCCCAGGGCTGTTGACGCCGCCACAACTCCCCTGTTCAAGTTCAGGATCTGGGTCAGGGCCAATTCGGCCACCCCGCTGGCGTTGGCGCCGGCGGCGCGCTCCACGGCCACACCGCGGCGCCGGGCGGCGTCCATATCGACCGCGTCGACGCCAACGCCGAAACGGGAGATCACCTTCAGCGCGGCCGCCGCCGCGATCACGTCCGCGTCGATTCGCTCGACCCCGGCAATCCAGCCGATGACGCCCGGCACAAGTTCGAGCAGTTCGTACTTGGTCGGCTGGCGTCCCGGCGGCCCGGCCACAAGCTCCAGCCCGGCCCACCGCAAAGGGTCCAGCTCGGGAATCGCCGCCAGGCCGCGCGCGGTCAGGGACCGCGGAGTGATGAGAACTCTGGCGGTCACTGGCGATCCTTCGGATAGCCGCGATGGCCGGGGTTCGGGATCGCCTTCCAACCGACCGCCCCCTGACGCACGATCAACTGCGACATCCCTCCCGCCGCCGCGATCAAGTCATAGTCCTGGCCGGCGTCTTCGTTGTAGACAAAGATCGTCACCAGCGGCGTTGATCCCACATTGACGCTGCGGTGGACCCAATGCCCGGGCACATGAACCGCCACCCCGGGGGTCATCTCCAACGCCTCGGAACGGCCGTCCGCCCGGTCCATCAGCATCACCCCGTGGCCGGCGACGCAGTAATACACTTCGGCGCGGTCCGCCCGGCGGTGCAGGTGCCCCTTGGTCATGGCGTATTCGTCGCCGACCATGCCAGGCTCCAAGGTAGAAGTGCCCAGGATCAACGCGCCCGTGCCCGCCCCGAGGCGGTTCTCCTCGACCCGGTAGACCACCGTCTCGCCGCCCAGCTCGTCCACCAGCGCCGTGTGGGCGCCTTGGTCCCGGTAAGCGCCGGTCATCTCGCTCAGATGCTTGACGTATTGCCCGTCGCGGCCGGCCATGGCGCCGCTCGGGGCGATCGCCACCGCTGTCGGCCGTACGTCTTCCACCATGGTCGAACTCCTTCGTCTGGGACCAGTTCAGTAAGAAACTTACTACTTCCTGAGCGAACAACCTAACAATTTGGCCTCAAAACTGGGTTGGCCGCAGGTTCTGTGGTAAGTTCCTTACCAATCTGACGGCCGTACCGACGGCCGGGCACCTGGATTCGCGGATGAGGCAGCTGCCCCACCGCCGCCAGGACTGTTTCGGCGCCGGACAGCCGTCAGGCTCACAACGAGGTGAACCGGCGCGACACCCGTAACCAGACGAGTCGCGGCCGTCACACGAAAGGACTGGAAGGTGAAAAGAAACCAAGCGTTCGCGGCCATCGCCGCTGTCGGCCTAGTGCTGGGCCTGGCCGCGTGCGGCGGCGGCAACGGTGACCAAGACGACAAAGACGACGTCGCCGCAGCTGACTCCGGAACGGTCACCTGGTGGGGATGGACTCCCGACACACCGGTGGCGGAGAAGTACATCGAGAAATTCAACGAGGAATACCCCGACATCAAGGTGACCTACAAGAACTACGAAAACGTCGACTACCGCAACGCCATCACTCCCGCCCTTGAATCCGGCAGCGGTCCGGACGTCTATAACATCTCCGCCGGCGGCGGCAGCGCCGACGCCTGGGGCGGATTCGCCCTAGACCAGAGCAAACTCGCCGAAGAGGCCCTGGGGGCGGACTGGCGGTCCCTGTTCACCGAGGGTTATGTTGAGCAATTGACCACGTCAGACGGCATCATGGCGGCCGTTCCCCTGGGCGGCATGGCGGCCGGCTTCGTGTGGTACAACGACAACATCTTCGCCGAGGCGGGCGCCACGCCGCCGACCGACTACGACAGCTGGGTCGACGCCTGCGCGAAGATTCAGGCTGTGGGCAAGATCTGCTTCACCGTCGGGTTGGGCGGCCAGGACACGTTCCCCACCGAGATGTTCCACTCGGTGGCCAACTCGGTCGACCCGGATTGGTTCCTGAAGGCCACCACCGGCCGAGCCCAGTGGACTGACCCGCAAGGCGTCGAAGTGATGGAGATCTTCCAGCGCATGGCCGAGGACGGGATCATTTCGAAGAATGCCCTCGACGGCCCGCAGTATCCGTTGGCCAACGAGGAGTTCATGCGCGGCGAAGCCGCCATGGTCCAGATGGGGTATTGGTATGCCCAGTACTCAGGTCTCGAATCAGCCAAGACCGCGATGGAATCGGCTGGCGTCTCAAACCCGGAGCCATTCGTGCAGCTACCGCTGAACTTCCCGGATGTCGCTCAGAAGGGCAATGGTTCGGCTCTATTTGGCGATGTCGACTATGGCCTGGCGATCAACGCCGAATCGAAGAACATCGCGGCGTCCAAGACGTTCGTCAAGTGGATGACCATGTCTCAAGTGGGGCAGCAGACGGTCGCCTCCGCGATCGACGTGATCCCAGCGGTCAAAGGCGTGACTCCGGATTGGGACACACTGGTGCTGGTCGACCAAGCCAAGCAACAGCCGGCCCTGACCCAACTACTCGACGAAAGCACCTCGACCACCCAAACCCGTCAGTGGCAGGCCACTGACACCACCTTGCGCGCGATCGTGGTCGCCATCCAAGAACTCGTCGATCCAACCGTCAACAAGACAATCCCAGACATCCTGCAAACGCTCCAGGATACGTCCGAACCTTCGGACATGGGGTTATGATCAGCCGCTAGGCCTCATATCGGCAAATGTTAGTCACGAAACCTAGAGCCCGGGGTGGGGCGGTGGTCCGACGCGTTCGGACCGCACGCCCCATCCCGGGCGGAATGAGATGGCTCAGCCCTGCCCTGATCTTGTCAGTGGGCCTGATCTACTACTGCATCTTCTATTCCGGCTATCTATCCACTTTCTCCTGGCGGGGCGGGCGGACCCCGATGAAGCCGGTGGGCCTGGACAACTACGTCAAGGCCCTCGAATCACCTGTCTTCTGGCAGGCAATCATCCACACCTTGGTGTTCTTCGTGGTGGTTTATACGGTTCAGGTGCTGGGCGGAGTCGCCTTCTCGGCGGCTATGCATTCCGGCATCAAGTTCGCCACGCTCTACAAGGTGATCATTTTCACCCCGGTGGTGATCGCTCCCGCGATCATGGCGCCGGCGCACATCCAGGTCTGGTCCTCAGGCGGCACCGTCAACGCGATCCTCGATCGGCTGGGCCTGGCATCACTGGCCCAGAGTTGGATCGGTCAGTCCTCCACCTCGCTGATGGTGGTCACGGCGGTGCAATGCTGGGGAGCGGTGGGCTTCGGCTTCCTGCTCTACCACGCGGCCATGGGCCAGATCGACAACGACATCCTGGAGGCGGCGCGCCTCGACGGCGCCGGGAACATCAGAACACTGTTCTCGGTCATCCTGCCCAACGTCCGGGGAACCACCGTGTCGCTGGGAATACTGAATTTCATCACCGCGCTGAAGCTGTTCGACAACCCTTGGCTGTTGACACAGGGCGGTCCAGCCCACTCGAGCGAGTTCCTCGGGACCATGATCTATAGCGAAGTGGCCGGCCAGAGCCGGAACATCGGCTACGCCAGCGCGCTGTCGATGATCTTGTTGGTGATCGCGATCGTCATCTCGGTCGTGATGAGCGTCTGGGGCCGCGAGCGGCCCCCGCGGGCGCCTAGCCGGCGCCAGGCGAAGCGGGCTGAAAGAAAGGTCTTGACGTCAAAGGCGACCGAACGGCATCGTCCGCCGGCTCTGGCCGCCAATAAGGGGGGAGACGCCTGATGCTGGAAATTCGCGGCAAATTCCGCAAAATCGCGTTGCAGGTGGTAGTGACTATCGCGGTCATACCATTCCTCATCCCGATCTACACCATGATCGCTCGGTCGCTCGAAGGGCGTGGCTGGAGCAACTACCTCCAGGTGCTGAAAGTGCCTGGGTTCGGGCGTTTCTTCCTCAACTCGGCGCTTATCGCGACGGGCTCCATAACGATTGTCTACCTGGCCACCATGATGGCCGCCTACGCTTTCTCCAAACTGCGCGTCCGTTTCAAAGAGGTCTACTTCTGGATGCTGATGGCGGCTCTGACGCTGCCCGAAGTGGTGCTGATCGCGCCTTTGTACGTGACCGCGGTGCGCACGGGCATGCTGGGCACCTACTGGGCGGTGATTTTGCCCGTCGCCGCATTACAGATACCGTTCACCACGCTAATCGCGCGTTCCTACGTGGATGGCATACCCGACGCGCTATTCGAGGCCGCCAGAATCGACGGCGCCAACGCCTGGCGCGTGTTCTGGAACATCTTGGTCCCACTGGCCAAACCCATCGCCGTGGCGCTGGGCGTGTTGGTGCTGATCAACGCCTGGAACTCGTATCTGCTGCCGAAGATGTTCCTGATCAACGACGACATGGGCACAGTCACTCTGCTGCCTGAATTCTTCAAGCGACAGTACAACGACGACACTCCGAAAGTGCTGGCCGCGGCGGTGCTCACGGCCTTGCCCGAAGTGCTAGCCTACATTCTGCTTCAGAAGCAATTCGAGCGCGGCATGGCCGCCGGGGCTCTGAAATGAGCCGTTCCGGCCGCGCCGCCCTCACCACCCCAATCTTGTTCCTGCAAACGACTGGTTCCCAATGAAGCATCCATCACCCGCACTCCCCCGGCGCGCGCTCGGCGCGACCGGACTAGAAGTCACCAACCTGTGTTTCGGCACCGGCGCCCTTGGTTCGGTGCCCGAGTTGTTCGGCTACGAGACGCCCGAGGAACGGGCCGTCGCCACCATCGCGGCGGCGCTCGACTCACCCGTCAATTTCTTGGACACGTCGGCCGGGTATTCACGCGGCGAGTCGGAACGCCGCATCGGCCTGGCGATCGCGCAGCGCGGCGGCCTGCCGGACGGGTTCGTCCTCGCCACCAAGGTCGATCCGGACCAGGCCACCTGGGCCTATGACGCCGCTGCGGTCCGGGCCTCGATCGAAGGGTCGCTTCAGCGCCTCGGGGTCGATTCGGTGCCGCTGCTCTACCTCCATGATCCGGAGTTGATCAGCTTCGAGGCGGCCATGGCCGCCAACGGCCCAGTCGCCGAACTGCAGCGAATCCGGGACGAGGGCCTGGCGGCGCACATCGGGGTGGCGGGCGGACCGGTGGGCAATCTGGCCCAGTTCATCCGCACCGGGATCTTCGAGGTCCTGCTCAGCCACAACCGCTTCACCCTGCTTGATCGCACCGCCGACGCCCTCTTCGATGAGGCGGTCGAGCGCGGGATGGGAGTTGTCCAAGGGGCGCCGTTCGGCGGAGGCGTCCTCGCCAAGGGCCTTGACTCCACCACGCTGTACGCCTATCAGCCCATGAACGCGGCCACGCGAGAGCGAATCGCGCGCCTCGAGTCGATTTGCGATGCGGCCGGCCTGCCCTTGGGTGCCGCCGCCCTCCAGTTCCCGCTGCGCGACAGTCGTATCGACTCGACAGTGGCGGGTATCACCCGCCCGGAGCGGATCGAACAGACCTTGGACTGGGCCGCCTGGAAGATCGAGCCTGCGGTCTGGCAAGAACTGGAAGCCAACGCCGGCCTCGACGCCGGCCTGGACAACGATCCGCGCTAACCGTAAGGCCCCGAAAGGCTGGGCCTTACGGGACACTATCCGAACCCTCCCGCGTCCACCGAAGACCCTGACCAAGCCGCACTTGGTAGTGCCTGGGGGAGCCCACAGCCTGGGCTCCTGAGTTGGGTCAAACCCCTTGGCGCCTCAGGGTCGACCGCGTTTAGCGCCCGGCGGTTCTGCGGAGGGTCTCCGGGGGCGCCCTCCGGCAGGGCGAGTCGCGGGGGGGGTCGTGGTCGGCGGGAATGCGTGATCGATCGGTATGTTCGAGCTGCCCGAGCCTGGAACCGCAAGCATGCGTCGGCTCGCGGAATCAACACAATCACCGTCCCCTTGCGTATTTGTCGGTCGAGTTCGACGGTTTGCAGCCTTTTCTCCGTCCGAAGTTTCGCCGGATTCTTGATGGTGTGGAGCGCTGAGCAGGGGTTACGGCTCTAGACGGCCGGTCAAGGTTGCAAGAGTATGATGCGCCGAGCGCGGCGTGTCTCGCAGGCGTCAG
>JAISXH010000027.1 GCA_031270825.1 Bifidobacteriaceae bacterium
CCCCCCCTCCACGTCCGAATAACCCTCTCCTAACCAAAATGGGGACAGGCCCCTTTCTGGTAACTCCCAGCCACATCACAGCCAGCTCCCAGCTTCACGCACGGCGCCGTCGCTTGAGCAACCGCCTAACCAAAATGGGGACAGGCCCCTTTCTGGTAACTCCCAGCTATTTCCCAGGAAACTCACAGCTTCACGCTGACACTGGCGGCCTTGAGCGGCAGGCCGGACCCACGGCATCGTCGAAGCCGTTGCCCGGCGCGAGCCCGGCGCGAGGCTCTGATGATGCGACCAAACGCCGCCTGCTGGACGTACGGCCGCCGGCGCCGCCGAACCCGCCCCCGCGCGCCTAGCCTGGACAGGCCGCACCCGGTCGCCGAACCCACCGCCGGCCGCCGGGACCCATCCGAGACCCATGCCGAGATCGACACCGGAAGCAGAGCCGTCTTGCCACGTCAGCCAAGAATCGCCACCGAAGGGATTTATCACGCCATGGTTCGTGGCGTGAACCGCGAGCCGGTTTTTCGGGACGATGCCGATCGGCGACGTTTTCTAGACAGCCTCCGGCGGGCGAAGGGCCAGACGGGCGTCAAGGTGCTCGCGTACGCGCTGATGGGGAACCACGTTCACCTGCTCGTCGAGTGCCCGGCGGACACCTTGAGCGCGCTGGTCCACCGAGCCGGAGGCCGTTATGCCCAGTGGTTCAACCACCGCTATCAGCGGATCGGCCACCTATTCCAAAACCGTTTCAAGAGCTTGCCGGTAACGGACACGGATTACCTCGCGACCGCTGTCACTTACATTCATCTCAATCCCGTCCGGGCGAATCTGTCGGCGGACGCCACGAGCTACCCGTGGTCGTCGCGCCAAGCTTGGTTTCGACCTAGCGATGCCACAGATCTGGTTGATGTCGATCGTTTGGGCGAACTTGTCGACCTCGGTGCATTGAAATTGCAAGAAGTAGCCGCGCTGGCAACTCATCGGGCCAATTGGGGGGTCCGGGATCCATTCGAATCGCGCCCGGCCGGCCGGCCGGCGTCCTTTAGCCAGGCTGAGGCGGCGGCGGCCTTCGCGGCGGTGTCAGGCGTCAGTGATCGGCAGGCCTTTGCCGGCCTGCCCCTTGAGGCGCAGCGCGACGCGGTTGTCGAGCTGCGGTCGGCTGGCGTGTCGGAAAGGACGGTCGCGCGCCTGACGGGCTGGTCCCGCTATTTCGTGCGGCGTGCTCTCGATGGCGGCGTCGCTCAGCCGCCGGGCCGCCGCTCGTGAAGGTATGCGGAGCTGTAAGGCGTGGTTGCCGGGAGTTAGCTGGGCGTTAGCTGGATGCTAGCTGGGAGTTACCAGAAAGGGGCCTGTCCCCATTTTGGTTAGAGGGTCTGCCAGGGGGGCTTGGCGGCGTAGACGTGTTCGTAGTAGGAGGAGAGCTGGAGGCGGGAGGCGGCCTCACGGTCCACCAGGACCGTGGCATGGGGATGGAACTGGATGATGGAGGCCGGCCACAGGGCCGAGACGGCGCCCTCGACCATTTGGTGGACCGCCTCGGCCTTGCCGCGACCCAGGGCCATCAGCACCAAGTGGCGAGCCTCCATGATGGTGCCCAAGCCTTGGGTGACCACATGACGCGGAACCAGCGATTCGTCGCCACCGAAGAAGCGGGCGTTGTCGGCCACGGTTTGGCGGGTCAAGGTCTTGATCCGGGTCCGGGAGGCCAATGACGAACCCGGCTCGTTGAACGCGATATGCCCGTCCGAGCCCACCCCCAGAATCTGCAGATCCACTCCTCCGGCGTCCCGAATGGCCTGGTCATAGGCCCGGCACGCGGCCATTAGATCCGTCGCGTTAGCGTCTGGGCCGCGCACCGAACTGGGGGCGAAGTCAACCCGCCCGGCGATCTCGCGCTCAATCACGTTGCGGTAGCGCTCAGGATGGTCAGCCCCCAAGCCGACGTATTCGTCCAGCATGAAAGCCTTCGCCCGCGCGAACGACACCAGCTTGGCCTGGAACCGCCGCACCAGTTCGTCATACAACGCCAGCGGCGAGGAGCCCGTGGCCAGCCCCAGCACAGCAGTCGGTTTGGTTTGCAAGAGCTGCTGGACGGCATCCGCCGCCAGGGCCGCGATCCGCTGCCCGGAATCTACTATCACTACCTCCATGGCCCTACCCTTTCACGGCGCCGGCCACCAAACCCGAGGTCATTCGGCCCTGCACCAACACGAAGAACACGATCACCGGCACCGCCACCAAGGTCGAGGCCGCCATCACCTGGCCCCAGTCGATCTCGTGCTGAGACGACTGTTGGATGAACCCGCGCAGCCACAACGGCAGGGTCTTCGTCTCTCCCTGCAACAGCACCAGCGCCACAGTGAATTCGTTCCAAGCCTGCAGGAAAGCATAGACGCCGGACGCGACCAGGCCTGGCGCCAGCAGCGGGAAAGTGATGCGGAAGAACGCGCCGGTCCGGGACAGCCCGTCCACCATGGCCGCCTCCTCCAGGTCCGCCGGGATTCCGGCCACGAACCCACGCAGCATCCAAACCGTGAACGGCACCACGGCCGCGATATAGATGATCGAGACGCCCATCACGGTGTTGAGCAAGTTCATCGACCTGATCATCGAATACTGCGCCAAGAACAAGCCTTCAGCCGGGAGCATTTGAATGAAGAGCACCGCCAGCACAAATGACTTCCGCCCTTTGAAACGATAGCGTGATATGGCCAACGCCGCCAGGAAAGCGAACAGCAACGTGCAGAACACGGTGATAAGAGTGATGAACAAACTCATTTTCAGAGCCGCGCCGAAATTACCTTGGCTTAGCACCAGTTTGAAGTTGGTCAACGAGCCGCCAAAAGGTAAGAACGTGGGGGACGATGCCGTCAATTTGGTATTAGGCAAGAAGGACGAGTTAATCATCCAGTAGACGGGAAACACCCAAATCAAGGCGATGGCCAAGGCCAGGACCGAAGCCCCGACCCGACCCAGCCGTCGCAGCGCACTCATCAGATGGCCTCCTGTTTCATCAGCGAACGCACATAGGGCCAGGCGGCGATGATAGTGATGATCAACACGAAGACCGACATCGCGGCCGCCATGCCGAAGTGGTTCGCCCCCACCCCCTCGCGGTAGATGTACGTGCCCAGCAGATCGGTCTGGGAGGGGAAGGACCCGCGGTCCTGCAGCATTCTGATCTGCGTGAAGACGCGCAGATCCCAGATGATCTGGAGCAGCAGCACAATCATCAGCACCGGACGGATCAGCGGGACCACAATGCGGGTGAACCGTTGCCAGCCGTTGGCGCCGTCGATCTGGGCCGCCTCGAGGACCTCGCCAGAAACCTGGGTCAGGCCCGCATACACCGAGAACGCGACGAAGGGCACCGACATCCAAACGATGATGATCGTCGCGACCGCATAGAACGAAAGCGGCTTCTCAAGCCAGTTGTGGTGCCAATATTGGTCCGCGCCCAGTTGGATCGCGAACCAGTTGATCGTGCCGTGATTCCAGTCGAACAGCCAGTTCCACACTGTCATCACCGCCACCACCGGCATGGCCCAAGCCAGCAGCAGACAGATTTGCAGGGTCAAGCGAATCGGTTTGGCTATCGTGTTCATCAAGGTGGCCAGACCGGTGCCGATCGCCACCGTCAAGAATGCGTTGACCAAACAGAACACGACCGACCGGACCACCACCATCCAGGTTTCGCCGGTCGTGACGATCTTGATGTAATTGTCGAGCCCGTTGAATTCGGCGGGCTGGCCGAACTGCTGGGCCAGGCCGAACTCTTTGAACGAAGTGACCAACTGCCAGCCGACTGGATAGGCCAGCGCCAGAGCCAAGATCGCGACGGCCGGAGCGATCAGGACGTAGGGCGTCCAAGCGAAGCCCCGCCGGCCGGGACCGCCCCGGCCTGGCCCACGACCTGCGCCCACTCGGCCTGCGTCAACTCGACCGGCGTCGCGGGCCGGCGTCTTAGTTTTCATTGCTCTATCACCCTCTAGTACCGCGGGGCATGGCTGTTGATGTGGGATGTGCCCGGGATTGGACCCCAGGTGCCCGAGGGGAATCGTCGCTCAAAGCGGTATCCCGGACACATCCCCGTTTTGGGGCCGTCAGATCTGACGGCTCGAAACTGGCTACGCCTCAGCCTTGGAGCAACGGCGTGATCTTTTGGTCGTATTCCCTGGCCAGTTCCTCGACGTCACCGCCCTGGGCGATCTTGCCGAAGAACTCCTCCAGGTTGCCCGAGGCCTCGACCGCGGCCCAGCCCGGCGCGGCCGGGGTCAGCTTCGAGTTCAGGGCCGAGTCGATCAGAGCCTTCGCGAATTCGTCCGTGCCCAACGAGTCGACGAATTGGCTGTTCGCCGGCCCCAGCCCGGCGCCGCCCAGCATCTGCTGGTATTCGTCCGAGAAGATGATCTTCATCAGGGATTTGGCCTGCTCGGGATGCTGTGACTTGGCCGAGATGCCAATGTTCGAGCCGCCGGCGAACACCGGTGCTGGTTTGCCGTCGTTGCCGGGCAGAGCGAAGACGCCGAACTTGGCCGGGTTCCATTCGCGGATGATCACGCCGTCTGGATTGCGTTCGGGTTGTCCGTCTTCGCCGATCACCGGATCGCCGATGGACCAGTGCGCCCAGCCCGGCGCCATGATGGTGGCCGCGCTAAGCGAGGTCGAGGTCACCGAGCTGTCCTCTTCAGAGGCCTCATCGGTGTCGTTGATGTAGAGCCAAGGGCTTTGATCCTTCGCGTCGACCGGCGCCATGGAGGCCTTCTGCTGGATGATCTGAAGCTGCTTGAGTCCCTTGATGGTGTTCGGATCGGACAGGGTGGAGACCCAGGCGCCGTCTTCTTGCTTGGCCAAATCGCCGCCGTTGGCGAAGACCCAAGAGATTCCGTTGCGCCAGTCGGCGCCGCCCAAGAAGAGGCCGGAGAAGTCCTTGATAGCGCGGGGATTCTTCTCCGTCAGCGTCACCACCGCCGTGTTGAACTCGTCCAGAGTGTTCGGGACTTCAAGCCCGGCCTCCTGCCAGACGTCTACACGGTAGAACATGTAACGCGAGCCGAAGTAGTAGGGCAGGGTGTAGTTCTTGCCGTCAACCTCGCCGACCTCGACGAAGGATTGGAGCAAGTCGTCGCCGCCAAGTTCCTCATACATGTCGCTGATGTCCAGAAATGCGCCGACGTTGGTGAAGGTGGGCGACTGCGTGTTGCCGACCTCGACCACATCGGGGGTGTTTTTCGCGTCCGGCATGGCCGTGTTGAGCTTGGTCACCAGGTCGCCCCAGTCGATTGTCTCGATCTTCAGAGTCCAGCCCTTGTTTTCCTTTTCGAACTCCGACTTCAGATAGTCCCGCAAATCGTCGCCGGTGTCGCCGCCGGCCAACCACAGCGTCAGTTCCGTGTCGCCGGCGCCGGCCGCGCCGCCTTTGCCACCACCCGTTCCGGCGTTCTCTTCGGGCGTCCCGCAGCCCGCCAGTGTCAGCGCCGCGATCGCCGCCAGCGCTGCCAGCCCAGTTGTCTTTTTCACTCCCATTAGTCCTTTCATCATGGTGCCGCGCTTTCCTCCCCCGCGCGGCGTGGGGCTTGGACTTCAGGTCAAACCCAGCCGTTCGGCCAGCACCAAGGCGCCGGCGCCAAGCAGGGCCGCGTCAGCGCCAAGCTCGCTGACGCGGATGTCTAGGTCGGCCATGATTTCCGGCAGCAGCCGTTCCTCCATGCCGGCCCGGATGGCGTTCAAGACCGTCGGGGTGAAAAGCCCCTTCGGGTCTGCGAACACCAGGTCGCTCAAGTTGAATGCGGAGACGATCGGCGCCAGCACCGCCGCCGTCGATTCGCCGATCCGCGCCAGAATCGCCGCGTCCAGAACGCCGTCCTGGCCGCCCAAAACGGCGCGGTTGAGGACCGTCTCCAAGCAGCCGCGCCGCCCGCAGGCGCACGGGTCGCCCCCGGCCATGGCCGGGATGTGGCCGATCTCACCGGCGGCGTTGGACGGTCCCAGCAGCAGTCGGCCGTCCAGCAGGATGCCCGCGCCCAATCCGTCGGTCAGCGACACTTCCATCAGCCCCCGCGCGCTGGCGCCGGCGAAGGTGAATTCGGCCAGGGCCCGCAGGTTGGCGTCGTTGGCGACGAACACGGCCTTGGACGCCTCCGCAATCCCGTGGGCGGCGCCGTTGCGCGTGCCGCCGCCGATGCCGCCTTCCGTGCCGTTGCCAACGCCAACGCCGCCGATGCCGTCTTCCGTGCCGTTGCCAACGCCAATGCCGCCGATGCCGTCTTCCGTGCCGACACCAGCACCAGCGCCCCTGTCGATGCCGTCGCGCTTAGCGTTGCGAACACCAGCGTCACCGCCGCTGCCGTCGCGAGCGCCGGGGCCATGGTGGACGCCGACAGCGCCGGCCCGGAGCCTGTCTCTCAAGATCTCGCTCAGCGGGAGGTCCCGCCACTGGTAGTCCTTGGCGTAGGTGATCAGGCCATCGGGCCTGACCACGCCAGGCGCGGCGACGCCGATGCCGAGCAGGGCCGCGCCGTCGCCGACGCCACCGTCGAGGCGCTCGATCAGCTCTGCCATCAGCGCGGCAGTGTGTTCGACCATGGCTTCGCCGGTGGCCCCGGCGGTGGCGCGGGAGGCCCGGACCAGGACCTTGCCGCGCAGCGTGATCAGCGCGCCGCGGGCGCACTTGATGTCGCTCAGGTCGATCACCGCGATGATCTGGCCGTCCGAATTGATATCGATCAGGTTTCCCGGTTTGCCAACCCGCGCCTCGGCCCGGGCTCCGCGGTCTTCGATGAAGCCCTCGCCCGCCAGCTCGGCCACCAGGTCTGATATGGTCACGCGGGTTAGCCCGGTGCTACGGGCGAGTTCGGCCCGCGACAGCGGGCCGGCGTGGAACAGCGAGCTTAGAACCAGCGCCCGGTTGTGGGCGCGTGAATGGCCGGGATGAGCCTTGGCCGTGGGCCTCAACCAGGCCCCTCCGAGTCTCCCCTCATAGTGGGCGTCGTCGCCGCGCATATTGTTAGTAAACCTTCCTTACAAATTGTTGTCAACTCGGCTCCCGGTAGTGCCATCTTCCTGGCGCGAAGGCTTCGGCATGGGCCGCCTCGCCCGGCCGCCACCGCCAGCCACAACGTTTTCGCAGGTCAAAGCGGTGCGAGCGGGCGGCATCGGACACCGAGGCGGGGCGGCGTGCGGACGTGGGCGCCTCTAGACGCCGATTCTTGCACGATGCCGCCCCCAGTTTGTGGCCAAACTGTTACGTTCCCGGCCCCCACCCTCCGCGACACCAACCTTCGCCCGGACCGCTCGGCGACCACTAGACGGCCTGTTGGCGTGGCCGGCAGCCCCAATCCTCAACGCCCCGGCTGGACCACCTGGACCACCTGGACCACCTGGATCGGTTGGACCGCCTGGACCGCCTGGGCCGGTAGGGCCGCCTCGACGGGCTCGACCGGTTCCACCGGTTCCACCGGTTCCACCGGCTCCATCGGCTAGACCAGCTAGCCGAAAGGTCAGCCCTCGAATTGTCAGTCCGCGAAGGTCTGGTCCAAGGCGGCGGCGAGATCCGCCGCCAGGTCGTCCGGGTCTTCCAGGCCGACCGAGAACCGGAGATGGCCGTACCGCCGGATCGGTTCGAAATAGGCCGCGACCTTCGGGCCCGAGGCGCCGACATGCACAATCAACGACTCGTCGTGGCCCAACGACACGGCCGAGGTGATGACCCTGAGGTTGGCGACGAATTGGTTCTGGGCGGCCGGGTCGCCCTCGACGGCGAAGGCGATCATGGCCCCGTAGCCCCGGCCGCCGAACAACTCGGCGGCCAGTTCGTGCTGCGGGTGGGAGGCCAGACCGGGATAGTAGACGTAGGCCACGCGGGGATCGGCCTCGAGGGCGCCGGCCAGACGGGCCGCCGAGGCCTGCTGCTGGGCGAAACGCAGCGGCAAGGTGACCGAGCCCCGTTGGATCAGCCAGGCGTTGAAGGGCGAGATGACTCCGCCCACATCCACCATGGCGTCCGCCTTGATTGGCCGGATCAACTCGCGGCGTCCAATCACAGCCCCGCCCATGGCGTCGCCATGCCCGTTGATGTACTTGGTTAGCGAGTGGACCACCAGGTCGGCGCCGTCTTCAAGCGGTCGGTACAGCGGCGGCGGCGTGAAGGTCGAATCGACACTCAGCAAAGCGCCGGCCTGATGCGCCAACCGCGCCGCCGCTTTGATGTCGCTGACCTTGGTGGTCGGGTTGCCGATGGTCTCGACATGGACCAAGCGGGTGTTGGGCCGGATCGCGGCGGCGATCGAGGCCGCGTCGGAGGCGTCCACGAAGCTGACGTCGATCTGGTACTTCTGCGGCAACAGCTCGGCCCACAGGCGCCAGGTCGCCTCGTAGGTGACATCCGAAACGACGACATGATCGCCGGTGCGCAGGTGGGCGAAGAACACGCCGTGCAGCGCCGCCACCCCGGAGGCCAGCACCACCGCGTCCTCGCCGCCCTCCAGGGCGGCCAGTTTGCGCTGCAAGGCGAGTTGGTTGGCGCCCGAGTTGCGGGTGTAGAGCAGCCGGTCCGTCGCCGACCACGACACCTGGGAGGGATCATCCGGCAGCTCATACGAATTCGCCATGATGATCGGCGAACGTATCGCGCCGGTGCCTATGTCGGTGGAGTTGCCGGCGTGCACCACCTGGCTGAGGAATCCGAGGCTGGCGGGGTTGGTCTTGTCTGGCCGAAGGATCACAGATCGGACTGTACGCCATCCGGTTCCGGTAACGCTTCCAGCACGCCGATGTAAAGGCCGTTGCCCGATGCCGTCCACCCGCCTGCCAGCCCGCCTGCCAGCCGTCCGCCTGCCAGCCCGCCTGCCAGCCGTCCGCCTGCCCGGCCGTCCTCCAGCCAGCCAGTCCGTCCGCCCGTCCGGCCACCGGCCCGCGCGCCCGCACGGGGGGGTCAGCAGGTCAGCGGCTCAGCGGGTCAGCGAACTAAGGACGCCAGCAATTCCGTGTCGTGGATGTCGCAACCCTGGTTGGCGACAAAGGCCCTGGCCGATCGCGCCTGTTCGCGGGCGCCCAAGGATTCGGCCGCCAAGCCCAGGACCATGGCGCCCAAGAGCACGGCGGCGCTGACCGGTTGGCCTTCGCTCCAGGCCGCCTGGCGCAGTGCCCGCAAGGCCAGTTCCTGGCCTAACAAAGAGTGCGCGTAGGCCAACACGTAGTCGCCGTCTTGGAGCGCCGCGGCGCCCAGCGCGCTCCATGCCCAGCCCGAATCAAGGCGAGCGCTCAACACCGACTTGAGATCTGCCCCGGCCTCATACTCGGCCCGGGCGGCCTGGTCCACGTGCGCGGGCGGCGCCCAGACAGTCGCGGCAGCGGTCATGCCGCCAGGCTAGGCCAGTGGGGCCACGGCGGCCCAGGCCCACGGCCCGAATCTCGCCACCCGGCGGCCAGGAGCGTGGTGAATAACCACGCTCCGACCGTGTTGACGCAGGGCAGCGGAACGCTGACCAGCGGAAACGCGGAAGGCAAGCGCTGCTTCGGCCTAGGAAACCGGTTCTGTTCACCGGTTTCCTAGGCGGAAAGCG
>JAISXH010000015.1 GCA_031270825.1 Bifidobacteriaceae bacterium
CGCCCGCGTGGGTCAGGCCGCGGCCCCGGGCCGGGCGAGCGTGGCCGCCAGGACGTGTTTGCAGGGGCCGCGGGCGCCGTGGTGGCGGCCGTACCAGGGGCAGGTGCAAGTCGCCTCGGAGAGGTCCGCGCCCAACGCGACCAAGTACACGCCGCCCTGGCCCGCGACCGTGGCGTGAGCAGGGTCGGCCCAGGTCACGGCGCCGCCGGCGGCGAGGGCCCGCGCGCCGTCCAAACGCGGGGCCAAGGCGCCCGGCAGAGCCGCGTCATAGGGGAGCTCCCGGTGGTAATAGGCCTGGTCAGCCAGGTCGTAGCCGATCCTCCCGGCGGCGGCGAGGACGTTCAGCGCGCGCCCGGTCCGCTGGGCGTCACAGGGCCAGCCGGCTGCGGCGGACAGCGCGGCCAAGTCGATCGCCGGCTCATAGGCGAGCAGCGCCGCCACCAGGTCCGCGTCGCCGATGGCGCCCGGGTGGGCCAGGTCTCCCAGCAAGCCGCCCTCGCCGGAGAACCCCCGCGACTTGTCCGGCGACAGCGTGGCGGTCAGCCGCATGCCCGGCAGGCCCAGCTCCCAGGCGGAGGCCCCCGGTTCGGTTTGCCCCGCGCCGTAAACCCGCAGCCCGATGCCGTGCCGCAGCAGCGGTTCCATAAACCGGAGCCGCTCGGGGCCGGCCAGGCACGCGGCCGGGCCCGTGCGCGGCTCGGGGGCGAGCCGGAACCCGCGCGTGGAGGGCACCGCCCAGGAGACCGCCTTGGTGGCCGAGGCGCGGGGCAGGGCGCGAACAAACGCCCTCGCCTCGGCGGGGCTCATCGCGAACAGCGGGCTCATCCGCGCCGCCTGGGCCTGCGCCTCCCCGAAGCCGCGCACCCAGCGTGTCGCCAGCGGCACTTTGCGCTCGACCAGGGCGGCGCCCATGGTGGCCAGCGAGAGCTCCTCGGCGCCCACCTGGAGACGCAGCGGCGCCCCGGCGCCCACCTGGGCCAGCAGAGCCCGGGCGGGCGGGTTCAAGTCGACGTTGGTGGTGCCGGCGCCGGCGCGCTGCGCGTCGAACGCCTCCGGCAGCAGGTCGAGCCGGGCCGCCACCCCGCAGCAGGCCGAGAACGATTCGAACCGCACCCGGCCAGGGGTGACGGTCACCACCGGGTCGGCCGCCGCCAGCATCGCGCCCACCATGCCCGGCGGCTTGTAGAACCTGGTCCGCGCCACCTGCGCCACCAGCAGCAGGGCTTGGGCGAACACGTCCGCCGGCGAGACGAATCCGGCGAAGAAGAACGGGTGCGCCGCCGGGGCCACCTCGCCGTCCAGGACCTCCACCCCGCCTGAGGTCGCCAGCGCCAACGCCGCGCCGCCCTCGCCCACGGTGGCGCAGGACTCGCCCAGGTAGCGATACGCCTGCTCCAGGCCCGGGGCGGCGGTCATGGCCGCAACTCCAGCAATTGCCGGGCCGCCTTCGCCGCCCCGCCGGACCCGGCGAAGGCGGACAACCACTCGCGCAGCGTCTGGTCCGCGACCGGGACGGCGGCCCGGATGGATTCCTCGAGCAGCAGCCGCAGCAGGTCGGCCAGTCTGCGCTGAGTCCGGGCCACCCCGGGCAAAGCCTTGGTCAGCAGCTCCCGCGTCTGCGCCGCCGTCGCGGGCGAAATGGACGCGGCATCGGCCAAGGAGGCCGCCCAACGGTGCAGGTGCACTCCCGGGGCGGCAAACGCGAACTGCTCGGCCAGCAGTTCCATGGAGACCCGTTCCGGCACCGCCTCGGCGAACCACTCGATCGCCTCTTGGCGCACGGCGGCGGTGCTCACGGCCAAGCCCGCCAACAGGCAGAGCGCGCCAATCTGGCCCAAGCGGCCGGGCGCCCGCCGCAAACCGCGCAGCCCGGGCAGCATGTTGTGATCCACCTCGCCCACGTCCAGGTCAAAGTTCACAGACTCCAGAACCAGGGCGGCGAAGGGCTCCGGGTTGTGGGGCCACACCAGGGCGGTCCACGCCGGGCAGGTCAACTGGCGGCTCCTGCGGATCGGCCCGCCATGGGCCAGCGGCTCCACCGCGAGCGCGGGGAACGCGTCCGCCGCGTTTTCAGCCGCGATCTCGTAGTACGTCCAGTGGTAAACGCGCCCCTCGACCTCCCAAGTCTGGCGGTACAGGTTGAGCCCCACCCGCTGGACCCGGCCCAGCCCCGGCCCGTCCAACCCGGCCGCGATCATCGCCTGGTCGTCGCCGAACGGGTCGCGGGCGCGCGCCGCCGCCGCCCACACCCAGCTGACCAGGGTTTTTCCCGTCGGAGAGGCAAACCCTTCGATCGGGTTCGCGGGCGCCCGGTCCGGGCCGGGGTCGGGGAGAAGGATGGCCGCGGCCCGTCCAGTGTGGCCGTCCGCCTGGGCCAGCGCCCGCCTGGCCCGGCCCAGGTCCGCGCCGGTCAAGGCGTGGAGCGCGGCCGCCGCGGCCTTCGAGATCTCGGCGCCCGCGAGGTGCTCGGCGAGTTCGACGCCGCCCCCTCCCAGCGCGTATCGCAACGCCGCGCCCGCCAGTCCCGGCACTCCGGCGGCCCGTTCCAGCGCCGCCTCGCGCCCGCCCGGGTTCAACCGCAGCAGCGCCGCCGCCAGGTCGGCGCCCGTGGGCTCCGGGTTCCGCTGCGCCCGGTCCACCAGCACCGCCGGATCGATTCCTCCCCGCGAGTCCGATGCCGTACACCACAGCACCAGCCCCTCCTCCTGCGCCGCCGCGCCGCCGAGCACCTGGCTCACCACCGCGCCCAGCGGCCACGGCAACTCGGCGAGTCCCCGTCCCCGCCGGTAGTCGGCCCAGTGCTCCCCCTCCATTAGGCGCGCGTGCAGCTCCCACCCCAACGCCTCGCGCTGGTGGGCCGCCAGGGGAGGCGCCGGAGGATCGCGGTCAAGCCATCCCTTGGCGCCGTCCAGCCAGGCCGCCACCAGCGCGGCGGCAACCGCCCGCACCGGGTCCTCCGGCATCCCGCGCAGCAGCCCCGGGACGGCCCGCGCCCGCTTCGCCAGCGAGTTCGCCAACGCCTGGTCCAGGCCGGCCAGCGCCACGCGGGCCAACACCCGCTCGGCGTCCAGCGGGTCCGCCTCGCCCTCCAGCATCTGCGGCAGCAGGCGCGCCACCTCCGCGTCGTCGGCCGGCCCCAACTGACGGCAGGGGAAACGAGGCGCTCCGGCGGCGTCCGCCTCCGCCGGGGCTGGGGAGCCGGCCGGCCCTGCCTTCGCCGGGGCGCCTTCGCGGGCTGGCCGCGCTGGCGGTTCTGTCGCGGCCGGCGCGTCCGCCCCCGCCGGCTCGTCCAGCGGCAGGGCCGCGCGCACCGAGGGGGCCAGCCAGTCCGCGCGTTCAGCCACCAGGTCCAGGCGACCCCAGCTGACCAGGGCTGTCGCCGCCCGCTCCTGCACCGCCACGTCGCCGTGACCGAGGGCGTCCGCCGCGGCCGAGGCGACGGCATCGGCCAATTGGGGGTCCCGCACCCGGACGCGCGCCAAGATGCCCAGCGTTTTCAACGCCGCGGCCTTCCCCCCGGACACGCAGGCGGGGGCCAAACGGGCGAACACGGCATCGTCCAAAGCGTGCGCCTTGTCCAGCGCGGCCGCCGCTTTCACCGCCCAACTCGCCGTCTGGGAGATCGGCGACGCCAACAGCGGCAGCACCAGGTCCTGGTCGCGGGCTAACTCCCCGGCGGACGGGCCCAAGGCGTCGTAGATCCGGCGGAACGCGCCCGCCCGGTAGCTTGAGAAATCCCGGCCGAGCGCCTCCAAACAGCTGCGCATCACGCGCCCGCGGGGCAGCGTGCCGTCGGCCGCGAGCGCCAGCAGTGCCTGCGTCCACGTCACCTCGGCGATGGTCAACGACATCTCGCCGCCGCCCTCGACCTCGAAAATGCGCCAGAACACACCCTCGCGCAGATCCGCGTCCTGCCGCAGCAACGCCTCGATCCAGGCCTGCCTGACTGAGTCCTTGACGCTCCATCCCCCCAGGCTGACCAGCGCTAAGACGTAATCGTCGTCATGCGGCGGGGCGAAGCGACCCAGCCGCTCGAGCGAGCGACAAACCAGGAACCACGGCCCGAACAGCGTCGGACGCACGCGCAGGCGGTCATCCGGGTCCGCCCACGTCCAAGCGTCCGCTTGGGCCAGCAGCGCGTCCAGGGCAGCGGGGGCGGCTTCCTCCGGTTCCAGGCGCCCGTAGCCGATGTCGGCCGCCAGCCGCGCCACGTTCACGCCTTTGCCTCCCGCCATGCCAAACAGTATGGCGGACGCGTCGCGTGTGCGGCGGACTGCTCGCCGAAGGCTTTGGCCAGCCATGATCATGGACACCAGCGCGCTGCTGGCCTTCTTCGACGCCTCGGATCGGAATAGCGCGGCGGTGGCGGACGTGGTTGGAGCCGCGCAGGAGCCACTGGTGGCGCCGCCGTTCGTGGTCGCCGAACTCGACTACCTGGTGCTCACCAGCCGCGGCCGGCGGGCCGAGCAGGCCGTCGCGGACTCGCTGGCCTCGGGCGCGTGGCGGCTCGCGCCGTTCGGGCTTGACCTGATGGCGCAGGCCGCCCGTTGCCTGCGGCAATACGGCGACCACCAGATCGGGCTGACGGACGCCTCGATCATGGTTCTGGCCCAGGCGACGGGCCCCAAGCGCGTCGCGACATTCGACCGCCGGCACTTCGCGTTCTTGCGGTTCGAGGACGGCTCCGCCCCGGAACTGCTGCCTGCGGCGTGACCCGCCGCACGGGCGACCCGCCGCGCGCCGCGATCCATGAGCCGGCCGCCGCGGCCGAACGGGAGCTTGGCCGCTAGGTCAATCTCCGTGCGGTCACCCCGCCGGCGGCGGCGAGAGCCACTTGACACCGCGAAAACGCGCGAAGTCTGAGTCGAAGGTCACCACGGCGGCATCGAACTCCAGGGCCAGCGCCGCCAAGTGCGCGTCGTTGGTGAGGTTGCCGCCGGTGCCGACCTCCGTCAACAAATCGCGCAGCCTGGCGAAGTGCGTGGGGCCTGGGCTCACCGCGCGCGCTCGGGGAGCGGCAAGCCAGGACTCCACTTGCGCCAGAGCCTGCCCCACCGTCAACGGCCGCTCGAAGATCGCGCGGTGGGTCGCCAGCCTCACGAACGCCAGCAAGACCGTCCAGTCCAGGCCCACCGTCTCACCGGAGCTCAGTTCGGCGTCCAGCCAGCCCACTGCGGCGGCATGTAGCGGCGAGGCCTCGTTGACAGCGTTCACCAGCACATTGGCGTCGACCAACCTCACTTGCCCAGCCTCGCCTTGTCGACCAGGGCGGCGTCCTCCAATTCCCCCGCCAGCCGCAGGGCGTGGGTGATGTCAACCAAGGGGGCGCCCATGTCCCGCGTCTGAGTCTGGAACCGCTTCGGCTCGGCGCCGATCCCCCTGAGGATGGCCCGGTTGACCACGGCCTTGAACGACTCCCCGGTCCTGTCCATTTCTTCCTTGACCAAATCGGCCGCGCGGGGCTCAAGAGTAATAGTGGTCCTCATAGCACGCATTTTACCTGCCGTTGCATCAGCGCATCAAGCTATGACGCATCTTGAGGCGACGTGTTGGCGCATCCAGATCCGCGCCCCGTGGATGCCGCGCGACCACTCGGCCGTTGAAATGACGGCAGGTCTGCCATATGCTGGTGACACGCACTTTGCTCGAAGGGAGTCCCCATGTCCATCGTCCTGCACCGCCTGGGGCGGTTTTGCCACCGCTCGCGGTGGCGGTCCTCGCGATCACCGCGCTCAAGGGCCTGGTCCCCATGAGCGACTTCGCGCCGCTGCTCGCGGTCATGATTGGCCTGGCCGTCGGGATCGACTACGCGCTGTTCATCCTGACCCGCTACCGCGAGGAGCTCCGCGCCGGATTCGCGGGCGCGGACGCGGCCGGGCGCGCGCTCGGGACGGCGGGCGCCGCAGTCACGTTCGCCGCCTTGACGGTGGTGGTGGCGCTCGCCGCGCTGGCGTTGGGCGGCATCTCCCTGCTCACCGAGATGGGGCTGGCGGCCGCGTGCCAGTGGGGCTGGTTGGCTCCTGTGGGCGTGAAGGCCGCCGGCGCTGTGATCGCCTTGCTGCCGCTCGTCATTGTGGGCGTCGCCTTTGGTCTCGCCATGGACTACCAGTTCTTCCTCGCCACGCGTATCCGCGAGGCCTACGTCGCCGACCGCGACGCGAACGGCGCCATCGTGGCCGGCTTGGAGCGCGCCGGCCGCGTCGCGAACGGCGCCATCGTGGCCGGTTTGGAGCGCGCCGGCCGCGTCGTC
The DNA here is from genome assembly GCA_031270825.1 of Bifidobacteriaceae bacterium. Lineage (GTDB taxonomy): Bacteria > Actinomycetota > Actinomycetes > Actinomycetales > WQXJ01 > JAIRTF01. Next base: position 6,251 of record JAISXH010000015.1, read on the forward strand.
GGCGCCGCGGCGGGCATTATGATCGCGGTTTTCGGCGCGTTCGGCGTGCTGGGGGCCGCCGTCGAGATAGCGCAGATCGGCCTCGCGCTGGCCATCGCGATCGCGGTCGCCGCGTTCGTTGTGCGCATGACCTTGATCCCGGCCGCGCTCGCCCTCCTGAGAGACCGCGCCTGGCGCCTGCCCCCTTGGCTGGACCGCGTTTTGCCCGATGCCGACGTGGCAGGCCGCCGCCTCGCCGAACGTCTGCGCGTGGCGGCATCCCCAAACGCGGATGGGGAGACCGCCCGCGGGTAGGACAATGGGCAGATGACGATCCCAGCCGCCGCGGCCCCCGGCCTGCGCGAGCGCAAGAAGGAGCGCACGCGCCAAACGATCCAGGACCAGGCGGTGCGCCTGTTCTTGAACCAAGGTTATGAACAGACCACGGTGGAGCAGATCGCCGCGGCCGCAGACGTCTCCGAGCGCACCTTTTTCCGGTACTTCCCGGCCAAAGCGGACATCCTGGCCCTCGACGTCATCGAACCGGTTGTCATGGAGGCCTTTGTGGGCCAGGACCGCGGTCTCGCGGCGACCGCCGCGCTCCGGTCCGCGATCCGCGAGGTCTACGCCGCGCTGCCGCCGGACCGCTTGGAGCGTGAGCGGGAACGGCAACGCCTCGTCGCCCAGGTCGCCGGCCTCCACGCGATCACCCCGGGCAAACTGGAATCCGTGCTGGACCTGCTGGCCGGGGCTCTGGCCGCACGGATGGGCCGCCCGTCCTCGGACCCCGCGGTGGCCACCTGGGCCGGAGCGGTCGCGGGCGTTGTCGGCGCCTGCTACCGGGACTGGGCGCGGGAAGGCGCGGGGCGGGACTTCATCGACATGGCGGACGGGCGCCTGAGCGTGCTGGAGGGGGGCCTGCCGTGATGTCCCAGGAACCTGCGGCTGAGCGGGGACCCCCCCGGGCCTTCCTCGCCGGGCCTTCCTCGCCGGGCCGTCCTCGCCGGGCTGTTCGTCGGCCCCGGGGCAACCGGAACTGACGCGGCGGACACCTGGCGGAGGTGGGACGCCAGGAAGCGGAGTCACACTGTTCGCAGCGCCGCGGCGGGCGTCATGCGCGAGGCTTTGATGGCAGGGACAATGCCTGCCAGCGCGCCGATGAGGATCGCGCACCCGACGCCTCCGGCTTGCGCAAAGTGCTCGACGACGCCATCGCCACCCGCGACGAACTGACCGCCGAGCTGGAGGCCGTCAAGGCAGAGCTGGCCGACGGGGCCGGTGGCGGCAGCGATCCAAGCGCCTCGCCGTCACCGTCCGCCAAGTAAGCCAGCCGCCAGCGGGCCTCAGCGATACACCGCCGAACGATGGCCCACATCAACGGCGACAATCAGCAACTCGCCACGGCGAATATCTAACCCAACCCGGAAATCCGCGACCCGGAGCCGCCAAAGCCCTGTCAAAGGGCCTTGCAACGCTTTGCAGCGACTGGTTGGGTCATCCAGGCAAGCCAACCGTTCCAGGCGTTTCACGACGAGCGCTTGATCGCCGCGATCCATCCGGCGCAGTGTTTTCACGGCCCGGGGCAGGTACTCCATCTTCCAGACTGGTTGGCTGGCCATGCTCAGTCCAACCCAAGCTCTGCTTTCAACTCAGAATGGCTGGTGGTTCGCATCTCGCCCCGCCGCGCGGCCTCAACCTCGGCTCGCAACGTGTAGGCGTACTCCAACTCGGCGATGTGTTGCTCCAACGCCTCCCGCAAGTAGTAGGAGGCTGGCCGCCCGGTGGTTGACGCCAAAGCATCCAATCGGTCTTTCAAGTCCCCTTGCAAACGTACGCTGACCATCGCTGTTGACATGTTTTCAACCTACCACGGCAGCACCCCTCGGCCAGCATGGGCCGGGGCTCGCCTTCAAGCCGCCTTCGCTTACACAGCCCGGGCTTAGCCGAACGGCTCGTCGCCCATCCACGGGGCCTCGCCGTCGCCAATCCAGCGCTCGGCGGTAGCCCTTGTCGAACTGGAACCGCAGCGTCTCGGCCACGGTGCCGCTGGCCGCCGAGACCACCTCCAGCAGAATGTAGGCCGTCTCGCCGGGGATCGTCCCCCGCAGGTAGAAGTAAGCCCAGCCGCTGGATGTGAGCGTGTCTTGGTGGCTGAACGCCGGGTCGGGCGCCACGTCGACCATGGCCGCGCCGCAGGCCGGCACAGCCCGTCGTCCGGCACAGGGCTTGTCTGGTCCCACCATGGAGGGTCCAAAAGTGGGACCTTTTGATTAGATTCTGGAGTCATTCGACTGCTCCCATCAAGACCAGATGGAGCACAAGAAACGCTCCCCACCTGCGGTTTCATAGTTGATGGGGAGCCTTCTACCAGTAGCGGGAGGGGGGATCGAACCCCCGACCTCACGATTATGAGTCGTGCGCTCTAACCGTCTGAGCTACCCCGCCGCGTGATCGACTGCACCGCGCCAGGCGGTGACCGGAGCCCCGAAAGGGAATCGAACCCTTGACCTTCTCCTTACCATGGAGACGCTCTGCCGACTGAGCTATCGGGGCAGCCCAACCGAGATTACACGGTCCCAGCCAGCCTGGCTAATTCCGTTCAGACCGCCGCCGATACCGCGAGACCACCACTTCGACGGTGGTCGCCAGCGGCCAGCTCAAGCCCTCCAGTCGCTCGTCAACGGCCGTGCGGGTGGTGTGAAAGGCGTTCGGTCCCATCATGACCAGATTCGTCGCTTGCCGGCGGTCCAGCCGGGCCACGTGTTCGAGGCGTTCGCGCCGCGCCAGCTCGAAGCCTTCCAGCGCGGCATCCAGTTTGGCCTCCTTTTCTCCGCCGATGCCGAGCAGCCAGCCCCCAGCCCGCACTTCCGTCAGGTGCCGCGCCCCTGGGGTGACCACTGTCAGACCCCCGCCCGGGGCTGTGACGCGGGCTAGCTCCACAGCGCCGCGAGGGCCGAACACGCTGATGGCGTGGCTGACAACAGAATCGCGCAAGGGCAAGGGCCGCCAGGCGTCAGCCGTTGCCGCAGCCGCGCGCGGGTGGCAGCGAGCCGCGCGTTTGGCGGCCGCCGGCGACCGGTCCAACACCAGTCCACGGGCGCAGGACAGGGCGTCCAACACGGCGGCCAAGTAGTAGCCGGTGCCGCCGGCCAAGTCGAGGACCAGTGGCGCCGCCAGGCCCGTGCCGGCCGGGCCCGACGAGCTGGCCAGGCCAGCCACCACCGAAGCGGCCACCGCCTGGGCGATCGGCCAGTAGTGCCCCGCGTCCAGGAAGTCCGCCCGCGCCCGCACCATGGCCGGGCTGTCCCCGGGCTGATCCGGGGCGTCGCCCTGGACCAGCGAGACGTATCCAGACCGAGCCAAGTCGAAGCTGTGCCGGGCCGGGCAAGCCAAAGCGCCGGGGACGGCATCGGACACCGCCAAAGATTGAGAGCAAACGGGACAGGCCAACGCCGCCAAGACCGAGCCCAAACCTGAGCTCAAGCCCCTCAAGGCAACCCCCTTCCGGCCTGGTGGGTGGCGGGTGAGAGATTCGAACTCCCGAAGCGATTCCGCGTCTGATTTACAGTCAGATCCCATTGGCCTCTCGGGCAACCCGCCGGGTTGGCCGGCACGCCTGAACGGGCCAGCGCCAAGCTACGATACTAGCCAATCGCCGATCACCCTAATCCGATCCGAGCCCGGGCGGTCCGGCAGGCGGCCAATGCGACAATGGTGGGCATGGCTCAAGACTCTTCGTTCGACATCGTCTCCAAGATTGACCACCAAGAGGTCGACAACGCCCTCAACCAGGCCGACAAGGAAATCCACCAGCGTTACGACTTCAAAGGCACCGGCGCATCGATCGCATGGAGCGGCGAAGACCTGATCGTCATGTCCGCCAGCTCCGAGGACCGGGTCAAGGCTGTGCTAGACGTCCTCCAAACCAAGCTGATCAGGCGCGGGGTCTCGTTGAAGGCCATCGACGCGGGCGAGCCGCGCCAATCAGGCAAGGAAGTCCGGATCGACGCCCATTTGAAGGAAGGCCTCAGTTCAGAGCTGGCCAAGAAGATCGCCAAGGTCATACGCGACGAGGGGCCCAAGGGCGTGCGCACCCAAATCCAAGGCGACGAATTGCGAGTCACCTCAAAATCGCGCGACGACCTGCAGGCCGTCATCGCGCTGGTCAAAGAGAAGGACTTCGACGCCGCTCTGCAGTTTGTGAACTACCGCTGACCACTGCCGGCAACTCGGGAGGCCCCCGGCGCCGGGAGGCCCCGCGGCGCCGGGGGGCTTAACGGCGGCAGTTGGCCGCCCGACTGCCTGGCCGCCTGAACTCAAGCGGCCACGAAAATGTGCCTGGCCGTCTCCGGTTCGAGGTGGACGCTCTTGGCGGCGTCGCCCACGGCGATCCCGCCGCCCTCAGGCCGGGCTTGAACAACCGCCCCGGGATGCACTCCGGCGTCGTCGAGTTCGGCCATCAGGTCGATCTTGGTCTGCAGGTTCTCGCCCAGGCGGACCACTCGGAACGGCCCTTCGGCCTGATCAGCCAGCGCCTGCGGCAACCGCACCACCCCGGCCATGAAGTCCGCCACCGGCTGATCGTCGCCCAATTCCGCCAACCCGGGGATCGGGTTGCCGTAGGGCGAGTGGGCGGGATGATCGAGAATCTCCAGCAGCCGACGCTCCACGTCTTCGCTCATGACGTGCTCCCAGCGGCAGGCCTCGTCATGGACTTGAGGCCAACTAAGCCCGATCACGTCCGTCAACAGCCGTTCCGCCAGCCGGTGCTTGCGCATCACCCGAGTCGCCCGGGCGCGGCCGCGGTCGGTCAATCGCAGGTGGCGGTCCTCCTCGACCACCAGCAGGCCATCGCGTTCCATCCGCGCGACAGTTTGCGAGACTGTTGGCCCAGAATGGCCGATCCGCTCGGCGATGCGCGCGCGCAGCGGGTTCAGGCCCTCTTCCTCGAGTTCGTAGATCGTCCTCAGGTACATCTCAGTGGTGTCGATCAAATCAGACACGGCTCGCATCCCTCCCGTTCCCACCTGCGCCGGGTCACCCGACAAGGCCGCTGCTCCAAGGGTAATCCGTCCAGCCTACCTTCGCGCCGCCCCCGGCCACCGGGCCGAGCGGCGTCTGCGCAGCTAGCCAGCCCTTGTGTCCGATGCCGCCGCGATTTCGTCTTAACCCCGGCTCAGGAGGCGAGAACCTTGGTCAGGGCACCGGATGGCGGGCGTCGTAGCGCCAGAACGGCCGGTGCCAGCGGGTCAGCAGCGCCACCGCCACAACGCAGGCCACGCCCCCGGCCAGAACGGCCCAGCCTTCGCCCAGCAGGTCGGAGTCGAGGCCGGTGACCATGTCGCCCAAACGCGGTCCGCCGGTCACCACCACGATGAACACGCCCTGAATGCGTCCCCGCAAGTGGTCCGGCGCGGCCGCCTGCAAGATGGTCCCCCTGAAGACGGCCGAAACCGTGTCCGCCGCCCCGGCCACCGCCAGGCCGATCCCGGCCAAGATCAGGGCCCACCAGATGACGTGATCGGGACTGGTGGGACCGGCGATCACCAACACAAGGCCGGTCAACGCTATGCCGATCCCCCACACGCCCACGGCCGCCACCACGCCGCGCCCCTGCCAGCGGTAACGTGCCACCGGGCCGGACAGGACCGAGGCGGCCAGGGTGCCGAAGGCCAGACAAGCAGCCAGCAGCCCCACCGTCAGCTTCCCCCCGCCGATGATCAGCGCGGCGACAGCCGGAAATGCGGTGCGCGGAAAGGCCAGCACCATGGCGCAGATGTCAGCCAAGAAGGTCATGAGCAAGTTTCGCCGCCTCGCCAAGAAGCGCAATCCTTCCCAGACCGAGCGCCAACCGACCGCGCGGGCCCCGTCTTCGCCGCCGCGCGGCCGCAACGGCGCCATGGGCGGCAAACGGAGCAGCGCGTAAAAGGCCGCCGTGAAGGTGACCGCGTCGATCAGGTAGGTCGGCCCATAGCCAACCGTCTGCACCAGCGCCGCCCCGACCAACGGGCCGCACAGAGTCGCCAATGAAAAGGTCATGGTGTTGAGGGCGTTGGCGGCGGGAAGCAGCTCGGGCCCGACCAGTCGCGGGATGATCGCGCTGCGCGCCGGCGAAGCCACCGAGGTCGCGCCGGCCTGCGCCGCCACCAGCGCGTAGAGGAGCCAGACGGAGTCCGCGCCCAAGTAGGCCTGCAGCACGATCCCGAACGTCGCCAACCACATTATGGACGATGCCGCCAGCGCCACTTTCCGCCGGTCGTGCGCGTCTACCAGCGCCCCGCCGTAGAGCCCCAACAACACCACCGGCGCCAAGGCGAAGCCGCCCAGCAGGCCGACCGCCAAAGACGAACCGGTCAAGTCGTAGACCTGGAGGCTGACCGCTGTGGCGGTGAGCATGGCCCCGATATTCGACAACGCCTGGCCCGTCCACAGCCGCCGGTAGTAGACGGACTGCTTCAGCGGCGTGATGTCGGCGAAGATGGAGGGCACGGCACAACCCTAGACTTGCCCGTCTTAACCCTCGCCGCCGGCTGGTCGCGCGGCTAGCTTCCGGGCTGGTCCTTTGGCTGGTCTCCCGACCCGTCCTGTGCCTGGTCTTCCGGCTGGTCTTTAGGCGGGTCGACTGGCAGGTGCTCCCCGGCGGCCGGGTTGGCCACCGACCAATGCGGAGGCAGCAGATGATCGAGCCGGACCTCCACCTGCCAATGCACTTTGGCCCAGATCATGGCCGCCCCGCCAACCGCCAGCGAGGTGATCGAGCCGACTCCGATCGACCAACGCGGGCCCCAAGTGTCGGCGATCCAGCCGACCAGGGGCGAGCCAATCGGTGTGGCGCCCAAGAAAACCATCATGTAGATGGACAAGACGCGGCCGCGGATCTCGGGCGGCACGGATAGCTGGATGGTCGAGTTGGCGGCGGTGATCAGCGTCAAGGTGGCCGCGCCCACCGCCACGCCGGCGCCGGCATAGGTCCAGTAGGTCGGCGCCACCGCCGACAGGCCGGCCGTCAGGCCGAAGGCGAGGGTCGATCCGATCACCAATCGCACCCGCGGACGGTGGCGCCGGGCCGCGAACAAGGCGCCCACAACAGCGCCGACGGCGAACAAAGAGCCGAGGACGCCGTACTCGCCGGCTTGCCGGTCGAACACCCCCCGCGCCATCACGCCCATGGTCAGCTGCGAGTTCAAACCGAAGCAGGAAACCACCCCGATCACCACCAAGATGACCTGAATGTCGCCGCGGCGGCGGACGTAGCTCAGGCCGGCTCGCAATTGGCCTTTGGCTCTGGGCGCAGAGGGCATCGGTTTGAATTCGCCGGTCCGCATCAACGCCAGGGCGCTGACAGTGAAGACGAAGCTCAGTCCGTTGACCAAGAAGACCCATCCGGCCGGCCACGCCGCCAGCGCCAGCCCGGCCGCGGCGGGGCCGATCATCCGGGCGACGTTGAAGTTGGCGGAGTTCAGGCCAACCGCGTTGGCCAACAGGCGCCCGCCCACCAACTGGCCCACGAAAGTCTGGAAGAACGGCGCCTCGAACCCGGCCACCAGGCCGCCGAGCGCGGCGAACAGGTAGATGCCGGCCAGGTTCATCTGCCCGGCCAGCAGTAATCCGCCCAGGATGAAAGACAACACGGCCTGAACCGCCTGCGTGACCATGTAGACCCGGCGTCGGTTCCATCTGTCGGCCAACAGGCCGCCGATCGGCGAGATCACCAGCGTGGGGCCGAACTGAAGGGCCGTGACTATCCCGACCGCCAGGCCGTTGTCGTCAGAGAAGACCGTCAGCACGATCCAGTCTTGGGCCACCCGTTGCATCCAGGTGCCGGTGTTGCCAAATAACGCCCCGAAAAACCAGAGTCGATAGTTCCGGACGGCGAACGACGCGAACGTCCCGCTCATAACCTTCCTCGAAGAACGCGCCGCCTGCGGCGCCGATTAAGAACCTTGAGGGCCGGGCTGTCAGCGTGTCGAAACACGCTCGCCGGGAATACTCAAGGTGAAACGGACTGGGCTCCATCTACGACGGCGCCGCCGAGGCGGCGCCGACTTCCCGGCCGGGTCAGCACCGGCCCTCAAGAATGTGTGATCCCAAGTCTAGCTAGCTGAGAAGACCCCGAATGGGTTCCAGGGCGAAGTAGATCACGAACAGGACGGCGGCCGTCCACATCAACGGGTGTACCTGCTTGGCCTTGCCGACCGCCACTTTGATGATGACGAAGGAGACGAACCCGGCGCCGATCCCAGCCGTGATCGAGTAAGAGAACGGCATCAGGATGATGGTCAAGAATGCCGGAATGGAGATCTCGAAATCCTTCCACGTGATGCCGCTGACCTGCATCATCATCAGGAATCCGACCACCACCAGGGCGGGGGTGGCGGCCTCGTAGGGAACCACGTTGACCAGCGGCGCCAGGAAGGTCGCCAACAGGAACAGGCCCCCGGTGACAATGTTGGCCAAACCGGTGCGAGCGCCATCGCCCACCCCGGCGGCCGATTCGATATAGGCGGTGTTAGAGGAGACGCCCCCGGCCCCTCCGGCGATCGCCGCCACCGAGTCGACGATCAGGATCTGCTTGGTCCTGGGCGGGTTGCCGCTCTTGTCCAACAGCCCGCCTTCAGCGCCGATCGCCACCATGGTCCCCATGGTGTCGAAGAAGTCCGCCAACAGCAGGGAGAACACCATCAGGACCAGTGTCAGCAGGCCCAAGTGCTCAAAGGCGCCGAGGATGGAGAACTGGCCCAGGATGGAGAAGTCCGGCAACTCGAAAACGCCGCTGAACTCCGGCACATTGAGGTTCCAGCCACCGGCGTTCTTGGAGGCCGGGCCCAACTTGCCGACGGCCTCCACGATCACCGCCAGAACGGTGCCCGCCACAATCGCGATCAGGAGCGCGCCGCGCACCTTGCGCACCATCAGAATGATCGCGATCACCAGCCCGACCACGAAAACCAACACCGGCCAGGTGCCGAGCGTCCCGGAGCCGCCTAGCTGCAGCGGCGTGCCCTCGGCCGGTGTGACGAAGCGGGCGTCGACCAAACCGATCAGGGCGATGAACAAGCCGATCCCGACCGATATGGCGATCTTCAACTGGGCCGGCACCGCCTTGAAGACGGCTTCGCGGAATCCGGTCAGCACCAGGATCAAGATGATGACGCCCTCGAGCACCACCACGCCCATCGCGTCCGCGAAACTCATATTCGGCAGTTGGGCCAACGTGAAAGTGACGACGGCGTTGATGCCCAGACCGGAGGCTATCGCCATGGGATAGTTCGCCACCAGGCCCATGGTGATGGTCATGACGCCCGCGATCAGCGCCGTGCCGGCCGCGACCGAACCCAGATTGGGCGTGGCGCCGCCGCCGATGAAGGTGCCCGCGGACGAAGGGGCGCCAGCCAAGATCAGAGGGTTGAGCACAATGATGTAGCTCATCGCGAAGAACGTCACCAGGCCGCCGCGGACTTCTTGGCCAATGGTGGAGCCGCGCTCGGTTATCTTGAAAAAGCGGTCGATCGGTCCCCTAGGGAGAGACTTTGGCGAAGGCTTGGCAGGAGAAGGTCTTGGCATGCTGGGAATTATCTCAGGTCGGTGTCACCAACGCCGAACGTTGGCCGTCCGTGGCGGCTCCGCCCTGACCGTGGGATCGCGGTCTTGACCGCCAGGAGCGTGGTGAATAACCACGCTCCGACCGTGTTGACGCAGGGCAGCGGGACGCTGACCAGCGGAAACGCGGCAGTAGGCGCTGCCTCGGGCCCAGGAAGCCGGTTTATTCACCGGCTTCCTGGGCCCGGTCATCCTGGGTCCGGGGCCGGGCCAAAGACACCAGAGCCACCGGGACGTTCAGGTCCGGTCGGCTAGGATGCCGGGTGTGAGTTCGCTCCCCCCGCCCGTGGAAATCAACCATCCTTTGCTGTTCGGCATTGGGACCGGGCTGTGGGCGCTGGCGCTGGTGGCGCTGGTGGCGCTGGACCTATTCGGGGTCTACCGGGCGGGATCTTGGATCTGGGTCTGCGCGGTCGGAGTGGTCCTGGGGACGGCCGGCGTGATTTACTCCCGACACTCTTGGCGCGCCCGCCGCGACTAGGCGGCCGCACCAAGCCCGTGGGAGCCCGCCCAGGCCAGCCGGTATGGCGACCCGGAATAGCCTGAGGGTCCTTGCAGGCAACTGGTCAACCGGTCAGGAGCCGTAGCCCGATTCATCCAGGCAAGCCCGCCACACGACAGTGTGGTCCTGGTCCCCTATCAGCAACACCGGCGCCATCAAGCCGTACATCGGGTCGCCTTCGCTGTGGGTTTCAGCCCGCTCGAAGAACGAATCCGCCAGCGCCTGGCGGGATTCGCTGTCCAACTCCTCCTCGGCGATGACCAAAGACTCCGCCTGGCCTGTGGCCATCAAATAGGACGATTCGGTCACCGGACTGGCGCCACCGCTCTCATTCAACTCGAACGCGACGCCCGCCCGGTCCATGCAGGCGATCACCTCTGCGGCTCCGGGGACCTGACTGGGCGAAGGCGAAGACGAAGACGCCGGCGTCTCCAGCTCCGGTTCCGGATCGCCCTCGCAACCGGCCGCTCCGAGCCCCGCCATGGCCAACGCCAGAACGGCCAGTCGTCGTCGGCCGTGGAGCGCGCGGAGCCTCACCGGTCCAGCACGACGGGGACGATCGAGGAATCATCCACCATGGGGTTGTTGGCGGGCCATTGCGTGGCCGTGCGGGCGACATCGGTCTCCGAATGCGCGCCACAACCGTGGTCATAGGCGACCACAGAGCCGTCGCGGGGCGACCACTGGTTGGCGCAGACCCCGAAGACCGCCCGCAGCGCGCCCGCCAGAGGAGTGACGAAACCGCAGGTGGAGCACTTGGCGACGGCCTTGAGGGCTTCGGCGGCGGCGGGGCCGTGGACGCCCGCGTACCAGCGCGTCGCCGCCTGCGCACGCCCCTGGTCAGACAGCACTCGCGGCCGGCCCAGGCCCAGTTCCCAGATGGCCAGGGCGTCGGCGTCTTCCTCGCCGGTGGCGGCGTAACCAGGCTCGAGGCGGGGATCGTCCAGGATGTGAGGCAAGATGTCGCCGGGACGCACGTCGCCCGGTTGGAGCCGATCCGCCCACGGCACGAAGGCCGGCGCCAGCAGGGCGCCTTCACCGGGCAGCAACTCCGTCTCCGAGACGGTGACGTGCCGCGCCCTGGGCACCCGCGCCATTGTCACAGCCCAGTTCCAGCCGACGTAACCGGGCAGGGCGCAGGCGAAATGGAGCGTTCCGGCCCGTTCCGCCTCCATAGTCAGGCCCAGATATTCGCCCACGTCGGCCGGTTTTGTGATCTCACCCAGGGCCTGACGCGCTAGCTCTTGCGCTTCCGGCGAGTCGAGGTAGGCGTCGGCCTTGACCCGCCGGGCCTTCTTCGCTTTGTCCGATGCCGTCGCCACGGTCACGCTTCGAGGTCTCCCGCCACAGCCCGCAACAGTCCGGCCACTTTGGTCGCGGAGCGCCGCTCCGGGTACCGGCCCCGTCGCAATGTGTTGGAAGTGTCGTCAAGGACCTTGATCAAGTCCTCGATAATCACGACCATGTCTTCGGGCTTCTTGCGGTGCGCCTTGGCCACCGATGGCGGCGCCGAGACCAACCGCACCGCCAGGGCGGACGGGCCCCGTTTGCCGTCCGCCACGTCGTATTCGACCTTGGCGCCTGGGCGTGGAGCGGTGACACCTGCGGGTAGCGCGCTGGCGTGGAGAAAGACATCGCTGCCATCCTCGCCAGTGATGAAACCGAAACCGCGGCCCTCGTCAAAGAACCTGACCTTGCCGGTGGGCACGCGTACCTCCTTAAAGACTGTGAGTGAGCGAAACAATCATCTAAGGCTACTCGCTCGCCGCCCCGGCCGCCGGACGCCCCTTGTCGGGCCGCCTAACCGCCCGCGCTCACGCCGTTCTTGGCGACCGTGCTCAGACCGTTCCCAGCGTTCATTCAGGAAGTTCATAGACGCTTCCCAGCCAGAACGGTCAGACTGGACGCATGACTTCGACGCCTATCGCCAAACTGCTCGTCGTTGACGACGAGCCGAATATTCGCGACCTGCTGGCCACCTCGCTAAAGTTCGCCGGTTTCGAGGTCTTGACCGTCGCCACCGGCGGCGATGCCGTGGCCGCGGTCTTGGAGCACCAACCGGACCTGCTGGTGTTGGACGTGATGCTGCCAGACATGGACGGCTTCGCCGTCACACACCGTCTGCACGAGTACGGCGAAAACGTCCCGGTGCTGTTCCTGACCGCGCGCGATCAGATCGAGGACAAGCTCCACGGTCTGACTGTGGGCGGCGACGACTATGTGACCAAGCCCTTCTCCCTGGAAGAGGTGATCGCCCGGATCAAAGCCATCCTGCGCCGCACCCGGTCAACGGCCCAGCCCGAGGACGCCGTGATGCGGATTGGCGACTTGGAACTCGACGACGACTCGCATGAGGTCCGCCGCGCCGGCTGCGAGCTGGAACTGTCGCCGACCGAGTTCAAGCTGCTGCGCTATCTAATGGTCAACGCCGGCCATGTCCTGTCGAAAACCCAAATCTTGGACCACGTCTGGGAGTACGGCTGGATCGGCGACAACGGCATCGTCGAAAGCTATGTCTCCTACCTCCGACGCAAGCTGGACGTGCGGCCCGACGGCCGAGAACTGCCCGGCCTCATTCACACCAAACGGGGCTTCGGCTACATGCTGCGTGCGGCGGCCCCGGAGGCGCATTGATGACCCAGGCGAAGGCGCCCCGGGCCAGCCCCGGCCGGCCGCTGCCGGTCAAACTGGCGGTCATCATCGCCAGCCTGGTGGTGGCCGGGCTGGCTGTGGTCGGCGCTGTCACCACCGTTGTGCTGAGGGTCAAACTGGTCGCGGACCTCGACCGTCAACTGGAACAGACGCTCTCCTCGCTGATCGCCGGCAACCAGGTGGGCGCCGCCATGTCCGGGCCGTCCGATTACGTCCTGATGGTCTTCGGCCAGGACGGCGAACCTCTGACCACGGCCTTCGGCGAGGGCCACGATCCGGACAAGCGGCCAGCCCTTGAGCGGCTGACCGAAGAAGAGACGCCTGGTCAGGGCGCCGAGCCCTTCACAGTCGCTTCGACCGCCGCCGGCGGACAGTGGCGCTGTCTGACGGCTTCGGCCCGCGGGCCGTTCCAGGTCCGCCTGGTGGTCCTGGCGCTACCCCTCGATTCGATCAACGACACCACCAGACAAGTGGCCTTGTTGGTGGTCTGGTTGGCCTTGGCGGTGGCGGTGGTGGCCACGGCCAGCGGCTACGCCATGGTCCGCCGCTCCTTGCGGCCATTGCGCCACGTCGAGACAGCCGCCGCCCAGATCGCGCGCGGGGATCTGACCACCCGGATGCCGCCAGCCCAAGAGGGCACGGAAGTGGGACACCTGACCGACTCGCTGAACGCGATGCTGACTCAGATCGAGGCGGCTTTCGCCAGCCAAAGCGCCTCCGAGGCGCGAATGAGAACTTTCATCTCCGACGCGTCGCACGAACTGCGCACCCCCCTGGCGGCGATTCGCGGCTACGCCGAGTTGTACCGGATCGGCGGCCTGGAACAACCCGAGGCCCTGGCGGGCGCGATGAAACGGATCGAGGACGAGGCGGCGCGGATGGGCGCGATGGTTGGCGACCTGTCCACCCTGACCCGCCTGGCCGAGCTTCAAACGCTTGAGTTGGCTCCGGTCGACCTCCTCACCCTGGCGGCGGACGCGGTGGCTGACGCCCAGGCCCTGGACCCCGGCCGAACCGTCACTTTGCTGGCGCCGCGCGAGGCGCTGCCACCGATCGCCGCCAACGAGGCGGCCGTGCGCCGGGTCCTCACCAACCTGGTCTCCAACGCGATCAAACACACTCCGCCGGCCACCCCGATCGAAGTCGCCATCGCCCACTGGCAAGACGTCGGCGCCGTGATCGAAGTGCGCGATCACGGCCCGGGCATCCCCCCGGCCAAGCGCGACCGGGTCTTCGACCGCTTCTTCCGCCTCGACGACTCCCGTTCGCGCGACCTGGGGGGCAGCGGCCTGGGTCTGGCCATTGTAACCGGGCTGGTCGGCGCCCACGGCGGCGAAGCCGAAGTGGTCGAGACGCCCGGCGGCGGCGCCACCTTCAGAATCACCCTGCCCGGCTAAGCCTCGATCCACAGCGGTCGCCTCGACGCCGCTGGGCGCGAGCGCGGCGCCGTCCTGGCGCCCGCTGTTCTCTTAGGCCTCCGAGCCGCCCTGCCGCCTCAGCTCTGCTTCCAGGCGACCCAGGCCGCCGACATCCTCACGGCTGACGAATCGCATGGCCTCTGCGATCGCCGTGTGCCCGGCCTGCTCGGCAATCAGCGAATGCATCTGCACGGCGATTCGGCGATAAGCGTCATGTCCCTGTGGGGCGGATCGAAGCTCGATCACGTGCATCGCCTCGCGCGCGTTCATATCCATGAAGTAGCGGATTTTGTACGCCATCGGCACACCGTAGCCGGCCAAATCAACCGGGTGTTCGGACCGGATCGCCTCGAAGAGATCTGCCCCTTGTTCCATGGCCGCATCCCACTCGGCCGTGATTCCGGCCGGGCCCGCCATCTCCGGGGTGCAATATCCGTGGCCCACCGTCAACGGCTGCCAGTCCAGAGTCAGCATTCGGTGACGTTGCAGGTCGCGAAACGCCCCATAGTCGGCCAGCACGTCGAAGCGATATCCGGTGCGCTCGAATGCCCTGCCCGGCCGGTGCCGGCGGTTGCTCCGATTCCCCAGATAGGCTTTGAGGATCTGGGCGCGTTCGGACGGCGTCATGTCGGCGGCGATTCGAAGCAGCTGAGAGTCGGGAAGGTTGGAATGGGCGTAAAGCGCCGCCGCCACCACCTTGATCTCTCCGTCCGGATCGAAGTCCACCAGCGACACCGACGGCGCCGCCTCGGGGACTTGCCCCGCCAAGGCGGCATCGGCCACAGCCTTGGCGCCAGCGCGCGTCTGGCTCAGGTACTCGGTCCAAACCAGGCCGCGATCAGGACGGTCGACGCGCGCGACGAAGGCCGGCGCCACCATTTCAAGCTCGGCCAACAACTGGTCCGCGAAACCTGCCGCCTCGGCATTGCCACTCGCCCGAAGCCTCATGATCA
The DNA here is from genome assembly GCA_031270825.1 of Bifidobacteriaceae bacterium. GTDB lineage: Bacteria > Actinomycetota > Actinomycetes > Actinomycetales > WQXJ01 > JAIRTF01. Next base: position 21,355 of record JAISXH010000015.1, read on the forward strand.
GCGACTCGTAGGCCTGCCCCGACCCGAATATGCCCAGGTTCGAACGAGTCGAGGCGGGCAGCAAACCCCGCAACACATCGAGAGTCTTGGCCCGTACCGCTCGCGCGAAGGCAGGGCCCTGATCGAGCGGGCCTTCCCTGAACATGTTGTCACGCAAGAAGCCCTCGACCTGCGGAATAAGCGCGCAATAGGCTTCAAACCAAGCGTCGATGTCCCTTTGGTAACGTTGCCGAAGCGGCCCGACAAACTCTGCCGGGGTGTGGTAACGCCAATGGCCGCCCGGCCTGTCGGTATAGGCGATGTACCGGGTTGATTGTTCGAGATAGGACATCAGGCGTCCGCGCTCGATCAGTTTGGTGGCGATATTGGAGACGCCCTCGCAGGCGACGTGGACCCCACCGAGCTGAGCGATGGAGTCATCGCCGTATTCGGCGAACACTCGGTTGTAGAGAGAATTCGACCGGGATTGTCCGGGCGGGCGCGGCTCGGCCGGCGCCGCGACATCGCCCCGGAACTCATCCAACAGCAGGCGACGCAGCGACTTGCGGCTACGTGAATAACGCGCGAACAAGGCGCCCTTGACCACCTCGGGGAGGTTGATCAGGGCGAATACCGGCTTGTCGACGTTCGTGACATAGTTCCTGAGGAACTCGGTCTCCTGGGACGTGAAAGATTCGACGGGGATGGCGCCCGCAACCTCGGTTGGTCTGTACTGGGATTGCGGCTGGGTCAACGTCCGCCCTTTCGATTGTCGACACGGACATCGGCAACCGGGCTGACGAGCCTGTCGTGTTCAGGGTCCGGCCGGGCTAGGTCCTGGCGGGGCGCCAACCCTGACGAGGCAGGGCGGCCCGGCGCCGCCCCGGCCTCAGCTAGAGCGGCAAGCCTCATACGATGTCCTCCTGGACTCAGGGGTTGTGGTGCGGGTCAATGATAGCTGTGATTGTGACGGCGCCAGGGTTGGCGGCCGCCTTGGGCTACCATGATTGGGGGCCGCGACCCGGCCCGCTCTAGGGCCAGGCTTTACCTTTCTTTGGCGGCTCGACCCCAGGAGGAACCTTTTAGCAACCGAGGTGATTGGGGCTATGAACTTAGCCGAAGCGCCGGATTGGCTGCTGGCGGTCTGGTCGAGGGCTTTGGCTGAGGCCGGATCGGCGGCGCCGCCTAACGAGGTCAGCCGCATGGGCGCCAAGCTACTGGAACGTTGGGCCAACCCAGCCCGCACCTTCCACGGCATCAACCACCTGATCACAGTCCTGGAAAAAGCCGATGAGCTGGCGCAAGAGGCCTCCTGCCCGAGCCTGGTCCGGCTGTCCGCCTTTTACCACGGGGCGGTGTTGTCAAACGCCCGCGGCCCCGGCGAGCAACACGCTTGGGGAGAGGACGAGGCGGCCTCGGCGGTGCTGGCCGAGGGCCAACTCCGCCACCTCGAGTTGCCCGAGGCCAAGGCCGTCCGGGTGGCGAACCTGATAGTCCAATTGGGCGCCCGGCCGCCCCAAATCAAAGATCCGGACTTGGCGGTTCTGTGTGACGCCGAACGCGCGGTGCTCGCCTCTGATCCCAAGAGCTACCGGCGCTACGCTGAGGCCGTGCGGGCCGAATGCGGCGACGAGCCTCTGCAAACGATCCTCACGGCCAGGATCGCGGTGCTGCGCCACTGGCTCGCCCAGGACCGGCTGTTCCTGACCTCGGGAACAGCGGCCTGGGAGGACGCGGCCCGCAACAACATCGAGGCGGAATTGGCCCGAACCACCAGGGACCTGGCCGCGATGGAGTCGCCGGCCCTGCACCCTTCGGCCGGAGGGGCCCTGCGGCCGGCTGTGGTGGGACGGGTCGGCGGATCGTTCGCCGCCGGCGGCCGTCTGACCGTGGTCTGAGCGGCTTTCCACACGGCTTTGGTTTCCGCCGCGCGGCATCGCCTGGCCGGGCCTAGTGTGCTGGCCGAGGCCGCAGGGCGCGGCCCGTGCCAGACAGGAGCGAAGAAGCCCATGAGCGTTTTCCAGGTCAATTCAGAGACTTTGTCGGTGGTGGCCGGCGCCGCTAACGGTTCGATCGGCGTGATCCAGGCGGAGATCGCCGCCCTCAACGGTCATTGCGCCGAACTCGCCAGCGTCTGGACTGGCGGGGCCGCCAATGCTTTCGCCGGCGCCATGGAGCAGTGGCGGGGCGCCCAACGCACAGTCGAGGAGGCTCTGGCCTCGCTCAGCCAGGCCCTGGTCGCGGCCGGGCAGGGCTACGCGGAAGTCGAGCAGGCCAACACGTCATTGTTCGCCCGCTGAGGTCTCCTGGCCCCCATCCGGGGCCGGCGGCGGTGCCGGGGCGTTAGCTGTGGCTGTTTCCGGCGCGATCCCGTCGGGCGCCGGCGGGTCGGCAACCGGCAACCAGGCCTTCAGCTCGGTCTGACCGGACTCGTTGGAACGCAGGGTCAAGCCGCCGCCACGGGCCCCGAGCCGCAGTTGGCGGTCGGCTAGACCGCCGGAGGGACTGCAGGTCTCGCCCAGGGGGAGGCCGTCATTGGCGACGGTCAGAACCAGCTGCCGGCTGCCTGGGTCCCCCACCAGGTCGAGCGCCGCCGTGATCGATCTGGCGGAGCCGTGCTTGAGAGCGTTGGTGATGGCCTCGTCGAGAACTGAGACCAGCACCGCTCGCGAGGCGACATCCATAGCTGGCTCCAGCACCGTGTCGTAGGCGGCCGCCCTGGCCGAGACATCGAGGTTGACCGAGACGCTGGCCGGCACCCGGCCAATGGACAACGTCAGGGCCTGGTGCAAACCGATGTCGGCGCCAATGGGAAACAAGGAGTGGGACAGCTGACGGACGTCGTCCTCGCGCAGGCGGTCAATGTCTTGAATGATCTCACGCAGGAGTTTGATCGCCACTTGGTCGTCGTTCACCTGCGCCATCGGAATGACTTCGGCCTGCAAGCGGCTAGCGGTGAAGACCAGACGCTGCTGCACTTGGTCATGAAGAACTGAGGAGATCTCGCGGCGAACCCGTAGCTCAGCGTTCTCGCGTTCCAAGGCGGCGGCGCGGGCCTCGAACTCCATTTCCGCCATCGCCCGCTCGGCTTTGACGGCACGGACTTGCGACTTGGCCAGATGCATCGAGACGCTGATGCAGGCGAACGGCACCGCCACCGCCAGCAGAGCCTCGAGCCTCCACGGGCCGATCAGGAAAGTGCTGCCCCAAACCGCCAGCTCGACACCAAAGCGCAGCGCTCCGGCGCCGATCGAGAAGATCAGCGCAACCGTCAAACGCCAGGCCAACGATTCCCCGGTGGGATAGAACGGCACCACGGCGGCGGCGCCGATCAGGGCGGGAACAAAGGCGAAAGACCAAATCCCCAGCAGGTAGCTGCCGGCGGCGGGCGAGAACGTGGCGACCATGGATGCCCAGCCCCAGACCGCGAACCATTCCAGCACCAAGGACAGGGAAATGATCAGCATGATCGACACAGCAAAACTGAGGTAGACCCACCGCTCCCCCGCTCGGTCAGTCCGCCACGACCAGCGCGCCATGACCGGCTATCTTCGCGAGGTCTGCTGCAAGAACCTCAACACCGCGGCGACGCGGGGGGAAGCGTCATGCGATGTGATACCCAGAAGCTTGTAGATCGCCTGCAAGTGGTTCTCGACCGAGCGCCGGGACAGGCCCAGCAGTTCGGCCGCGGTGGCATTGGAGAAACCCTGCGACACCAGCCTGAGGACCTGCAACTGAGCGGAGGACAATTGGGACACGGCGGTGCCCTCGCGGGCTGTGGACCGTTCGGCCAACTCCGGGTCCAAGATGATCTCGCCCCGGGCGGCGGCCTCAATCGACCGGAAGAGCACGTCCTTGGTGACCGAGGAACGCTTGGACAGATAGGACCAGGGCCGGGCCACGTTCGACCCGATCGACACCACCAGGTCCATGACATCGTGGCTCGACAACAACATGACGATCAGGTTCGGGTCGGCGCGCTGCATCGAGACTCCCAGAGCCACGCCGTTGCCGTCACCCAGCACCACATCCATCAAGACCAGATCGACCGATCCGGGCGGGAACTTGGCGCGCGCATCCGCCGCGCCTGAAGCCGACCCGATCACCTCCAGGCCTTGGTGGCTCGAGGCCAGATCGGTGAGCATCGAGCGAAGCAGATCCTCGTCTTCGATGATCCCGATCCGCACGGGAGCCGGTGCGGTATTCATGGCTCTCAAACTAGCGCTTTTACCTAGATCGCGCACCTTTGCCTCCGAATCCGCTGAACAAAGTGGACTGACCGGCCAGGGGGCGCCCCTGTGCCTGGCGCCGCGCCGCCGGCGCGACCTTCCCCCAAGGCCAGCGCGTTACAAAGACAACGCCAAGATCGCCGGAGCGGGCTGGCCCAGCTCCCCAACGATCAGGCGCCGGAGAGGTTCATCGCCAGTTCGCGGGGCTTCCAAGATGAGAAGGGCCTGGGGACAGTGTCACGGAAAACACTGGCCCCAGGCCCGTAAAATTGCTCAGGATCAGTAATCCATGCCACCCATGCCGCCGTCCGGCGCGGCCGGCGCGGACTTCTCCGGCTTGTCCGCGACAACCGCTTCGGTGGTCAGGAACAGTCCGGCGATAGAGGCCGCGTTCTGCAGGGCAGAACGGGTGACCTTGACTGGGTCGGCGATTCCGGCCGCCATCAGATCCTCGTACTGGCCCGTCTCGGCGTTCAGTCCAACGCCCACCGGCGAGTTGGTGACCCGCTCGACCACCACGCCGCCTTCCAGGCCGGCGTTCTCGGCGATCTGCTTAAGCGGCGCCGACAGCGCCACCCTGACGATGTTGGCGCCGATCGCCTCATCGCCGGTCAGATCGAGGTCCTGGAAGGCATCCTTCCCGGCCTGCAGCAGCGAGACGCCGCCGCCGGCCACGATGCCCTCTTCCACGGCCGCCTTGGCGTTGCGGACCGCGTCTTCGATCCGGTGCTTGCGCTCCTTCAACTCGACCTCGGTCGCGGCGCCCGCCTTGATAACCGCCACCCCGCCGGCCAACTTGGCCAGGCGCTCCTGCAGCTTCTCGCGGTCGTAGTCGGAATCGGTCGCCTCGATCTCAGAGCGGATCTGCGCCACCCGGCCCGCGATCGCCTCAGCGTCGCCGCCCCCGTCCACGATCGTGGTGTCATCCTTGGTCACAACCACCTTGCGGGCCGTGCCGAGCATGTCGAGGGTGGTGTTCTCCAGCTTCAGACCGACGGTCTCGGAGATCACCTGGGCGCCAGTCAGCACGGCAATGTCCTGCAGCATCGCCTTGCGGCGGTCGCCGAAGCCAGGCGCCTTGACGGCCACCGACTTGAAGGACCCGCGCACCTTGTTGACCACCAGCAGGGCCAACGCCTCGCCGTCCACGTCCTCAGCGATGATCGCCAATGGCTTGGAGGCCTGCGAGACCTTCTCCAGCAGCGGGAGCAGATCCTTGACCGAACTGATCTTGGACTCGACCAGGAGGATGTAGGTATCCTCCAGCACGGCCTCCTGGCGCTCGGGGTCAGTCTGGAAGTACATCGACAGGTAGCCCTTGTCGAAGCGCATACCCTCCGTCAGTTCGAGTTCCAGCCCAAAGGTGTTGGACTCCTCGACGGTGATGACGCCCTCGTTGCCGACCTTGTCCATGGCCTCAGCGATCAAAGAGCCAATGGCGGGGTCGCCAGCCGAGATCGAGGCCGTGGCGGCCACCTCGTCCTTGCCCTCCACTTCCTTGGCCTGGGCCAACAGAGTCTTGACGACGGCATCGACGGCCCGGTCGATCCCCCGCTTCAGGGCGATCGGATTGGCGCCGGCGGCCACGTTGCGCAAACCCTCGCGCACCAGGGCCTGGGCCAAGACGGTGGCGGTGGTGGTGCCGTCGCCGGCCACGTCGTCAGTCTTCTTGGCGACTTCCTTGACCAGCTCGGCGCCGATCTTCTCGAAGGGCTCCTCCAACTCGATCTCTTTGGCGATGGACACGCCATCGTTGGTGATCGTGGGGGCTCCCCACTTCTTCTCCAAGACCACATTGCGGCCCTTGGGGCCCAAGGTGACCTTGACCGTGTCGGCCAATTCGTTCAGGCCGCGTTCCATGCCACGGCGGGCATCCTCATCGAAGGCAATGATCTTAGCCATTCGTCTTTTCGTTTCCTTTGCTTGGTTGCCAAGGTTGAACCGGCGCCCGCGACGGACGGCCCCGCCGACCCGCGTTCACGTCACGCTGGCCGTACTGGACCTCACCTGGTTCGTTATCACTCCCATAGCGAGAGTGCTAATCAATGGTTAGCACTCTACCGCGTCGAGTGCAAGCTGGGAAACGGTGCGTCCGCTAGCTGAACGCCTCGGTCACTTCACCACCACGACCACGTTGCCGCCTGCCACCTGCGGGTCCAGCTCGACGGCGGTGGCGCCCAGCACTCTGGCCACCTCATTAGCCGTGTCCAGCTGGGCGTCGGTCGAATAGTAGACGGTCGACAGATCCGGATTCTTCGGGCTGATGTCGAATGTCTTGTCCGCGTTGGCGAACCCGGCTCCCACCAACTGCTCTGCGGCCGTCGCGGCAGCGCCCCTGGTTTGGCCGGCGTTGTAGACGGTCACCACAATTGTCTTGTCGATCACCGGCGTCGGGATATCTGTGGCGGCAGTCGGCGCGGTGGTCGGCGGGGGCGCGGTTTCGCTGGGAGTGAGCGGCGGCTCGGATGTGGCTGGGGCGCCAGAAGCCGAGGTGCCGCCTGAGCCAGGCGATTGCGAGGCTGTGGGCGAGCCGCTGGCGGCGCCGCCGGGCAACTTGTCGGCCAAGAAATGCACCGCCAGAAACGCCACGCTTGGCACCAACACGATCACCAACAAGAACGGCCACACCCGGCTCCAGGCGTTTCGGTGCGCCGCGTGGACTTCCTTGGGCCTCGCATTCAGGTCGATCTGGTCGAACTCATCCGGCGGGTACGGGTAGGCGTTCTTGCTCACGGTTTCCAGCCTATAGGTTTCCCCGCCTCAGACCGGTGGATCCAGGCGGCGTGCTGAGCGGGCGCGGTGCCTTTCAAGTCGCTGGCGGCGCAATCGCTTCACTAGCTGGGGGTCGAAGGCCAGGGCCGCATCGGTGTCGATAAGCCGGCCCAAGAGTTCGTAATAACGAGTCGGTTCCATCTCGAACAACTCGCGGATGGCGGCCTCCTTGGAACCCTCATAGCACCAGTGTTGCCGCTCAAACATCAGCACCCGACGCTCGGCGTCCCCCAGTTCTGCCGTCTGACCGGCCCGCGCCGCCTGACCCATTGATCCTCCCGAAATCCCCAGCCCGCTGGTGCCTGTCGAATACGTGTCAGCAGGTTCCCAGCCGCATTCCCGAGGCCATGTTAACCCGCGCCAGGCCGATCCTGGCCGGGGCCGCGCCGATGTCGCGGTAACGTCTTCGCCATGAGCCAGCCCGCGCCCCTCGCCGAACTGATCGACCCGAGCTGGGCTGACGCCTTGGCGGAGGTCGAACCGGGTATCAGGGCGATGGGCCAGTTCTTGCGCGCCGAGAACGCCGCCGGCCGCGGCTACCTGCCGGCCGGCCAGAACGTGCTGCGCGCCTTCACCCACCCGCTGGACCAGGTCAAGATCCTGATCGTGGGCCAGGACCCGTATCCCACGCCCGGCCATCCAGTGGGCCTGAGCTTTTCGGTCGCACCCGACGTGCGACCTCTGCCCGGTTCTCTGCGCAACATCTTCCAAGAGTTGACGCACGATGCCGCCGTGCCGCCTCCCAGCAGCGGCGACCTCACGGCTTGGTTCGACCAGGGGGTGATGCTCCTGAATCGCGTGTTGACCGTTCGCCCCGGGGCGCCAGGTTCGCATCGCGGGAAAGGCTGGGAGCAGATCACCGCCTACGCCATCGACGTGTTGGTCCGGCGCGGCGGACCGCTAGTGGCCATTTTGTGGGGCCGCGACGCCGCCAGCCTGGCCCCGCGTTTGAACGACGTGCCCCGGATCGAATCGGCCCACCCCTCGCCGCTCTCGGCCAGCCGCGGTTTCTTCGGCTCGCGCCCCTTCACCCGCACCAACGCCCTCTTGGCCGAACAGGGCGCCAGTCCGGTGGACTGGCGCCTCCCTTGAAGAACCAATCCGGACGCCGTCCCGATTCCGCTGACTCCCGGCCCAGAACCGGCCCACCCCTGGCTTAGCCCAGAAGCAGCCGCCGCGACCGCCGCCGGCATCAGGGCCACACGGACGCGCTGATCTATGGCCGTTCGGGCGCCGCCGGGACCGCCGCGGGCATCAGCTCAAGACCAGCGGCCTGGCACAGCCGCGCCGCAGGCGGGGCACTGGCCATCCGGGCCCAGGCGCTGGCGGCGGATCGAATAGCCGTCGCGAATCACCAACGCCTGGCCGCAGGCAGGACAATAGGTCGTCGATCCGGCCTCATCCCAGACGTTGCCTAGGTAGACGTGTCTGAGCCCGTTGGCCTGGGCGCGGGCGCGGGCGCGCCGCAAGGTGGCGAGCGGCGTGCGCGGCCGGTCCAACATGCGGGCGGCTGGGTGAAAGGCCGAGAAGTGCAGGGGCACATCGGCGCCGAGCTCACTGGCCACCCAGTTGGTGAGCCGGTCGATCTCCGAATCTGAGTCGTTCAGCTCCGGGATCAACAACGTGGTCACCTCAGTCCAGACCGAGGTCTCGTGAACCAGGTAGCGCAGCGTGTCCTGGACCACTTCGAGCCGTCCGCCGGTGATTCTGCGATAGAAATCCGCGTCGAACGATTTCAAGTCGATGTTGGCGGCGTCCATGGCTCCGAACAAGTCGGCCGCCCCGGCGGCGGTGACGTAACCAGCGCTGACGGCGATGTTCTTCAGTCCCCGCTGGCGCGCGGCCAGGGCCGCGTCGACCGCGTATTCGGTGAATATGATCGGGTCGTTGTAGGTGTAGGCAACCGACGCGCAGCCGGTGCGCGCGGCCGCGGCGGCGATTTCCGCTGGACTGGCTTGCGCCATCAGCGTGTCCATGTCCCGCGCGGTCGAGATCTCCCAGTTCTGGCAGAACCGGCAGCCCAGATTGCAGCCGGCGGTGCCGAACGAAAAGACACTCGACCCGGGCAGGAAATGGTAGAGCGGCTTCTTCTCCACCGGGTCGGAGGCGAAGCCCGAGCTGCGCCCATAGGTTGTCAGTTCGAGCGCGCCGTCGACATTCTGACGGACAAAGCAGAACCCGCGCTGACCCGGACGCAGCCGGCAGAACCGAGGGCACAGATCGCATTGGACCCTTCCGTCCGGGGCCAGGTGCCAATGCCGCGCCGCGGTCACGTCTCCTCCGCGACGCCTCGGTCCGCCGACGCCGTCCGATCCTCTTCGAAGGCAGTCACCGTGTAACGCCAAATGCGCACGTCACCGTCCCAATAGCCGGCAGGCAGGCCGGCTTTGCGGACCAGATGGGCCAAGAACAGCTCCGGGGTCGGCAACTGGTCCCAGACCTGCGGCAAGAAGGTGCCGCGTCGGCCGCGGGCGGCCAGGACCAATCCATCCACTCCCGGACGGAGCTGGCCCGCCAGGTCCGCCCGGTCCGCGAACGCCAGTGGCAAGGGCTCGCTCAGGACGGACACCTCGATGTCGACCCGATCCACTTCGCCTGCCGGCAGCGGCGCGAAGCGGGGATCGCCGAAAGCGGCGTCGATGGCGTTGTACTGAACGTCCTTGGCCAGCGGCCGATGCGCCTCGAGCGAGCCGATACAGCCGCGCAGTTCGCCGTGCCGGGTCAAAGTGACGAACGCCGCGCCCGGTCGGGCCAAGAAATCCCATCCGGCCAATTCGGGACCAAGCTGGCCCGGCCCGGCCGGCGCCGTCCGCGCGGTGGCGGTCGAGAGCCCGGCCGGCTCGCCGATCCGGGAAGCAGGCCCAGACGCTGGTTCACCGCCCATTCCCGCCTCGACCGGCCGCCCGGTTGGCGCTCCGCCCTGGCCAAGCCCGCCAGCCGCCGGCCCGAACCGGTCCAACAGGGCCGAGACCTCGGCCGACGGCGGCCGCCGCCCGCTGGCCACGCATTCGATAGCTTCCCTGGCCAGCCCCGTCAGCAAAGGGCCGGCGGCGGGTGGGAAGTCAGACGGCATCGGGCGCCTCGGTCTGATAGGCGACCGCGGCGTAACCAACCACCGCCGAACGGTCCCCGGCCGTGTCGCCGGAATTGCGGTAGTCCAACAACTGCGGCCGCAGCCCGCGGCGGCGCGCCGCCCAGCTCAAGCCGTTGACGGGGTAGACGCCACAGGCCTGATCACTGGACAATTCCGGGGACAGCGCCATGATCTGGGCTAACGTGGCCTGGTCGACCTCGCGGGCGGTGGTGTGGGGCAGGTAGTGGCTGAGGTCGGAACTGACCACGACCAGCGTTTCAGGACCGCCCCAAACCGCGTCCAGAACCGCCGCCACGCTAGCGGGCCGGGCCCAGCCGACCGCCAGCGGCAGAACTGGCGTGTCGGCGCCAAGGACCGTCTGGATGAACGGCAGTTGCACCTCTAAAGAATGCTCACGGGCGTGGACCTCAGGGCTGACGATCACCTCCGGCAGCTTTTCGACCAGCGCGGCGCCTTCGCGCCAGACCGGGACATCGCCCAGCGGCGTGCGCAGCGAGTCCGCGCCGGGCAAGGCCAGATAAGCGGTGCCAACGTGATGGCAGGGGCCCAGCAGCACCACGCGCTCGTAGGCGCCATCGAGGGCGGCGTAACCGATCCCGGCGGTGGGACCGGAATAGACGTAACCGGCGTGCGGGACCACCAGCGCTTTGACCGGGCCCGCGCCGGTCAGCCGCGGCAGCGCCCGGCGCCCCTGCGCCAAGAGCGAGTCGACCTGGGCAGACAGCTCGTCAGGACGAGCCGGGTAGAACAATCCCGCGACTGCCGGCGGACGCACAGTGGGCACAGACCAAGCCTAGTTGTCCCGCCGAAACGGCACCATGCGCCACCGGAATGGTCCGGTGGCCGTTCTTAGAAAACTCTCACGCTGCTCTGGGCAACGCCTTAGTTCGGCGCGCCAGGCTAGATGCCATGACAACCAACGATCCGAGCCCGGCGCAGCCACCCGAGACCGGCGCCGGACCAATCCCGAGTCAGAATCCGATCCCGTCAACTCGAAACCAGGGCGACCCGACCGGGCCGGACAAACCAAGCGAACCGCCTGTTCCAGGGCCCGATGCGTCCGCCGACACGTCCGCCTTCGGCCCTGCCGGCCACAGCCTGCCCGGTTACGGGCCGGTGGCGCTTCAATCGGGGCCGCCCGCAACTGCCTCCGCCCACCATCCGCGCTCTAGGCGGGTCTTGGCCGCGGCCATGGGCGCCGGGCTCTTGGTGCTGGCGGCCGGAGGGGTCGCCGGGGCCGCGATCATGCGCGCCGCCGGCGACGACGACGACCTGCGCTCCTACTCCCATGTCCAGGTTCCGGGCCCAACCGTCCCCGAACAGCCTGGTCCGACAGCCCCTGTTCAACCAGGCGCCGCCTTGGGCCAGCCCGAAGGGACGCCCACCGCTCCTGACGCCAACGGCGCCCAGGTCGAACCAACGGCCCAGCCGTCCGGCCCGGCAGGCGCCCTGCCGAGTCGCGCCGCCAGCTCGACGCCGGGCGCGCTGTTGACCGAGGCCCAGGCCAAAGACCTGGCGCTGGCGCGCATACCTGGCGGGGCTTTGATCGAAGCAGGGGCGGAACACAACGAACCCCGCGGCGCCCTCGACATAGTCAGCACCCAGGAGGGGGCTGTCTCGATCCAACTACACCTGGATTACGACGACGGCCGCTATGTCTACGAAGGTGAAATCATCCGCGGCCAGGACGAATACGACTTCGAGTTGGATGCGGTCACAGGCCGCTTCATTGAATGGGAACACGACTCCGACCACCGCTGACCGACCTGGGCGACCGCGTGACAACGCCAGCGACGGGAATAGGCCAAACCGCCGCACAACCCGGCGATCCGACTGATAACCGCGCCGGTCGCAAGTATTGCGGCCGCCAGGGCATACCGTCTGGCAGAGTATCGCCTGTGCGCGCGCAATCCCCCTTTCGCTGGCGACTGGCGGCGGCGATCGCGATCCTAGGGACCCTGGGGCTGGCGGCCGCCGGAAGCCTGACCTGCCTGCTGGAATTGCGCCGGACGGATGCTCGCATCGCCGATTCGCTGGGGCGCAGCGTCGCCGAACTTCACAACTACGCCACCGCACACGCGACCTCCAGCCTCGAGCGGATCATCACCGGCGCGGTGGCCCAGTCCGTCAACGCGAGCTACGAATGCACGCTTGGCGCCGTCCCGCCGAGCGCGTGGACCCACGCGGGTTCAGCTCAGATGTGCCGCCGGGTGCTGGCGGATCCCGAGTTGGTGGTCGCCCTGGCCGACTCGACTTCCGGCGCCGTCCGCGTCCATCACCTTGACACCGACACAGGCGGATACGCCTATGTCGGAGTCGGGGTCCGGTCTGCGGCGCAGAGCGACGCGCAAGGTGTTTACGCCGTGGTGGTGGACCGGGCCGCGCAACGCGCCGAGGTCTACCACTCCTACCTGTGGGGTTTCCTGCCCCTGGCCCTAATCACGGTCCTGGTCACCGCCGCCGGGGGCTGGGTGGCCGCAGGACTCATCTTGCGACCGCTGAGCATCCTGGCCGCCTCCACGCAGCGGGTCGCGCGGGGGGCGGACGGGGCGCCGGACATCGGCCGGCGGGTGGTGGCGGACGGGCCGCCGGAGGTTGTGGCGTTGGCCCGGGCCATGAATGCGATGCTCGATTCGCTCCAGGCGGCGTGGGAGTCGCAACGGCGTTTCTTGGACGATGCCGGCCACGAACTGCGCACGCCTCTGACGGTGATCAGCGGACACCTCGAGATCCTGGATGTGAACGACCCGGCGGATGTCGCCGCCGCCCGTGATCTGGCCCTCGACGAGATCGACCGGATGCGCCGTTTGACTGATTCGCTGGTTGCCCTGGCCCAGGTGGAGCGCGCCGGCCGGGCAAACCTCAGCCTGACCCATCTGGCGCCGTGGTTCGACGAAGTGGTGGATAAGGCGCGAGCGCTCGGAGCCAGGCAGTGGCGAGTCGAAGCCCGCGCCGAGGCTTGGGCGCTGGTCGACCAGCACCTCCTGACGGGGGCCCTGCTGGAACTGGCCGCCAATGCGGTCAAACACTCGCCCGAGGGCTCCCGGATCGCCTTCGGCCTGGCCCAGGAGGGCGCTTGGGCGCGCGTCTGGGTCGCAGATGCCGGTAGCGGGGTCGATCCGGCTGATCGGGAACGCATATTCCGCCGGTTCGAGCGCGGCCGACGCGACGCCAACCGGAGCCAGGGGGCTGGCTTGGGGCTCGCCATCGTCGCCAAGATCCTGCAGGCACACGGGGGTGTGGTGTACCACGAGGAGGCGCCGGGGGGCGGCTCTGTTTTCACACTGGCGCTGCCGGCCGTGGAACCGCCCGCAATGGATGCGCCCACATTGGAACCGGCCACATTGGAGCCGGCCACGTTGGAGCCGTCCGCGCCGGCGCGGCCCACGCTGAAACCGCCTACGCTGGGCCAAGCCGGCGCTGACGCCGAGCCTGCGCAGACGGGAGAGTCGTGACCCACATATTGGTCGTCGAAGACGAAGAACGCATCGCTTCGTTCCTGGTCAAGGGGTTGGAAGCGGCCGGCTATGCGGTTAGCTGGGCGGCGGCCGGGGCCGAGGCGATCGCCGTGGTCACGGCAGGCGGGGTCGATTTGATGGTGCTGGACCTGGGGCTCGCCGACATCGACGGCCTGACTGTGCTCAAACGCTTGCGGGCGCGGGGCCACCACCTGCCGGTGGTCATCCTGACCGCTCGTTCCTCGGTGACGGACACCGTGGCCGGGCTTGAGGGCGGGGCGGACGACTACATGGCCAAGCCGGTCCGCTTCGCCGAACTGTTGGCGCGGGTCAAGCTGCGCCTGCGCGCGCCGCCGGCCGAGCCGACCGAGGAGACGATCGAGGTTGGTCCAGTCCGTCTGGAACTCGCCAGCCGGAGGGCCTTCGCCCATGGGCGCGAGGTGTCCCTTTCGGCCAGAGAGTTCGCCTTAGCCGAGGTCCTGTCCTCCAATCCGGGCCGGGTCTACTCCCGCGGGCAGCTGCTGTCGCTGGTCTGGGGCTATGACCACGATCCCGGATCCAACGTCGTGGACGTGTATGTGGGCTATCTGCGCCGGAAACTGGGATCTGACGCGATCGAGACCGCCCGGGGCATGGGTTTCCGGTGGCGGGCGGAGACTTGACCTCGCGGCCGGCGGATGCGGAATCTGGGCCAGGACGGCCCGGACGGCCGCTTGGGAGTTCGGCGGCGCCAGCCGGTCAGAGCACTTCCACCCGGAAGGCCGGGTTGAAGGCGTAGCCACGGCCGCGGATGGTCGCGATCGCGCCGGGCAAGCCGAGCTTGTCGCGCAGGTGGGCCACATGAACGTCCACCGTGCGGGAGCCCTCGCCGAGCTGGCGTTCGCCAGCGCCCAGTTTCAACAGCTCGTCGCGGCTGACCGGTTCGCCGGGCTGCGCCGCCAAAGCCGCCAAGAGCCCGAATTCGCGAGGCGTCAAGTGGCGGGTCGCGCCGTCCACACGGACTGACCGGCGCTCAAGGTCAAGGCTGATTTCAGGCCGAATCGGCAAACGGGAGAGGCGGTGTTGAAAGGCGCGGGCGGCATCGGCCGATTCGCGGGAGATGGCGGCAGTCGGCCGCTGAGTGCTGGTGGCTTCCGAGCGCCATTCGCGGCCAGGGCCGCGCCGGCTGGCCGAACGCCCCCCTGGAATGACAATCAGAGGGCCCCGATAGGCGGGCTTGCGGCGCCAGGGTAGGACTGAGACAGGAGTGAATTCAGGTGCAAAGGCTGTAGCGGTCATGATGTGAGTTCTTTCGAGTGTCGACGCACCCCGTGGCGCTGATCAGCGCGGATCGTTCGGGGAGCTAGGAGGTTGGGTCTGGTCTTGCGGTCAGGCTTGACACAGACACATTCGACACTTCGAGCACGCTTGAACCAGCCCGCGGGCGCGGGTCGGAGACAAGGGCGAAGTGCTGCTCACGGGACCGACCTTGCCATGGCCACAGCCACCGAGTCAAGACCGGCGCCCCCAGCCCGGACGTTTGTAAAGAAAGACGGGTTGTCCGATGACGCCCCCAGCGCCGCCGCGTCCGCCTGAGGCTCCCAGCGGCGGCCCGTGTTCGCCCCGGTCAATTCGTTGTCAGAGCGATCTCCTATGCTGAAGACCTAAAACAATCGGCTAAACCTATTGGAGTCCCCCGTGTCGTTCGCGTCGTCGCATCCGATCATCAAGGCTCTGCGCGCTCTGCTGCCGTCCCCGGCAGACTATCGACCGGCTCGCTCGACCTGGCGGACGGATCTGGCGGCCGGGATCACCGTCGGAATCGTGGCGCTGCCGCTGGCTTTGGCCTTCGGCGCCAGCGCTTTCGGGGACACTCCGGGCGGCCCGGAGGCCGGGCTCGTCACCGCCATCGTGGCCGGCGTGGTGGCGGCCGTCTTCGGAGGATCGAACGTCCAGGTCTCAGGGCCGACGGGGGCCATGGTGGTGGTGCTCGCCCCGGTCTTGGCCGCGCGGGGGGCAGGTGTGCTGGGTCTGCTTTGCTTGATGGCCGGATTCATGGTGGTGCTGGCCGGAGTGTTCAAACTGGGTCGCACCGTCAGCGCGATCCCCTGGCCTGTCATCGAGGGATTCACCCATGGGATCGCCGTCATCATCTTCTGCCAGCAGGTGCCCGCCGCCCTCGGCGTCGAATCGAGCGGTCTGAGCGGCAACGCGCTGGTGGCGGCGGTCCAAGCCTTCGGCCGGGCAGATTGGTCTTCGGCCTACTGGCCAATCCTGGCGGCTGTGGGAGTCGCCGCCTTCATGGTCCTCGGTTCGCGGATCAACCGGAAGATCCCTTGGTCGCTGGTCGGCTTGGTGGCCATCTCCAGCGTCTGGGCGCTGGCCCACCTGCCCGGCGAAGTGATCGGCGCCCTGCCCACCGGGTTGCCTGCCCCACGTTTGCCGGAAGTCTCCTGGTCTCTGATGATGGAATTGTCGCCCGCCGCGGCGACCATAGCGATCCTGGCGGCGATCGAGTCGCTGCTCTCGGCCCGGGTGGCGGCTCAGCATTCGGACACCGGCCGGTTCGATCCGGACCGGGAGCTGGTGGGACAAGGCCTGGCCTCGATGGCGGTGGGCCTGTTCCACGGCATGCCCGCCACCGGCGCTATCGCGCGCACCGCGGTCAACACGTCCAACGGCGCCCGCACGCGGTTGGCCGCCATTGTCCATTCCGTCATCCTGTTCGGAATCGTGTCGTTCCCGTTCACCATCAAGCTGGTGTCGGCCATCCCGCTGGCGGCGCTGGCCGGGGTGCTCTTGGTCACAGCCGTGCGCATGGTGCCCTTCGCGACCGCCCGCACTCTGTTGACCCTGACCAAACAGGATGCGGTGCTGTTCATCGCCACAGCCGTGATCACGGTGTCGCTGGACTTGATCTACGCCGTCGGAATCGGCATTGTGGCCGCCGCCTTCTTCGCCTTGCGCACAATGTCCCGAGCCGCCGGCGTGCATCGGGTCGAGTTGCCGGGGGCAGCGCACCCCGGTGATGAGCGGATCGCCCTCTACCGGATCGACGGCGCCCTGTTCTTCGCCGCCGCCGAAAGACTGCTCGACAAGGTCTCGACCGAGAACGCGTCGGTGGTGATTGTTTCGCTGCGCTCCCTCCAGATCATGGATTCGACCGGAGCCCAGGTCCTGGGCGACTTGGTGACATCGCTAGAGCGGGCCGGGGTCACCGTGCTGATCGAAGGCATCCAATCCCAGCACCTGGCTTTGGCGCGGGGCGGCGGCGTCACCCGCGCGGTCCGGCACACCAAACACGTCTTCACCGAAGTCGAACCAGCGGTTGAACACGCCCGCAGCCATATCGAACGGGAATCTAAATGACCACAGCCGATCACGTCTGGCCGGGCGGCGCCGCACGCGACGATTCTTACCAGCCGCCGCAGGAGCAGCCAACACCCGAGGATCTTGACGATCCCTGCTGGCGCGCTAGCCACTATCCCTACTGCGATGACCCGTGGTATGAGGAGGACGCCGACGGGTTCAACAGCTTCGATGAGTACGAGGAGGAGTTGGAGCTGGAACGCCGGTTGCGGCGGGCAATGGCGCTTGCGGCCGCACGCTACCGGCCGCAGGGAGTGGTGACCCGCGAAACCATCGAGATCGACGGCCTCCAGGTCGAGCTGCGCCGCAAGGCCATGGTTTCGCTGCGCCTCCACGTCGAGCCATCCGGTCTGATCTGGTTGTCCATGCCGTACCGCACCTCGCGCGAGGAAGCGGTGGCCATGTTCCGGAAACACCGGCGCTGGGTGGACCAGATGCTGCAGCGGGTGTCCGCGCCCAGACCGGAACCCCAGTTGTGGGGTAGCCCGGCCCCGCCCGACCTGCCGGGGGCCGCCTTAGACCGCTTGTATCGCCGTGAACTCAGCCGCAAGCTGCCGGAACTCGCGGCCCGTTGGATTCCGCTGGTGGGACAGGGCCCATCGATGTGGACGCTGCGTTGGATGACCTCGCGCTGGGGCAGCTGCAGCAGCCACACGCGCCGGATCACCCTGAACCTGGCCCTAGCCGCACTGCCGGAGAGGTGTCTCGAGGAAGTCTTGGTGCATGAGTTGGTCCACCTCGTCGAACCGAATCACGGTCCGGGCTTCGCCGCCTGGATGGATCATCTGCTCCCAGATTGGCGCGCCACTCGCACCGACATGCGCAAGACCAAGCCCATGCTCCGACCGGTCTGAGGTTCTCGAACCGAGGCGCTCCAGACACGGTGTCCCCCAGAACCATTCCCCCGGCGCGACCAACGCAACGGGTAGGCTGTTACTCCACGCGCCAGTAGCTCAGTGGATAGAGCACCGCTCTCCTAAAGCGGGTGTCGGAGGTTCGAGTCCTCTCTGGCGCGCAAAGTGGGAACAGTTCAAACCTGCGACATCTGCCCCCGGCGCCTCCCCTTCCCCGCTGGTATATGCTTGGGCATATGTCGGTGGTTGATGGGCGCGTGGAGGCGCGAAGAGTCAGCTTGTTCCGGAACGGACGCAATCAGGCGGTGCGAATCCCGCGCGGGTTCGAGTTGCCGGGCGATGCCGCGCTCCTGTACCAGGACGGCGACCGCCTGGTGCTGGTGCCTGAGACTGCCCCCGTCCTGAGGGAACTGTTGGAGAGCTGGGACGATCTGGACGTCGACTTCCCGACCATCGATGACCCGCCTCCGGCGCCTGAGGCCATTTGGTGACGACAAGCGTGGCGCCGGTTTGGCTGCTGGACACGAACGCCATCTCCGAATCTGCCCGGCATCCGCAAGGGCCGGTCGGCGTCCGCCTCGCGGCCACGCTCCCGGGCGAGGCCGTGACCAGCGTGGTGGTTGTTGGCGAGCTGCTGTACGGGATCGCCAAGGCCTCATCGCCTCGGATCAAGGAGCGTGTCGACGCGCTGCTTGCGGCGGTTCCAGTGCTGGCGATCGACGCCGAGGTCGCCAGCGTGTACGGCTCGTTGCGGGCAGACCTAGAGCGGACCGGCACCCCGATCGGGGCCAACGACTTGTGGATCGCCGCGCAAGCCCTTCGATCCGGCCTGACCGTCGTCACCGGCAACGAATCCGAGTTCCGCCGGGTCCCAGGCTTGTCCTGGGAGAACTGGTCCTCCGCGCCTGAGTCGGCCGGCGGGCGCCACTAACCGCAGACCGTGAGCGGATGGTCGTCATCGTCCGCAGCCGCCAAATCCGGGCCAAACAGCTCGCGCGAGTGCCGCAAGGCGCGCGGGGCCAATGCGTCCGCCGCGTCGTCGTGACAGCAGAGGTCGCAGGTTCGAGTCCTTGTCTGGACCCCTGGAGCGCTGAGGCGATACCTGTCCGAATTCCTGGTTTATCCGCCACAGCCCGAGCGTTCGTGCTCGCCCGGGCGCAGGAACAGCGTAGGGTTGTGGTTGGGACAACCTATGAGACCAAGGGACAACCGGCCATCACAGGAAAGGCGATATGGCTAAACAAAGCCGGCGCGGTCTAGCGGCACTCGGATTCGCCCTCGTCGCAACGTTGAGCCTGGCCGCCTGCGCCACGACCGTTAACGCCACGGGCACGGCGAACACCGCGGCACCGGCTCTCGGGCCCCGGCCGGCGCCATCGCCGCGGGTGGACCTGATGTCGAAATTCGACCTCGACCCAGAAGCGTCCAGCGAACACTGGCAGGACCGGATTTCGGATCCGGACGCGCCTGGCACCGGCGACGTGGACCCCGACTACCAGGCCCCCAATGACGAGTCCACCGGCCTCTTCGCCGTGCCAACGGACGGCCAGGGCGCCATCGCCTCCGATGAAGGGATCGGGCTGGGTGACGAGTACTCTGGCGCCTTGGCGCCGCAGACCGGGATGAACCACGGCACCACCGGGCGCCTGTACATCTCTAACGACCCAGAGTGGCAGTCGATGATGGTCTGTTCGGCGACGGTGGTGACATCCGCCACCCACGACATAATCGCCACCGCCGGGCACTGCGTCTGGGACACCGAGGGCGGCGGCCTGATGCAGCACATGCTTTTCGTCCCCGGCGACGAGGATGACGCGGAAGTCGCTCCATGGGGAGCGTGGGCCGCCTCGGAGGTGTTCCTGCGGAATGAATTCAAAGACGACGCGAATTCCTCGGAGGAAGGCGTGTGGGGCGAGGGGTGGGCGTACGACTACGCCTTCGTTCGTTTGGCGCCCAACGACCAGGATGAGAAGGTCCAAGACGCTGTCGGCGCCCAAGGGATCGCGTTTGGCGTTCCCGCCGACGCGCTGGTCGCGATCGGCTACCCGACCGCCGAGCCGTTCGACGGCCGTAGCGAACGGTATTGCGCCGCGTCAACCTGGAGCCGTTATCAGATGGGCGGTTACTCCATTGATTGCACGATGACGCCCGGTTGCTCTGGCGGCGGGTGGTTTGCCCGCTGGGACCCCGATAGGGGAGCCGGGTATCTAGTCGGCGTCTCGTCGACCGGCACCGATGTCACGCTCAACGCCAACGCCTTGGGCGCTGACGCCTATGAGCTATTCGAATACGCCGGCGCCGTCGGTGACGGACTGTTCGAAGGGGGCGGCACAGAATGACTAAGCTCTTCCGCCAACGCGCGGCCAGGTGGTTGCGCGATCTCTTCGGCACCGGCGGCGCAACCGGAGACGCCCCGGGAGCTGCCCGAACGGCATCGTCCGGTGTGACAACTCGGTTCAAGGCTGTGACCGCGGCCATGGCCGTGGTGGCAGTGGGCGGTTGCGGGCTGCCCGCCGAGGCGGACGGGTTCGCCGATCGCCAGGCGCAACTTCGCTGGGAAAGAGAGCGGGTCCACGAACGGCTGGCGGCGCTGGACTCATTTGTGGCCGAACACAACTGGATGCTGGGCGGGGAGTGGTCGGTCAGCGCCAACATGTACACGCTGGTGACTGTCAACGGGGAGGCGACCAGCGGGGTGATTGCGAAACTAGCCATGATGGGGAGCCCGGCGGAGGTCTCGACCGAGCCAGACAACGGGATCGAAGGATCGACCCTGTTCACTTATCATCCGGCCGGATCTGAATGGGACTACGACCTGCTGGGCGAGAATCTGCGCGATCTGGCCCCAACCCCTTGGGTCGCGGAACCCACCCTCTACTACGATTCCCCGACCGAGCAGGACGACCGGCGGATGCCATACGGGATGCCGTTCTGCGCGGCCTCGTCGTTCGCGCTGTTGTGCGGCGTGCGCGCCAGCGTGTTCTGGGCATTGACCATCGCGGAAGCGGAGGCCGACTCAGAGGCCTCGGACCCGTCCGACGAATCTGACGCGGCCGGGTGCGACACGTCGACGGGGGCGCCCGCCAAAATCGAGCGCGGGCTGTGGCCGCAGGTCACAACGCTTGCCGACGGAACGACGGAGCTGCGGTTGACGGTGCCTTTCAACTGTCTCGCCACCAGTTCGGTTTTCCCGAACTACCCCTCCATGTTCACCGATTCGGCGCTCGACCCGGTGTTGTCGGAAATTGGCGGACAGCCGGTGTCGCTGCTGCTGTGGCAAACAGCCCAGGGTGAACCGGTCAAGGTCGAGGTCAACGGCACTTTGACCGCCGGCGAGGATGTCGTGCAAGTTCAGGCGGGCTGGGAGAGTCTTGGCGAAGCCACTAACGAAGACTTTCCGGAGCTTCCCAGCGCGCTGGATGTGACGTACTTGGATGTTGACGAAGCGGCCGCCTTCGGCGAAGCGGTCCAGGCCCGCAGGCGAGAACTAAGGGAGCAAGGCAATGGGTGACGAGGAACAGCGGCCTGGCGGGCCTGCGGCGGAACCGGCGGGCGGGGATGACGAGGCCCGAACTTCGCCAAGGCACCAGGCCTCGGCCGAGGCTGCGGCCACGAACGGGTCGCCGTCGGCCGGTCTAGGGGACGATGCCGTGCGCCAGTCCCAGCCCAGTCCCGCTTTTCCCCCGGCGCCGCCCTCGCAGGGCCTGCCTTCGCATGGCGTCCAACCGCAGCCCGCGCCAGGCGCCGGCTATTCACCGCCCTCCGGCGGCGGGTATCCACCTGGCCAGGCCTATCCGCCTCCACCCGCCGCCGGCCAGACGTATCCTCTTCCGCCTGCGACTGCCCAACCGCCTGGCCAGGCTTACCCGCTGCCGCAGGGGCGCGCCTATCCCGCCGGCCAGGCCTACCCCGCCCAAGCCCCCGCCCGGACGTACTCTCCTGTCCCAGGCGCCGCCCAGCCTTCCGGTCAGGCCTATCCACCTCCGCCCGGCGCCCCTCAACCCACCGCTCAGACGTACCCTCCTGTCCCTGGCGCCGCTCAGCCTTCCGGTCCGGCCTATCCACCTCCGCCTGCGGCTGCCCAATCGCCCAGCCAGGCCTACCCTTCCCCGCCTGCGCCTGCTCAACCTCCCGGCCAGGCCTATCCACCTCCACCGGCAGGCGCCCCATCGCCGAGCCAGGCCAGCGCTCCTGCGCGTGCAGGCGCCCAACCTCCCGGCCAGGCCTACCCACCTCCGCCAGCAGGCGCCCCATCAACCAGCCAGGCCAGCGCTCCTGCGCGTGCAGGCGCCCAACCTCCCGGCCAGGCCTACCCACCTCCGCCGGCAGGCGCCCCATCAACCAGCCAGGCCAGCCCACCTGGGCGCGCAGGCGCACAACCTCCCGGCCAGGCCTACCCACCTCCACTAGCTGGGCCCCCCTCAACCAGCCAGCCCAGCCCTCCTGCGCGTGCAGGCGCACAACCTCCCAGCCAGGCCTACCCACCTCCGCCAGCCGGCCCCCCCTCAACCAGCCAGCCCAGCCCTCCTGCCCGCGCAGGCGCCCAACCTCCCAGCCAGGCCTACCCACCTCCGCCGGCAGCCCCACCATCAACCAGCCGGGCCTATACACCTCCGACGCCCAAGCCGGCCGCCGCCCCCGCTGGCGCGGCCGCGCCGAGGAAAGGACGCGGGAAGGTCATAGTGGTGACGGCGCTTGTCACGGCCTTGGTGGTGGCGGGCGCGGCAGCCGGCTTGTACTTCTTGGTCATAGGTAGCGGTTCCGTGCTGGACCGCGCCGCCGTGGAAGACAGGGTGTCGGAGATCCTGACTGAGGACTTCGGCATCCCGGTGGACGCGTCCTCGGTGGATTGCCCGAGTTCAATGCCCGCCCAGGCGGATGCGAAATACATCTGCTCCTACTCGGCGACCGGCCAATCAGCGCAGGCGCAGGTCACGGTGGTCAACGAGGGCCAGTACTTGGTCGGAGTCGTGGGCCAGGGCGATTCCGGCGCCCTGGCCGATCCTTTGGCAGAAAACCTCCTCGACGAAGGCCCAACCGGCTGGCAGGATCTGGCCGATATCACCTCGGGAGAGACTTCTAAGACTGACGAGTGAGCCGAGTTCACGGGTTGTGACTCCGCTGAACAAACCGGTTGGCTAGCCCAAGCCCTGCTCGCCTGTCCTGGCTGCCGTTCTGGGCCCACGCCGCAGGCACGGATCCAGCTCGCCCTGACATGATCGGTCCGGGGCGTCCACCGCCCTCCCGGGCGCGTCTCAGCGAGACCCGAGCGACCGAGTTGGCCGTCATGGCGGTCCTCCTGCGAACGCGAGGGCTGGTTAAGGCGGCCGCAGTTCGCTGAGCCTGTGCTGTCCCAGGTCGCTCGGCTCAGTTCAGTTCAACCCGTTTTGGTGGAAATGGGCATGCGCCGCGAGGAGGGCGCCTGCGGCGCCCAAAAATGTGAAGCTAGGAAGATGGCAACCGTCTCGCTGGCCACCGGGCGCCTGTGCCACGCCTCCAACTGGGGCGTGGTAATTGAGGCGGCCCCCAAACGAGACTTCTTCGCCACCCTGCCATTCGGCATCGTGCTCGCGGTGGTCGGTTTGGCGCTGCTGGCGGCGGCGATCTTTCTGCTGCGGAAGCGGCGCCAACAGATCAAGGGGCGCAAGGGCCTGCGCGTTTTCGGATACATCGCCGGATCCCTCGCTCTGGTGATCGGCCTGGCGGCGGTTGCCAATTGGTACGCCGGCTGGATGCCGAACTTGGAGGCGGCGCGGTTGCGCCTAGGCTTCGGTCCGGCCAACCGCGACAGTTCCGAGCTCGCCCACCGCGCGCCGGATGTTTCGGAGTTGGGCTCGCGGCCGATCACCGATCTGGGGACATCGCTGGCCAAACCATCCCCACACCCGACCGGGACGCCTCCGGCGAGGGGCGCTGTCAAGGAGTTCGACCTGCCCGCGCCGAAGTCTTTGAACTTGGCGTCGCCCGAGGTCTGGATCTACACGCCGCCCGGCTACGATCCATCTGGCAAGACCGCCTATCCGGTGATCTACCTGATCCATGGGTCACCGGGATCGCCATCGGACTGGATCGCCGCCGGCGGCGCAGACGTGTTCGACCAAATGATCGCCGCCGGCGAGCTGGCCCCGGTCATCGCTGTCTTTCCCAGCGTGGGCGCCCGCGGCGCCGCTGACTCGGGTTGCCTTGACTCGACCAAACCTGGCGGATCGCAGGTCGAGACTTTCCTGTATCAGGTGGTCAAGCCATGGGTCCAGAACCACTTTCCGGTGGCCGCCGACAGGCGTGCGAACGCCATCGGAGGGATGTCCATGGGCGGCTATTGTGCCATTGATCAGGGCTTGCGCCATTCGGACCAGTTCGCCACAGTGCTCGCCTGGATGCCGTATGCGAAGCCCGGGGCGGCGGGCAAGAACATGAAATCGAACCAGGCCGAGATCGATGCCGTGACACCGAGCCAGTACATTTCGACCATCGAGACGATTGACCACAACCCCGTCGCCGCCTGGTTCGCCATTCCCGGCAACGAGGAGCAAGGAGAGGTCGGGCGCGATAGCCACGCCATGGCCCAAGCCCTGACTGACCGTGGCCAATCGACCCGGACGCTCGTCGCGACCGGCCAGAACCACACCTGGAAGATGGCGATCGCCACCATGCAGCGGGGACTGGCCTTTTGGCAGGAGCAATTGGACCGGATTCCATAGGCCCGGACCTCCGCCCCGAACCCCGGTGATGGACAGGCGTTTGGCGCCCTAAACGTGCATTCAACTCGGCGGACAGCCCCGACGACCTGACCGCCAAGGCCCGAATTCGCGATGCCGCCATCCACCTGTTCGCAACTCGCGGTTTCGACGTGCCGATGCCAGCCACGCCGTCCGATGCCGTTTGCTCGCCGGCGCCAATTGCCCACCGTTTCGGGTCCCACAGCCAGCTAGGCCAAGCCTGCGACGGGAACGTAACCGCCCACTGTCGGCGCCGGAAAGCGGACCCAAGTCGGGTTAGATGCTGGCGCCTTGGCTGCGGCATTGCGGAAACTGTGGACTTACGACGACGTTGCCGGCTGCCTACTTGAGTCGATTCGGGCTGGCGACTCACGCGGCCTCGGCCTCCAGGCCTGGTTTCGCCTATGGATTCCTCGGGCCGAAGACCGCGGTGCCCAGGCGCACGATGGTGGCGCCCTCGGCTATTGCGATCTCGAGATCTCGGCTCATCCCCATCGACAGCTCGACCGCGCCGGCCGTGCCGGGGGCGCCGCTGTCGACAACTTGATCGCGGATGTCCCGCAAGGCGGCGTAGGCGCGGCCGACAGCCACGGCATCGTCCGAATTGGGGCCGACCGTCATGAAGCCTTGCAGCACCAACCCCGGCAAGGCGGCCACGCGGCAGGCGAGATCCGCTGCCGCCACCGGCGCGGCGCCGGACTTGGTGGGCTCGCCTGAGGTGTTGACCTGGATCATCACGCCGATGCCGTGTGGCCGCCCCAGCGCACCGCTCGCAGGCGACGCCACCGCCCGGTCCGCCAGGCGCTCGGCCAACTTCTGCGAGTCAACCGTTTCGACACAAGCCGCCCACCGCAGCGCCGCGTTGACTTTGTTGGTCTGCAGATGCCCAATGACATGGGCTTCATGCGGCAAGTCGGCCAGTTCGGGACCCTTCGCCACCAGTTCCTGAACGCGGTTCTCGCCAATCAGCCGCGCGCCCGCCAGAATCGCAGCCCGGACGGCGCCCACAGGTTGCTGTTTCGTGGCCAATAGCAGCTGAACAGAGCCAGCCTGACGTCCAGCCGCGGCGCAAGCGCGGGCAATGCGCTCATTCGCCCTGGCCAAACCGTCCTTGACCGTTGCGGCGGCTCCGGCGCCGCCTGCGCTAGCCGCGGCCCAAGGGACGTCGGCAGGCTCTGCGCCCCGGGGACGGGCTGTAGTCATACCATCAGCGCAGATCCCGGCCGCCGAGCCAAAGCCTGCCGTTGTCGCGCCACCGCCAGCGAAGTCCCCTGGCGTCACCCGCCGTCGCCGCCCGCGAAGACGTCTTTGCAGCGCGCTGGCACCACCATGACCGGGCAGCGCGCGTGATGAAGCACCGCCTGGCTGGTGGAGCCCAGGAGAAGCCCGGAAAAGCCGCCTCGGCCACGGCTGCCGACAACTATCAAATCGGCCGATGAGGAGAACTCGACTAGGAGGGCGGAGGCGGTGCCGTCCAGGGCGTGGTGGCGAACCGCGAAGCCATCCGGCACCTCCCGTCCGACCAGCTCCGCCTCGATCAGGCGACCGACCTCGGCTTCGAGTTCGGCCAGCACCGCGGTGTGGTCCACTTGGCCGGGCGCCCAGGCGAAAAGGCTGGTGCCCGAGGCGACCGGCATGGACGCGAAGGCGACCAAATCGGCCTGCCACGAAATCGCCTCATCCAAGGATCGAGCCAGGGCGAGCTTTGAGACCTCCGAGCCGTCCACGCCGACGACGATCTTGCGCACCTCAGGCGGCTCGTCCGCTGCCTCCGCGTCGCTCGTTCGGCCACGGCCCCCCGAAGGCACCACCACCGTGGGGCAGTGGGCGTGCACCGGCAATGCGGTGCTGACCGTTCCCAGCAGCCGCTCGGCGAACCCGCCGCGCCCGCGTGTCCCGACCACCATCAAGGCGGCCTGCTTCGAGTGTTCAACCAGGACGCCTGCGGCGTCCCCCACTTCCAAGACGCCCTCGACGTCTGATAAGTGCTCTTTCGCGCGCTCCGCCGCAGCTTCCAGGACGGCTCCGGCGCCTTCCGACAGCGCGCTAGCGCCGACGTCCAGATAGGCCGCGTCCATCGAGGTCGCGCCAAATCGCGGCACCGTGTACGCGCACACCACTTTCAAGGGCGCGCCGCGAACGCCGGCTTCGGCCACGGCCCAGTCGAGGGCCTTGGTCGACGAATTCGAGCCGTCTACGCCGACCACTATGGCTGGTGCTCTTGACATGACATCCCCGCTTCCTTGCCTCTAGTCACTGGGAGCCCAGATCCTTGTCATTGTTTTACCATCTCAAGAGTCCGTTGGGAAGGTCAACCCAGGATACCGCGAAAACTCCCGGTCCATCTGAACGACCGCTGCGCCTGCGTCCTGGCTCCAGCCTCGGAGATCAGGTGCGGCTGTGGGGTGTTGGTGGTTTGTCATCGGGTCGGGTGGCGCCGGCGGGTGTGGGTTGGTTTGGTTGCGGGTTGGGCGGTTGTGTGGGGGGTGTTGGTTGTGGTTTGGGCCCGGCCGGCCCCCTGGTGTGGGGGTTGGCCGGGCCCTTGTGGTGTTGTGTCGGCGGTGTCCTGCTCTCCCGCCGGCCCTCGCCGGCAGTACCATCGGCGCTGGGGGGCTTAGCTTCCGGGTTCGGGATGGTTCCGGGCGTTTCCCCCCCGCTGTGGCCGCCGACACAAGTCTGGGTTGGTCTCCACCGTCCCCTGGCCCCCCTTTGGCGGGGGCGGGGTTGTTTGTGGATGGTGTGGTGGACGCGAGCGTTTTCGTGTCGTGTGGTTGGGTGTTCGGCCTATTAGTACCAGTCAGCTCCACGCCTCTTCAGTCGGCGCTTCCACGTCTGGCCTATCGACCCGGTGGTCTGCCGGGGGCCTTCACAACGGCCGGCTCCGCTTGCGTGCAAGGGTCCGGCGGTCGTCGGAGACCTGGTCTTGGAGGGGGCTTCCCACTTAGATGCTTTCAGCGGTTATCCCTTCCGAACGTGGCCAACCAGCCGTGCTCCTGGCGGAACAACTGGCACACCAGAGGTTCGTCCGTCCCGGTCCTCTCGTACTGGGGACAGGCCTCCTCAAGTCTCCCGCGCGCGCAGCGGATAGGGACCGAACTGTCTCACGACGTTCTAAACCCAGCTCGCGTGCCGCTTTAATGGGCGAACAGCCCAACCCTTGGGACCTGCTCCGGCCCCAGGATGCGACGAGCCGACATCGAGGTGCCAAACCATGCCGTCGATATGGACTCTTGGGCAAGATCAGCCTGTTATCCCCGGGGTACCTTTTATCCGTTGAGCGACGGCGCTTCCAC
>JAISXH010000066.1 GCA_031270825.1 Bifidobacteriaceae bacterium
GGTTCCAGGACCTCTTCTTGGGCCAGCACGGCGGTCTGGAGGATGCGCGACATCCGGCCGTTGCCGTCGCGGAACGGATGGATCTTGACGAGGTTCAGGTGGGCCATCGCCGCGTCGACAAGCACGTCGTGGTCGCGGCGCGTGAGGGACTCGACCAGTTCGACCATGAGACCCGGCACGGCGTCGGATTCGGGGGCGGTGTACGCGATGCCGCCCCGGCCGTCGGTGACGACGATGCCGCCCTGGCGGTACTCGCCGGGACGGCGGGAGAGATCGTGCTTGAGCAACATGAAATGCGCCGCGAGGAGCGTCGACTCGTCGATCGGGCGGCGGCTCTTGGCGCGGGTCATGACGAAGGTCATCGCGTCGCGGTAGCCCTCGATCTCCTTCCACGTCGCGGCTTCCGCCTCACGCGGGGCCTGCCCGTCGACTGCGGCGAGGGCGTCCTGGTCGGTGACGCGGTAGCCTTCGATGGCACTCGACTGGCTGATCGCGCGGGCTTCGGCGTGACGGCGCAGCGTGCCGGTCCATCGGGCGGGCGCCCGGAGTTGGCGGGCGAGCTTGGACCGCATGGAGTGCACCTCGGCCACCACGGCGGCGTCCTCGCGGTCGACCACGGCGTGGAACAGCATCGTCTCTCCCCATGTCTCAATGACTCAATACATTAGGACATCAGCGTAGCATGCTCTGGCGACGCGGGTGGGTCAGACTTTGGGGCATGAGCGAAGCAGCGGGGATGTCCAGCCGTGAAGGTTGATGACTTCGAGGCGGTCACGCGCCAAGTGCCGCACGTGGACGCGGCGTAGCCGAGGTACCGCAAACGCACCTACGTCGTAGATGACGAAAGGTGGACAGTCCGATGGACGACAGGAAGCAGGAAGCGCCGTTGCGGGCGGTGGTGTATGTGCGGATCAGTGACGATCCCGAGGGGACGGAGCGTGGCGTGGACCGTCAGGAGGCGGACTGCCGGGCTTACGCGTTGGGGCACTGCATGGGCGTGGTGGGGGTGTTCAGGGAGAATGACACGTCGGCGTTCAAGCAGCGGGTGGTCACGTTGCCGACCGGGGAGCGGGTGCGCCGGGTGGTGCGCCCCCAGTTCCGGGCGATGCTGGGATACTTGGCCCAGGGCAGGGCTGATGTGATGGTGGCTTACGACCTGGACCGGGCGGTCAGGGACCCGCGCGACTTGGAGGATCTGATTGACGCGAAGGTGTTGAACGGGTTCAAGGTTCGCTCGGTGACGGGCTCGCTCCGGTTGGACGGTGACGCGGATGTGGCGATGGCGCGGGTGTTGGTGGCTATGGCGAACAAGTCCAGCGCCGACACAGCCAGGCGTGTGGCCAGGGCGGCGAAGCAGCAGGCGGTCGAGGGCGCGTGGCACGGGGGGAGGCCGCCGTTCGGGTACCGGGCCGAGGGCGGGAGACTGGTGGTGGTCCCGGAGCAGGCCGCGCTGGTCCGGGAGGCGGCGACCAGGATTCTGGCTGGGGAGACGGTCTACCGGGTGCTGACCGATTGGAGGGAGCGGGGCGTGCGCACGTCGTCGGGGGCGGTGTGGACGGACCGGTCGTTGAAGATCGTGTTGCGCGCCTGTTCGATCAAAGGGGTGCGGGAGTACCGGCCGATCCAGCCGGACGGGACCCGCGCGAGGACCCCGGAGTTGTTGGTGAAGGCCGCGTGGGAGCCGATCTTGGACGAGGACACCTGGGAGCGGGTGGGGGCGGTGTTGGACGAGCGCAAGCGGGCGAGGACGTTCTGGGAGGGCGGGTCGAAGCGGTTGTTCCCGTTCTCGGGGTTGATCTTGTGCGGGGCGTGTGGGACGGCGATGACGCACCGCGGCCCGGTCTACCAGTGCATGGGCAACGGGGCGGGTTGTTTCCGGTCGATCCGCGCCGAGCAGGTCTGCGACCTGGTCGAGCAGGCGGTGTTGGCGGTGTTCGCCCGCGTCAGCCCGGACCCGAAGCGGCGCCGGGACCGGAGCGAGGCGGGACGGGTGGCCCGCGCGGCGCTGGGCACCGAGTTGGAGGCCGACCGGGCGCGCCTGGCCCGGTTGGACGACGACCACTACGACGGGTTGATCGACAAGGCGTCGTGGGTGCGCCAACGCGCCCGGATCGCGCAGCGGATGGACAAGACCCGCAGGGAGCGCGCCGCCGCGGTCCCGGAGGCGGGCCCGGTGATCGACGTGACGACCGTCGCCGACCAGTGGGAGGGCCGCACCCCCACCTGGCAGCACCAGGCCGCCAGCCTGGTGTTGGAGGCGGTGCTGATCCATGACCGGCCCGAGGGCGCCAAGGTCCGCAACTCGCGCCCCCGCCGGGGCGAGACCCCCGAGCGGTTCAAAGCCCGCCGCGCCGAGGCCATCGCCCCCAGGGTCGAGTTCGTCTGGCGCGCCTGAACACACACCTTACCGGCGGGACGTCGGGCGGGACTGGGGCCGGGGGGCGGCGCACAAGTCCCGCAACCTGGCGATCACCGCCGGATCGTCCACCGTGGCGGCGAAGCCCTGCGCCGCCCGCGACACCGAGGCCAGGCGCGCGCCCGGCGTGGCGGGTGGCCGTTCCCGGGCACAGGGCTTGACGGTCGGCACGCGGGCGCTGGTGATGGTGGTGGTCGGCACGCCACACAGGTGCGCCACCACCCCCGCCGATCCGCCCAGCGCCTGGCGATCCGGCCGCCCGGCCCGGTATGCTGTGGGGGCGGTCGCGGCGGCCCAGGGCACCCGCTGGGGTCGGGGTGGTGGCGCAAGGCCAAGAGGGCTGGCGGCACGGTGTCGCCAAGTTGGCGGCACCGTGCGAACTGGGGTTATGGGTTTGCGCCGCCGTCGAGGGGGGCTTCGGCCCGCGCTTTGATCCGGTCGCGGATCTCTTGGTCGCGGACGGCTTTGCGTTCGGCGCGGCGACGTTTGAGGTAGTCCTCCAGTTCCCGCCAGCCCGGCCCGATGCGCCGGGCCGCCTCGTCGATGTCCCGGTCCAGGCGCTCGGCGCCGGCCAAAGCCTGACGGGTGCGGCGCTTCATGGCGGGCGTGACCCCGTGGACGCCACGGGACCGCAGGAGCCTCAACTCGCGTTCAGCTACCATCTTGACCACGCTGTCGGCGGGGTGTTCGGCGATCATCCGCTCAAGGTCATCGATCAGGACCAGGGTACGTATGCGTTCGTGGGGCCAGTTCACCGGCGCGCCAGAGTCCACCTCGTCCCAGGCGTCCATCGCCTCACGGCGCAGCGAGGCGCGGCGTTCCATGTCGACGGCGACCCGCTCCAGCCACAACACCTTCTCCAACGTGGTGTGGGACACCCCGGCGCCGAGCCGCTCGGCGGCGATCCGGCGGGCGTCCCGCTTCCCCGCCGCAGAAGGGCCGTCGTCGGGCAGAGGCGGCCCGCCGAACCGGGTCGCCTCCTGGCGGGCGCGCAACCCCGCCGCGACCTCCTTCTTGATCGCGGCGTACCGGCCGGCCAGAACCGTCAACCGCTGCGGCGCAGCGTGGTCGTCACCCATGATCCGCTCCCTCCCGACCCTCAAACCCTACGCGGCCCGCCCGCACCGGACAGGCCGCGCACCACCAAGGTGCGCGCGCCGCCCCGGCTGCGTCGTCAGCGGGCGGTCGGACGCCGGGGTCGGGCGGTGGCGGTGATTCACCGGGTCCACCGGATCGCGCCCGCGCGAGCGGCCACGGCGGTCAAAGCTCCAACCCGCCCAGACGCGGCGGGACAGGCGCGGAGCCGGCCGCTGACTGGCCGACCGGCCCCACCGGCTTGGACGGCCCGGCCGGGGCTGTCAGTCGCGATGGCGCCGCCGGGCTGTGCGCCTGCTGTAGGGGTGGGAGTCCGGCGGCTTGGCGCAGCGCGCCGAGCACGATCCTCGCCTCGGCGAAGTCCAAGCGGGCGATATCTGCCAACGCCACCGGGGTCTCGTCGTCCAACAGGTTCGCCACCACGCTGGCGGTGAACCGCTCACCCGACGACAACGGCCCCGACTCACGCACCAGCCTCTCCGGGTCGATGCTGGCGTAGCCCCTCCTCACCCCGTCGGTACCCAACTCGGTGATCCACGGGGCGCCCTCATAGGCGAGGCGCCCGCGCATCCCCGAGACGAGCAGTTCGACGGCCGCCTTGGCCCGGTGGGTGCCCCTCGCCCAGTTCCGCAACCTCGTCTGGAGATCGCCGCCGCTCGCCTGTCCCGCGCTCATCGTGACCGCCCTCCCGCTGCGGGTGCGGCGAGGCCCGGCGGCGGCGGCCGCAACCTGGCAGTAGCGGTGTGGTCGGTTCCCATGATGGTGTCCTCCTGGGTCCTGGGCACGCCGGTGTGATGCTGCGGCGCGCCGAGCGGATCGGTTGTCGAACCATCAGGTGCGCGCCGCCCCCCAAAACCTGGAAGCCCCCGCGAACCGGCGCCAGCGGCCCGGCCCCCGGACGGACGACTCCGCGCGACTGGCGATGGGTCGCGCGGGCGCGGTGTCCGCGCCGGGCGGACGCATGGCTCACCGCGTCAGCGTGGCGCGCCGCGACACCCGACTCCGCAATCCCCGGAATACGGCCCTGCGCGCCGACGCGGTCCGCGCTGACCCGACCGGCGACACGGGCCGCCGCGCCGACACGGCATGCGGCGTCGTGCGCCGGGCCGGGCGTGGGCCGCTCCGCAGCGCCACCCCGATCAAGCCGCGCAATACCCGATCCGGCGCATGCCACACCGATGCGCCGACACCCCTGGCGATGCGACCCCGGCCGCCGCAGCGCAACCCCCGGCCACCATCCAGAACCGAAGTGTCACCGATGTCCTGACACAGAACTGTCACCCACGTCCTGAACATCACAGGTGATATGTGAATGCACGTATGCCACCGCTGGTGGAGCGCGCGCACCTTGCTTGTGAGAACTCGGCTCGCAAGGGAGGCAGGCGTGAAGGGCGGTGTGATTCTGTTCCGTGGCGGCGGCGCTGCGCCGCGCCGGTATGTCGAGGCCGACCGGTCCCACGCTGATGAGTACTACCTCGGCGCGGATGACGCTGTGGCCGGGTACACGGTCATTGACGGCCAGGGTGAGGTGATCGCCGCCCGGTCGCTTGTGTCGGATGAGTATGAGGGCTGGGTGGATTGGATCAACCCGGATACCGGGGAGTCGATGGGCGTCCCGCGTAAGCCTGCCGAGGGTCAGAAGGGTTCGCCGTTGTTCGCGGAGATGGTCATCAACGCGCCCAAGTCCTTGTCGGTCGCCGCCGCGCTGCACCCGGAGGTGTCGGAGGCGCTGGACGCGGCGCAGCAGGACGCGTTGGCCGAGATACGCCGCTGGCTGGGCCAGCATTCGGTGACCAGGGTTGGGCCGCGCGGCGCGCGGGAGGTCGTGCCCGTCGAGCGGATGCAGGTCGTGGGTATTGGGCACAAGACCTCGCGGGCGGGTGACCCGCACCGGCATATCCACATGCAGATCGGCACGAGAGTGTGGGCAGCCGGTAGGTGGCGGGCGCTGGACACCGCGGCGCTGTTCAAGCAGCAGGGCGCGATCCGCGCGCTCGGCACGGCGGTGATCGCGGCGCATCCCGTGTTGGCCGAGACGCTGCGCCGCCACGGTCTGACCCTCGACCCGGTGAGCGGCGAGGTGGCGGAGTTGGAGCCGTTCAACGCTGTCATGTCGAAGCGGTCGGCGCAGATCAGGCGCAACCTGCGGCGCATGGAAGCCGAGTGGGAGGCGGAGCATCCCGGCGAGACGCCCGGCCCGGCGCTGACCGCCAGAACGCAAGGCGCGGCGTGGGCGTATCAGCGGCCCGGCAAGAAGCCGGCAGATTTGAAGGACGAGCAGTGGTGGCGGCGGGAACTCAGTGACGCTGGTTACGGCCACGCCCGTTCGCGGCGGCGCGAAGCCCCCGTGCCGGTGCCGTTGGATGAGTTGAGCGTGCAAAGGATTGCGAGTCGTGCGCTAGATCGCTGCGCCGGGGCCGCATCGACCTGGACACCGCACACCGTGGCCGAGCACGTCGCCCGCATCACCACCGAAGCCGGAGTGCGAGCGGCGCCCGCCGCGCTGCGCGAGTTCATCAACCTGACGACCGGCCTGGTCATGTCGGATTGCTTCTCGGTGCTGCCGATTGGCGCGCCCGCGCCGGAGCATGTCGCGAATCTGACCAGCCTGGGCGTGCTCGCCGCAAAAACCGCGCTGCGCGACCAGTTGACCGCCGCGACGCCGCAGCGGGAGCCGGAACACCCTAACGTGACCGACACCGCGCAAGCGGCAGGGCTGGATGCCGGGCAGACCGTAGCCGCCGCTGCTGTCGCGTCGGCTGATCCGCTGGTGATCGTGGAGGGCGCGGCAGGCGCAGGCAAGACCACGATGCTTGGCGTCGCTATTGAGGTCGCCGCCAACAACGGCAGAGCCTCGCGGGTGGTTGCGCCGACTCTGCGGGCGGCGCAAGTCGCGCGCGAAGAACTCGCGGTGCCCGCAACCTCGGTTGCCGCGCTCGTCTACGCGCACGGGTGGCGGTGGAACGACGACGGAGTGTGGACACGCCTCGCAGGGGGCGACACCGACCCCGGCACCGGGCGCACCTACACCGGCCCACCTCGTGATGCCGTGCTATCGCCGGGTGAGAGGGTGATCGTGGACGAAGCGGGAATGCTCGACCAGGACACCGCCCGCGCGCTCCTGGCCGTCACCCAAGAGGCCGGGGCGACGGTCGCGCTCGTGGGCGACCGCGCCCAGCTTCCCGCAGTCGGGCGCGGCGGGGTGCTCGACATGGCCGCGCAGATTCGCGGCCGTACCTACGACATGACCGAACTGCACCGCTTCTTTGACCCGGACTACGCGGCGTTGACGTTGGCGATGCGGGACCGGGAGAACCCCGGCGGCGTGTTCGACCGGCTAGCCGCGATGGGCCTGGTGACCCTGCACGCCGACGGAGATGCCGCGCGCGAGCACGTCACCGCCCGCGCCCAGGACGCGGAGGCGATCACCGTCGCCAGCAATGACGAAGCGGCTGAGTTCAATGAGCGTATCCGCGCCGGGAGGGTCGAGCGCGGCGAGGTCGATGACATGGTGACGGCGACCGGCAGCGACGGGCTGCCCATCGGTGCCGGTGACCTCATCCAGACCCGGAAGAACAGCAGCGACCTTGGGGTGGCGAACCGGCAGCGATGGATCGTGCAACGAGTCACCGAGGATGGCACGGTCTACGCGCGTGAGGTCGGGAACGGGCGCAAGCGCCTGCGCACTGTGACGCTCCCACCGGAGTATGTGGGAGAGCATACGCACTTGTCTTATGCCGCGACCGCCTACGGCGTCCAAGGCGCAACCGTCAACACCTCGCACACCGTCTTGACGGAGGCGACGAGCGCGGCTGGCGCCTATGTCGGCATGACCCGAGGCCGCGACGCGAACCGGCTCCACATCGTCGCGGTAGATATGGCTGATGCTCGGGCGCAGTTCATCAAGGCGATGGCACGCGACCTTGCGGACCGTGGCCTCGACCACACCGCCGAACAGGCCGCCGAAGCCGTGCGAGGACTCACCGCCCACGGCACCGTAAAGCTCGTCACCGGCGAACTCGCCCGCCTCACCGCAGAAGCCGAACAAGCCGAGAAGCGGGCGCGGCGCTGGGAACAGGCCGCTGCCAGGCTCGACGCCCAAAGCGCCGCGCACCGCGCCGAGGACGACGAGCAGACAGGCGTTCTCCGCCAGGTTGAGGCAGCCGCCGAGCGGGTAGGCGCCGAGATCGCCCAACCTCTGGCCGTGCAGGCACAAGCAGACGGCGCGGCCTACCTTGCCGCCGCCGAGAGCGAAGCATCCGCACGCGCCCGGCTCGCCGCCGCCAGGCTCGGCAAACGCAGAGCACGAAACGAGCACCGCTCCGCGACAGAGCACACTCAGACGATCCAGGCGCGGGTACGCGACACATGGGGCAGCGAGCCGCCCCGCGACGCTTCGGAGCTGCCGCAGTGGGCGGCACGCCAAGCAGGGCGACGCGCCGAGAACGACACCCGCGTGATCGACGCCGCCAAACGAATCAAGACAGCCAAAGCCGACCGTGACTCTGTGAGACGGCGGCATCAACAGGAACGGCGTGCGCTGCTGGCCAGCGAGTACGGGGCCGGGCAAGCCCGCCGCGACCGTCTCGGGATGCGCGGCATGAACCCCCGCCGCCAGGCGCACGACGCCCAGACAAAAGCCGCCATGCTCCGCGCCGAGGCCAGCGAACTCCGCAGCCTCCCGGTGGAGGATGCCGCCCGGCTGATCGAAACGAAGCG
The DNA here is from genome assembly GCA_031270825.1 of Bifidobacteriaceae bacterium. Lineage (GTDB taxonomy): Bacteria > Actinomycetota > Actinomycetes > Actinomycetales > WQXJ01 > JAIRTF01. The sequence goes on from JAISXH010000066.1 coordinate 8,231, forward strand.
CGCCGAGCAACACAACCAGCGGCAGTGGGCGGCACAGCGGGCACGGCAACTCCAAGACCCGTTCAAGCGCCAACCCCACCGCACCGACCCGCGACGCGACGGGCCAGCACACAGCATGTAACGCCAGCCCAGCATGGCTGCGCGCATGTCGTCACACGATCACGAAACGGAAGCGCCGACTCGTGCCGGACAATCGGCAGCACTCGTTCAGCCGTTCGCCCAACGGTCACGAAGCCCCACGACGACGGCAGCGCCGGAGCCGCCATGTTCCCCCGCAAGCGCCTTCTGTGGTCGCGCGTTTGGTCAAGTCGCGGTTACCTGATCGCGCAGGCCCGGTGCCGCAGTGAAGATGAGCGCCTGTCCGCGACGCTCGCTGCGGAGGTAGCCGAGCTTCACGAGTTCCGACAGATCGGATCGGGCCGTGGCGTAGGACACATGATGGACTTCGCGCAAACAATTGATCCGGAAGGTGGCCTCCGAATCGGCCAACGCGGCGATCAGAACCGCGCGCTGACGGTAATTGACGCCGGTGTTACGTGACAGATGCGAGGCCAAGGCGTCGTGATCGGTTCTGGCGGGATCCTGCGGTCCCGGGGCATCGCCACTGCTTGCGGCCTGCGCGGTGTCCCGCTGTTCGATCATGTTGTCGGTCCCTTGTAGCTTCGGCGTGGGTTGTCCGCTGGCTGGACCGGTGTCGAGCGCCTCTTCTTCGGCGGTTGAGGGCGACAGGTCGGTGTAGGAGACCTGTTGTCTCCCATCACTCTGGTCGTCAAGCAAGACGGCCTTGAGCTCGTCAACGGCTTGCGTGCCTTGAGACCGGGTGAGGGGTGCTTCACGATGCTCCCCGCAGACGGGGCACTGGGGGTCGCGGTCGATTCTGAGCCAGACGCTTTGTGGCTCGTATTGGTGCGCCATGTCAGCGAACAACGTGGGGAAGAAGTCCCATCCTGGCGTGGTGCTGACTAGGCCCAGTGTGCGGCCTTCGGCGACCAGCGGTCCGAGGGGGGAACCCGCTGGCGAGCCGGGACCGGCAAGTACACCCACTGCTACTTGGCTAGCGACCGATGAGATGATGTTGATAGACGGCCCTAGCGCCGACTCGCCGACAAGCCTGCCATGCAGGCCGTAGTCAGTCGGTGGGCGGCTCGCAGCGGCCATGCTTCCAACCCCAACTGCGCAGTTCCAGCAGGACGTGGACGCCTCGGGTAGTACGAGCGTGACTTCACCGGCGGCTCCCTTTCGGAAGATGCCGCATGCCACATGCGCGATGCCCAAGTAGTAGCACCAGTGCGCGAAATACGCTTGATCTTGCATGTCATCGGTGGCGAGCACAACGAGATCATTGTCCGGAAGCAGCGAATCGGGATCGGTTTCGGCTATGGAGCACTCAAGGGCGGCAGTCTCGAGATTGGAGTTGATTGCGCGGAGATGAGCTACAAGCGCCGCAGCTTTCGGCAGGCCGATATCGCGCATCGTGTAGACGCTCCTCGCGAGGTTGACGGAAGCCACGGTGTCTGGATCAATCACTGTCACCTTCCCGACACCGCACCGGACCAGGTCCTCGGCGATGCGGCTTCCAACAGAGCCGGCTCCCACGACGACGGCTTTTCTTTCAGTGAGCACCCCGACAAGCGGCTTTACCCGAGCTAACCGCTCTTCTCCCGGCTGAAGGGACAGCTCACGGACAAGAGCCGCAAGCTGTGGGCCTGGCGGTTGCGACGCGTCCCATCCGTACGGATAAGCCTCGAGTTTCAGACCACCCGGTGTCTCTGACGCCACTACGCCGAGGGGAGGCACGACCGGGTGCAGGGCGTCGACGAGGACTGTGGCAGTCGGTCGACCGGGAACCGGGAGGGCAGCGACCTCCCGGCCATCGATCGACTGAACCCGGGCGAGTTGTTGAGCAAGCGGATGCTCGCCGAGCACTTGGTGAACGGTTGTGCTGGCGGGGAGAACCAGTCGCCCGTCGGACAGATGCTTGGAGATTGGATGCACTGCGACACGCGCCCTGATGAGGGCAGGGGCGGTGCCCTGCTGACGCCGCAGAATGTGCACGGACATGCGGTGAGTCGCCGCGATTTGCAGGTCACAGGCGCGGGCTCGCCCTTTGGTGACGATCGCAATAATCAGGTCATCCAGGTGCGGGTTGAGGTCGAGCGCCTGAGTAGTGGTCGACACATCGGGGCCGGACGGGTCGGGGACACCGGCCGGATGGCTGTGGACGGTGCCCATCAGGGTCCCCGCCCCACGCTCCTCAATGATTCCAACGGCGGTGGAGACCTCGTGGCTGATGATCCAACTCGCAACGCTATAGTCTCCGAACGTGTCGGCGACAAAGAGGTGGCAAGTCCCGCCGAATCCCATGAGCGCGCCGCCTCGTTCTGGCGGCACCGTTGTCAGATCCTCCGCAATCGCCTCGAGCGCCCCATCGGAGAAGCGGACCACTGGCGGCATCCCCACCGGGGGCTTCATTCGCTGAACCATGTCCTCTCCTCTCGCAGGCTTCTTGCTGTGTAGACGGCCCATTTGGCCGCGTAAAGGCGCGCCTCGGCAAGAGTGGCCGCGGCGCGGCCACCTGGCCCGCAAAGCACGGGCACCTTCTGGCCGCCAACGGTCGTCGTGATCATATGAGGCTTGTGGCCGAAGTGGGCGTCGAAATTGGGCTCGATCGGCCAGATCCTGAAGCGGCCACCATCCTGCGGACTCCGGAAAGCCAGAAACTTGAACAACGGGCCGCCGGTCAGCGGCCGCAGATGGAATCGCCACCCGCTGATCAAACTAGTGTGAACGGGTTCCCATCCCTCGACTCGATCAGGGTCCAACGCCATGACCTCTCGCGCGTCCGCGAACCGGGGTCCCACCGTCTGGCTAGCCATCACGTCCCTTGGCAGGCGGCTTTGAGGGTGTTCCGATCCGTTGGGCCCAGTAACAACCACCAGTCCCCCCGGACGAACCGCCACATCCTGCGACCCAGCAGTGCCTTGCTCTGCGCCGCGCAGAGCAAGGGCCACTTGGTCCCAGGCACTTGGCACGGGGTCTCCGGACATCGCGCCTCGCGGGAGCCGACTCTGCCGCCGCCGTTCAGCCGGATGCTCCGGTGCTGCGGTCGCCCACACAGCCCGGTCAGAGTCTGACCAGATTATGCCCGCAAAGGCCGCCATCGTCTCATGCGGGAGCCTGCTTACGGGCACAACAGACCCATCAGCACTAACAACGGTGATCTCGCCTCTTGAACCGGTGCTCGCATCCCAGATGCTCGACCCGGCTCTCTGGACTCGACGCTCCCGCCGTCCGGGGAGAACCTCCTCAGTTGGCACGAAAACCTCCCTACCGTCAGAATCAAGGACGGGCGTCAACTCGATCTCATCTGTGAACGACAAGCCTCCCATGCTACGTGCCTCCTACCTGGTTCCGTTCGCTTGAATGGTGTTGGACATGGCTGTGAAGCGGCCAGGCGCGCGGCCCCGCAGGATCCCAGGCGGGAACCATCGGGCGAGGGACTGCCCTCGAGCCTCCGCGCGGTCTCCTGCCGGCGTCCTTGGCCCGCTCGATCACCTCCCCGCGCTGTCAACCTCACACTGCTAGAATCTCTGAGGTTCGGCCAGACCGCCAGTACTTGACGAATCATGATGAATCCCCAGCTAGCGACGACCTGGGCACAGCTCGGGCAACGGATGCGGGTACTCCGCGCGCAGAATCGGGTCTCGGCGGACGCGATGGCGCTGCGGGTGCTGGCGGCTTCCAAGTCGATCCCAGGGGGCGCACCCCTGGTCCTGTCGCCATCAACTATCGAACGGTATGAGCGCGCCACCCAAAAGCCCCATCTTGACTACGCGACAGCACTCGATATCGCCTACGGCGGAGAGGGGTGGATCCTGGCCTCCATCATTGCGTTCCTGGAGGCCGACTGGGACCCGTGGCGCGACGGGAGCCGCCCCGATCACCACCACGTTGTGCATTGGCCCCCGCCCGCGTGCCGGGCGTGGATCCATGTCACGCCGTGCTACAGAGGCATGGGCCGTCCCCACGCATTCCTCCTCGAATGGCGTTCCGCGCTGGTCAAACAGATGACCGTCACACTGGGCTCGGAGGAAGGAGAATACTGGTGCCTCAATAAGCCGGCCACCGGCGTTCCTGGCGCTCTCACGCTCTTCTCGGAGACGTTCCCGGTACACGTCGTGGCCGGTGTCAACCCACTTCGGCGCCCAGACATCACCGAGCGCGACATCCAGTCGGGCTGGGTGGCCAGCTCAGCCCTGAGCACGGCAGTCGCCTTTGATCACCCTCCGTAAGGAGGCAACGACGTGACGAACGCGGATAGCGAGACCTCAGGCACTGACGACAAGTACGCTCCCATTCGACGCTTCGCCGGGCGAACCCCGGCCTGGTGCGGAGGTCGAAAGCAGATAGGTTAGACACTAGAAGGAAAAGAGATGGACCATCCCGACATGGACCGCATCCGGCGCGAACTCGACGACGGGAGCCGCGCGCTGCCGGAGGTAGCATGGCGGCAAGAATCGCGTTCAGGCCACGCCATCGGTCGGGCGTTGAGGTTGGTGCGGGGCGGATACCCGCGTCGCGCCTTGGACGCGTTGGCCGCGATACCTCCTGGGGACACCCGGAACGCCGCGTGTGCCCAGGTCTCCCGGGAGCTCGCGCGGGGCGGATACCCGAACCGCGCCTTGGACGCTCTCCAACTGAGAGAATGAACGGACGGACCGTCTGCCAGTTCCCTCCCGGTGGCCGGGCATTTCGAGGGTGGCATCTGCCGCCTCGCGGGCCCGGGGCGTTTCCGCTCTCACATTCCCGCAGTGAGAAGCCGATTTACATGCCGACACCGACGGCAGGGTCACGGCAAAGTCTCGTTTCTGCTGGTGAGGATGATGTCGGGTGGTCGTTGGGGGTCCCATGAGCAGGCTCGTTGGGCGGCGGCGATGTTGTCGTAGTGGTGCAGGCGGAACAGGGAGATGGTCAGGTTCCGCAAGGTGGCCATGACTTGTGGGCCTGCGCTGATGTGGGCGGTGTGGCGGTCCTCGTCCATGGTGACGTCCCGGATCCAGTGGGTTGATTCGATGGCCCAGTGGTGTTGGATCCATTGGGCGATCTGTTCGGGGGCGGCCTGGTGGGCGGGCAGGGAGCACAGCAGGTACACAGTCTCGGCCGAGCGTTTGCCGTTGACGGTCCTGGTCCTGGTGAGTTGCGCGATCTGGGCGGCGGCGGGGAAGTCGACCCATCCGGCGGCGTCCACGACCTTGACGCAGCGGCGCACCCGGCGCCCTTTGGACCGGTCGGTCCAGGCGTGAGTCGGGACGTGTTTCCAGGGAAGGCGCCGACACTGGGCCAGCAGCCCGGGCTGGTTCATCTTCACGGTCAGCAGGTAATGCCCGCCCCCGTCCAGGATGGCTTGGGCGGTGACAGCCAACGTGTGCATCGCGTCAGCGATGACCAGCACATCTTTGAGGTTCAGGCGGGACAGCAAGTCCCTCAGGGCCGGTATCTCGTTGGACTTGTCGGCGACCTTGACCTGGGTGACCACAACCCGGATGCCGTGCAATAGGCCCGAGACCAGGTGCGGCGGGGTCGCGCCGCTGTTCCGGGTGCCTCGCACGGTCTTGCCGTCGAACGAGATCACGGTCCGCCCGGACACCCTCTTGGCCCGCAGATAGGTCCACGCCCCGACCACCCACTCCAGCCACGCCGCGTCCAACGCACACAGGACCCGCCGGATCGTGGAGGCCTCCGGGCGGCGCTCGCCCACCCCCAACCTGGCCGCCACCTCCCCAGACGCCATCGCCGCCCACTGGCCGATCGCCGCGAACGACCGCGCCCCGCTCATCACCGCCGCCAGCGAGACAGCCAGGACCGCGGCGACCGGGTGGCGCACCCCGCGCCGCGCACGCGGGTCAGGGACCTGGGCGAACACCTCCAACAAGTTCAACTGGGACAGCCGCGCCGGATCGACGGGGCACACGGCGATGGGGCATGATGATGACATCGGGCACGACCTCGGGGAAGTAGCAGGCCAGTATGAGCACCGACCATGCTCGCCCCCAGGGCCGTGCCCGTCACCCAACCACCCCGGCGTGTCCCCACAAAACCCCAGGCCACCGCGTCACAACCCGACTTTGCCGCGACCCTGACACCGACGGAAAGAGGTAATGTCTCCAGGGGCAGATCCGGCTCCGAGGTTCATTGTAGGAAGGCCAGGGGATGAGCAACGAGGCTATGGACCGCATCAGGGGTGAACTTGGGGAAGGGGTCGAACCGCCTCGAACAGGGCAAGGTTCACCCCGAGCGCCCGCTCCCGGTGACTCGTCAGTGGGACCCGTGCGAGAGGTGCGAGACGCGGCGTCCGTCGAGGGCTCACGCAACAACCGGCGGGACAGTGAACGCCAGGAGCGGATACGGCAAAGGCGCGGAGAAGAGCGAAGACGCCTACAGCGGTCAGTAGAAGGCCACCGTGCCGCTGACCGCCTCATCGTCGTTGCAACCGTCATCATTTCGATCACAGTGCTACTGCCTTGGCTATTGGGTAACCTCGTTCTTCGGGATACTTTCCTGCTGCCAACCGAAAGCGCCGTTCCTGCTGAAATACGTGAGTATCTTCGGGGTCAGGTAGGGGGCTACTTTGCGAGCGAGTATCTCGCGGGGCTGAGCGTTCTCACGTCGCTTGCCGGCCTTCTTCTGCTGGCCCGCAGTTGGCGCCTTCGTATCGCTTCTGTGATTGTCGGCTTCGGTCTGATCGGCGGGGCATTTGCAGCCCATAATGCCTCGCTCAAGGAATGGAAGGCTCACGAGCGCGAGGTGAACGCGGAGCGGATCTACCCCTTTGATCAATTCGCATCAACGTGTGGCATGTCGGGACATGACTGGGGAATTCGATTCTATCGGTCAGAAGAATTCATTGATCTAGGTGGCTATTCTTACTATACGTGGATGGCTCACAGTCCTTCGCCACAACCGGGGGATATTGCCCAAGGAGGGTCGTGCGACCAGATCGTGGTCTTTCGGGATCTGCGGGTAGTGCGGACCATTAACCTTGCTAAGGGAATCGGCAGCGTGGGTAGCTTGTGCAATACTGACGGAACGCCCGACGGAATTTTGTGGTTCTATGAAGGGTGGGGCCGCGAATGGGGTTATGAAAGCGTGGCGCAAACGGGAACCTACACAATCCGAATCAATGACCCTACATCCACGGAGTTTGATTTCATCCCAAACAATGGAGATGACGGATTCTACAACGCCTATCCTATGTGCTACGACTAGCGCGCTCGCCGAGACTTCCACTCAAGTTCCTGGTAACTAGTCAGGTGGTCTCCGGCGTGTCGGGTGGCGTGTTTGGGCTGGTGGTGGGATTGTTGGGGTGTGCCGTCTTCCCCTTCGGGCGCGCCGAGCTATGACGAGTTGGCGGCGTTGGCGCGCGACCAGGCGGCGGTGATCGAGCTTCAGGAGGGGCATATCGCGGCGCTGCGGGCCCGTGTTTTGGCGTTGGAGGCGGGCAGGGCGAAGAATTCGGGGAACTCGTCGAAGCCGCCGTCTTCGGACGGGTTGGCGAAGCCTCCCCGGAAGAAGTCGCTGCGGAAGAGGTCTGGCAGGGCGCCGGGCGGCAAGGACGGCTACAAGGGCGCCACTTTGGAGCGGGTGGCCGACCCGGACAGGACGCAGACCCATTACCCGGTGGAGTGCTCAAGGTGCCGGGCGGGGCTGGGCGAGGGCGCTGAGGTTGTCGCGGTCCAGCGCAGGCAGGTGTTCGACTTGCCGGTGGTCGAGTTGGAGGTTGTGGAGCACCGGTTGGTGAAGGCGCGGTGCGCTTGCGGGGCGGAGACGCTGGCGAAGGCGCCTTTGGGTGTGAACGCGCCGGCCCAGTATGGGCCGAGGCTCCGGTCGGCGGCTTTGTACTTGTATCAGGCGCAGTTCTGCTCGAAGCTGCGGGCGGCCCAGGCGGTTGGGGACCTGTTCGGGGTGGCGATCTCGGACGGGTCGGTGGCGAACTTCCAGGCTTTGGCCGACGAGGAGTTGGACGGGTTCACGGCCGAGGTGAAGCGGGCCGCCCGGGGTGCGGGCGTCTTGGGGGCGGATGAGACGGGTGTCCGGTTGTATGGGCGGGGGGCTTGGCTGCATGTGGTCCGCACCGACGCTTTGACGTTGTTGGAGGTCAACGCGCGGCGCCGCGGCGATGCGGGAGATCGGCGTGTTGGAGGGGTACCCGGGGACTTTGGTCAGGGACGCTTTGGCCTCGTATGACGCGGTCGCCCCGGACGCGGACCACGCCTTGTGCGGCGCGCATCTGCTGCGCGAGTTGAACGCTGCCAGCGAGTTCTTCGCCGCCCACCCCGAGTACTTGCCGCCGACTGGCTGGGACTGGGCCGCCCAGGTCGCTTGGGCGCTGCTGGACGTGAAAACCGCCTGCGAGAAAGACCCCGCGGGGGTGTGCCTCCCAGAAGTGTTGGCCCGCGCCCGGCGTCTGATCGTCTCCGCGGGGGTGATCGCCCAACACGAGGGCCTTTCCCCGCCCGGGGTTGTCGGTCGCGCCCACCGGGCGTTGGCGCGCAGGGCCTCCGGCCGGGTCGACGACTATTTGAGGTTCGGGACCGACCCGAGAGTCGCTTTCGACAACAACGGGGCGGAACGCGATCTCAGGATGGCGAAACTCCGAATGAAAGTCTCAGGCGGCTTCCGCACCTGGCGGGGCGCGGACCGGTTCGCCAGGCTCCGCTCCTACACCGCCACCGCCGCCAAGAACGGCGTCAACCCCCACGACGCCATCATGCGGCTATTCACCTACAACCCCTGGACAGCGGCAGAAACCACCTGACCAGTTACAGTTCCTGAATAGTTGCGACGGTCGAAAAGTGAACAGCGGTTGGGTCCCCACTCCCGGAACAGTGTACGGGCGTGCCCTCCGGCGTTGGTGGCGACTGCGGGCGAGTGTGACGAGACGGCTGTGCCGCCGCGTGCCTCCGGTGCGCCGCTCGTGGCACGCGTGCTTTGCCGCTGACCTTGCGCCCGTGGGCGGCCCTGCCGTGGCGTCCCACTGCCTCGTCTCTGTCGATAGCGGTCGAGGATGGATCATCACCCTGCCCCGGCATGCGCGAACGCGGCCAGCATCGCCGCGATCCTCGGTCGCACCACCCGCCCCACCGTTCACGAGGTAGGAGCCTGAACACGCGCTGCTTGGACACCGACCTGTCGTCATTCCGGGAACACGCCCATTGGGTCTCCAACCCGAGGACTCCGCCAGCCGCAGACAATCCGCCTCCTGCCTCGGGATGCCAGGTGGAAACCATCGAGCAAGGGTCGATCCTCGAGCCCTCGTGGAGGCTGCTGGGAATGCATTTGGTCCGGCCCATCATCGCCCGCCTGCCTTGTCGGCCCCCACACCGCTATGAGGTGTCAAGCTAGTCGTGGACACGGACTAGCAAGGAGCTTGTTTGATGAGTACGGAAGGTGACCGGAAGCCCCGGAGGACCTTTTCCCCGCAGTTCAAGGCTGAGGCTGTGGCGATGGTGGTGGAGTTGGGCAAGACGGGGGCTGAGGTGGCGAGGGACCTCGACTTGAACCAGTCGACGGTTCAGCGGTGGGTCGCGAGGTGGCGGCGCGAGCATGGCGGCGGGGCGGGCGGCGCCGGGGTGGTGGAGTCGGCCAGGTTGGCGGAGCTGGAGGCCGCGAACCGGCGCCTTGAGCAGGAGAATTCCTTTTTGAAAAAAGCCGCGGCCTTCTTCGCCCGGGAGCTCCCGCAAGGCTGAAGTATGAGCTGATGGAGCAGGAGAAGGCCAGTTTCCCGATCACCATGATGGCGTCGCTGCTTGGGGTGGCCAGGGCCGGGTTCTACGCTTGGCGCAGGGCCGGGCGCCCCGGCCCGAAGCCGCCGCCGGCGCCGCCCGCCGCGGCCGTTCCGGCGTCGGGGCGCCGCCGGCCGGACCCGTCGGCGCCGAAGCCCGCCGCCGCCCCCCAGGGGGCCGCCTGGCCGCTGGTCCGGGCGTGGCTGAAGGACTGGGCGCTGTGGGTGTGGAACACCTCCAAAGGCCGCTACGGGGCGCGCCGGGTGCGCGCCCACCTGCTGTCGGAGCCGGGCGTGGCGGTGTCGTTGTGGCTGGTCGGCAAGCTGATGCGAGAGCTCGGCATCGAAGGGTGCCAGCCGCGCGCGTCCAAGCGCACCACCATCCCAGACCCGGACGCGCCCAAACGCCCCGACCTGGTGCGCCGCCGGTTCGAGCCGCCGGTCCCGGGCACGTTCCTGGTCGGCGACATCACCTACATCAAGACCGGGGAGGGGTGGGCGTACCTGGCCACCGTGATCGACTTGACCACCAGGATGGTGATCGGCTGGCAGGTCGCGGACCACATGCGCGCCTCCTTGGCGGTCGAGGCCTTGGAGATGGCCCGCGCGTCCGGGGTCGCGGCCGGCGGCGCGGTCTTCCATGGCGACCGCGGAGCACAGTACACCAGTTCGGAGTTCGCCACGGCCGCCAGGCGGTTAGACATGCGGTTGTCGGTCGGACGGACCGGCTCCTGCCATGATAAGGAGTTGGTTTCATACTGCACCTCTTGTCGTTGTTCGGGCGTGTGCCCGGTCTTTGATTGGTTTTCCTTGCTGGACGGACGGGTAGGGGTGTTGCGGCGACGGGGGGTCGAACATGCGCAGCGGCTTGTCGGTGGCGTTGTGGGAGTCGATCAGGCCGTTGCGCGCCCAGATGTTGATCGTGGACGGGTGGACGCCGATCGCCTTGGCGAGTTCGTGGTTGGTGAGCATGCCGCGCGCTTTGAGCCGGTCGGCGCGGCTGGGCAGGTGGTGTTGGCGGCGCAGTTCGGCGACGATCACGGTGGTGAACGCGAGCCCGGTCCCGGTTCGCCGGCCGGCGGCGTTGAGGGCTTGGGCGGCTTCCCGGTCGGTGTGGTGGTCGAGGAGCTGGTCGAGTTCGGCTATGGCGGCGGGGTCGGTTTGCCATGCCTCGTATGATTTGCGGGGCGCGGCGACGGCGAGCTGCTCGGTGGTCCCGCCGCGCAGGCGGACGTCGAGGCGGATCGAGGGGCCGTCGCGGGTCAGGACGACGTCTTCGACGACCAGCCGGACCATGCGTTTGCGTTCCCGGTCGGGGGTGGTCGGGGAGTTCCACAGGGTTGGGAAGTCCTTGGCGAGGCTACGCAGGCGGGCTTCGCGTTCGGCGGTGAGCTGGGTGTCGGCTCGCTGTTTGGCTCGGTCGTAGTCGTCTTGGGTGTCGCGCAGGTCGCGTAGGGCGTGGTTCCAGTCGGCTTCGAGGGTGTCGGCGACGAGCCGGTTGGAGGGGTCGACGGCGAGGTAGCGGCGGCGGGCGAGGTCGGCGCGTTGCTGGGCTTGCTCGACTTGCCGGTGGCGGAGTTGGTCGGCTTCGGCGGCGCGGGCCTCGATTTCGGTTTGGACGGCGATGGCGACGTCGACGCCGAGCGGGGAGACGGCCTCGAGCACGAGTTCGGCGATGGCCTGGTCGATGTCGTGGCCGGGGATGTCTTGGCAGCGGCGGACGCCTTTCTCGATGGCGTCGCGTTCGCATTGGTAGCCGGGCGCGAGCTGGCCGGCGCGCTGGTGGTAGTGGACGCTCATCCGGTTCCCGCACCTCCCGCAGACAGCGAGGCCTTGGAGGAGCGCTGGTCCCTCGCGGGCGGGTCCCCGGCCGCCGCGGTCGGGGTCGCGGGCCGCCGCGTTGGCCGCCAGGGTCTTCTGGTTCGCCTGGTATTGGTCCCAGGTGATGTATCCGGGGTGATGGTCGACGATCAGCGCGGTCCACTGGTCTTGGGGCTGGTTGTGGAGGTGCGGGCGCCCGTCCGGGCCTTGCTGGGGGCGGCGCCTGCCGTAGGCGAACGCGCCGGCGTAGGCCGGGTTGTGCAGCATCCGGAGCACCTGGCAGTGGCCGAGCTGCGCCCACGTGGTGGCGCCTTTGTCCGGGCCGGAGCGCACCTTGTGGGGAAACGCGATCCGTTCGGCGGCGAATTCTTTGACCACGGCCCTCGCCGACCCGGTCCGCCCGAACGCGGCGAACACCCGCGCCACCGAGTCGCGGACGGCTCGGTCCGGGTCCAGGACGGTCTGGCCGGCGAGGTCGCGGGCCAAGCCGATCGGCAGCGGGACGGCCAGCTCCCCGCGGCGCGCTTTCGACAGCTGCCCGCCGACCAGGCGCGCCCTGATCATGTGCAGCTCGGCCTCGGACATGGTGCCCTTCAACCCGAGCAGGAGCCGGTCGTTGAAACCCGCCGGGTCGTACAGGCCGTCCTCGTCGCAGATCAGCGTGCCCGACAGGGCGCAGATCTCCAACAGGCGGTGCCAGTCGGTGTTGTTCCTCGCCAAGCGCGAGACCTCCAGCCCGAGCACTATGCCGGCGTGCCCCATCGACACCTCCGCGACCAGCCGCTGGAACCCGGCCCGGTCAGCGGCGGACGCGCCGGACTGGCCCTGGTCGGTGTCGATCACCGTGATCTGGTCCTGGGCCCAACCCAGCTGGGCGGCCCTGCGTTTGAGCGCGTACTGCCTCTTAGCGGACTCGGTGTTCTCGACCACCTGCCGCAGCGACGACTGCCGCACGTACAAATACGCGCCGCGCGCCAGGCGCGAAGCCGTCACCTTGCCCGGCTCGCCGTTCCCTCCCATGCCCTCGCCTCCTTCTTCCCGCCCGCCGGGCTCATCCCGCCGAGCTGAGCACCATCGACGCCAGCGCCGCCACCAGGCCGTCCGGCGCCGCCGCGCGCCGGGCGGGCTCCGCCCCGGGCGCGGGGCCCGGCCCGCGGGCCGCGATCCACGCGGCCATCCCCGACCTGGCCACGGCCGCCCAGCCGGGCGCCGGCCCCGCCCGCGCCCCCAACGCCCGCGCCCGCATGTCCTCATACTCCTCCACACCTCTGACAGCGTCGCCGCCAGCGGAAACACCCGAAACGGCACGGCCGGCGTCAACGCCGGCCGGGACTTTTGGAGGCCTTCGCCAAAGCCCTGCCCACGGTCCGCGGGTGGACCCGCACACCGAAACGCTCGAACACCATGTCCGCCAAGCCGGCCGCGCCCGCCCCCGGGTCCCGGGCCCTGGCCGCCTCGGCGAAAGCGACCATCTCAGCGGTCAGTTTGCGGCCCGCCTTGGGACCCGGCTTGGCCGGCACCAGGCCGGCCAGGCCCGCCTGGTCCAACGCGGCCCGCGCCTGGTAGAACGACGGCCTCGACAGCCCGAACGAGGCCGCCGCGCGGGCCACCGGCTGCCCGCCGACCCGTACCCGCCGCACCATCTCGTACTTGACCTGCGCCATGTCGCGGGCGTCGAAGAACTCCGACGCGCGGAACTCCGCGTCCACCACCGCCTCTGGACGCGGGTTCAAAGTCCGCGACGCCCTCAACGCCCGCTCCTTCGGGCCCGTCCCCGCCTTCCCGCCCATGCCAACCTCCCAACTGGAACCAAATGTAAACCTAATTATGCCCATTAGCGGGACACTACGGCTGGACGCGCTGCGGCGTGTCGCGTTTTCCCGCACGTGAAACACGGATAACGCCGCCGATCCGGCGCTGCTGGGCCAGCCACGCGCCCGGCCCGGGCGCAAACAGGTTTACAAAAGGGGCGCAATCGGCTTTACACTCCCCGGACGCGCCGCGTCGACCATCGCCGCCAAATCCACCAGGTCGCCGAACCGCAGGGCGCTGCGCCCCGCCGCCACGACCACGAACGGGTCAGGCGCCCCCTGATCTGTCCACGCCGCAGGCAGCGACCGCAAAACCCCGCCGCCGTCCACGAAGAACACCCGCGCCTCTCCCCCCGCGCGGCGCGCCTCCACCAGAGGGAACCGCTGCCCCGACAACGGATGGAACGGATGCGTCACCACCACAAAACGCTCTTCAGAAAGGACCACAGGCGCACTTGAAGGCGCCCGATAACGCCGTCGCCGAATCGTTCTTCGCGTCGCTGAAGAACGAGACGTTCCATCTCGCGAAATGGCCCACAAGGGCCAGGGCCAGAGTCCGGGTGGCCGAGTACATAGAGGTGTACTACAACCGCGCCCGACCCCACTCCACGCTCGGATACCGCTCCCCCGCCGAGGCCTGGAACGACCACTTCACCCACCCGCTGCCAACCCAACTACCCCTGGCCGCCTAACCAACACCAACACCAAGAAACCAAACGTCCACAAAATTCGACACAGCCCGCCCTGATCTTCACGGCCGCGCCGGACAGTGGGTTCGTGGTGGACTCGTGGACCGTCACAGTTGACGGCGAGGACAAGTCGGCGGATTACACGGCGGTGAAATCGATCGCGGTGGGCGCGACCGGCGCCGTCGATGTGAGCGTCACCTTCAAGCTGAAGACCGCCTTGACCTTCGCCGACTCCGACGCCTACGACATCCCGGCGTCCACTGTGGGCGTGGGCATCGCGGATATCGACGTGGCGCCGGGCGTGTCCGGCGTCACCAACACGGACGGCGCTGGCAGCGTCACCTACGCGGGGGCCGGATTCGACTTGACAGCTGTCAGCGGCCTGTTCGCGGTGGACGCGAACGCCGGGGCGCGGACGCACACCCTTGAGGCGGGCGGCACCGGAGAGGGCTCCATCGAGCCGGACGGGTTGACGCTGACGGTCACCAAGGCGGGGACGTTCGTCATCGGGCTCGAGACGGCGGCGACCGCGACCCACGCGGCGGGCGCGAAGGTCACCGGGGTCTTGACGGTAGCCAAGGGGGCGCGGGCCGCCCCGGCCGGGCACGGCGCGGCGGACGCCACCACCCACGGCGGCAGCGACGGCAAGATCACCGGTCTGGCGCCCAGCACTGCGTACGAGTACTCCAAGGACGGCGGGAGCCACACGGCATCGTCCTCTAACGCGGCCGGGGAAATCACGGGCCTGGCGGCGGGCGCCTACACGGTGCGCTTGGCGGCGAACGACCTGTACCACCCGAGCGCGGACTCGGAGGCGGTGGCGATCAGCCATCCCGCGGCAGCGGACACGGAAGCGCCAACTGGGGCGGTCGGCATCGGGCTGCAGAGCTGGACCTCGTATACGGGCGGCGCGGGATTCGCGCTGTTCTCCCGGAACGCCCAGACGGTCACCATCGCCGCCAGCGACAACGTGGCGGTGGCGTCGGTGGAGTTCTTCGCTTCCGCGACGGCGTACGCCTCTGCGGCGGATATCCCGGCCGATGCCGCCTGGGCGCCCTACGTTGGGCCGTTCAGCCTCGCTCCGGTGGGGAAGGCGTACGTGTACGCGCTGATCACGGACACGTCGGGGAATGTGGCTTACTTGCGTTCGGCCGGGGTGGTTTTGTATGCCGACTCGGCGGCGGACACGGCGAGCGTTGTCCACAGCAAGGGCGGGAGCCAGGGGCGGACCGCGAACGTGCTGCTCAACGGCAACTCCGTGGCTGGTGTTGAGTGCGGGGGCGCGGCCCTGGCGGCCGGGTCCGATGACGTTGTGACTGTGTCGCAGGGGGTCGGGGCCATCGCGTTCGACGGCGTCTGGCTCGAAAGCCTGGCTGTGGGCGTCTACACGCTTGAGGTCTCCTACGACCCCTTGGGCGAGGTCTATGTGGACGCGCCGGGCAACGACGAGCCGGCCACAACCACCATCAGCCTCCGGGTGAGCGAACCCTCGCAGCCGGCGTCCTATGCGCTGACCGTTGTCGGCGGCTCGGGCGACGGCGACTACCCGGCGGGCGCGCAGGTGCCGATCACGGCTGGCGCGCCGGCCTTGGGGAAGGTGTTTGACCGCTGGACTGGGGGCGATGGCGGGGTGTTCGCCGACGCGGCTAGCGCGAGCACCGTGTTCACCATGCCGGCGAACGCGGCTGCGGTGACGGCGACTTACAAGGACGCGCCCGTCCTGTTTGTCGCGGTCACGGGCATCGTTGGCGTCGCCGACAGCGCTGTGGTTGGCGTGCCGCTGAGGCTGTCCGGGACTGTTCAGCCTGCCGACGCCACCAACCAAGCCATCGTCTGGAGCGTCAAGGACGCGGCTGGCACGGGCGCTGTGATCAGCGGCGACACGCTGATGGCTACCGCGCCGGGCGAGCTGGTGGTGACGGCGACTGTGGCTGGCGGGACGGCATCGGGCGACTACGCGCAGGACTTCGTCATCACGGTGGCGGCCGGGCCGCCCGTGCTGCGGTCAGGCAATGACGTGGTGGGAGTCGCCTCCCCGGGCGGCGCGGTGGTCGGCGGCGACACGATCACGGCCAATGTGCCTAATGGCGCGACCAGCGTGACTGTTGATCTGGCCGTGAGCCCCGGCGCGTCGTGGAGGATGTGCTCCGATGCCGACTGCGCCGATGAGATCGCAGACCAGACGCTGGCGCCGCTGGAGGTTGGCGGCAACACCGCGTACATCGAGGTGACCGCCGAGGACGGCACAGCGAAGCTGTACGTGATGACTGTGACTCGGGCGGCGGCATCGGCGGTGCCGGTGGCGGGCATCGTGGTGAGCGGCGCGGGCGGCGCCACCTCGATCACCACGGCTGACGGCAGGCTGGCCCTGGTGGCCGCCCTCGCCCCGGTCAACGCCACGAACCAGGCTGTGACTTGGACGTCAAGCGACCCGTCGATCGCCACGGTGGACGCGAACGGCGTGGTCACGGCGGTGTCCAACGGCCTGGTGACGATCCGCGCCACCGCCCAAGACGGCAGCGGCGTGTGGGGCGAGATCGCCATAACGGTGTCAGGACAGTCCGGCGGCGCAGGCGGGGGTGGCGGTGGCGGCGCGGGCGGTGCTGGGGGTGCAGGCGGTGCAGGCGCGGGCACGACCGGTGACGGTCCCGCGGTGCCCTCTGCCGATCCTGGCGGCGGCCAACTGCCCTGGACCGGCGCGGACCTGACGGCCCCCTTAATGGGAGCAATCCTCCTCATGTTGCTGGGAACATCCCTGGTCGCCCGCACCCGCTGGCTTCGACCACATCCGTACGCAAGGGGACGGTGATTGTGCTGATTCCGCAGTCCGCAACGGGACAGTGATTGTGCTGATTCCGCAACGGGACGCAGGCCTGCGGTTCCAGGCCAACCAGCCCACCGCGCCTGCACTACTTGATCGCACGCTGGCCTCGTAACACTCAGCTTGCTCCGACCCAGGCGGCCCGGATACTGTGGCCCCAACTTCCGACTTCCGAAAGAAGCTCCCCCATGACCCAGCCCCCGAGCGCTTTCCAACCCATCCCCATCCAGCCAGAGCCCTCCGGGCAGCAATGGGAGGTCCCGGCTCCTCAGGCCGCTTCGGGTCAGACGATGTTCCCGGCTCAGCCGCCGGCCCTGGTTCCCGGGGCTGCTCCGCAGTTCGACTCGGGTCAGGCGCCGTTCGGGGCTCAGCCGACAGTTCTGGTTCCCGGGGGCGCTCCGCAGTTCGACTCCAGTCAGGCCGCGTTCCCGGCTCAGCCGCCGGCTCTGGCCACATTCCAGGCCGGGCCGGCGGCCCTGGCTCCCCAGGCTGCTGAGGAGTTCGATTCGGGTCAGGCGGCGTTCGCGGCCCAGCCACCGGCTCTAGCGACGTTCCCGGCTCAGCCGCCGGCACTGACTCCCCAGACCGCCCCGCAGTTCGACTCGGCCCAGACGGCTTTCCCGGCCCAGCCCCCGGCTCTAGCTCCCCAGACCGCCCCGCAGTTCTATTCGGGTCAGGAAACACTCCCGGCTCAGCCGCCAGCCCTGGTTCCCGGGGCCGCTCCACAGCTGGACCCGGCCCCGGCGACGTTCCCGGCTCAGCCGCCGGCTCTGGTTCCCGGGGCTGCCCCCCAGTTCGATTCGGCCCAGACGGCTTTCCCAGCCCAGTTGCCGGGCCTGGCCGCCCAGGCTGCTCGGCAGTCCGATTCAGCCGAGACGCAATTCGCGGCTCAGCCGCCAGCTCTAGCGACGTTCCCGGCCCAGCCCCCGGCCCTGGTTCCCCAAGCTGCTGCGCAGTTCGATTCAGCCCAGCCGACCTTCCCGGCGCAGCCTCCGTCCCAGCCGCCGGCTCCGCAGTTCTCCGGCGCCCAACCGGTCGGGCCAGCTCAACCTCTCGTCCTGAGCTGGGATTTCGACGGAGGAGCGGCCACATGGTTCGTGGTCCAACTCGCCGGATTAGCCGTCACCATGTTCACGCTGGGCATCTGCTATCCGTGGGCCGTTGTCATGGTCTACCGGTGGAAGGCCAAACACACAACGATCAACGGCCAGCGACTGCGCTTCACGGGATCAGCGCCGGGACTTCTCGGCAAATGGATCGTTTGGCTTCTGCTCTGCCTAATCACCTTCGGCATCTACAGCTTCTGGGTCTATCCCAGGATGACCCAATGGATCGTCGAACACCAAGAAGTCGACCCATCCCGGCCACTCTGACAACGATCCACACGGACCTTCTTAGCGGCAAACTGTCTTGGGCCGCAATCAGCGGGCCAGCAACGACACCGCTCCCCTGACTACCAATTTCGGCTTGCCAAACCCGGAGCCGGCCTTCTTCCCGGTCGCATGAAGGTCGGCCAGGAGCACTTGACCCGCTACCCGGACGGCCTGATGTTCGAGCGCGAAGAATTCGCCGCCCGCAAGATCGGCCACGACAACGCCTTCACGAACTACACCGTGAACCGGCCCAACACCAGCTCGCCCAGCAGGCCGTCCCGGTGATCCACCAAGGCCCGACCAACGTGATCACCGCCGCCAGCCCGGTCAGCGCCAAAGCGACGCCGACAGTCGGCGAAGATCGAGAGTTCAGGTTGGTCCCAGCCGTCGGGGTCACCGAATGCTAGAGGGCGAGACCTCGTCTGAAGGCGTCAGTCCCGAACTCGACGTGAAAGTGGGCACGATCAGGGCCTCGGATCGCCCTCGGCGACGTGTCGGCGCGGCGCCTCGGCCAGCGGTGGCAGGCGGGTCTCGATCACGCCGCAGATGATGTCGACGTCGATCCCGAAGTACTGATGGACGAGGATGTTCCGGAAGCCGTGGATCTGCGGCCAGGCGGTCTCGGGGTGCGCGTCGGTGATTTCCGACGACGGGTGGTTCGCCGCTCGGGGCAGCGGCTCAAAGCGCGATCGCGTCCTCGAGGGCGGACTGCGAGATCGGCCGCTTGAGCAGCCGCGCCGGGAACACGTCGATGTCGTCGCGGCCGAACAGGGCCCGGGTATCCTCCATCAGCCCGGATGCCCGCATCACCAGGTTCCCGTCGGCTGGATCCATCTCGACGAGGATGTCGATGTCGCTGCCGACGTGCGCGGTCCCGCGCGCGACGGAGCCGAACAGCTTCGGACTGGTCGCGGCGTACTTGTCGAGGAGCGCCTGGAACTCGTCGCGGCGCGCGCCGATGAGCTCGCGCAGGGCGAAACCGCGGCGGCCCTATTCGTCCGGCGAAAAGATTGCTTCGATGGGTTTGCCGAAGACCCGCGCTATGCCGAAGGCCAGTGGCAGGGACGGGTCGAAGCGCCCCTTTTCTATGGAGATGATTGTTTGGCGTGAAACGCCGAGGCGGTCTGCCAGTTGTTGCTGCGACCAGTCGCGTTCACGCCGCAGCGCGGGCAGCGAGTTGTTCACGTTCAGCCGCGGCGGCGGCCCAGGAGGTAGCGGATCGCGAAGCTGATCGGGATGCAGCACGCGACGATCCACAGGACCGTCGACGCTTCGATCCGCCAGTCTTTCGTGAACGTCAGCACTGCGGCGCCCAGCCCGGTGAGCGCGAACACGTCCGTCAGCGCGCCGGATGCCGCCTCGCGGTACCACCACTGCTCAATGCTGTCTTCGGGCCGGTCCACCGCGCCCTCCAGGGTGGGGCGGTCCACCACCGCGACCCAGAAGACCAGCAACCAGAATGGAAACGAGCAGAGGCCGAACACGCCTGCGGCCAGTAGCGGCGGACCTGCGGACCACTTGGCCAGCGCCGCCACCGCGCCCGTGATCGCCGCGAAGACAAGCGCCGCAGGGACGGCAACCGCCATGGCGGGCAGCTTTCCCCGACCAAATGCCACGCGGCCCCACCGGCTTCGCGGACGCTGGCCGGTCGGGGTCTCGTCCGTTTGCCGGGCCATGCCCGGGGCGCCGTGTCCAGGACCGGATCGCGCGGCATCGGCGCCCCCGGAATCGTCCGTGTTGTGAGTCGCCATCTTCTCCCCCTTGCCATACCGAGGAACCGTAACCGGCGTGTAAAGCTTACTTGACACACGTGCGCGCTGTCAAGCACACTTGACAGCGCCGCGCGCAACCATCGGGTCACCTGCCTGCCGTCCGGGCGCTGTCAGCGCGGATCGCCACGGACAAGGGGCCGGCCTCCAGCGCGATCCGCTCCACCTCGGCGTCGTCACCAGCCGCGACCGCCTCCCAATAGGAGACCTTCAACTCGACGTAGCGGCGGCGCAGTTCCAGCGCCTCGGCGTCCTGCGCGAGACGGTCCCGCTGTTCCCGCATCAAGTCCAATTGAGTGGCCGCGGCGGCACGGCTGGGCGCGGCGTTGGCCAGATACTCCCGCAGGTTGGCCACCGGCATCCCCAGGCCGGACAAGCATGCCACCGCGTCCAACACGTCCAAGTCGTCCTGCGAATAGACGCGGTAGCCGTTCAGCGGGTCACGCCGAACCGGCCCGATCACCCCGATCTGCTCGTAATAGCGCAACGTGGACTCAGGCAGCCCACACGAACGGGAAGCCTGACTGATCGTGAAAGCGCGGTCGCCGGTCAAAGCTGGAGCCATTGCACAACCCTACAAACCTTCAAGCGCTCGAAGGCAAGCATCGCGGGCAGTTGGTCCGGGAGTTCTGGTCGGCTAGACTGACTTGATGGTCACGCAGCTCAACATTCAAGACGCCAAAGCCAAGCTGTCTGATTTGGTGGCCAGGGCGCAGCGCGGCGAAGATGTAGTGATCGCCCGCAGCGGCGTGCCGGCGGTCAGATTGGTCCCGGTGGCGGCCCGGGGGCAGCGCGAGCTTGGCTTCATGCCATATCCCGGCGAGGTCTCCGAAGAGGCGCTAGAGCCATTGGATGCGGAACACCTTGCCGATTGGTACGGCGCATGAGGCTGTTGCTGGACACCCACGCTCTGTTGTGGGCCGTTCGCAAACCTGACGGCCTCAGCGCCACCGCCGCCGCCCTGATCGCCGATACGGACAATTCGCTCGCCGTCTCGCCGGTCGCGGCTTGGGAGCTGGGAATCAAGGCGCGCCTGGGCAAACTCCCGGAGGCGCTGCCACTGTTGGCGGACTACTCGGCCGCGATGGCGCGCCTTGGCGCGGCCCCCACGCCCATCACCGACGCCGACGCCCTGCTGGCTAGTGATCTGCCGTGGGGCCATCGAGATCCGTTTGATCGCATGCTGGCAGCCCAAGCCTTGAACCGCGGCCTGGCCCTAGTCAGCAAGGACATGGCTTTCGACCAGGTGCGCGGCATCGTCCGCCTTTGGTAAC
>JAISXH010000047.1 GCA_031270825.1 Bifidobacteriaceae bacterium
GAGAACCGCAGGCCTGCGTCGCTTTGCGTACCTTGCGGAATCAACACAATCACCGTCCCCTCGCGGAATCAGCACAATCACCGTCCCCTCGCGTGGTCGGCGCCTTGTCGGGTCAGGAGGGGGCGGGGAGTTCATGGAGCCAGGGCGGTTCGGCGCCGGGGCGCGAGACCGTGATGGCGGCCGCGGCGCTGGCAAAGGCGAGCAGCCGCTGTAGCTGATCGGCGCCCAGGTGGCGCAGCGCGTCTTGCCGGCCAGGGCCAAGCAAGTCTTCTTCCCACAGCCAGTGGATCAGGGCCGACATGAACGAGTCCCCGGCGCCCACCGTGTCCGCCACCGGACCGGGCGTGACTCCGATCCGCGCCGACCGGTCTGCCGCCCCCAGTGCCAGGGCGCCTTGAGCGCCCATGGTCACCACCACCAAATCGGGACCCATGCCCAGCCAGGAGCGGGCCGACTCCAGCGCCGACCGGTCGGGATAGAGCCACTCCAGATCCTCATGCGAGGCTTTGACCACATCGGCCGCGCCCACATAGGCCTCGATTTCGGGACGCGCGGCCGCGGCCGCGCCCATTAGCTGGGGCCGGACGTTCGGGTCGTAGGTGATGGTGGCCGCCCACGGGTTCGCCAGCACCGTCGCGAGCACCTTGCGACCGCCGGGGCTGACCGTTGCGCCCAGCGATCCGACGTGAACGGTCAGGGGCGCCAGGTCGGCCGGCATGGCCGGCAGATCCCAGGCCAAGTCAAAGACGTAGTGCCCGGACCCAGCCTGGTCGAAACTGACGCGGGCGCTGGAAGTGTGGTCGGCGGCATCGGACCCCGGTGACAAGACCACTCCGGAACGGCGCAAATGCTCGGTGATCAGGGCGCCGTGGTTGTCCTCGCCCAGCCAGGTGGCCAAGGTGACCGAGCGCCCCAAGCGGCCCAGGCCCACCGCCACGTTCAGCGGCGAACCGCCGGGCAGCTCCCTGGCGCCCTGATCCGCCGGAACCACGTCGACCAGCGCCTCCCCGATGACCAGGGCGCCGCCGGGTTTGGGTGTGCTCGCGCCCGGGCGCGTCGAAGCCGATGGTTGATTCAACATTTTCCCAAGGTTAGATCATCGCGGCCGGTCCCCGCCTGGGTCCCCGCCACGGCCGCCTGATCGATCCTGGCCTCCCGCCCACGGCGCCAGGCCACCGCGGGGGCTGCCTCAGTCGGATCGGGTGTCGTCGGCGGCCAAGTCTTTGGCCAGAGCGCGGCGGCGTTCGGCCTGCAGATCCGGGTCCGGCACCGGCACGGCGGCGATCAGCTCGCGGGTGTAGGCCTGCTTCGGGTGACGCAGAATCTCCTCCGACGTCCCCGTTTCGACCAGGCGTCCCTTCGACATGACCGCGATCCGTGAGGCGACCATTTCCACCACCGCCAAGTCGTGCGAGATGAACAAGCAAGCGAACTGGTGTTCGCGTTGAAGTTCGCTGAACAGGTCTAGCACTGTGGCCTGCACCGACACATCCAGCGCCGAAGTCGGTTCGTCCGCGATCAGCAGCTTCGGCCGGAGCGCCAGCGCCCGGGCGATCCCCACCCGCTGGCGTTGGCCGCCAGACAGCTCGTGCGGATAGCGGTTACGCAGCGAAGCCGGCAGTTTGACCTGCTCCAGCAAGTCCCCCACCCGCTGATCGAGTTCCTTGCCTCTGGCCAGGCGGTGCAGGGCCAGCGGCTCGCCAATCGACTGCCCGATCGGCAGCCGCGGGTTCAGCGACGATCCCGGGTCCTGGAACACGATCGAGACGCCCGCCCGAGCCCGGCGCAGGTCCTTCGATCCAATCCCCTTGAGTTCGAATCCCGCCACCTTGAGCGAGCCGGCGTGCACCGGCAGGAGCCCCACCACCGCCCGTCCGACGGTCGATTTGCCCGAGCCGGACTCCCCCACCAGCCCCACCACTTCGCCCGCGCCAATGCTCAGGCCAAAGTCCTCGACCGCCCGGAACGCCGGCGTGCGCCCGCGCCGGGGGTACTCCAAGGTCAAGTTCTCCGCTACCATCACCGGAACCGGTGAGGCCTTCCTGCTGCCCGATGCCGTTCGCTCGCCTTGGCCGTCGCCCTCGCCCCGGTCGCTTTGGTCGTTTTGGTCGCTCTGACCGCCCCGGCCCAGCGCCGCGTCCACCCGCCTGTCCGGGCCGTCGCCCGCCTCGCCGCCGCCCGATGCCGCCTGGTCGCCCTGGCCGTCGCCCTCGCCCCGGTCGCTTTGGTCGTTTTGGTCGCTTTGGTCACCCCGGCCCAGCGCCGCGTCCACCCGCCTGTCCGGGCCGTCGCCCGCCTCGCCGCCGCCCTCGTACTGGTCGCCGGTCTCACCCTGGCCGTAAGGCCCCACTTCCAACTTCGGCACCGCCGCCAGCAGCAATTGGGTGTACGGGTGGCGAGGGGCGTAGAAGATCTGCCGCGAAGTGCCGGCCTCGACGATCCGGCCGTCCTTCATCACGCAGATGCGGTCCGCCATGTCCGCGACCACGCCCATGTCGTGGGTGATCAAGATGATCCCGGAGTCGATGCGGCGCCTCAGATCGCGCATCAGGGCCAGGATCTCGGCCTGGACGGTGACGTCCAGCGCGGTGGTCGGCTCGTCCGCGATCAGCAGTTGCGGGTCCAGCACCAGCGCCTGGGCGATCATGGCGCGTTGACGCTGGCCGCCGGACAACTGGTGCGGGTAGTAATCGATTCGGGTTTCCGGATCCGGCATGTCGACCAGCCGCAACAACTCCAAGGCGCGGGCGCGGGCCTGTTTGGGACCGGCCACGGTGTGCGCGCGGACGGTCTCGATGATTTGGAAGCCGATGGTGTAGACGGGGTTGAGCGCGGTCATCGGCTCCTGGAAGACCATCGCGATCCGGGCGCCGCGGATGTTGTGCAATTCCGAGGAGCGCATTCCAACCAGCTCCCGGTCGCCCAGTTTGGCCGAGCCGCTGACTCGGGCGTTCTGCGGCAACAGCCCCACCAGCGCCATCGAGGATTGGGTCTTGCCACTGCCGGATTCGCCCACAATGGCCAGGACCTCGCCGGGGCTGACGTCGTAGGACACGTCGATGGCGGCCGGGAACCACTCGCCCTCGACATAGAAGTCGACGTTCAAGCCCCGGACCCGCAGGATCGGCTCCTTGGTCGCACCCACGTCGTAGGGACTGTCCAAGCTGGAGTCGCCGCCAAACCCGGTATCGCCGGGCGCTATCGGCGCGGTTTCGCCGGCGGCGTGCTGGGACGGCTGATCCGGCGCCCGGCGCGGACGGTCGGCGAATTCACGGCCGCTCATCGCGCCGCCTTCCGGGCCGCCCGGGCCATCTTGCGCTTCGAGGGGATGCGCCGCTGACGCGGGTCGAAAGCGTCGCGCAGGCCGTCGCCAATGAAATTGACGCTCAGCGCGATCACGATGATGAAGAAGCCCGGCCACCAGAACAGCCACGGCCGCTGGGTGAAGGCGGACTGGTATTCGGAGACCAGGTTGCCCAGCGATATGTCGGGGAAGTGGATGCCGAAGCCGAGGTAGGACAGGGCTGTCTCCAGCAGGATCGCCGCCGACATCAGCAGGGTGGCGTTGACGATGATGACGCCGACGGCGTTCGGCAAAATGTGCTTGACAATGATCCGCGCGCTAGACGCCCCGGCGACGCGGGCGGCGTCGACGAACTCGCGCTCGCGCAGGGACAGGAATTCGGCCCGCACTAAGCGGCTCATGGCCATCCATTCCACAAAGGCGAGCGCCAAACCCAAAGTCACGGCCGAGGCGCCGTTGACCCAGTGCCCCAAGACCATGCCGATCACCATGACCGGGATGGCGATCATCATGTCGGTGAACCGCATCAAGAGGGTGTCCGTCCGGCCGCGGAAGAAGCCGGCAGTCGCGCCCACCAGCACGCCGATCGCCGTGGCGAGCAGGCCGATCAAGAACATGACAGTCAGCGACTGCTGGGCTCCGCGCATGGTCATGGCGAACATGTCGTGGCCAACGGTGTCCTGGCCGAACGGGTGCTCGCCGAAGTGAATGCCCTCACTCAAGGAGATCTCCAGCGTCGGGCGGCCGCCCGGAATGGCGATCGGATAAGTTGCCGAATAGCTGTGCTTCCACCAGCCGGGAATGGGCCCCCAACCGATCGAGGTGGTGATCAAGATGACCAGGGCGCCCAGAACCACCATGGCGGCGATGGCGCCGCGGTGGCGCAAGAAACGACGCCTGACGATCTGGCCTTGGGAGAGCCCTTCGGAGGCTTTGAGCTCGATGGCGTTCTCGCCCGCGCCGGCCGTGCCCGTCACGGTGTCGATATCGGCGATGGCGCCGCTCAGGTCCGGAATCGCGTCCGGTTGGCGATCCGATGGCGGGATGGGGCTCATTCGTTCACCCGGATCCTCGGGTCAAGGCCCGCGTAAATCAGATCTGCCACGATGTTCGCGGCGATGGCCAGCGCGGCCGTGACCACGAAGTAGCCCATCACCCCGTAGATGTCGTTGCCTCGCAAGGCCTCGATGAACATGGTGCCCATGCCGCGCCAGGAGAAGATCCGCTCGGTGATGATGGCGCCGCCGAAAACCATGGCGATGTCGATGGGAATGACGGTGGCCAGCGGGATGAGGGCGTTGCGGAAAGCGTGGCGGACCACCACGGTGCGTTCGTTCAGGCCTTTCGCCCGGGCTGTGCGGATGTAGTCGGCGTTCATCACCTCCAGCATGGAGCTGCGGGTGTAACGGGTGTAGCTGGCGAATGTGATCAGCACCAAAGCGGTGGTGGGCAGGACCAGGTGGGTCAGCACGTCGGTGGTGGAGAACCAGAAGGTGCCGCCCAGCTCCGGGGTGACGGCGCCCAGCGTGGAGATCGGCCGGCCGCGCACCCGCGGCGAGGAGAGATAGGCGGGCCAAGCCTTCATCAACCGGTCCGCGAACACGAACAGGGACATGATCACAGCGGTCAGCGCGGCCGTGCGGGCGGAAACACGCCGGTCCGGTCCGCCCCAGGCCAGGCCCACGCCCACGCCGACGGCCGCCGCCACCACCCAAAGGCCCAGGATGACCGGCCAACTGGCGACCTGGAAGACGAATTGGAGCGGGTAATAGAGGATCACTCCCACACCCACCGTGCTCAGGGCGGCGTAGAGCACCCTCCGGTTGCCCAGACCGCTGGACAGGGCTGTGACCACCACCGCCGCGCCCGCTCCGGTCAGGCCCACGCCAACCACGCCGAGGCCTGGTTCGAGCAGGAAGTTGGCGGCATCGACGTAGACCATCACCGCGGTCACCGCGGCGAACGCGATCACCCCGACCGTCAAGCGGGTGCGCGCCCGCCCTCCGGCCACCATCGCCGCCACCACGCCCGCCGCCGCGCCAACCCCGACAACCACCGCGACCGGCAATTTCGGGTGGGCCAGAAAGTTGTTGAACCTGATGGCGCCGAATTCCTTCAGCAGCACGGCCACCCAGAAGGCCGGCAGGGAGTAGAACAGAAACGTGAAGAACGTGGTCAAGTAGTCGAAGGCCGAATACTGCCGCAGCGCCGTGGTGATGCCCACCGTCACACCCAGCAAGATCGCGATGATCACCGAGGCGAAGACCAGTTTGACCGTGGTCGGGACGGCCACCGCCAACTGCGAGGCGACCGTTTGGTTGGTCAGGATCGACACGCCGAAGGTGCCGTTCCCCCACAAGTAGCCCGCCAAACGGCCCAGCCATTTGAAATACCGGAGCACCGGCGGGGTGTCCAGGTCAAGGTTGGCCGTGGTCCGTTCGATCAGGAATTGTTTGTTCGGCGCGCTCGACGCTTTGATCTCCGCCAAAGGGTCGACCGCCAACGTGACCATCATGAAGACGATGAAGGTCGCGCCGAACAGCACAATCAGGCCCACCGCGGCGCGGCGGGCGATGAACGAGAGCACCCAGTCAGCTTAGTGCGACCAGGTGTTTTCGCAATTACCGGCAGGGGCCTGCGGCCGGCGCCAGGACCGGGCCCGGGGGCAGCGCCACGCCGGCGGCAGGATCGGGTCACGCCGGCGGCCAGAGCCGGACCACGCCGGCGGCGGGATCGGGCCGAGCCGGAACCAAACCAGCCCGGCCGTAAACAGGTTGCGTATACAGGTCGGGGGGCCAGCCACACGTGCTGGCCCCCCAACCCGAAGCGGGTCTGGACTTAGTCCGCGACCTCCCAGTCCCAGAAGTTCCAGAACATCGTCCCGGAAATCGGGGTCATGGAAACGTTCTTGACCCGGTCACGCCAGGCCAGCACGGACGGGAACTGGAAGACGGTGATGCCGAAGCCGTCTTCGAGCAGGATCTTCTCGACCTCCAGGTTTATCTCCTCTTGGCGAGTCGGATCGGTGGTGGTCGCCAACTCGTCGTACAGCTCATCGATTTTGGCGTTATCGATGTGACCGAAGTTGTTTTGACCATCGGACACGTAGTTGGCCGCCGGCTCGAACACCGCGGTCGAGGTCGACTGCCAGGCGAACAGCGCGGCGTCATAGGTGTCGTCGCCGAGCTTCGTTCCCCACTCGTCAGAGCCCGCGTCAATCACCTCGAAGCCGGCCTGGGTGGCGGATTCGTGAATCAGCTGGAACTCCTGCACCCGGCGGGCGTTGGACTTGGCGTACATGAAGCGCACCTGCGGGTTGGTCACCCCGGCCTCCGCCAGCAACTGCTTGGCCCCCTCGATGTCCACATCTTGGTATGCCGCATAGCCGTTGGCCGCCACAGTGGCGTCATAGGTGGGCGCGCCCGGCACCACGTTGTAGGAATCGCGCGGCGCCGCGTCCGGCTGGGTCGGCTTGATGATGGTCTCGACGATCTTCTGACGCGGGATGGTCTTGAGGAAAGCCACCCGGACCTTCTTGGCCTTCTCCTCGTCGCCGCCATAGGACGCCGGATCGAACGGGCCGCCGCTGGTGTAAGTCAGGTCGACGTGCTCGTAGGTGCCCTCGTACCCGGACTCATGCTGAACGCCGTCAAGTCCTTGCACGGTCGACAGCACATCGGCGGTGACCTGCGGCTGGATGATGTCGAGATCGCCGTTCTGGAGGGCCTGCACTTGGGCCATCGGGTCCTCGTTGTACTGGACGATGATCTCGTCCACCTTCGCCGGGGTGCCCCAGGTGAAGTCCGGATTCTTCTTCAGGGTGACGTATTGGCCTTCGACGTAGTTGGACACCAGCATGGGACCGCAGGACAGCACCAGTTCGGCGTCCTCGCCCTCGGGCATGGCGTTGATGTCGAAGTCGAAACTCCAGACATCGGCGATTTTCGCTAGCGAAGCGGCGTCCTTGTTCTGGATCGCCGCCACAACCGCCGCCTGGGCCTCGGCCGGATCGGTGATCCCGAGCGCGCGTTTGCCGACCACATGGGCGGGCAGCGGATAGTCGAAGAAGTTGTATTGCCAATCCGCGAACGGCTCCGAGTAGACGAACGTCACGGCCTTGCCGTCATCAGAGATCGTGGGCGTGTCTTTGATCAACTGCACGGCCGGATCGCCAGCGTCGAAATAGACTTTGCCCTCCGTGACGTTGATGACGTTCCCTTCTTCGTCCGTCTCGATGTCCTCCTCCGAGGTGTCGTTGAACACGCCAGACCTGGCGGCCCACTCCAACAGCAGATCGGAGCCGTCCAACGGCGTGCCATCCGACCACTTAGCGGCTGGGTTGATGGTCTGCGTGACGGTCAACGGATCCTCGGAATCGACCGTCATGGCGCCGAACTGCTCGTTCTTGACGAAGTTCAGGTCCGGATCGTAATAGGCCCAGTTGGCCCGGGTCAGGTAGGTGACCACATAGTTAGCGGTGGCGTGGCCGTTGGTGGACATGTAGTTCATGGAGAACAGGGGCTGGTTCCAGCCCACGGTCACGGTGCCGCCGGCATTGGCGGCCCCGCTGCTCTTGCCGGTCTTGCCGCCGGAATCATCTGTGTCCGGGGACTGGCAGCCGGTGACGACCAGAGCCAACGCGGCGACGGCCGCCGCGACGGCCGCGGTTCTCCTATGGCGAAATCTCATCTCTCACTCTCTTTCTGTTGGTGGGCGGTTACCCCTGGCAATAGGGCTGACAGGGCCGCGATCTTGGCGATGCGCGAACCATTGGCATAACAATAGGCGTCATAGCCGGGCTCTTGGCTCGAAAGAGCGGTTTGTCGCTTAATCGTTGTCAGGTCGCAACCTTCGCCGCCGCCGGGCCCGGGTCGGGGCGGGCTCTAGCGGAAGGTCCGCGAACGCATGGCTCGCTGAGCTTCGAGATTGTCCTGGCGCGCGCGCAGGGCTTGTCGTTTGTCCCATTCCCGCTTGCCCCGGGCCAACGCGATCAACACCTTGGCCCGGCCGCCCTCGAAATAGAGCTGGAGGGGGACCACGGTCAACCCGGCCTCGTTGGTCTTGGCCGCCCAGCGACGAATCTCGTCCTTGTGCAGCAGCAGTTTGCGCTTGCGCCGGGGGGTGTGGTTGGTCCAGGTCCCCTGGACGTACTCAGGGATGTGCACCCCTTCGAGGAAGGCCTCGCCGCCATCAAAGGACACCCAGCCGTCCGCCAACGATGCCGCGCCGGCACGTAACGCTTTGACCTCGGTTCCGGTCAGCACCAGACCAGCCTCGAGGGTCGCCTCGAGGTGGTACTCGTGGCGGGCCTTGCGATTGGTCGCCACCACCTTGCCGGGCTGCTTGGTCACAAGACCGACAGTCTAACCGGCAGGCCCGGCGACTGGGGCCGCCCACCCAGACGACTCCTGGATGCGCAAGCCGCACCGTGACGACCGCTAGCTGGCGTGGCCCCCTCCATCAGCGATCGGATGGGCGCCGGTCAGGAGATGTAGTTCATCGGATTGACCACGCCGGTGGCCGATCCGACTCCGATCTCGAAGTGGAGGTGACAGCCGGTCGAGGCCCCGGTGGTTCCAACCAGGCCGATGTGCTGCCCCTTGGTGACCTGCTGGCCGACCGAGACCAAGATGCCGCCGCTCTGCTGGTGGTTGTAAGTCGAGAACATCAAACGCCCGTTCACCGCGCCGTGGCTGACCACGGTCCGGTAGCCGTAGCCGCCGGAATAGCCGGTGTAGACCACGGTGCCCGCCGCCGAGGCGAAGATCGAAGCGCCGCAGCCGGCGCTCAGGTCCACCCCGTCATGGTGGCGACGGGTATGGGAGATGGGATGGATCCGCCAGCCGAACGGCGAGGCCACTGACAGCGAAGTCAGCGGACGCCCGAAGAAACCGGGCGTGCTCGGCGGCGGCACCGACCCGCCGCCGCCGGACGGCGCCAGCCCGGCCTTCCTGACCTCCTCGGCCAAGATGCGGTCCAGTTCCTCTTGCGCGGCCTTGTCCTGGGCCTCTATCTCGGCCTGCTTGGCTTCTGCCTGCGCCTTCTGGGTCTCTAAGTCCGCCGCTAACTGCTCCAGAGAGGCCTGCAGCGTCTCCAGCGCCTGGCGAGCCTCTTCGGCCGCCGCCTTGGCTGTTTCCGCCTTGGCCAAAGCCTCCTCGGCCTTGACTTTCAAATCGGCGATCTCGGCTGTGACGGTCTCAAGGCGGGCTTTGCGGTTCTTATTGACCGCCGCCGATTGCTGAGACTTGGAGATGATCGCCTCGCGCGAACGGGCCGCGGTGCCGGCGGCCATCAGGTCCTTGGCGGCATCGTCGATCGAGGACGCGCCCAACAGCACCATCAAGTCGGAACTGGCGGCGGCGTTGCCCATCATGGCGTCGCGGGCCAACGCTCCCAGCGACTGGCGGGACTCCTCAATCAAGGCGACGTCATCGTCCAACTGAGCCGCGACCTCGTCGCGCTGCTCCTCGGCCCGCGCCAACGCTTCGACGGTCTCCTCGTGTTCTTGGCGGGCGGCGGCGTATTCGGCCTGGGCCACTTCCTCGGCGGCCTGGGCCAGCGGCAGTTCCTGGTTGGCGGCCTCGAGCGCCAGATAGGCGTCCTGCAACTCCCGCGACGTGCCCTCGAGTTCTACCTTCAGCTGCTCCAACTGCTTTTGGTTCTGAGCCCGCTCGCGCTCCAGATCATCGCGGTCACGCGCAGCCAAGACCGGACCGGTGGCGACCCCCAAAACCAGAGCCGCCACCGCCAGGGCAGCGGTCGCCAAGCTGGCCCAACGCGATCCAAACCGCCTCAAGTCCCCGTTTTCCTTTCCTTCATCACACTTGCCAACCCGCCGCCGAGCGTCTAGCCCCGCGCCTCACCCGGCCAGGTCGTCCCCGAGCGGCCCCAGGCCTGTGGGGGCCTGGTGGCCCTGTATCACGATAGCGGCGAAGCCGGCCTGGCGCTGTCTCGACACTCGGATCACACCTCACACGAGAACCGCACAAGCCCCTTTAGCCACACCGACATCACGCCCATTCTGGTCAGACCGGCCCGGCAGAGCTACACCCTGGTGAAGCGGCGCAAAGTCAGCGCCGAGCTGACACCGGCCAAAACCACCGCCGCGACCACCAGCCATGGCGCCACCATGATGGCGTCAGCCGGGTTGACGGAGCCCATGACCGCCGCGAAGTTGCGCTCCACCCAATCGGCCAGCCAGAACTCGGCCATCCCCCACAGCGCCCCGACCGCCAGGACCGAGCCGAGCAATGCCGCCACCGCGCCTTCCAACATGAACGGCAGCTGGATGAACAGGTTCGAGGCGCCCACCAGGCGCATGATTCCGGTCTCCCGCTGACGCGACAGCGCCGAGAGCCGAATGGTCGTTGTGATCAGCAGAATCGCGGCCAGACCCAATACCGCCGCCACCCCCAGGGCGGCCAGCCGCACCTTCGAGAGCAGGTCGAAGAGGCGGTCGAACAGGTCCGATTGATCGATCGCCTGGAGGACGCCCGGCATAGATCCGACCGCGTCGGTGACGACTTCGAACTTGGTCGGATCGGTCAAACGGACGTGGATCACCGGACCGAACATCTCCAAGGAGACCTCGCTGGTCAGATAGCTGCCGCCGAAGCGCTCTTGGTATTCCTCGAACACCGATTGGGCGGACTGGTCAAACGTCTGCTCGACATACGGCGCCAGCTCAGCCGACTCGAGGCGGTCTTTGACCGCCTGCAGCTGATCTTCGCTGACGGCCCCGGAGGCGCAGTTGCCCTGGTCGATCGCGTCCTTCGGGCAGAGATAGATCGACACCTCGACCTTGTCATACCAGTCGCCCTTGATTCGATCGACCTGAAGCTGCAGCATCAGGGCCGCGCCGACGGCGCTCAGCGACACGAATGTGACCAGGATGACCGCGGAGATCATGGACAGGTTGCGGCGGAAGCCGTGGCCGATCTCAGCCAGGACGAAACGCAGGCGCATCAGGCCTCCCCCCCGTAGTAACCAGAAGCCTCGTCACGGATGATGCGGCCCTCCGCCAATTCGACCACCCGCTGGCGGGCCTGGTCCACCAATCCGACATCGTGCGTGGCCATCACCACGGTGGTGCCGGTCTGGTTGACCCGTTCGAGCACGGCCATGATTCCTTCGGAAGTGCGCGGGTCCAGGTTCCCGGTCGGCTCGTCGGCCAAGAGGATCTGGGGGCGGTTGACCACCGCCCGGGCTATCGCCACCCGCTGCTGCTCCCCACCGGACAGTTCATGCGGCCGGCGCCTTTCCTTGCCCGCCAGCCCCACCAGGTCCAAGACGTCCGGCACCGTTCGCATGATGGCGTGTCGCGGCCGACCGATCACCTGCATGGCGAAGGCCACGTTCTGGAAAACCGTCTTACGTTCCAGCAAGCGGAAGTCCTGGAAAACCGACCCGATCTGGCGGCGGAAACGCGGAATCCGCCGCTGCGGCATCTTGGCGATGTCCTGGCCCAGGACGAAACCCCGCCCGGAGGTGATGTGCTCTTCTCGCAGCACTAGCGACAGCAGCGTCGACTTGCCGGAGCCGGACGCTCCGACCAAGAAGCAGAACTGGCCCCGCGGAATCTCCAGGCTGACGCTGTCAAGCGCCGGCCGGGCCCCGCGGGCGTAGATCTTGGTTACGTTCTCAAAGGTGATCAATTGGCACTCGGTTGGCTCTCATGGGGAATTATGGTCACGGGCCAGGCCAGGATAACCGCCGCCGGCATCCGAGCCGCGCCTGACACGCCGAGGCCGACTGGGCGCGGGCGGGATAGACTGTCCGGCGGTAAAGCACCCGGCCACCCTTGAGGTGGCCACAGCGATGGAGGAGAGATCATGTCGAAACGCGCCCGCAAGCGCCGCACCCGTAAGAAGTCCGCCGCCAATCACGGCCACCGGCCCAACGCCTGAGCCGGAAGCGTCCTGGGGAAGTCAGGCGCCTTCGGGGAAAGCTCGGCGCAGCTCGACCAGGCGGGCGGCGACCTTGGACCGCAAACTAAGGGGGGCAACGTCCCGGCAGGCCCGGCGGACGACGCTCTTCAATTTGGTCCGAACCTCGTGTTCGTGGGCGCAGTTGTCGCACCCATCGAGATGGTCCCGCATCGCATCCAGTTCCAAGACGGATAACTCCTCGTCAATGAACTGATGCAGGCGCGGCAATGCATCCTCGCACGCGAACCGCTTGAACAACGTCTCCATGATCCCTCACCCCCCGCTCTCCCCGTCACAACCAGCTTCAAATCCCTGATCGGCCAAAGCCGCGCGCAACTGCGCCCGGCCCCGATGCAGCCGGGACATGACCGTGCCGATCGGCGTGTCCATGATCTCGGCCACCTCCTTGTAAGAATACCCTTCGACGTCCGCATAGTAGACCGCCATGCGGTAGTCCTCGCGCAGGTTGGCCAAAGCCGCCTTGATTCGCGAGTCCGGCAAGCGGTCCAAGACCTCCAGTTCGGCGGACTTGAGGCCCACCGACTCGTGCTCGGAGGCCCGCATGATTTGCCAGTCTTCGATGTCGTCGGTGTTGGCCTGCTGGGGCGAGCGGCTCTTCTTGCGGTAGTCGTTGATGTACGAATTGGTCAGAATGCGGTGCAGCCAGGCCTTCAGATTGGTGCCCGGCCGGTACTGATGGAAGGACGCGAAGGCTTTCGCATAGGTCTCTTGAACCAAGTCCTCGGCATCGGTCGGATTGCGGGTGAGGCGCAAGGCGGCGGCATACAACTGGTCGATGTACTCCATCGCGTCACGTTCAAAACGCTGCGATCGTTCGGAGGCGGTTTCGGTGGGGCGCGGGTCCTCCACCACCTGATCGGTTGTCACAATGATTGAGCCTACCGTCGCCACAGGCACTTGTGGTGCGGACCGCGGGCTGAGCGGTCGAGTGTGGACGGTGGCATTGGCTTCGAGGGTCAACTCCATGTGAATTGGAACACCGAAGCGGCCTGAGTTCTTCCCGAAACGTGGTAGACACTTAAATATGAGCCTAATCCGCGTGAAAGCCCGCGCCTTCATCGGCGCCGCCATCATTGCCGACGGAGTCGGCGTTCTGCGTGATCCCGAGCCACACCGCGAGGTCGCCGAGGCAGCCGTCAAGAAGCTCGCCGAAGCCAGCGGCCAGAGCATTTCCGCTGCCACGGCCGTGCGTGCCAGCGCCATCGGCCAGGTCGCCGGGGGCGGGCTGATCGCCACCTCGGTGGCGCCCAGACTGGGCGCCCTGGCGTCCTTGGCGGCGACCCTGCCAGCCACGTTGCTGGGCTATCGGTTCTGGGAGGTCAAGGAGGACGCCGCCCTTCGGGCCCGCCTGCGAGCCGGTTTCTTCTTCCATCTGCTGGTGGTCGGCGCCGACCTGTTGATCCTGGCCGGCCCGACCGGGCGAAGCAAACGCCGCGCCGCCAAACTGGCCGCCAAAGTCGGGCCCAAGGCGGCCCGGCGCGCGTGAGCCCACCCCAACCGTGGCCGGCGCCGCCGGCCCTGGGGCCATTGGACGCCAAGGTCCGTTTGCCCGGCTCGAAGTCGTTGACAGCCCGTTATCTGGTGCTGTCCGCACTGGCGGACGGTCCCAGCCATTTGCATGGCGCCTTGGCCGCCCGCGACAGCCGCCTGATGGAGCAGGGCCTGATCGCCTTGGGCGGGCCGGGCGGCGCCATCGACGTCGGGCTGGCTGGCACGGTGATGCGTTTTCTGGCGCCGGTCGCGGCCTTGGCCGAAGGCGGCTTCACCTTCGACGGAGATCCGGCGGCTGCTCGGCGCCCCATTAGACCGTTGCTCCGAGCACTGGCTGATCTTGGCGTCGAAGTGGGCTGGCCGCCCGAAGGAAGCTCGCTGCCGTTCGTCATCAACGGGCGCGGGGGCCTGGCGGGCGGGTCGGTTCGCTTGGACGCGGGCGCGTCCAGTCAATTCCTGTCCGCATTGCTGCTGGCGGCGCCGCGCTTCGAGGAGGGGCTGACGGTCGAGTTGGACCCGCCCGCCCTGCCCAGCCGACCGCATGTCGACATGACGATACGAGCTTTGAGGCAATTCGGCGCCAGCCCGGAGCAGATCGGCGAATGGTCGTGGCGAGTCCCGCCCGGCGGGCTGACCGGCCAGGACCTGGCGGTTGAACCGGACTTGTCCAACGCCGGCCCCTTCCTTGGCGCCGCTCTGGTCGCCGGCGGCGTGGTGCGGGTGGAAGACTGGCCCTCCAGGACCGATCAAGCCGGCGACAGATTGAGGGATTACTTGGAGGCTTTCGGCGCCACCGTGGCCTGGGCGCCCGGAACCAGCGCCGCGGCGTCCCCCGGCGGGTCGCCGGCCGCGGCCCCGACCTCCCAGGGCGACAGCGCCTGGTCGCCTGCGGCCGGCGCCATGGCGGCCCTCAGGCAGTCGCAGGCCACGGCCCCGACGCCCCAGGGCGACAGCGCTTGGGGAGAGCTCAGCGTCAACGGACCGGCCGGACAGCTCAGAGGGGTCGACCTCGATCTGACGCCGGCGGGGGAATTGGCGCCCACCCTGGCGGCGCTGGCGGCGCTGGCCTCGAGCGAGAGCCGGCTGGTCGGCATCGGACACCTGCGCGGGCATGAGACCAACCGACTGGCGGCGCTGGCCCGGGAAATCAACCGGCTGGGCGGCGACGCGCGCGAACTCGAAGACGGCCTGGCGATCCGGCCGCGCCCCCTGCACGGCGGGCTTGTGCGAACCTACGGGGACCACCGGATGGCCACCTTCGCGGCCCTGATCGGCTTGGCCGTACCCGGGGTCGAGGTCGAAGACATCGCCGCGACAGACAAGACCCTGCCCGGTTTCGAGCGCCTCTGGCAAGCCATGGTGGCGGCGTGACCAGCGCCTGGGATCACCTCACCGACGATGACGTGCCGGGCCGACGTCGAACCTCCAGGCCGCGCACAAAGCAGCGGCCAGCCCACGCCGACGCCGTGCCGGCCATGGTCACAGCCGTCGACCGGGGACGCTATCTGACTCGTTTGGAGGGCTCCGCCGACTGCTATGTCGCCGCGGTCAAAGCCCGCGAACTGGGGCATCGCGGAGTAGTCGTGGGCGACCAGGCCTACCTGACCGGGGACCTGTCCGGGCGCAAGGACACCTTGGCACGGATTGTGCGGGTGGGTCCCAGGCGGACCGAGTTGCGCCGGGCCACCGACGAGGGCCGGGGCCGCGAGCGGGTCATCGTGGCCAACGCCGACCAGATGGTGATCGTGGCGGCGCTGGCCAACCCGACACCGCGAATCGGCATGATCGACCGCCAATTGGTGGCGGCCTATGACGCCGGGCTCGGGGCGATTCTCTGTTTGACCAAAGCCGATCTGGCCTCGGACCGCCAGTTGCGGGCGCTGTACCAGCCCCTGGGCGTTGAGATAGTCACCACCAGGCGACCCGGGCTCCCCCGCCAGGACGCCGGCGGGCAGGACGGTCAGGACGGTCGGGACGGGCCGGGTGTGCTGGACCGACCGGACCGGCTCGAAGGGCCGCAACAGGTCCGGGAACTGCTGGAGGGCCATGTGTCGGTGCTGGTGGGCCACTCCGGGGTGGGCAAATCGACCCTGATCAACGCGCTGGTCCCAGGCGCCGGGCGGGCCACCGGCGAAGTCAATCTGGTCACCGGCAAGGGAAGGCACACCTCCAGTTCGGCCCTGGCCCTCGAACTGCCGGGCGGGGGCTGGGCCATCGACACGCCCGGAGTGCGCTCCTTCGGACTCGGCCACGTCCGGCCCGAGCGCGTGCTGGCGGCCTTCCCCGATCTGGCGGCGGCCGCGGCCGACTGCCCCAGGGGATGCCAGCACGGCCCGGACCAAGCGGAATGCGCCCTGGCAGAATGGGCGTTAGGCTCATCAGACCGCCAGACGCGACTGAACTCGTATCTGCGTATCGTTGCTAGTGGCGAGGGAAACTAGCGAGATTTTTCACCCGAGAGGATTGAACGTTGGCCAAACCAAGGCTGAAGCAACCAGAAGACAAGTCGCGCCGGGCGTTCTTGGAGCAACTCGCTGAGGCCCAAGCCGCGCCGGTCGAGCCCGACACCTACCTGGGCGACTTGCGCTTAGCTCTGACCCTGGCCGACCAGGCCGATGAGGTCACCCTGTCCCGCTTCGGGGCCAAGGACCTCGATGTGGATCAGAAAGAAGACGAGACTCCGGTCACCGACGCGGACCTGAAAGCGGAGCAATTGCTGCGCGACCAGTTGGCGCGCACGCGCCCGGATGACCTGGTCCTCGGCGAGGAGTTCGGCGGCTCGAAGACCTCGAAGCTCCTGAAGATCCAGGAAGCGCGCAGCCGGGCCTGGGTGGTGGACCCGATCGACGGGACCGCCAACTACGTTCGGGGCGTGCCGGTCTGGGCCACCCTGATCGGGTTGGTCGCCGATGGCCGGCCGGCTGTCGGCGTGGTCTCCGCCCCCGCCCTCGGCTTGCGCTGGTTCGCCGCCGCCGGCAACGGCGCCTGGAAGGGCGCCGGGATCGACTCGGCCAAACCTTTGCGGGTCTCCAAGACCAAGAAACTGGGCGAGGCCTTCTTGTCCTATTCTTCGCCGGCGAACTGGGAGGACCAGGGCCGGCTGGCCGGGTTCATCCGTCTGATCGGCGATGTCGGGCGCAGCCGCGCCTTCGGCGACTTCTGGTCCTACGTGCTGGTGGCCGAAGGTTGCGTCGACATCGCCACCGAGCCAGAGTTGGCCCCGCACGACATGATCGCGCTGGCCCCGATTGTGACCGAAGCCGGCGGCGCCTTCACCGACACCCGCGGCAAGGTGGTCGGCCCATTTGGCTCGGACGCCTTGGCGACCAACGGGCGCCTCCACGCCCGGGTTATCCCCTATCTCCACTCCAAAGGGCTGAAGAGCTGAATTGAACGGCCGCGACCGCCCGCAAGCATTCGGCCCTGGTTTGGCTGCTTGAACACTTGCGGATCGCTCCGGCCCAGACTCTCGCTTGTGGGGACGCCGAAACCGACCTAGATTCCCTCCGATTGTCCGGTTCGGGGGTGGCGCCCGCCAGTGCCGCCCCCGCCGTCAGAGCCGCCGCCGACGTGGTGATCGGCCCAAACGCGGACGATGCCGTGGCCCACTTTCTCAAGGGGGGCTTCGCTTTGGGCGTCCCCGGCTAGGCGTCGGCGCCCGAACGGGGACGATGCCGTGGCCCACTTCCTCAAGGGGGGCTTCGCTCTGGGCGCCCCCGACTAGGCGTCGGCGCCCGAACGGGGACGACGCCGTCACCCACTTCTTCAACCAAGGTTTCGCTCTGGCCGTCCCCGACTAGGCGTCCTTGCCGTGGCACATCTTGTACTTCTTGCCGCTGCCGCAGGGGCAGGGCTTGTTCCGACCGGTGCCGGGATAGGCGTCCTGGATCGGCTTGGTGGCGGTGGCCGCGCCGCCCCGGCCGGCCCGGCGCACCACCGGCTGGTCCCCGCCATCCTCCGACGGCGCTGAATACTGGAACGCGTTCGAGTCCTCGCCCGGCCCATCCAGGCCTTTGGCCACCAACCGGGTTGGCGCCGGCTCGTCGGCCGACGCCCCGGCCGCGCCCGAACTCGACTTTGAGCCCGGGCCTGGGCCGCGCCCAGAGCCTTGGGCCGTTCCGGAGCCGGCGCTTGGCCCCCCGGCCGGGCCCTTGCCAGCACCCTTGCCCTCAGGCCCGGGTTTGCCCTTGCCGGTGCCCTTGGCTTCGGAACCGGGCTTGCCCTTGCCCTTGGCCTCAGACCCGGACGCCGCCTGGCGGCGTCCCCGACCGGTTCCACCGGCCGTGACCGTGACCTCGCCGGCAGACGGCTCCCCGGCGGTGATGGTCGCGCCGCCCGGCTCGCCCCCACCCGAAGCCGAGTCGGTGACGGCGCCCGGCTGGACGGCATCGGACCCCTCGACCTGGACTTCCAAATTGAACAGATAGCCGATCGTTTCCTCTTTGATGGCCTCATTCATGGCCTGGAACATGTGGTAGCCCTCGCGCTGGTATTCGACCAGCGGATCGCGCTGCGCCATCGCCCGCAGGCCAATGCCCTCCTTGAGATAATCCATCTCGTAGAGGTGCTCGCGCCACTTGCGGTCCAGGACGGCCAGCAGGACGCGACGCTCCAATTCGCGCATGACCCCGGAGCCAAGTTCGGCCTCGCGGGTCTGATAGGCCAAATGGATGTCCGCGGAAAGCTCCCGCAGCAGCAGCTCCTGGGTCAAAGCCCGCTTCGAGCCCACCTCCGCGATCAGGTCGTCCGGGGTTACTGTGGCCGGGAAAACGGACCTCAGCTGCGCCCAGAGCTGGTCCAGGTCCCAGTCCTCGGGCGCGTCTGCGGTAGTCGCCTCTTCGACAAAAGACCGGACCACCTCATCCAGAAAGCCCTCGATCCGGCCCTCCATGTCCTCACCGTGGAGGATCGCCCGGCGCACCTGGTACACAACCGTGCGCTGCCGGTTCATGACGTCGTCATACTTCAGCACGTTCTTGCGGATCTCGAAGTTGGTTGACTCGACCTGACCCTGCGCGGAGGCGATTCCCCTGGTCACCAGCTTCGACTCGAGGGGCAGATCGTCCGGGAAACCGGTCATCGACATTACCCGCTCGGTTAGCTGCGAGTTGAACCGGCGCATCAGATCGTCTCCCAGCGACAGGTAGAAGCGCGATTCTCCCGGGTCGCCCTGGCGACCGGAACGGCCCCGCAACTGGTTGTCGATGCGCCGGGATTCGTGGCGTTCGGTGCCCAGCACATAGAGGCCGCCCAACGCCACCACTTCGTCGTGTTCCGCGGCCACCGATTCTTTCGCCCGAGCGAGCGCGTCCGGCCAGGCCG
Organism: Bifidobacteriaceae bacterium; assembly: GCA_031270825.1. Taxonomy (GTDB): domain Bacteria; phylum Actinomycetota; class Actinomycetes; order Actinomycetales; family WQXJ01; genus JAIRTF01. The sequence goes on from JAISXH010000047.1 coordinate 19,066, forward strand.
CCTCATATTCGGCTGGACTTTCTTCCGGGTCCAGACCCTGCTTCGCCAACGCCTGCACCGCCCGGAACTCGGCGTTGCCGCCCAGCATGATGTCGGTGCCGCGCCCGGCCATGTTGGTCGCCACCGTGACCGCGCCTTTGCGACCGGCCTCGGCGATGATGGAGGCCTCACGGCGGTGTTGCTTCGCGTTCAAGACCTCGTGCGGGACGCCATGCTTCTTCAGCAGCTTGGACAGGTACTCCGACTTCTCCACCGAAACGGTGCCGACCAACACCGGCTGACCCTGGCGATGCCGTTCGACCAGGTCCTCCACCACCGCCGTCCACTTGCCGTCCTCCGCCTTGTAGACCAGGTCAGACTGGTCGTCGCGGATCATCGGCATGTTCGTGGGGATCGGCACCACGCCGATCTTGTAGGTGGAGGCGAACTCCGCCGCCTCCGTCTCCGCCGTGCCGGTCATGCCGGACAGCTTCTGGTAGAGCCGGAAGTAGTTCTGCAGCGTGATGGTGGCCAAGGTTTGGTTCTCGGCTTTGATCTCCACGCCCTCTTTGGCCTCGATCGACTGGTGCATGCCCTCTGAATAGCGCCGTCCGGGCAGGACGCGGCCGGTGTGCTCGTCAACGATCAGGACCTCGCCATGCAAGACGACATAGTCCTTGTCCCGGTGGAACAGCTCTTTGGCCTTGATGGCGTTGTTCAGGAAGCCGATCAGCGGCGTGTTGACCGATTCGTAGAGGTTGTCGATCCCAAGGTAGTCTTCAACCTTCTCGATCCCGGCCTCCAGCACGCCCACCGTGCGTTTCTTCTCATCCACCTCATAATCGACTTCGCGCTTGAGGCGCCGCGCCACGCCGGCGAATTCGGCATACCACTTGTTGATGTCGCCTTGGGCGGGACCGGAAATGATCAGAGGCGTGCGCGCCTCGTCGATCAGAATTGAGTCGACCTCATCCACAATCACAAAGTTGTGGCCGCGTTGTACCAGGTCAGAGGCCTTCCAGGCCATGTTGTCGCGAAGATAGTCGAACCCGAACTCGTTATTTGTGCCGTAGGTGATGTCGCAGGCGTATTCACGGCGCCGCTCGGCCGGATTCTGCCCCACCAGAATGCAGCCGGTGCTCATGCCCAAGAAGCGGAACACCCGGCCCATCAATTCGCTTTGATATGAGGCCAGGTAATCGTTGACCGTCACAACATGCACGCCCTTGCCGCTGAGCGCGTTCAGATAGGCGGGCAGGGTGGCCACCAGAGTCTTGCCTTCGCCGGTCTTCATCTCGGCGATATTGCCCTGGTGAAGGGCCGCTCCCCCCATGATCTGGACATCGAAATGCCGCTGTCCCAGGGTCCGCCGCGCCGCCTCCCGCACCACCGCGAAAGCCTCCGGCAGCAAGTCCTCCAGCGACTCTCCCTGCTGGTAGCGCTCTTTGAAGCGGCCGGTCTCCTCTTTCAATTCCTCGTCGCTCATCGCCTCAAAGGCCGGCTCCAGAGCGTTGACTTGCTGGACTATTGCCTCCAGCCGGCGCAGGGTGCGGCCTTCGCCCATGCGCAGCATTTTGTCCATCAAACCAGCCACTTGGCCCTCTTTTCCTCTCCGAGCACTTCAGTACGCCGCCCTCAATGTTAGGGCCAGCCGGACCGGCCGGCCCGCCAATCAGCCCCCAGCCGACAAACCTGCGCCGCATCGCCATATCCACCGGGGCGTCGAGACCCGTGCCTGGCCGGTCGGCGCCGGCCCACCGGATGTGGGCCGGCGGGCGCGGGGCCGCCCCGGCCGCGGACTTCTTTCAGGGGTCTGCGTTGGGCGTCAGCCTAAGTTCCCGGCCCGTGCCGCCGCGCGCAGCGCCGCGCGACGCCGTGCGCCCGGTCCCGGCCTCCTGACCGGGCGGGCGTTCCCCCGGGTCGGGTGTTCCTCGGGTTGGCGGAATTCCTCGAGTTGGGCCAACCCCGACCCGAATGGTCAGGTCGACCGGGACCGGCGGCGGCGGGCCGATCCCAAGGTCGCGGTGACGCCGGCGGCCAGCAGGAAGAGCGCGCTGATGCAGGCGAACAGGACATTGCTGCCGGTGAACTCTAAGGGGTTGCGGGGGGCGGGGGTCTTGGGGGTGCCAGAGTCTCCGTTACCCGGGGTCTGGCCGCTGGGGCTGGGGCCGTCGGTATGGGTGATGACGGTCGTGGACGGCGAGGGATAGGCCGCGCAGTAATCCCCGCGCAAGTCCAGTCCGACATCGAATTCGAGCAGCTGGGAGGCGCCGCCCAGGTTCTTGCCCTCGGTTTCGGCGACGGGGTAGCTGTAGGCCAGTTGGACCCGGACCACTTGGTTCTTCAGGATCGGGACCTCGGCCAGAGGTTGTTCATGGGTTAGGTCCGCGAATGAGCTGGCCCCCTGCTGACCGGCCACATCCCAGTGGATTTCCGACATACCGGCGAAGCCGATCCGGCCAGCGGTGACGGACGTGTCGTCCTGATTCACCGTGTCAGCGAATTCAGCAGCGTTCGGGTTCAGGATCTCCACTGTCAGGGTTCCGGGACAGGGGCCGTTGTTGCGGACCGCCAGGGTCCGGTGGACCCAGTCTCCCGGCACCGCCACCACGCCGCGCATGAAGGCGTCGCCGGAGACAGTCTGATATTGGCTCGAACCGTCCCAGGGCAGGTTCAGGGTTTCGCCCTCCCACCAGCGCTCCAGGGCCTGGTCGTAGCGCTCGTCGTCTTGAGCCAGCGCGGCCGATCCAAGTCCCAGGGCCGCGACGAAGGCCGCAGCCAGGGCGATGGCGCCGAGCCGGCGGCGGACGCTCCGCTGTGGCCGGATCATGACTGACCTCGCCCGGCGCTCCAGGCGGCCACGGGATCGCTGCCTGAGCCGCCTGGATTGGGTGCTGGCAGCCAGGGCGGCGGCGTCTGGCCGCTCTGGCTCGGCACGGCCGCCTCTGCGTTCCAAGCCGGCGCCTGGCCAGCCGCGGGAGCTTCCAAGTAGGCGCGCTGGCGCGATGAGGCGGCCGGAATAGCAGCCGGCGGTATCGCCGTCGCGATGGAATAGGTCGGCCCGGGCGCGCTGCGCTCAGTCGGCTCAGCGGACCAGCTCAGGTTGGCCTGGTCGCGTCCGGCCTCCGGCGCCCCGGCGGCTTCAGTTCGCGCCCGTCGGCGATCAGCCCGAGTCAAAGGACGGTCCGGCGCAGGTTGGGCAAGCGGCGGTTCGGCTGGTGGCGGTTGCACCAGCGGTGGTCCGGCTTGCGGCGGTTGGGCCGGCAGCGGTTCCGATTGCGGCGGTTGGGCCAGCGGTGGCTGGGCAGGGAGCGGTTCGGCTGGCACTGGTTGGGCCAGCGGAGATTGGGCCGGTAGCGGTTCGGCTGGCGGAGGTCCCGATTGCGGCGTTTGGGCCGGCGGCGCGGCGAAGACGTGATCGGGACTCGGCTGCACGGCTCCGCTCTGAGCTGGCGCAGCCGACGGTTGGCCTGGTCTCCCAGAGTCCGCGACGGGCCCGGGACCGGCGCTGACACCGGTGGCGGCTCCAGTCGGCGCCTCGGCGGTCTTATCACGCCGGTCGCGACGCTTGGCCTTGTCTTCAGGTTCATCGTCATCGTCATCGTCGCGGCGCCGCGAGGGGAAGATGAAGGCCCACAGGCCCCAGGCGATCAAGATCAGGGCAAAACCGGTGACGGCCCAGGCGGCATGTCGCGATCCCCAGTCTGAGACATAGCCCAAATAGGGAATGTGGAAGAGGTACTTGCCGCGCACCTGTTGGGCCAACACGGGATCGTCAGCCGCGCCGTTGGCGTCGCCTTGGGTGGTGAACTTGACACCGCCATCGGCCGCGGCGCCCTTGCCGATGATCCGGTGCGTCACCAAGGTGGAATCCCCCGGGTTGGGCATGAACGTGATCACGTCGCCCACTTTGAGGTCCTTGGCGTTGGTCTCGTTGACGCCGGAGACAACAATCAAGTCCCCGGGGCTGAAAGCGGGCTCCATCGAGCCCGAAAGCACGGTCAAAGCCTTCCCTTGCGTGACGGCGGGGACCACGGCCACGGCCCCGGCCAGGGCCACGAGCGCGACCAGCAGCACAGTCGTGAGGGAGCGGAAGAAGCTCCCCCAGAAGCTGGCGCGTCTTGCCTTGCGCGGCATCGGGAACCTTTCGGTTGTGGCTTGGCGGCGTGATGGTTGGGAGGCTTGGCTTGGTCGTCGAGCCGGGCGCCGACCGGCTGGTCGCCCGGGTGGGGCGCGCATGGCTCCCCACCCGGGCAATCCCCCAGAGGCTTGACTCGACGCCGACTGGCCTAACGGCCTAGACGGCTAGCGCAAACCCCTGGATCAGAAGCTGCCGAGGCCGCTCTTGCGGGTCTGCTCGAGGGAGACCTCGTAATCGTCGAACACCAGCAGCTCGGTCAAGGTCGCGTCGCGATCCTTGACCGTCGGGCTGAAGGTGCCCTCCAGAACCAAGCAAACATTGGCGCTCTTGGCGAAGGCTGCCAACTCAGCTGGAGTCGGGGTCCCTGGCAGCGTCGGCACAGCCGCCAGGTCAACGACCTGGATATTGGGATCCAGCGCGCCGGCGGGCTCGTTCTCAGCCTGCAAGGTGAACCGCGCCGTGCCAGCTCGCGAGGCGTCAATGAGCCCTTGAATCGCGGCGTCCACGGCCGCCAACTCGCTGGCCTGCGGATCCGTCGGGTCTGCGGGCTTCGCGCTAACAAGGACATGCTTGCGGAAGCCGGCCGCCTGGGTGTCGTCGCGGATGTACACCGTGGCGCTGAACGCCGAGATGACATTCGGCTCAAACGTCGCGGCGGCGTTAGTTGACTGGAGCACTAGGTCCGCGACCAAGTTGTCGCCCTGGAGGGCCACATGGTACGGCCAGACCGACAAGATGGTGTCGCCAGGTGAGGCTGTCCAACCGTTCTGCAGGTCGGCCGGATGGCCCTTGGCGCCGGTGTAGTCCCGCGCCAGGCAGTCGTAGACGCCGGGAAGCTGGGTTTGCTGGTCGGCGCGGTTGGCCTGACCCCCGGTGGCCGGATCCCAATCATGGTTCGCGTCGTTCACACCAGTGATCGTGGAGATGTCCCAGACCGTCTCCGCGCCCGCCTTGGCGATGTCCAAGTTGCCGGCGGTGATCCAACCACCGGTGACGTTTTCAGAGTCATACCACAGGGCCCAGGTCCCGCCGGCGAGCATCAGGGCTGCGCCGCAGGCGCCGGCGATCAGGCCCTTGACGCGCCGTGCGCGTGTCCTTCTTGTCATTTTGATGGGTTTCCTTTCAGTGATTGGGGGTGGCTTCCGGCCAGCCCCTGGGGGGTTTCCGTCCGCTGGAGTGCGGACCGGATCTGTCCCGCGCGCCGTCTGGCGCGCGGTGGTCTTTGGTTCGGGGCCGCCATGGGCCGTTCGGCCATCATGGGTCCCACCTTGAAACTGTCGGCGTGAAAGCCACAATCAACTGATCTGCGGCATCGTCGCTGAACACCAGCGTGGCGCTCCAATCATCCTGGTTCGACTTCTGGCCCACCTTGGTCTGGCCGGTGATCGATGCCGTGTTCTCGTATTCCGAGCTGTCCGGCGGTGTGGCCTCAAGGCACCACAGATCCTTGCCGGTGGTCTCGCCGTAGGCGACCAAGGTCGGCACGTTGGTGATGCTGAGCGCCGTTCCGGTGTAGACGCCGCCCACGGTCGCCGCGAACTCGCCGTCGTCGAGACGGGTGAAGAAAGCCCCACAGCTATACGAGCCGATGGTGTCCGGGTTGTACTCGGAATCTGGCACCAGATAGAACCGCACGGTGGCGCCGGTGGTGATTCCGCCTCCATCTGGGCTGCTCGGCCTATTCAGGCGAGCGGTGTAAGTCAAAGCGGCGTTGGCCTCGGCCAGAGCGTCGACCACGTACTTGGCATACAAGGTGGCGTCCGGGGTCTCCAGGGTCTGGGCGTCTGCCTGGGTCAGCTGGCCGAGCATCGTTGTGCCCTGGGACGCGCTGTCGACGGAGCCACGGCGGGTGGCATAGGCGTTCAGGTTCGAGAACGCCTTGGCGTTCGGATCGGTCAGAGACAGAGAGTCCTTGAGCCGTTGGTCGGCGGGGTCGCCAAGATTCCCGGGGTAGTCACGGGTGGCGGCGAATCCAACAGCCCCGCGCGGAAACGTCACCGCCGGCAATGTGTCCGGGTCATGCCACAGAGCCTGGGCCGCTGGGATGGCCGCGCTCAAACCCACCGCCAAGGCGATCGCTCCCGCCCACATGCGCCCGCGTGAACGCGGCCGCCCGGGGCGGACATGGGCCGAAGGCCTGGGGGCGGGACGGGCGCTCATGACAGGTCTACCCCCCAGCCCTCGCCCTGGCGCACCTGCTCAAGGTCCCAGGTCAGCTGAGGCAAGACGAACGACGGGGGATCATTCAACGGTTGGGCCAGAGGATCGACCCAGTTGTAGGGATAAGCCGCCTGGGCTGGGTTGAGGGCTCGATTGCCCGTGAATTCGACCGCGACTGTGATTTGCCACAAGACGGCCCCGTGCTTGTGTATCCCATTGGGAAGCACAGCTACCGCGCCGCTACCGCCAGCGCTGAGGTTGGCGGCGGCGCCAACCGTCGCCACGGTCACAGGGTCCCCCACGCCTGACTCCGGGTTGCCACTGCTACCGCCGGTGATGTCGGTGAAAGCCGCGTCGGCGCTGCCCTTGGCCTTGAGCGTGTAGGTCGCGGTCGCCTCGGCCGCCGGGCTGGCGGCCCAATCGACCTTGACCACGGCGGCGATGTTGTCGCCGGCCAGCTCGGTGGCGAACTCGCCCACCAACTCGATCCGGTCTCCGGCCTGGGCCTTGAACGCGCTCAAGGGCAAGCCGTCAGTAGGATCCCCGCAGGAGTCAGGGGCGGCCGGCTCTGGCGGGACCAAGCAATTGCCCCACTGCCCGGCCGGCACCCAGCCGGTTCCGGGATCCCCCACCTTCTGCGTTTGCGTCCAGCTCTTCCAGCCGTCCGATTGGGCGTCCAAATCGCCGGCCGCCACCCAGCCGCCCTCGACTTCCACGCCTCCGCGCCAAAGCCCGAAGGTGTGGGCGTTGCCGCCCGCCAGCAAAGCCAGCGGCAAGGCCGCGGCCACAGTTCCAGCCAGCGCCGCCGCGAAAGCCGGACGGCGCCACAGGACCCGCAGCGGTGTGGCCAATCGCCGCGCCGGGGCACAGCCGGCAGAGGCGGGGCGGACGTGAGCAGACGGCATCGTGCGCGGGGATGTCACAGCCGAGCCGCAGACGATGGCTTGGCGCAACGACCCGGGTTCGGGGGCCAGATGACGCGAGCCGGCCGCGGCCCGGACGTGGCCGGTGGAGCGCCTCGGGCCGGCGGAACGGGCCACGGCCCTGACCCAGCGGGCGCTGCGGCGCAAGCCGGCCCAAGCCAATTCGGCCAGGGTCGGGTTGGGGTCAGCGGGCGCGACCACCAGGGCGTGCTTCACCCGATCACCCCCGAATAGAAGCAGGAACGGGCCTCTCCCGGCCAAATCGGGTCGACTGCGAGCGCTCCCGGGGCATAGGTCTCGGGGCTCAGGGCCGTGCGCTTCCAGGTCAACGCGCAAACAGGCTCGGCGGTCCCGCTGCCCACCTGGTCGGTCACCCAGCCGTTGGTGTCCTCATCGTAATTCGGATCGGTTGGATCCAATCCGGGCGTGAACTTTCCGAACAAACCGATGTTCTCGACCGTGAACAGCCAGTAGACCGTTGTGCCCGCCGCCATGGCGCCCTCAGCCGCCTCTAGCTGGCACGGCGGCGGGCTAGCGGTGTCCAAGAGGGTGTTGGGAGTCGTGACCTCGGTGTCATCCTGGCAGGTGAAGGCTCGCTTGGTCAGACTGATCATGGGCTGGTGGAGCGTCCCCGCGTCTGTTGGCGACCAATTGCCGTTCTCGTCGCCGTCTCCGGTCTGATCCTCGTCGTCCTCCTGGACGAACGACCCGTCAGGATCGCCGTCGCCGTCTTGGTCGTGCTCGTTGTCTTCGCCGTAGCCGTTCTGGTCCGGGTGCTGGTCTGGGGTGTCCGGCAGCGGGTCGCCCTCAGGGTCGAAAGGCGCGCCGACCGGAGGCGGACCGGTCGGCCAGGCGATGGCCTCGCAATAGGCCGCGGTCAATCGCCCTTGGTCGAATACCGAACTAGGGGGCAGCGGATCGATCGAGTTGAGGAGCGCCCGGAACTGGAACTGCTGGAAGTAGGGGGCCAGCGCCACGTCATCCGACCCTTCCCAGGTCAAGAATTGGTCCCAGCCCGGGAAATCTCTGGGCAGTTGGCACGAGCCCCAATCCGGCATGCGCTGGATGCTGAGGCCGCCGACGATCAACTTGGCGTCGGTGATGGCATCAGCCATCTTGAAAACCACCTCGCCGGTGGCGCCCGCCGGGACCAGCACCCGGAAGAGCTTCATAGTCGGATCGGCGTTCAGATCTGTGGTGGCGGGAATCGGGGTGGTCTCGGCCTGGGACCCGCCAAAGGTGGCCTCGGCATAGGGATCGCCGCCCAAAGCACCGATCAAGACGTACAAGTAGCGGTCGACGTCCACGGGAGAACTGATTGCGACCTTCGCCATCCCCTGGTCGGTGCACCACTCGGTGCCCACCGCGCCGCCGAAGGAAGGATCGGGGGGTGTGGTGGGAGGATCACCATCCGGGTCGTAGTAACTGTTGTTTTGAAGGCCCGCGTAACCAAATGCCCCCGGCCAAAGACCCTGGTAGGGGGGATACTCCTCCCGGGTGACCTCGGCATCAGGTGCGGTGTCGGCAGCCACGAGGCCGGGGTTCTCGTGGTTGGGCGGGGCGGAGTGGACGCCCGTACGGTATGACGAGCAGGCGGCGTTGGCGGGCCACCACAACGCTGGGTGAGTCAGCGATGCGCCCGGGCCACCGTCGTAGTAGTTGTAGGTGTACCTGAGGCTTGACCCCTGCTCACGCAGGTAGGCGTGGAACCAGCCGTCGACCAGGAAGCGAGGGTCGCCGCGGGCCACAAAACCGGTTTCGCCGGGATCGGAGAGGTTGAAGACCGCGGGCGCCTCCAGGATGTCGACGTTGACCGGGCGCTCCAGGCCAGATTCGAAGGCCAGGTTGGCCGCCGAGAGCGCGGCCGCGCCCAGCGTCAAGTGGCCTTGTTCGTTGGTGGCGGCGGTCAGGGTGGCGGTGATCTTGGCCCCGTGGCCGGCCGGGATGAAGACCGTGTAGAGGGCGTTCGCTTTGTCCGAACCGGCCGCGAGGGTGACCGGATAGAAGGGGACTGCGGTGTCCAGCGGGTTGCCGCTGGAATCGGTGGCCGTGATGTCGACTTGCGCGGAAGCTTGGAGGGCTCCGGCGACAAACCTCAGCACCCGGTCCTGGGAAGCGTCGTAGGCGACTTCAATCACATATCCGTTTTGATCGTAGGTACTTGAGCCAGCGGCTTGGGATTGATTCGGGTCGTAAAACGCCCCCTCGAGGTGATTTCCCGAATACTGCGGGGCGTGGGTGTAGTCGTTTCCGGCGTCGCTGTCGTTCCAGTAGTCCGTCGCGGCTGACACATCGTACTCATCGTCCCAGGAGCCCGCGGGCGAATCCCAGGCGTACGTGACCGGGCTGACGGAACCTTCGTAAACAGCGCGGTAGGCCGTGCCCGGCGGCGAGGGGCTCGAGTCGTTGAGCACCGCCCAGGACAAGGCGGTGGCGCCGTTCTTGGCCACCGAGCGGTAGCCGCCCTCGCGCCCGACATAGCCATCGCCGCCGGCTGTCGCACAGTAGTCAAACGGCTGGGGACTGAGGGAGGTGTTGAAATACGGAGATGAACACGGGATGCCGGTGAGGTGGAACCAGTCCAAGTCGCCGTATTCGGTCAGATTGAAGACTATGGAAGATCCGTTGTCTGATTGCGCGATCTCCTGGACGTTCACAGTCAAGGCGTTGGTCGGGTTCCCGGGAGTGCCGATTTCGCCCGCCGGGGTCGTCGCGTCCGAGGCGCCCCTGGGAACGGTGAAGACCGCCACCAGGGCTCCGGCCATGAGCACGGCCAAACCACTGCGGGCACGCGACTTCAAACTACGAGCACCACCTTCGGACTAGAGCCGGACCTCGGTCGCCAGATTCCGCCTGGAAACGTCTGACCTCCGGGGAAGACCAGGCGGGATCAGTGCGAACGCTCGTGATGGGCGATCACGACCTCGGTCTCGTGACGAAAAACCACATTATGACACCGAGCCCACATCCGCCAACGACGATAAAGCGTTTTGAGTAGCCCTACGCAGTTGATCCGAACAGTCACCCCACCCCCACCGACCACGCAAGGGGACGGTGATTGTGTTGATTCCGGCCCGCGCCACCCCGCCAACGGTCCCAGGCGGGCACGCAAGGGGACGGTGATTGTGCGTACTACGCACAATCACCGTCCCCTTGCGTAGTGGGGGGGTTAGGAGGAGGAGGTCTCTAGGCGGAGGACGCCGTAGGTCCAGCCGTGGCGGTGGTAGAGGACCGAGGGCAGACCCGAATCGGAGTCGACGAAGAGGAAGAAGGGGTGTCCCACCAGCTCCATCTCGTAGATCGCCTCCTCGACGTTCATGGGCCTGGCCTGGTGGACCTTCTCGCGGATCACGACCGGGGAATCCGCCAAGGTTGACTCCTTGACCGGCCCGGCGGCAGGCTTCTTGGCCGCGTGGTCGTCAGCGACCACCTCGGCGTCAACCACTGGGGCCGGGGCCGGAGGCGCCAATGCGGCCGGGGCGTCGGTGGCGCCCGAATTGCGGGAGAACAACGCCTGGTCGAAGCTCTGGGCTTGGCGGCGGGTCATCTTGTGCTTCGACTTGCGGCGGTCCTTGGCCCGGCGCTCCTGCTGCATCAGCTTGCCCATGGCGACGTCGAAGGCAGAGAACATATCCGCCGCCGAAGCCTCGGCCCGCACCACCGGGCCCTTGCCGCGGACGGTTATCTCGACTGTCTCGGCGGTTTCGGCCTGGCGAGGGTTGTTCTCATGAACCACTTCAACCTGCACCAACTGCGCCTGGGAATCGTACTGGGCGACTTTGGTCAGTTTCCCGGTGGCGAACTCGCGGAAACGATCAGGTACTTCAACATGACGGCCGGCTACGACAATCTCCATTTTCCTTGGCCTTCCAATCGGTGTGTGCTGGGCGGCGAAGCCACCCTTGGGCGATGGGCTGGGTAATAACAGGGGAACAGCATTCGAATGCTGCCGGGGAAGAATTGACCTCCTTAGCGGTTGGTGTCCGACCCGCCCGAGGAAACACCCCCGAGCCGTCCGGAACGGCCGTTGCGACCCGCCCAGGGCCGCCTGTTCTCCTAACAACGTTAGCTCATTCGCCTGGCCACCCAGGCGGGCCCGGCGCCCGTGTCTGCGACCATGCCAAGGTGCGACGCGGCGGCCGGGCTGACCGCCAAGACCACAGCGCCGAGGGTGGCGCCGCCCGCCCGCGCCAGCGCCCGTTCGGCGTCCAGCAAGGACGCTCCGGTGGTCAGGACATCGTCCACCAGCAGGCAGGGCGCCGGCGGCAGGCGCTTGACCAAGGTGGTGCCCTCGCGCCCGGCGGCGCGCTCGCGCAAAGAACGGCCTGTTTGCTCGCGGCTGGTGGCCGTCCGGCGCAACACATCGGCGTAGCTGGCCTCAAGTCCCGCCCCGGCCAGGGCCTGGGTCGCCGCGACCGCCAGAACGGCGGTGCCGGCGAACCGCCGGGTCAGGCGCCTCACCAGGCGCGATGGCACCGGCACCACGGCCACTTCTCGGCTGACTGGGGCCAGCACCCGCGCCACCGCCTCCGCCGTCCTGGCGATCGCCCGTCTCAGTTCGTGTTCCAACTCGCCGCGACCCTGACGTTTCCAGGCCACGATGGCGCGCCGCACCTCCCCCGAATACCACGCCGAAGACCAAGTCGGCAGGGCCGGGCCGCCATCGGCCGGCACCAGACGGGGCGCGCCTTGCTCGCGGCGCTCGACCGGCCCCAACAGGGCCAGGCGACAGCTAGGGCAAAGCGGATTGGCCAACTCGCGACCGCAACCCGCGCAATCGGCCGGCCAGACCAGGTCCGCCGCCGCCCGGAGCGCCTTCACCGCCCGTTTGCCCACGTCACAACCTTCATCGCGGCAGTCTCAGGCCATAGCCCTGGAGACAGCCGGGGCCGCCGCACGCCCCTGGCCGACCTGGCCCCAAGGCCATCCGCCCCCCAAGAACCGCGCCGACCGGGCTTCGGACCCGGGGACCTCGCCGCGACACCAGCGCCCCCACCGCGACACCAGCGCGGTCGCCACGCCGCACCCGTCGGCGGTGATCGTCGCGGCGCCGCTGGGCGGCGCGGGCGCTGTGTTCATGGCGCCAGCGCCACCGCTCCGGCGCCGGAAGCCAACGGCGCCCAGATCCGCCGTTGCGGCGAGTAGGCGAACAACCCGCCCGAACGGCCGGCGACGTAAATCTCAGTCTGCCCGCGCCCGGCCGCCAGGCTGATCGGCGGATCGGTCGGCTGCTTCAGGTAGTCGATGTCGCCGCCGACCGTGAACACCGCCGGCACCAACTCCTCGGCTGTGCTCGAAGCGGTCAGGAAAGCCAGCGACACGTCATCGGCCCATGACAGCGAGCCCAAGCCGCCGGCCACCTCGCCCACGGTCAGCGGACCAGTCAGACGCCACGGCGCGGCGCGGTCGCCCCGGACAATGCCGCTGACCCGCAACTCGATTCGATCGCCGGCGGCCAGAGCGACGGCCAACCGCGCGCCGTCGCGGGCTGGCGCCAAGGCCACCACTCGACGGCCGTCCAACCAAGACGACCCCAGCCTGAACGGCTCGCCTTCAGCGCTAAAAGCGACAACGGCATCGTCGGCAGCGGCCCAAATCCAACCCAGGCGGTCGAAGGCGGGCTGGGCCGTGAACTCCCCCACGCCCTCGGGGCTCTCCAAGACCCGCGGCGCCTCGCCGATCTTGTCGATCAGGCTGATCTTGCCATCCGCCAACCCGGCCATGCGCCCCAGCGAATGGTCGACCGCCAAGGACTGCCAGGCGGTGGCGGCCTCGGTTCCCTCGATCAGGGCGGCTTGACCATCGTCATAACGCCAAATCCCGGCCTCGCCCAGGTAGAACGGACCCTCCACGCCCTGCGGATCAATTTCCAGGCCTGCCGCCGAACCGGCGTCAAGCGGCACCGACTCGACTTGCAGTTGCACCGAGTCAACCGTCGGCAAAGCCGTCAGCGAAGACTTCAAGCAGGCCAGCACCGTGGCCCGGGCCGTCTCCGAGGCCCGCGAGATGGCGCTGGACAGGTTCACCACGGCGACCCGATCAGTCACCTTGACCGTGTCCGTCATCAACCGCGTCCCCGCCGGCACCACCGCGCGGACAGCCCCGGTCAGGTACGGCGGCGGTCCGGCCAAGAACTCCTGCACGGCCGCCGTGGCGGCGCTGGCACGGGAGAACATCCGCTGGTCAGGCACCAAGAACTGGCCATCCGCCGAAGGGAAATAGACCCGCGTGGGCACGTAGTCGCCTTTAAACACATCGGCCGGGATGACGATCCCGTCCGGCAAGTCGGAGATGCGCCACTGCGCGTCCTGATCCTGACTCAAGGACAGCGTCTCAGACCATGGCCGCGACTCCTGCACGCTGTAGCGGCCGGATTCATCGACCAACCCCACCTGATTGACGCTCACCGCTATCCGGCCGAGTTGCGTCCCGGTGTCCGCCAGCACCGGAGCCTCGCCCGATTGGTAGACCGTCACCAGCGCCAACGGATTCCAGACCGCCGCCGCCTCGGCGGTCAGGTAGGAGCGAGCGACCCTGAAATCGTCCGAACTGCCCGCCAGCATGGCCTGGAGGAAGCCCTGCACGATCTCGTCCAGGTTCGCGTCCGGGGCTGGCGGCGCCGCCACCGCCTGCACATGCGGCTCGCTCGTCCCCTCCTGCGTCCGGCCCTCCTGAACTGGCCCCGCTTGCGGCAACGTGGCGCATCCGGCCGTCAGCACGCCAACCAACAAGACGACGATGCCGCCCGCCCAGACCGCGTCGCGCCGCTCCCGATGGCGTTTGGCCGCCAGAGGCAGGCCGTGTTGTCCCGGTCGGCGCCGCCGCTCCGGCCCAGACAGGCTCTTGCGCTCGGCTGGCCTCATTGCGCTCATTGCGCTCATCGCGCTCATCGCGCTCATCGCGCTCATTGCGCCACCTCCGGCACATCCTGGATTGACGACACCGGTCCGAGCTCCAGGGGCGGCGCCCCGAGTTCGCCACCGGCCTGGCGCGGCACGATCAACCTGAAAACCGCGCCGACGCCGGCCAGGCCCCACACATCCAAGGAACCGCCATGCAAGTTGGTGTCCTCCAACGCGATCGCCAGACCCAGGCCGGTGCCTCCGGTGGTCCGGGCCCGGGCCGGATCGGCCCGCCAGAAACGATCGAAAACCCGCGCCGCCTGGTCTTCGCTCAGCCCCAAGCCGTTGTCCGCCACCGTGATCGCGACGGCCCGATCAGTCGTGGCCAGTTCGACCGCGACCCGACTGGTGGCGTGTTCAATCGCGTTGACCACCAAGTTGCGGATGATCCGGGAAATGCGTTTGGAGTCGACTTCGGCTTGGGCGGGGGCGCTGGGCATGCGGCTGGCGACCTCGACGCCGCGATCGGCCGCCAGCGGCGCGACCGCGTCCAGTTCCCAACCGACCAGGGCCCTGAGGTCCACCCGCTCGGTGTCCAATTGGGCGGCCCCGGCGTCGAACCGGGAGATCTCCAAGAGGTCGGACAGCAGCGCGTCAAAGCGATCGAGTTGGTTCGCCAGCAGTTCGGCCGACCGGGCCACGTCCGGCGGGAACCGGTCACGCGCCGCGTAGATCAGATCGCCGGCCATTCGGATGGTCGCCAGCGGCGTCCTCAGTTCGTGGGAGACGTCGGAGACGAAGCGTCGCTGCAGCTTGGAGAGGTTCTCCAGCTGGTCGATATGCCTCTGAATGGAAGACGCCATCTCGTTGAACGATGCCGCCAAAGTCGCCATTTCGTCGTGGCCGCGGACCGGTATGCGCTCGGCCAGCGCGCCGTCCGCCAGTTTCGCCGCCACCTGGGCGGCCTGGCGCACCGGGCGCACAGCCTGGAGCGTGGCCAGCCAGGTCACGAAGACCACGATCAACACCACCGCCACCGCTGAACCCGCCAGGACCTGGGCGATCAGGCTCATGGTGGCTTGCTCCGGCCCCAGATCGTAGACCATCACCAACACGTATTGGGTCGCCATCAGCGTGACCGCCTGGGCCACCGCCACTCCTGGGGTGGTCGGCTGCCCCTGTTCGGTGGGCAACGCCACGGACTGCCAGACCTGGCGGCCGCCGGTCCGGGCGGCCTCACGCAAGTCCGGCGAGGCGACCTCCCAAAGATCCGGGTCGGTGAAGATAGCCGAAATCGCGCCCGGCCCGGCATCGTCCGGCGGGAGCAAGGACACCGCCCTGGCCGACGATCCGACCGAAGAGATCTGGCCGATGGTGTCGCGGGCCATGGTCTCGGCGGTGATCGGCGACGCCGCCGTCGAGGCGTCGAAGGTGTCCTGCGCGGTCGCGGCCAGGCGCGACGCCTCCCGCAACACGTCATCGACGCGGGCGTTGAAAATCCCCGACCTGACCTGTCCGGTCAGCGCCACTCCCACCGCCAACAGCGCCACCGACGAGACCAGAATCACCGTCACCATCATCCTGGCCTGCAGCGACCGGCGCACCAGGGCGATCAAGCCCCGTTTCGCCCGCGCCGGCTGGGTCATCGCGCGGCGCCAGCCTTGTAGCCCACGCCGCGCACTGTCACAACCACCGTCGGGTTCTCCGGGTCGGTCTCGATCTTGGTGCGCAAACGCTGGACATGGACGTTGACCAGCCGGGTGTCGGCGGCGTTCCGGTAACCCCAGATGCGCTTCAGCAGCATGTCCCGGGTGAAGACCTGCCGCGGCGTCGAGGCCAAGGTCTCCAGAATGTCGAACTCCAACGGCGTCAGCGAGATCAGCACGCCAGCCTTGCGGACCTCGTGTCCGGGCACGTCGATCTCGATGTCACCGATCCGCAGGCGCTCGCCATCCTCCGGCTCGCCGACTGGGCCACGCCGCAATCTGGCTTTGATTCTGGCCACCAATTCGGCCGGCTTGAACGGTTTGAGGATGTAATCGTCGGCCCCCACTTCCAGGCCCTCGACAATGTCCTTGGTGTCAGATTTCGCCGTCACCATGATGACCGGCACGCCGGACTCCTTGCGCAGCTCCCGGCAGACTTCGATCCCGTCCATCCCCGGCAACATCAAGTCCAACAGCACCAAGTCGGGTCTGGTTTGTCTGATCAGCGTCAGAGCTTGCATCCCGTCAGTGCAGTAATCGGCGGAATAGCCTTCAGACGTCAGCACAATCCCGATCATCTCCGCCAGCGCGACATCGTCGTCCACAACCATGATTCGGCCTGTCATTCTCCTATCGTGCCAGAGCCCGACCGCGCGGGCACCCTCGGTTGGCCGTGGGCCCCGGCTGATGGCGGGGACGGTCCGGCTTGACGCCTCGCCAAGCTGGCCGATTGAAGGGCTTGGGCCAACCGATGCGGGCCATCAGGCGCCGCGAACGGCTGAGACCTTGTTTCGCGGCCCGTTCGGCCAAAGCCACATCACGCCAGTAGGCCCGCGCCGATCGGCCCGGCGCCATCCGGGCGCCGAAGGCGGCTCCGTCTGCTTCTCGGGCCAGTCGGGCGACCAGGGCGCGAACTTGCGCCGGCGCGCCGGCGGCCGTTTCCATGCGGGTGGCGCTGACGGGAGTTGGCCTTAGGACACGCAGCTCGCGCAGCCGGTCGATCAGTTCGGTCCAACCGGCAACCACCCGATCGACCGGCCGGCCGCTGCGCTCACGCCGGCGCCACCGCCGAGCCTTGGCCCAGCCCGCCAGGCCGATGGCGCTGGCCAAGAGCGCGACCACGCCGGCCAAGCCCACGCCGACCCTGAGTCGCGGGCCCCAGGCCGTGTTCACCGGTGGCGGCGCCACCGGCCTGGCCGAGCCGACCGGCACCGGCGTGACGTCTTCCGCCGGCGGATCGGATGGCCTGGCCTGGGCCGGGGGCGGCTGAGCCATCTGCGGTTGCGGCTCCGCGTCAGGCGTCACAGGCGCCCGCTGCGGAGAATCCTGGCGGTTGGGCGTCGGGAAGAAGCCGACCCAACCGAGCCCCGCCAGATCGATTTCGACCCAGGCGGTCATGTCCGAACCCGTGAACGACCAGTCGCCGGTCGCAGTCCCGCCATCCTCCGTCCAGCCATCGCGGGTCGCCCCAGCATTCCGCGTTCCTGCCCCCCGCGTCTCGGCGTCCGGCGTCCCAGCGTCCGGCGTCCCAGCGTCCGGCGTCTCGGCGTCCCGCGTCTCGGCGCCCGGCGTCTCGGCGTCCAGCGTCCCGGCGTCCCGCGTCTCGGCGCCCCGCGTCCCGCCACCTCCCGTCCCGGCGCCGCCGGACGCGGGCCCTGCGAATCCCACCGTCCCAGCGCCGGCCTGAGCCTGTTCGCCGTAGCCGGGGGCGAAACCCATCACCACCCTGGCGGGGAGCCCTAACGAGCGGGCCATGACAGCCATGGCGGAGGCGTACTGCTCGGCATCGCCCACCATGACGTCTGCGGTCACAAGCTCGGCCACCCGATCGGCGCCGTGCCCGGCCAGCACCTCGATCCGACCAGTTCCCTGGCCAGGACCGATCTGACCGTCCGAGTAGTAGCCGTCCTGGAGGAACCGCTCCAACGCCAGAGCCCTGGCGCCGGCGGTGGCGGCCCCGGCGGTGGCGGCTGCGGCGGCCAAATCGGCCGCTGGCACCGTGACGCCGGCGGGCAAGACGGCCGTGCCCGCCTCGGCGGCCGCGATCACGGCATCGGCCGGCCGATACGGCCGCCAAACCGTTTCCAAGGTGTAGGTGATCGCGTCCAGGGCCGCCGTCTGCCCCGACAAGCCGGTCCGGGTCTGCGCGGTCGCAGCGGCCGACGGCGCCAAGACCAACGCGCCGCTGGCCGGGGCCAGGCGGACGGCGCTGGCCATGGCTTCGGCCTGGGCGCCCGCGAAGGCGAGGCCCACCGGCTCACCAATCGAATACAGCCACACCGTCTCCAGGTCATGGCTGGTCAACTCGACGGAGTGGGTCTCCCCCGCCGGGCCGCCAACCGGGTCCGTGGCCACGTCCGCGCTCGGGGATCCGATGACGCCCTGGGGCATCCGGGTGAAGTTCCCCGACGCTTCGCCCCGGCCGCCGCCGGTCACGTTCCAGACAATCCCGTCGAAGCGATCCATGACGGCGAGCTTGACCACGCCGCCCAGGGGCAGACCACCGACTTCCAGCATCACCTCGGCCTTGCGGTCGGCCTTGAGATAGCGCCGATAAGAGCTGAGCGGGCTGGGGTGGTCGCGAGGGTCGAATGGCGCCTGGACCTGCTCGCGGACCACCAGCCGGTGGCGGTGGCCGACGAGCGCGCCCGCCCCGATCCCTCCGGCCACAGCCACGGCCACCGTCAACGCCATGGCGAGGGGGCGGCGCAGGGCCAAGGTCTGGCGTTTCGATGCCGCCCAAGCCACCGAACCCAGGCCTGTGACCAGCCCAAACGGTACGGCGGCGACAGGTTTGGCGGTTCCCAGCGCGACCGCTGCCGCAGCCGTCGCCAATGGCGCCAAGGCCGCCCACGCGCCCCGCCCGCACTTGGCGCGCAGCGCCACTGAGACAGCCGCCGCCGCGCCGACATAGGCGAGCACAAACGGCGCCAGACCGAAGCCGCCACCCCAGCCGACGGGCGCCGGCGCCGTCAGCAGACGCTGCCAGACCGCAGTCGCTCCGGTCACCAGCCAACGTTCAGCCGGCCAGGTCGGCAACAGGCCGCCGAAGGCCAACTCCGGCGCGGCCAGAGCCGGCCCCAACACCAGATAGGCGCCAGTCAACACCGCCACCGTCTCCAGCGGCTGCCAGCGCCGCCAGGCGCCCAGAGCCGCTCCGGCCGCGCCCAGGATGAGACCGCCGCCGGCCGGTCGCAAGAACGGCGCCCAAGAACAACCCACGCCAACAAAGACCGGCCCCAGCGGCGCCAGGGCCAAGCCGACCAACGCGGCCACGATCCCGCCGTCCACCCACCGCCGGGCGTCGAAACCTCTCACACCCGTTCCCAGAGCGACGCCAGCCCGGGCAGTTGACTGAGTTGGCTGACTCCGACCAGGCGCAGCCGCCCCGCCCGGCCGAGGGTTTGGCGGCCACCGCAGTGGTCCTCAGGCGAGACTCCCGCCTGGGCCTTGGCCGAGGCGACGACTTGGCAGCACAGCGCCACCAGGCTGGCCTGACCCGGCAGCCCGGCCGCCATGACCGTCAACTCGCTGGCAGTCGGCCGACCTCCGGTCACCAGCACCACCGAAGTGACACCCGGCAGCGCGCGGCGCACCTCGGCGGCCGCTGCCGCCGCACTCAGACCCTGGCCCCCGGCCAGGACGATTCCGGCGGCTTGGTCGAGCAGCCGACCGGCGTCATCGCGGCCGAATCGCCGGCGCTCCGCGCCCGCGAACACGGCCAGTTCGCCTGCTTGTCTCAGGCGCGCCAGGCCAATCGAGGCGTAGACCGCCACCGCTAATTCGAAATCCTCCTCGCCGCCGTAGTCGAGGGCGCCGGTCGAAACCACCAAAGCCAGGCGGCCCCGGCGGGTGTCCTCCGATTGACGCACCATCGGCCGTCCCAGACGCGCCGATGATCGCCAGTGGATCGCCCGGATATCGTCGCCCTCCTGGTAAGGATTGAGGCAGTGAAAGGTGACATCAGGCTCGGCGGTCTGACCAATCGGTTTGCCCTCAAGGTCCTTGAACTGGCCGGTGAGCCCTGCGGGGAGGTGAACCCAGGGTGGGTAGACGGCGATCTCCAAGGCCGATCCCCAATCGAAAACCCGAGCCACCAGGCCGAATGGGTCTCCCCGCAGAGCCCGAACCGGGCCGATTCGCAGCAGGCCCCGGCGCCGGGCTGCGATGGCGGCATCGGTCACGGCCGTTTGGCCTGCGGCCAGGGCGCGCAGACGGACTGGCGCGCAGCGCTCAGAGCCTCTGCCTTCGCCGACCTGAGCCGTACCGCGCAGTTGGACTGGCACGGTCAGACTGCTCGGCCCGGCGCGCCGCCCTCCGGTGTTGGCGATCACCAAGCTCACACCCGCCTGACCGCCCACCGCCACCCGACGGCGTTGCGCCCGCAAGGTCACAGTCAACTTGGGGCGGCCCAAACTAGCCACCGAGCCGGCCGCGAAGAGGCCCAGGATCGCCCCTCCCGGCACCGCCAGCTCCGGCCAGCCCAGGAGCCAACCGATCGCGAAGCTGACCATCGCCGCCGCCAATGCCACCCAGCCCCAGGGGTCTGCGCGTCCGCGACGCCGCTCGGGCGCAGCCGGGTCGCCTCGACGGCGGCGCTCTTCGGGCATGGCCGTTTCCACGCTCTAGGCCGTGGCCGCGGCCGGGTCGCGGCCGCCGACTGCCGGAACCGGCACCCGCCCGAGCACGTCGGCGAGCACGTCGCTGGCCTTTGCGCCGTCGATCTGCGCCTCCGGCGCGATGATCAACCGGTGCGTCAGAACGGCCGGGGCCAGCGCTTTGACATCGCCGGGGGTCACGTACGGGCGACCGTGGGCCATCGCGTAGACCTTGGCGCACCGGGCCAGCGCCAGGCCGCCGCGGGTGGAGGCACCCAAATCGCACCTCGGATCGGTTCTGGTCTCCTCCACTAAAGCAACTATGTAGTCCGCCACCAACGGCGCCATTTGGGCTTGCGTCGCCAATCGGCCCAGTTCGGCGATCCGCCCGGCGGGCGCCGCCGGGCCCAGGCCGGCAGACCGGTCCAGCCGCTGGCACTCCAGCATCAATCTGACCGCGGTCGCGTGGTCGGGATAGCCCAGCGTGGTCCGAATCAGGAAGCGGTCGAGTTGGGCCTCCGGCAACGGGTAGGTGCCGAGTTGCTCGACCGGGTTCTGGGTGGCGATCACGACGAACGGAGTGGGCGCCGGGTGGCTGACCCCGTCAACCGTGATCTGGCGCTCCTCCATCACCTCTAGGAGTGCGGACTGGGTCTTGGGACTGGCCCGGTTGATCTCATCGGCCAGCAAGACCGAGCTGAACACCGGCCCCGGCCGGAATTCAAAATGTCCATTGCGTTGGTCGTAGATGGTCGCCCCGATCAAGTCCGAGGGCAGCAGGTCGGGCGTGAATTGGACGCGGCCGTGGCTGACGCCGGCGGCTGCCGCCAGAGCCTTGGCCAGCGAGGTCTTGCCGGTGCCGGGCACGTCCTCTAGCAGCACATGGCCTCCCGCCAGCATGGCCGTCAGCACCAGCGCGACCGGACCGGCCTTCCCCAGCACGGCGTCAGCGACCGCGGCGCCCAAGGCGGCGAATTCCCGGGCAAAGCCCTCAGCGGTTTGATGCTCCATGTTCATCCTCATCCTCGGTTTCGAACCGCAACTTGGCGGCGGCGCCCGCGACTGCGCGGGCACTCGTCCGTGCGGTGATCGTGACGGCGGCCCGAGCGGCAATCTGCGCGGCGGCCGTCACCGCGGCCAGCCAGGCGGCGGCCCGGGCGGCGGTCTGCCGAATGGTCGTGGCGCCAGCGCGCGTGACGGCAGTCCAGGCGGCGCCCGGCCCGAGCCAGACCATTCCGGGCACTCCAGGACCGGCCGATGAATCCACGTCCGAACGTCCGGCCATGATCGCGGTGAGTCCTTGCAGGCCAGGAGCGGCCCCTCCAACTGCGGCCGGCGCGACCTCGATTCGGGCCTGCGGGGATTGGGCGCACAGCCGGCCGGCGGGGAAACCGCTGACCAGCGGCACACTCCCGTGGGAGGCCAGGCAATAGACAACCTGGGCGGTGTGAACTCCCGCGGTAAGGCCGCCGAAGCGTGTGAGCGCGCTGCTCAGACGCTGGCCGTCGAAATACCATTCGGCCACGACATCGAATCCGGGCCGAACCGGCTGTTCAGGCCAGACGACGCCAACCCAGGGCGGACTGGTCTGATCGGCGGCCCCGACCAGACCGCCCGGTTCGTCACTCCCCGCCGCCGCCTCCACCGCCAGCACGGGTTCCGGCAAAGGTTCCAGGGCCGCCGGGCCCTGGCGCAGCGGCCCGGCCGGGCTGGATGTCTTCGCGCCGATATCCGCCTGTTCGCTGGCCACGCGAACTGCAAAGGTCGCGACCTCACCCGGCGCCAACGCCACCGCGCAGGGCGTGGCCGTGCAGCCGCCGACGGGACTTCCGTTCGCCACCAGCGTGTAGGCGACGGGGACACCGGCGTTCGCCACCTCCTCCCAGGCGACATTGACCGACTCCTCGTCGGCCCAGGACACCGTTGGCGGCGCCGGCTGGTCTAGTTCGCCGTAGGGCGTGCAGGGCTCGAAGGCCGCCCCGGCGCTGGCGCCCTTGCGGCCGACGGCTTGGACCGAACACGACTGGGTGACACCCGCGCCGAGGCCTGTCACCGTCAGGCGGGTGGTCCTGACCGTTGCGCCGACCACGGCCCCGTTGCAGGTCACCGTGTAGTGGTCGACGGCTCCGGTTGGAACAGGCGGCGGCGACCAGTTCAAGTCGATCCGGTTCTTCCCCGCCACGGCCTGGCCGGCCAGCGGCGGATCGGGGGTGGTGTCATAGTCGAGGACGCCGACCCCGGGACGGTCCGATTCGCCGATGGCGTTGCGGGCCCTGACTTCGACGCGATAGCGGACGCCGTAGGCCAACGAGTTCATCCGGCAACGCGACGACAGCCGGTCGGCCGGCGCCTCTTCGCAGTCGGCCCCGGCCAGCGTGACTCGGTAGGACTGGACTGGTTCGCCGCCGGCGGCCGGACCCACCACCGGCGCCCAGCTGACGAGCGCTTCGCCCCGATTGCCGGGCACGGCCGTGACCGCCCCGGGCGCGGCTGGTTTGTCGCGAACCACCACCGGGAAACGTCCGGTCTGGCGTCTCCCGGCGGCATCGACCACCACAAAACTAACTGCGGCGGCGGCGTTCCCGGAGGTGGCGTTCCCACCTGTGGCGCTCCCGGTCGCAGCGCCGCCCTGGGCCGCGGGGGCGGTGACGGTGATCGATTGGCCGGACACGCTGGCGCCAACCTCCCCGGTGGCCACCACTGCCTCGAGGCGGGCGGGCTCTTGGTTGGCCCACGGGTCGAATACGCCGGCCAGGACGGGCACGGCCTGGGCCTGGCCGCGCGCCACTTTGACCTGGGCGGGGGCGTTCGGCTTGACCGCCGGCAGTTTGGTCTCGATGACTGCGACGCTTAGTCTGAAGCCGGTCTGAGCGGCGCCACCGCCATAGGCCAGGGTCAAAGCGATGGCCGCGCGATCGCCAACCGTCGCCTCCAACCCCGCCTCGATGGTGACCGCGGTCCCGGAACGCCGGACCTCCAAACCGGAAGCCGACGTGTCCAGCGGACCCACTCTGATCAGGCCCGGATCGCCCGGCGGGGCGCCGTCCACGCGCACGAAATCAGCCAGATCGATGGTCCTCGAGCCACCGCGCTCGACCTGGGGTGTGGGGTCCTGGAAACTGAGCCGACTGTCTGAGTCCGGGGTGACCAAGACGTCTAGCCAGAGCTTTGATTTCTTCAGCAAGGGATCCGCGGAGTCGGCCGTGTCGGCCACCCAGAACTCGATCCGGTCCGGCCCGGCATGGTCGCGGTCAGGGGCGTAGCCGATGCCTCGCCCCGCGTTGGCGGCAACAGCCCGGCCATGTCGCGCGGTCAGGCCGCCCCCGGCGTCACCGCTCAGAGACTGTCCCCCGCCAGTCGAGGCTCCGCCAGTCGAGGCTCCGCCGGTAGAGGACCCGCCGGCTGCGGCACCCGCTTTCTGGTCAACACCACCCGTCGAGTCGCCTGCGCTCGGCCCGGAGCCGCCGCCGGTTCCGTCCTCCACGTCCGGCCGGCCGCTCCCGCCAGACCCGTCCGCCCCGCCAGACGGGTCGAACAGGAAGGCGCCCACCCGACCGCGTGCCACCGCCACGAACACGTCCAGATCGATGACCGTCTCCCCTCCCGCCGGCACGCGGATCGGCGCGACATCCGGACGCAGATAGGGCGGTCGGGAGATCGGTGGCACCGTGATCGATCCGTAGGCGGTGGCGCCCCGAGCTTCGGCGTCGGTGTTGCGCAGCCCGTAGAAGACGATCGTCGGCAAGTCGTCTTGGAGGGTGACAGTCACCTCGGACGCATTCTTCAAGACCGCCTGGCCGCCGGCGTCCTGAGGCAGGAACAACTCCAGGTCGGAGACCAGTCCGGAGGGGTTGTAGGCGGTTCGCAGCACGTCGATGTCCACGGACGCCTTGTCGATGGTCGCCTGCGGCGGCGAGACGATGTCTTTGGCCTGGGGCGGAACCACCGGCGCGGCCGGATCGACGGTCAGGTTCAGGGACGCCGAATCATGATCGCCGCCCCGCCCGCAGGCGTGATAAACCACCTGGTATTGGCCCGGCTCGGGGGGCAAGAGCACAATCAGACGGCCCGTGGCCGGGTCCGTCTGCGCCCGCAGCAGGTCGCTTGACCAGCTAGGCGGCTCGTCCGCGCAGAATTCCGGAGCGGTTTGGCCGGCCAGGTCGACATCGTTCGCCAACACCGGGACTTCGAGCACTTTGCCGGGCCGGGCGGTGGCTTTGTCGTCCCGCGCCACCACCCCGAAAGCGCCATCGCCCGGCGCCGCGACTCCCACGGTGACCGATGCCGTGGCCCGGTTGGCCGCCCAATCCTCAACCGCGTAGACGAAGACTTCGGAGCCCGGCGACTGGTCCTGCCCGGCCCGGTATTTGATGTAGTCCGGGCCGATCTCGGTGATCGTGCCATTCTGGGGATAGATGTCAAGCCCTTGGAGGAGGGAGACACCGTCGCCGTCCACGTCGATCCCAGTCAGCGGCACCGCAATGGTCACTTCCTGGCCCTGAAAGACACGCGCGGTAAGGTCGAGCGGCTGGGGCGGCGCCTTGGCGGCGTTCGATCGGTGGACCGCCACAGTGAAGCGGCCCAGGGCCGAGCCGCCGGCGTCATCCACCACCGGCACGGCCACGGTGACCGGCTCTGGACAGGGGGTCGGCGGCGCCTGGTAGCGAACCGAGCGCCCGGAGGCGTAGACCTTGCCGCAAGGCGGGCTGGGCTCGATCATGGCGGCGGCAATCGATAGCGTGTCGCCATCGGGGTCGAAGCTGTGCTCGAGGACCGGGATGGTGACCACTCCCCCGGCCCGGACCGTCAGCGTCTGGGGAGTCACCACCGGGTCCTGACCGGGACCGGCCGCAGCGTGAACAACCCTGATGACGCCGTTGGCGGTGACGCCACCAGCGGTGACGGTGTAGCCGATGTCTTCGCTGCCCTGGCCGCCATTGTCGGCGATCTCGAGGTGTTGGTGGCCTAACGGCACTGCGCTGAGGCCGGGACTCTCCGGCAGCCGGAAGTCTCGCAGCAGCGCCACTTCCCGGGCGCCGATGCCGTCATTCGCCAACGGGTCGATCACAGTCGGCTGGCCCGGACGGACATAGACCGTGTCGAGGACCGCCACCAGGGCGGGTTCGCCCACTTCGGCGACATCGATCCGGGCCACCATCCGGCCGGCGCCGGCGTCCTTGCCGCCGCCTGCTCCCGAGCTGGTCGCCGCGCCCCCGCCCGCTTCAACGCCAGCAGCCGCGTTGGCCTGCGCGCCAACGCCGGCGTCGGCGCCTGTGTCAGCGCCGACTTCAGCGCCCGCGTGAACTCCTGTCGAGATGGTCACCGCCAGCGAATAGGTGTTGGCCACTGAGGCGGTGAAAGACAGCTGGCCAGTCGAAGGATCGAGCTTCGCCTCGGTCAGCGGGTCGCCCTGGCCGTCCAAAGCGAACACCGGCGCCGCCAGATGACCAGTCCGCAGCGCCTGGCGCAAGTCCAATGTGACGGTCTGGCCGACTGCGGTGTCAGCCTTGACGGCATCGGCGGCCGGAACCAAAGTTCCCGGCTCGACCAGTTCCACGTTCAAGGTCGCAGGGCTAGCGGCGGCCCCCAGACCGTCCGTCACCGCCAAGCGGACGGCGGCGGTGCGGGGGCTCCCGTTCGCTGACATGACGGTCACGGCGCCGTCTGGATGCCAGGAGACACGCAGGTCGGGATCATCCGTGGCCGCCCCTGCCAGCACCAGCGGGTCGCCGTCCGGATCGATGAAGTCCTCCAACGCCCGGTAGGTGGCCTGCGCGCCAAGCTCCATGGCCAGCCGCAGCGGCTGGGCCGGGACGGCCGGGGGCCGGTTGGCTGTGTCGGAAACGGTGACCACCACTGCGGCCGTGTCGGTCTGACCGCCCAGGTCAGACACGGTGTAAGTGAAACGCGCCGAGGTGAGGCCCGGCGCCGGGGTGAATTGGATGGCACGGCCGGCCAGGACTGGCTCGGCGCGGCCGCTGGCGGGGTCCAGTCCGTCGATCCGCTCGATGCCCAAGGCCTCGCACCCGGAGGCCGAGTCGTTGCCAAGCACGGTCAGGACGGCGCTCGTGCCTGGCCTGACGCCGAATTCGTCTTCTCGGGCGGCGAGTTCGCCGGCCTGATCGCCGCAGTCTGATTCCCGGTCTCTGACGGCGGCGGCGGCCGGCTCCTCGGCCTGAAGGGGCTTCGGGTCGATTTGGTCCCAATTCAGCACCGCGCGCACCTGATCGTCTTGGAGGGGCATCCAGAGGCGGCCGTCTTGGACGTCGTTGAGGACCACCGTCAGGCGGTTGACGCGGAAGACGACACGCGCGCCCTCGCCGAGGCCCTCCAGCGCGCGGCTGGCGGTCTTGGCGCCGCCGCAACTGGCGATGTAGTTGTCGCCCCGTTCGGGACCAGCCGCCCAGGCGGCGTGCACGCAGTCGCCGGCTGCGGTCGGTGTGGCTGGTTGTCCCCGGTTGCCGGTCTTCCATTCCGTCACCTGGCCCCGGGGCCCGATCAACAGCAGCGCCTCCGCAGTTGCGACCACCACCCCAGCCGGCGGCTGGCCGGCGGCGTTGGCGGCCGGGGTCTGCAACTTGAGCGAGTCCGCCGGGCCGTAAGCGCCCAAGTCCACCGCGCCTCCGTCCCAGGCCAGGATTGTCCCGGACAGGGCGTAGACGTGGTCTCCCAGGGCCGTGACAGCGCTGATGCCGTCGCTTGGTTCGACCGAGGCGCTGCCGGCGACGGCCGGCCAGTCGACGCGCCCCAGGTCCCGAGTCCGCACCCGCTCCGATGGACTTTGCCCGCCGGGGTCGCGCCCTTCCAGCCAGAGTTGGATGATCCGGCCGTCCGGCGCCACCGCGAACACTTTGCCGTCCGGCGCCATGACGATCCGGCTGCCGCAGCTGTCGGCGCAGGCCGCCCGGTCGGCGCTGAAGTCCGTCTTGGACTCAGCATCAACAGCGGGGCCGGTTTCGCCGCCGAGCCCGCCCGTCGCCCCGGAAAAATCCAGGTCCGGCGGGTCGGCGGCGAGGTCGAGGTGGCTGACCGGTGTGATCGGCCTCAGCCAGGCCCGGGCCCCGTCGGCGCCGACCACCACCGCGGCGGCGCCGCCGACGGCCATTCGAGCCAGACCCGGCACCGATTCAGACGGCGGATAGGTGACCGGCTCGCCCAACTTCATGGCGGCCGGATCAACCAGCCGGAAGGCCGTCGTCCCGGTCACCGCCACATCCTGCCCGGACTGCGCCACATCGAAGTCGCCCTGACCGGCCGTCAAGGTGAATCCGCCGGTCAACTCCTCAATCGGGGCGTTGTAGCGGGCCACTTTCGGCTGGCCGCCGGCCAGATTGGTGACCCAAACCGAGGAGTCGCCCAACTCGACCGCCTGAGTCGGGAAGCCCGGCCGCGTCAAGGCCAAGCTCGCCACCAGCGCAGGGAGCGCCGCCCAAACCATGCGCCTGATCCATCTGCGCAGTCCAGGGGCGCCGATCTGGCCGCCTTTCGCCCTCCCATTCTTCACCGGCGCGACCGTCATCGGCCCTCGCAAACTCGAAGCGGTTGGCCGGAGGTTTTCTCCCCGCGGACCAGACGCACCTCGATACAGACCGGCCCCGCGCCAAAGGCGCCGCGGGGCACGGACACTTGGTCCTGGCCGGTCGTCCTGATCTGATCCGGCGCGGCCAACAACCACCACAGGTACTGGTCGCCTTGGCGCGGCGACGGGTTGGTCCAGGCGAAATACGGATCGCCCAGCGAGTCGACCGTGACCGTGCCGCCTTCCAGCCCCGGCAGCGGCGGATCGGGTTCAACGATCTGGACTCCCGGGGTGCCCAGTGCCGCCCCGGCCGGCGGAATGTCCGAGCGTCCGAACCACCACATCGCCATCGCCACGGCCGTCACCAGGGCGGCGGCTGCCCCCAGGGCGATCGATCCGGGCGGCCGAGCACACCCGCGTTCGGCTCGGCCCGGGCCGATGCCCGCCGGCCGCGGTGTCGTTGTTCGCCTGCGCTGACCGGCGCCCCTTCGGCCGTCCCCCGCCGCTGATCGTGTCGACGATGCCGTCCGGGCCGCCCGCGGGGACCCTCCGGCGCGCGCTCGTCGCCGACGCGGCATTGGCCGAACCCGCCCCAAGGCAGACGATCCCGGTTCATTTGGCGGCGGTGCTGGCGGGGCGGGCTCCCGCAGGACGGGCAACGGCAGAGCCAGTTCGCTTGTGGTCGGCTGCACTGGTTCCCTGGCCGGCGGCGGCGCCGGGCCTGGCGCCGGTGGCGGCGGCAGCGCCAGGATGGGCAACGGTGGGACCGGTTCACCCGCAGACGGCGGCGCCGGCTCCTCGGCCGGCGGCGGCACAGCGGTGCGGCTCGGCGGGGGCACAGCGGTGCGGCTCGGCGGCGGCAAGGGCGGCGGCGGCGAAGGAGGCATAGTTTGCGGACCTGAACCCGAGGGATGCGGTTGGTTGGGCGGCGCGTCTGCGACCGGCCTGGCAGCGCCGGCCATGACTCCGCCAGACCAGGGCTCGCTCTGATGCGCCGCGACGACCGAGCCGCCAGTCATGACCACCGCCAAGGCGGCCGAGAACTCGCCCATGGTCAAGTAACGGCCCTCGGGCCGCGGCCCCAGGGCGATGGCCAGCAGCTCGGACAGCGCCTCAGGCAGGCTGTCGCTGTCGGGCCCTGCCCGCCGGCGCCCCTCTGGCGCCGAAGCCGGTGAGGCCGGGCCAGGCGGACGCCGGGCGACCAGCGCCCGCAGGACCGCCGCCAGGCCGTGGACGTCCACTGCCGGCGTGGCCGTGACTTCGGCTTCGGCGCATTCGACCGGCGCCCAACCGACTTGACGAGAAGCCGCCCGGTAGCGCGACCCGCTCGCGACCGCCGCCGCGAATCCGATCACGACCGGTCCTTGATGTCCCAGCACCAGGTTGGCCGGACGGACGCCACCATGGACAAGACCCCGGGCGTGCACCGCGCCCAGGGTCTTGGCCAAGTCCAGGGCGATGCCGCCAGCCGGTCGCCACGGCACCGGCCCCGCCGCGATGACCTGTTCAAACGTTGGGCCCTCGGGGAACTCGGTGACTAACGCCGCCCGGCCGTCACTGGCCTGGCGGCAATCGACCAACCGCACGGTCCCACCGACTTCATCCACCGCGGCCAAAGCCCGGGCCTCCTGGTCAAAGTCCCCCGCCGAACCCAGTTTGACCAGGCGGGTGGCGCCGGTGGCAGTGTCCTCGAAGAGGAACAACTCTTGATCGGCGCAGCCGCCGAACGGCCGGCCGCGAGTCAAGCCGCTCAGGGACGGCGGGCCGGGAGAGGGACCGCGAACAGCCGGGCTGAGCACCGATGTCTTCCCCATGCTCGCCACAACCCGTCCTTTCGCCAATCGCCGAGTTCCGGTCCGCTTCGAAAACCGCGTTCGGTGGCTTCACGAAGGCTCTTCGACCTAGCGCCGGAGCCTTTGCCCGGGGACACCCCCGAAGTCGAACCGAGTCCGTTCGCCGAAGCGCCGAACCCCTGTTGAGGCTAGGGGACCAAGCCAGCAGACGGCCCCAGAAACGATCAGCCCTGTGGACAACCCTCGCCGCGAACCAACCGCCTACCAGCGGCAGCGACCAGCGGCGGCAACCAGCGTCAGCGACCAGCGGCGGCAACCAGGGTCAGCGACCAGCGTCACCGGTCCAACGGCCCAACGGCCCAACGGTCCAACGGTCCAACGGCCCAACGGTCCAACGGCCCACCGGCTCAACGGCCCAGCGGGCCGCCGTCTCGACGGCCCGCTCAGTAGCGGTAGAAGTCCGGTTTATAGGGGCCGTTGACCGGCACGCCCAAGTACTCCGCCTGGGCATCCGTCAGCGTCGTCAGATCGACGCCGAGCGCGTCCAAATGCAGGCGGGCGACCTTCTCGTCGAGGTGCTTGGGCAGCCGGTAGACGCCCGGCCGGTAGTCGCCCGGTTGCGCCCGCCACAACTCGATCTGCGCCAACACCTGGTTAGCGAACGAACACGACATCACGAAGCTCGGGTGCCCGGTGGCGTTGCCCAGATTCAACAAGCGGCCCTCGGACAGCACCAGGATCGAGTGCCCGTCGGGGAAGACCCACTCGTCGACCTGGTCTTTGATCCGGCGCCGCACAATCCCGGGCAGCCCCTCCAGCCCGGCCATATCGATCTCGTCATCGAAATGCCCGACGTTCCCCACCACGGCCTTGTCCTTCATGGCCGCCATATGCCTGGTGGTGACGACCTGGCAATCGCCGGTCGCGGTGATGAAGAAGTCCCCCACCGCCACCACCTCTTCCAGCCGCGCCACCTGGAAACCGTCCATGGCGGCCTGCAGCGCGCAAATGGGGTCGATTTCGGTGATGATCACGCGGGCGCCCTGGCCCCGCAAGGCCTGGGCGGCCCCCTTGCCGACGTCGCCATAGCCGGCCACGACGGCGACTTTCCCACCGATCAACATGTCGGTGGCCCGGTTCAACCCGTCCGGCAGCGAATGCCGAATGCCATAGACGTTGTCAAATTTCGACTTGGTGACCGAATCGTTGACGTCGATCACAGCGAAACCCAGCCGGTCGGCATCGTGCAAAGCGGTCAAGCGGTGCACGCCGGTGGTGGTCTCCTCGCTGACGCCCTTGAGGCCCGCCGCCATTCGGGTCCACCGGCCCGGCCACCGGCCGGCCACCCGCTCCAGCAGCGACTGAACCAGCCGACCCTCGGCGGTGGCGCCAAGTCCCTGGTAAGACGGCGATTTCTGGCCCAGCGCCTCGTATTCGCTCCCGGCGGCCAGCAGCGTCGAGGCGTCGGCGCCATCGTCCACGATCAGGTCCGGGCCGCCGATGCCGTCCTCGCCGTCAGGCCACGCCAGCGCCTGCCAGGCGCACCACCAGTAGGCGTCGAGCGACTCGCCTTTCCAAGCGAACACCGACGCCCCTCGCGGATTGGACGCATCCCCCTTCGGCCCGACCACCACGGCCGCCGCCGCCTCGTCCTGGGTCGAGTAGATATTGCATGAAGCCCAGCGCACCTCGGCCCCCAGGGCCGCAAGAGTTTCGATCAACACCGCCGTCTGCACGGTCATGTGGAGCGATCCCGTGATTCTGGCCCCTTTCAGGACCTGGGCTGGGCCGAACTCCGCTCGCACCGCCATCAGCCCCGGCATCTGCTGTTCGGCCAGCCTGATCTGCTCCCGGCCGGCCTCAGCCAGCCCGAGGTCGCGGACGGCGTGACGGCCCGGCTGGAAATCGATCCCGGGCGGCACCGGCGGCGCCGTCACGGCAGTTCGCCTAACTCGACGGCGCGGCCCGCCAGCATCGACGGGATGCCGTCGCGGACCGGATAGGCCAGCTGACAGGCCCGGCAGACCAGATGGCCCGGCCGATCGCCCAATTCGCCCCGACAGCGGGGGCAGCGCAGAGCCGCGCGCACCCAATCCTCCATCGTCCCTCCTCTAACAGCCTCTTATGGTTGCTACGGCGTTTGCCTTCCGCGTTTCCGCCGGTCAGCGTTCCGCTGCCCGGCGTCAACACGGTCGGAGCGTGGTTATTCACCACGCTCCTAATGCGGTTCGGCCACCAGCCCGGCCAGACCGTCGCGCACCTTGGTCATGACATCGCGGTCTTCGGCCTCGACATTCAGGCGCAGCAACGCCTCGGTGTTCGACGGGCGCACATTGGCCCACCAACGGGGCAGACTGCCCCAATGGTTGACGGTCAGGCCGTCCAGGGAATCGAGGGTGACCGTGCCCCTGGCGGCGTCGCCGGCGTAGGCGGCCTGAACCTTTTGGATCGAATGGACCGGATCCGCCACCCGGAAATTGACCTCGCCCGAAGACGAGTAAGGGCTGTACATATCCGCCAGCCGGGAGAGCGGCAAATCTTGCGACCCCAACGCGGCCAGCACATGCATGGCGGAAAGAATGCCCGAGTCAGCGTAGAAAAAGTCGCGAAAGTAGAAATGGCCGGAGTGCTCGGCGCCGAAAACGGCATCGCGCTTGGCCATGGCGGGCTTGATGACGCTGTGGCCCACGCGCGTGCGCACTGGTTCCGCGCCGCAGGCCCGCACCAGTTCGGGCAGCACCTGGGAAGTGATGGCGTTGTGGATGATGACCGCCGCGCGGCCCGCGGCCTGCTCCCGGCGCACCTCGCGCAAGGCGATGATCACCCCGATGACCGAGGGGGAAACGGCCTGGCCGGTTTCATCGACCACGAAACAGCGATCGGCGTCGCCGTCGAAGGCCAACCCCAAATCGGCGCCTGACTCCAGGACCGCGCGGCGCAGATCGACCAGGTTCTCAGGGTCGAGCGGGTTGGCCACATGGTTGGGGAAGGTGCCGTCCGGATCGAAGAAGAGCGGCACCAAGTTGATCGGCAGGGGCGCCAGGCCGGCCGCCGTGCCCAAGGCTGCATCGGTGACCACGCCACCCATGCCGTTGCCGGCGTCCACCGCGACCGTCAGCGGCCGAATCCCGGTCAGGTCGACCGCCCCGCGCAGAAAGCGGGCGAAGTCTGGCAGGACGTCGTCGCCGCGCACGCTTCCCGGCTGCGCCGCCGCCGGCGGGTCGGGATGGGAGTCCGCCCAGGCCACGATCTCTTTCAGGCCGGTTTCCAGCCCGATCGGTCTGGCGCCGGCGCGCATCAGTTTGAGTCCGTTGTCGCCCCCCGGATTGTGCGATGCCGTCAACATGGCGCCCGGCAGCGATTTGGCGCCGCTGGCGTAATACATGGTGTCGGTCGAGATCTGGCCCAGATTGATCACGTCCAGCCCGGCCAGGTTGGCGCCTTCGGCCAAAGCCTGGGCCAACTCGCCGCCGGAGACTCGCATGTCGTGGCCCACCAGCAGGGCGGGCGCGTCTTCAAACGCATGCGCGATGGCCGCCCCCAGCACCCGCGCCTCATCCGGTCCCCATTGCTCCGGCACCGCTCCGCGCAAGTCATTGGCTTTGAGGATGCAGGAGAGGGATCGCATTCAATCAAGCATATGTGGTCAGCGCCTTCGCACTCGCATCCAGGCGCGCCTGGCCGACCGTCACCCACCGGCTCCCCAACTGGGCTGATCCCCGGGCCGCCAGGCACAACAGCGGCGCTAGGCTGAGGTGTGCGCGCCGTAGCGAGGCGCACGCGACCCAGCACCTGTGAAAGGAAACCCCCCATGCCGACTTCGACCTTTTTTGTCTCGGGCGATCCTGAACGCGCCCGCACCACGATCCACGATTTGCTGACTCGGATGGGTTTCACGCTCCAGTATTCCGGCCCTTTCAACGGCGTGGCCGAACGCGGGTCCAAAGGCGCCACCATCGCCGCGGGGGCCTTGGCCGGCTCCAACCAACATCTTCGCGTCAAACTGGCCCTGGCCCAGGACCCCAATGGCAACACCGCCATCACGCTGGCGTCCGACACCACCGGGATGGCGGCCGGCTTGATCGGAGTCAGGCGCGCCTCCAAGGCTTACAACGAGTTGTTCGCCTCGGTGCGAGGCACTTTCCAGCAGGCGGGCGTGCTGCTGGGCGAAAGCCAAGCCTGACCTGGCGCCGGCCGCCCGGTCCAACGCCCGGGCCGGCGCCCGGCCCTCAAGTCACGAGCCGGGGATCAGCCGCAGGTGGCCGTGCCGCGATCCGCTGACCGCGACCGAGGTGGGGTAACCGCCCTGGGCCTGGCGACCGCGTTCGCGCACCGATTCGGCCAGGGCGGCCAATTCGTCTTGGGTCCGGCCGGCTGGTTCCATCTGCGGGGCCAGGCGGATTACCTCCCAACCGCGCGGCGGCACCACTTGCTTGGCGTGCCGGGCGCAGAGGTCGTAGCCGTGCGGGTCGGCGACCGCCGCGAGCGGCCCCAGAACGGCCGTGGCGTCGCGGTAGGCGTAAGTCATTGTCGCCACAGGCTCGTCGGGGCAGCCGACATGCTTGCAGCGGCGGCGGATCTCAACCACCTTGGCAGGGTAACGCGGCCAGGCTCCGGCGTGGCGGCGCCACGCCGGACCAGTGACGGTAACCTGAGAGCGTGTTTCGCCGTCGCGCTCAGCCCAGCCAGGAGTTGACGGCGCCGGCGAAGCTGCCTCCACGCGATTCCGGCCGGCGGCGCGACCGCCGCGGACACGGTCCCCGCGGACCGCTGTTGCCGCCGGGCCTGCCCGGCGCGCTGAGCCGATCAGACCGCTTCGACGAGTACACCCGGGCCGCGCTGCGGCGGCTGCAGCAGCGTTGGGAGCGGCGCCTGGGGCGCCTTCAGGTCGCGGTCGAGCCGGTGCCGCCTTCGGATGGGCCCTCCTGGGAGAACAGCGTCCCGTTGGCCCGCTCCTTCCCGGCCGCCGACGGCCTGCCGGACCGGATAATCCTCTACCGCCGCCCGATCGAAGCCCGCGCGATCGACTCCCGCGACCTCGGTCTGCTGATCCTCGACGTGTTGGTGGAACAGTTGTCCCACTTGTGGCGAATGCCGCCGGAGGATGTCGACCCGGGCTTCAACCAGCCGCCGGAATGGGAGTAGCGGCCAGCGGTTACCTTTGGCGGTTCTGAGCGGAGTTATCTACGTGGCAGAACGGGCGGGAACGGCGTTGGCGGTCGTGTCGGCGGGCTGGCGCGGGGGGCTTTCAACAGACAATATCGGATCGGGGGCTGTCACCAGGGAGGGCGCAGTGCAACCAGACGAACAGTTCGCGGCCGATCCGTCCGCCGGGCCCGGCCACCCTTCGCCTCCGCCGACGCCCTCCGGCCCAGCCCCA
Organism: Bifidobacteriaceae bacterium; assembly: GCA_031270825.1. Classification (GTDB taxonomy): domain Bacteria; phylum Actinomycetota; class Actinomycetes; order Actinomycetales; family WQXJ01; genus JAIRTF01. Next base: position 54,107 of record JAISXH010000047.1, read on the forward strand.
GGTTGGCCCGCCGCCCAGCCCGGTTACCCCCTGTCTGCGCCGATGCCGTCTGGCCCGGCTCCGCTGACGCCCCAGACGCCGCCAGACGACCAGTTCGGCGGCGATCCGGCTGGCGGGACGTTGACGGCCGAAGCGCTGGCCCGAACTGAGACCGTGATCCAGCGCTACGCCGACATGGTCTTCGGGGTGGCCCTCACCCACACCGCTTGCCGGGGCGACGCCGAAGACGCCTTCCAAGAGGTGTTCCTGATCTACCACCGCACGCAGCCGCGTTGCCGCAGCGAAGAGCACCGCAAGGCCTGGCTGCTGCGGACCACATTGAACGTCGCCCGGCGCGTCGCCACCTCGTCCTGGCGGACCCGCGTGGTCCCCTTGACCGTTGACGATCCACCCGCGCCGGCGGCCGCCAGCTTCACTTTCGCCACCGAGCGCCAAGACGCCATCTTCCGGGCGCTGGCCCAGGTGCCCGAGGGCGCCCGCACGGCGCTCTACTTGTTCTATTTCGAGGACTTGCCAGTCAACGAGATCGCCAGCCTGCTCGAATTGGAGCCGGCGGCGGTCAAGATGCGCCTCAGCCGCGGGCGGGCGCAAATGCGAGACCAGCTTAGGGAGGAGCTTTTCAATGAATGACCCAATCTTCCGCGCCATGCGCGACCAAATGCGACCGAGCCCGGAATTGCTCGGGCGCCTGGAGGACCGCCTCGTCACCGAAACGGAGGCTGGGAGCGGCCAGACGGCATCGGACAGCGGTTCTCTAGCCAATCCGGCGGACGCCACAACCGCGCCCGCCGCCGCGCCGACCGCCCAACTGCCGCCGCCCAGCGGGGCCTATGGGAGCGGGCACGTCCCGCCCAGCCAGACCCGCCGGCCGGGCGGCCGCCGCGCCTCCCGGCGCCCGGCCAAACTGCCGCTGCTGGCCACCGCCGCAGTCGCCGCCGTGGCTCTGGTCGGCACGGTGGTGTACGCCACCGCCCGGGGTCCCAGGCTGACTGACACGACCTCAACCGGCGCTGAACTGACCCAGCCGGTGGTGGCCAGCCCGGCCGACTACTCCGAGGTCTACGCGGCGCTCGAGAAGGCCTGGCGGAACCCGGGCGGCGGCGCCGACGACGCCGCCGGGGGCGAAGCCGCCATCGCCGCCGGGTCCGAACCCGGTATCGCGGGCGATGGCAGCAGGGAGGGCCTCACCACGCAGGACAAACCGGAGGCGGTCCCCAGCGACGCCCAAGCGGACGAGGATGACTACACCGGCACCAACGTTCAGGTCGAGGGAATCGACGAGGGCGACATCGTCAAGACCGACGGCAAGACCATCTTCGTCGCCTCTGCGAACCAGGTGGTGTTGATCGAGGCCAAAGGCGCCGACACCGCCGAACTGGCGCGGATCGAGCTGCCCGCCACGGTCAACCAGCCCGAGCCGGGAATGAATATCCACGAAACGGTGCAGGACCTGATCTTGGGGGACGGCGTGCTGGCGGTGGTTGTCAGCCGCTCCGAGTATGAGTCGGCGCCGCCCGGTGTGTTACTGGACCCCCAGCCCTATTGGGAATGGGAACACAAGGACACGACGGTTGTCCGGGTCTACGACGTCTCCACTCCGGACCAGCCCGAACTCCTGGCCGACCTGGGCCAGGACGGTTACTACCAGACCGCGCGCCTGGCGGACGGCAAGCTCTATCTGCTTTCGAATTACTGGGTGCCAGGCGAAGAGAACACCGATCCGAACGATCCGGCCACCTTCACGCCTTGCGTTAGCCGGGACGACGCCGTGGCCGTGCTGGCGCCAGCGGACCTGACGGTATGGGAGCGGCCCACCGCCGCCGCGTACGTGGTCATCAGCGCGATCGACCTGGCCGCAGCCGAGCGGGTGGACCAGCGGGCCGTCCTCGGCGGCGGGAACACCGTCTACATGAGCCATCAGAATCTGTACCTCTCGGCCAACCAGTGGCAGACCGATGATGTGGGCGCGTTCTGGTCTCAGTTCGGGATCGGCAGCGGCACTAGCACGCCGGTCACCGAACTGATCCGGGTGGCCTTGGACGGCGGCGAACTGACGGTCGCCGCCGAAGGCGCGGTGCCCGGCACTGTCGTGAACCAATTCGCCTTGGACGAATACGAATCGAACCTCCGAGTCGCGACCACTATCGCCTCCTTCGACGGTTCGGCGACAACCCGCTCGGCGCTGTTCGTCTTGGGGCCAGACCTGAAGGTGATCGGGGAGATCCCCGAGTTGATGCGCGACGAATCGGTTCAGTCGGTCCGCTTCACCGGCGCCACCGGCTATGTCGTGACCTTCCGCCAGACCGACCCATTGTTCGCCATCGACCTGGCCGATCCGACCGCGCCCAAGGTCATGAGCGCTCTGAAGATCACCGGTTTCAGCGCCTACCTCCATCCCTGGGGCGAGGGCGAGCTGATCGGCCTCGGCTACGCCGGCGACGAAACCGGCCTGACCGGCGGGCTGCAACTGGTTCTATTCGACACCTCGGATCCGTTCGACGTCTCCGTGCGCTCCACCCTGGACGTTGGCGGCGACCCCAACGAGGGCATCGATTCGAGTGCCTTGTGGGATCACCGAGCAGTCTTCGCCGACCCGGCCCAAAACGCCTTCGGATTCCCGGTGCGGTCGTGGGACCAGACGACCGGTGAGCTGAAGGAGGATTACCGGATCTACAACTACACGCCAGCCACCGGCTTCGAACTGAGCCAGACCTTGGAACTGCCCTCAACCGGGTACGACTCCTACTCCTACACAGGCACCTACCGCGGGCTGAGGATCGGCGGCTTCTTCTACGCCGTCGCCCCGACCGTCTTGGCAGTCTACGAGGGGACCTCCTACAGCCGGGTTCAGACGCTGGCGTACGCCGGCTGATTTGAGGCGCCGCGCTCGGCCCGGCTGCGGCCAATAGCGGCTGGTCCGGTTCCGCTGCCCACCGGCGCGGAGCCGGACCCGCTGCCTGCGGTCAGGGCCGGAGCGGATAGATGGCGACTGGTGTGGCGTCGACGCTGACAGCTGTCGGGACCGCCGCCGAAATCATTTCGCCGGCCGGGTCAGACGCCGAGACCACCAAGGCCACAACCCCGGGCGTCCCCTCCCAGCGGAACCGGACCGCCGCCGGGTTGGCCTCGGCCCCCAGGTCCGCCACGGTCAGCGCCTGACTGGTCTGAGCGGCCAGGTCGACCGTCTGGGCCGTCCCCAGTTCGCCGGTTTGATCGACCGGAGTCAGCTCCAGCTTGGTCGCGTCGGCAGCGGCCACCACCACTCTCGCCGCCAGGTCGGTTCCCGGCCAGGCGATGTAACCCTCCCCCGACGATGCCGCCGTGGCCGTCCAGGCGAATTCCTCCGGTTGGCCCTCGGCCCCGGCCCGCAGCGACAAACCCGCGGCCACGATCGGTTGGTCCGAGCGGATGAAGGCGGAGTAATAGCCAGCCGGCAACCCGCCCAACGACAAGTCAGTCACCACGCCTGGGCTGAGCACGGCCTCCTCCAACCCCGGCAAGGTGGTGGGGCCGTCAGGGCCCCACAGCTCGACGCTCACCACCGCCGGGACGGAGCCCGGGTTGAGCATCCTGATGGCCGAGGTCCTGACCGAATCGAAGGTCGAGTCGGTCACAGACAGGGCCGGCACCAGCGCCTCCGTGGCCGGACCCAGTCCTGGCGTGGCCAGTTCCACCCCGCCTTGGATCAGGCCCTGCAGGCGCGAGTGCTGCAGGAACACGGCCAGATCGCCACCGCTGGCGGTGACCTTGACCGCCAGCCGCGCGGCGTCCCCGATGTACCCCTCCAGCAGGACGGCGCGCTGGGACAGCGGCGGCACCGTCAGCCCGTTCAGGCCGACCGCCTCGACCGGCCCGGCCCCGTCCCACAGGGCCAGATCGGCGCGGACATTGGTGAGGCCGGGGTTGGTCAGCAGCAAACGAGCCGAAGACCCGGTCTCAGTCGAACCGGCCACGATCCAGGCCACCGCCGCGGCCGGGACGCAGGTCGTGGCGGCCACCCCGCGCAGGTCGCCATCCTCGAGATGTTGGAAAGTCGCCCCCGCGGCGGCCGGCGGCGCGGACGCCGGGTCGTCTGGGCTGACAAAAGCCGTCAGCCGGATCGGCGCCTCAGCCACCGTCGCATTGCTCACCACCACGTCGCGGCCCCGGCCGCTGAACGGAATCGCGGCCGATTCCTCGTCCAGAGCCTGGGATTCGCCACCGCCGCTGGCCGCGATCAACCCGCGGCTGATCGAATCGACGGCGGTCGGATTGGGGTCGAAACGCGGGTCGTAAGCGATCTCGCCGGCGCCGTCGCCAGACAGCTTGAGGCTCCCGGCGCAGACGACCTCGGCATTGCCCGGGGGCACCTCGATCACGCTGGGCGATCCCGCGCCGGCCAGGTCCGGCGGCCTCAGCCGGTCGACCACGACCAAACCGGCGGTCCCAGCCAGCATCGCCAGGGCCACCACAATGGCCCCGATTCGTTTGACCACTCTCATCAATCGTCCTCCCGGGCGCTGGCGGTCCGCCGCAGCGGCAACGCCAGCAGTGCCGCCAGAGCCAGGACCGCTGCCTGCCCCGCGCCCAGCGCCCATGGCGGCGCGTGCCAAACGCGCAAGGAACCAGAACCCGCGGGCACTTCGAACACCTGATACCACTGGTCGGAATCCGCGGCGGCTAGTGGCCGGCCATCAAGGCTGGCCCGCCAGCGGGCGTCAGCCCGCTCGGCCAGGACCAAGCGCCGGCCGTCTGGGCCTTCCGGAAGCTCGGCCGCGAGCTCGAGCCCGGGCCCCCCGGCCAGGGCCACGCCTTCGCCGTCGGGGCCGACAACATGCAGGCGCGCCGCCGCGTCCACACTGATCCCGCCGCCAAGGTCGAGTCCGCCCGGAGCGACCTGCCAGACCACCGAGCCCTGCGCCGACTCGCGCACGCGAGTCAACCCCGGTGTCGCGTCCATGGCACCGGCCAGGCCCGGCTCGGCGGCGTCCACCAGGACGAACCCGATGCCGTAGAGGGCCAATCGGGCGGCCGCATCGCCCGGGTTGCGGGCCGCGATCCCGGCCAGCGCCTGGTTGACCGCGTCTGCGGCCGCGTCCGGCCCGGCCACCTGGCCCGGCCACCCGCTCAAGCGACGCGACCCGGCGATCCCCTCAGATTCGGACACCTGATGGCCGGCGCCACGCACAACATCCCACGTCAGCACCGCTTCTGGGCCGTCGCCCAAGCTGGCCACCGCCAGCGCGTAGCCGGCCATCGCACCGGCGGCCTCGGCCGCCACGATCGGCGGCATCGGATGGCTGGCGGCCCGGCGCAACTCGGAGTGGCTCTGGCGCTGCCAAACCCCCAGCGCCGCCCCAGCCAACGGCCCGACCAGCAACACGGCCACGCCGGCCGCCGCCAGCCCGACCTTCAACCGGCGCCGCCCTGGCGGTCGCGCCAATGTGGCGTCATCTGACCTGCGGCCCCTCTCGGCGCGGTCTCTTGGGCCGCGCTCGCCCACGGCGCCGCCGAAGCCCGCCGCCACCGCCAACAGCCAGCCGCACAGGATCAGCCCGCAGGCGCCGCCGGTCCAGGCCGGCACCGGCTCGAGGGCGTCGACCGTGACAGCCACCCGGTCGAGGCCCCAAATCGCGGCCCCGCCGCTGAGGGCCAGCAACCAGCCAACCCGGACGGCGCGGCTGCGCCGCCCAGTCCTGAGCAGAGCCAAAACCGCCGCCACCACGACCACACCGGTGACCAGCGCCGCCGCCGGCTCGACCAGCCCCTCCGGCACGAAGCCAGGCAGGACCGGTTGGCGCGGCCAGCCCAGCAGTTGCAGCCAGAACGGCGCCGGCTGGTAGTCCAGGACCGGCCCTGGATCGGCCAGCAAGGCGCGCCAACCGCCGCCGCCGGATGCGGCCCGCCAGATCAAGGGCGCGAACAGCGCCAGGGCCGGCAAAGCCACCCAGGCCAGGCGGGCGCGGCGGCCGCGATCGGCCAGCAAGAACACCACCAGCAAGGCCGCCAAACCTGGCGCCAGCAGCGAAGGGCTGCCGGCGGCGGCGACCGCGAAAGCCAATCCGGCGAACGCCGCAGCCGCGACCGAGCCACGGACCGGGGGCTGGAGCTGTTCGGGTGCTGCCGCAGCACCCGCCGCGGCACTGGCCGCAACTCCTGCGGCTGCGGCCGAATTTCCGGCCGAATTTCCGGCCGCAGAGCCCGCTGCCGCAACTCCTGCCACGGCATCCGCCGCAGTTCCGGGCGCATTCTCGGCTGCGGCATCCGCCACAGTTCCGGGCGCATTTCCGGCTGTGGCATCCGCCACAGTTCCGGGCGCATTTTCGGCTGTGGCCACGGCTGGGTCGCCCGCCGCAGCTCCCACCGCGGTTCCGGCCGCAGCTCCAACCGCTTCTCCCACCGCGGTTCCGGCCGCAGCTCCCCCGGGGTCGCCCGGCGCCGCCTGGTCGCGAACCGCGCCAATCGCGGCCTGGGGGGCGGCGCCAACCTGGTCGACGGCATCGACCACCGCCGGGCGCACGTCCAACTGGTTGACGCCAACCGCCCTGGCGACCCCGAGCAGTGCCCAGGGCAGGGCCGCGTGCGCCACCACCGCCCCCAGCCGGCCATCCGCCACCGCCGCCCACAGCGACGGCGCCGCCAAATAGAACAACGCTGCCAGGGCCCGGAGCCACACCGAGCGGGTGGCCGCGCCCGCCGCGAACCACGCCCCCAGGGTCGCCACCAGCGGCCCCAACAGCAGCATCAGCTTGACCGCGGTGGCGCCGTCGCCGAAACAGAGCAGGGTCATCAGCGCGGTGACGGCGTTCAGCGGATCGCCGGGCCCGGCCTCACCGAGGCCCTGGGCCAGCCAGCCGCCAGCCGCCGAACGCGCCAATTCGCCGGCGGTGGCATCCTGGGGCCCCAAGGCGCCGCCAGTTATGAACCCCGGCCCGATCAACTGATACATGGCGGCGACACAGATCCCGGCGGCCACCACCATCACGGCCGTCAGCATGCGCCGGCGCCGAGCCGCCAGCTCGCGGCGTTCAGCCATCTCGATCTCGGTCGGCTCGAGGGCCTGACGGCGCAGCTCGGCCTGCGTGATGCGGCGGTCGCGCCGGTCCTGGCGGGCTTCGGCCGAGCTGATCTCAAGTGGCGCCAGACGCCGCCGCGGCGTCCGGCGCGTCCGGCGCGCCACGTAGCGGGCCCGGGCCACGGCATCGAGCCTGGTCAGAACCGCCACCGGGGCCCAAGCCTCGTCGACGGCCAAACGGAAGTCCTTCGCGGCCAGACGCCAGAAGAAGCGCCCGATTCCGGCCGCCAGCGCCGCCGCCGCGAGCGGGATCAGAGCCCACAGCGGAGCGTCGACTAGCTCGGTGAAAATGAACGCCCGCCGCCTGGCGCCGTAGGATCGCGCCGTCGACGGCTTCGGGCGGCGCCGGTCCGAATCCCTCAGGCCGCGGTAGGAGGCCTGCTCATGCTCAAGCACGGCGTTCGGTTCGACCACCACGCGGTGGCCGGCCAGCCGGGCCCGCCGGCAAAACTCCAAGCCGTCACGGAATGGCCCCAACGCCGGAGCCATCCCGCCCAGCGACTGCCAGACCTCGCCGCGAACCAACATGCCGGCGCTGCCGACCGCCAGGACGTCTTCGAGGCGGTCATATTGGCCCTGGTCAAGCTCCCCGTCGACGCCGTAAGGCACGCGGCGGCCAAACGGCGTGGTGGTGACGCCGACTTCGCCCAGGCGATCGGGGTGGTCGGCCTGAACTTGTTTCGGGCCCGCCACGGCGACCAGTGGAGACATCTCCAGGCGCGCGACCAGGTTGGCCAGGCAGTCCGGGGCCGGATAAGAATCGTCGTGGAGCAGCCAAATCAGCGGCAGGGCGGCGCGCCCGAACAGGCCCGCGGCCACCGCCTGGCCGAAGTTCTTGGCTCTGACCGCATGGACCACGGTCAGGATCTGACGGGGAATGCCGCAACGGATGGCCATTTCGGCGATCGCCGGATCGGAGCGCGCCCCGGCGTCAACCACTATCACCGCCGCAGGCGCAAGAGTCTGCCCAGCCAGCGCCACCAGGGCCCTGGGCAAGTAGTCGGACCGGCCGCGGGTGACGACCACGGCCACCACCTCTGCCGCAAGGCCCGCGACCGCCGCTCCCGCCGAGGTTGACCCCGAGAACCTCCCCGCCGGCCGGGAGGAATCGGCCTCGAAACGGATCGGCGCCGTCACAAGGCGCGGCGCTGTTTCAAGCGGCGCCGTTCGCGCTCGGAGTAGCCGCCCCAAATGCCGAAGCGCTCATCGTTGGCCAAGGCGTAGTCCAGGCACTCCACCCGCACCTCGCAGACCGCGCAGATTCGTTTGGCCTCCCGCGTGGAGCCGCCCTTCTCAGGGAAGAAGGCCTCCGGATCGGTCTGGGGGCACAGCGCTCGCTGCTGCCAGCTGAGCGGTCCGGAATCCTCCACGCCGCCGAACAAGTCCGGCACATTCGATCGCGGATCGATCACGCCGGACTCCAAGGTGAGAGCGCCCTCGCCCAATACATTCCACACGTGTCGTCTCCTCGCAGCCAGCCACCCAAACAAGAAAAGGTTGCACCAATGAAATTACAGGTTTGTCGTCTTGGCAAGTCCCCAGGTCGCAGGTCCCATTCCGGGGGCCGCCAGGATGACCCGGCTCTTGCCCCGCAAGGTCATGGCGCCTTCTGAGGCCATCGCGAACAACGACTGCCCACGAGACAAGTGGAGCGATCCCAAGTCGGTGAAGGCGGTCACCTGACCCTCCAAGGCCAGGGCGATCCGGGGGCCCTCCAACGGCACTTGGGTGGAGCCGGTGACGCGGATGTCGGCTAGCTGGAACAGCCGTTGCGGCGGCCGCAGCAGCCTGATGGCGCCCTGGCGCGAGACGGCGGGGCGCACCGGTCCGGAAGCGCCCCAGTCGATCGTCGTGGCCACCCGCGCGGCGTCGATGTACTTTCTGGTCAACCCGGCCCTCAAGACGTTGTCCGAGGGCCCGGTGATCTCGACAGCCAGACCGCGCAGGTAGGCGTGCAAAGTGCCGGGCGGCACATACAGCGCCTCGCCCGGCGCCAGCGAGATGTGGGTCATCATCATGACCACGGCCAAGGCGCGGTCACCCGGGTAACGCTTGGCCAAAGCCACCGGCAGGGCGTAAGGACCTGGATCGTCGCCGGGGGCGGCCAGTTGCCGCCGGCAGGCGGCGGTGAATTCGATCACCGCGTCCGGGTTGGCGTCCACGCCGGTCAGCGCGATCTGGACGGCCTCGCGCAAGGCCCCCGGGCGGCCCGGGGCCAGGGCTTGGACCAGCGAGCGCGCCAGGGCCGAGGCCCCGGCCAGCGGCGCCAACGAGGCCCGGATGTCCTCCGGCCGGCGGAAGCCGGCCAGCAATTCGAACGACGCCAGGGCGTAGACCATCTCCGGCTTGACGTGGGGGTCCTTGTAGGTCCGGTTCGGCGCCTCCAAAGCGATGCCCGCCGCCTCCTCGCGGGCGAAGCCGGCCCGCGCCTGTTCGGCGCCGGGATGCACCTGCAGAGACAGCGGATCGGCCACGCCCAGAATCTTGAGCAGGAACGGCAATTCGCCGCCATCCGGGCCGACACAGGACCGCGGGTTACGGGCGATCACGTCGCGCAGGGCCACTCCCGCGTCGTCCTCCCCCCGGCCCACCAGCGCCGATGCCGTGGCGTGAGCCCCCAGCCAAATCTCCGCCACCGGATCGCCCGTCGGCGCGACCCCCAACAACCGCGGCACCTGATCGACCGATCCCCAGGCATAGCTCCGCACAACATGGTCCAGCCGTAACACGGTAGACAAGAGTAGCTTCCATCCACCGCTCGCCGACCATCTTCACGGCCCCAGCGGCCGATCAGATGCCAGACGCCGAACACCTCCAGGCCCCGCGCGCCGATTGGCCAAAGCCGACCGGCACCGGTCGGCGCCGTGGTCGCGCGATAGCCTGGTGACGTGGACTCACCTTCGCGGCCGGCTCCATTGCCTTCCGCCGATGCCGCCGCGCTGGCCTCCCGTCACGGCTTGCGCAAGCTCGGAGCGCGTCCCCGCCTGGGCGCCTACACCGCCTCGATCTGGCGGCGGCGCGACTTCACTTGGGAATTGGCCCGCTCGGACGCCTACGGCAAGAACCAGGGCTCATACCTGGGCCAGCTCTGGGGAGTCCTCAAGCCGTTGCTCCAGGTCGGCATCTTCTACATCGTGTTCGGCATCCTCATCCCCGGCGCCTCGCGGGGGGTGGAGGACTTCCTGTCCTACCTGGTGATCGGGACCTTTCTGTTCGAGTTCATGGCCTCCGGGTTGAACAACGGCGGCCGCGCGATCGCCTCCAAGGTGAAACTGGTGCGGGCGTTGGAATTCCCGCGCGCGGTCCTGCCGATCTCGGTGACCCTGACGGAGATGATCATGATGTGGCCAGCCATGGCGATCATGCTGGTCATCGTCATGGTCAAAGGGCACCAGCCGACCTGGTCCTGGTTGCTGCTGGTCCCGGCGGTGGTCTTGGTCTACATGTTCGTTCTGGGCTGCGGCTTCTTCCTGGCCCGAGTGGTGTCCGCCACGCCGGACCTGGGCAACCTGGTGCCGATCTTCACCCAGCTGGCCCGCTACGTGGCCGGGGTCTTCTTCTCGCTCGAGGTGCTGGCCGCCGGCTTCGGAGCGCTCGGCCAAATCGCCATCTACGAGCCGTTCGCGCTCTATCTGCGGCTCGCCCGCTCGGCCATTCTGACCGAAGTGCGGGCCGGCCCGCTCGACTGGGGCCTGGGGCTGGTCTACTCCCTGACGGCGCTGGTCGCGGGGTACGTCTTCTTCTGGCTGGCGGAGGCGCGCTATGGCCGAGACTGACGACATCGACTTCTCGCTCGACCAGGAGGCCTTCGCCGGCGACCTGCCGCCGCGCACCGGCGCCGGCGGACTGAGGCCGGGCCAACCCGACGGCATCGGCGTTCCGACCATGGTGGTTGACCAAGTCCACGTCTCCTATCGGGTGTTCGGCGGGCGCAAACTAGGCGCCTCGACCGGATACAAGCCGTCGTTGTACCGCCGGCTGTTCAACCGGGCGGCTGGCACCGTCGGATCGGTCAGCGAGGTCCATGCCGTCAGGGGCGTGTCCTTCGTGGCCCATGAGGGCGAGTCGATCGGCATCGTCGGGCGCAACGGCGCCGGCAAGACCACCCTGCTGCGGGCGATCGCGGGGCTCATGCCCTATTCCGCCGGCGCGGTCTACGCTGGCGGCCAATGCGCGCTGCTGGGCGTCAACGCCGCCCTGCTGACCGCCTTGACCGGCGAGCGCAACATCATGTTGGGGGGCCTGGCCCTGGGCCTGACCAGGGCACAGGTGCGCGAACGATTCGACTCGATCGTCGCCTTCGCGGACATCGGCGACTTCGTCCGCCTGCCCATGAACGCCTACTCCTCGGGCATGGCCTCCCGGCTCCGCTTCGCCATCTCGACCTCGAAGGTGCCGGACATCCTGATGATCGACGAGGCCCTGTCGACTGGCGACGCCGAATTCCAGCGCCGCTCCCGCGACAAGATTCTCGAGGTCAAGGACCAAGCTGGAACTGTTTTTCTGGTGTCGCACTCGGCCAAAGCGGTCGAGGCCATGTGCGAGCGGGCGCTCTGGCTGGACAAGGGCGAACTGGTGATGGACGGGCCGGTCGGCGAGGTCATGGCGGCCTACAAGGCCGGCGCCGTGCCACCGCCACGGCTCGGTTCCGCCGGAGGCGCCCCGGCCTGCCCTCCAGTCGCCGGCGGCCCGACACGCGCCGAGGCGGCCTCAGGCGCGGAAGCGGGCGGGCGTGACTGACCTGGTGGTGGTCGGCGCCGGACCTTTCGGGCTGACCGTGGCCCGCTTGATGGCCGAACGCGGCCGCCAGGTCACGGTGGTCGAGCGCCGCGACCACATTGGCGGCAACGCCTATTCCTCCCCCGATCCGGAAACCGGCATCGAGGTCCACAACTACGGCGCCCACATCTTCCACACCGCCAATGAGCAGGTGTGGCGGTTCCTCGGCCGCTTCACCGCCTGGACCGGCTACGAGCATCGTGTCTTCACCCGCCACCGCGGCGAGGTCTACCCCATGCCCATCAACCTGGGCACCATCAACCAGTTCTTCCGATCGGCCTTGTCGCCGGATCAGGCCCGCCAGTTGATCGCCCGCCAGACCGGCGCCGGCGCCGCCAAAGCTGCTGGAAGAGCGCCCACGGACGGCCAAGACGCGATCGACGGCGAGAACGCGGCCCAAGCGGCTGGCCGGGGGCGGGGCCGGGGTGACCGGACGGCATCGTCCACCGGTGAGAACGCGGCCGAGGCGGCCGGCCGGGGTCGGGGCGGCGGCGACCGGACGGCAACGTCCACCGGGTCGTTGCGAGACAAGGCCATCTCGCTGATCGGTCGGCCCCTGTACGAGGCCTTCATCGAGGGCTATACCGCCAAGCAATGGCAGACGGCGGCAGACCAACTGCCGGCCTCGACCATCAATCGGCTGCCGGTGCGCTACAGCTACGATTCGCGCTACTTCTCCGACCCGCGCCAGGGCCTGCCGGCCGACGGCTACGCGGCGCTGTGGGCGCGGTTGGCGGACCACCCGTCGGTCGAGGTGGTGTTGGGGCACGACTTCTTGGACCCCCTGCCCGATGCCGTCGGCGGGCTTTCCAAGGACGCCTGCGTGGGTCAGGTTCCGGTGGTCTTCACCGGTCCGATCGACCGCTACTTCGGCTACGCCGCCGGCCCGCTCGGCTGGCGGACCCTGGACTTCGACTGGGGCCATCCCGCCACCGGCGACTTCCAGGGCTGCGCGGTCATGAACTACGCCGACCTGACCGAACCGTGGACGCGAATCATCGAGTTCCGCCACTTCCATCCGGAGCGCGATTATCCGTCCGACCAGACGGTCATCGCCCGCGAATTCTCCCGCCCGGCCGAGGTGGGCGACGAGCCCTACTACCCCATCAACCGGCCGGCAGATCGATCACGCCTGGAACGCTACCGCGAACTCGCCGCCGCCACCGGCGGGATCTGGTTTGGCGGCCGGCTGGGCCGCTATCAATACCTGGACATGGATATGGCGGTGGCGGCGGCGATCGCGCTCGTCGCGAAGCTTTAGCCAGCGTGGCTGGCGCGGCGATGCCAGCTCAGCGCCGCTAGGCTTAGATCACCGCGGAAAGGATACACAGCGCATGATTCGGTTAACGGTGGAAGCCCCAGGCTGGCGCGAGGTCTACGAAGGCTCCGGCGCCAAAGAAGTCGGCGAGCAGATCATCACGAAGCACGGCCCGACACGAAGTCCAGTGCCGTGGGAAGACCAAATGGACGACGGCTGGGTGTTTCCCCGGTTTGTCATCACGGAAGAGCTCCAGACCTGGGCGGCCGAGGCCGCCGGGGTGGGCCTCCAACAGGTCCGGATCGAAGACATCTGACGGTCGTCCGACGGTCATCTGACGGTCTGCCGGTGCGTGAACCGGCGGTGTAAAACAGTCTTGCGTCGGATCGTTGCTGTGTCGCAAGACAAGAGGTCGTTGGGCCGTCTACGATAGTTTTCACGATTTCAACCTCCCCCGCGCAACAGGCCCCAAGATCAAGAATCCTGAGTGGGAATACCTAGGCCGTGGGTAGCGTTGACAATGACGCCAGCCCGGTGGCGGGCTAACCTGGCTGGCACGGTCGGTCCTGCCGGGGCGGGTGGGGCCGACCACTCTAGGCCCCTCGAGTATTGCCGCCATTTTGGCGCCGCAGCTCGGGCCCTAGAGGGGCGGCCCCCGCCGGGGCGGGCGGGGGCCGCTGTTCAATCTCTTCTCTTGTGCTCCTTATGGCCGCCTCGCGGCCGTCGCGCTGCGCGCCTCAGGCGGTCTGAGCGGTCGCGGCCCTAGCATTCAGTTCATGCACCTGCACCGCCCAGCGCCCGGCGCCAGCCCCTCACCACGGTCGGTGCGACTGGTCTTGGGTGTGATCATGGGCGCGCTGGTGGCGGCGACAGGGGCCGGCCTCGCTTGGCTGTGGCCGGACCGAGGCGCCCTGCCGGAGCGGATAGCGTATCTGGACCAGACGGCATCGTGGGCTTACGGCACGGTCGTGAAAATCGACCCGGAGCCGGAGCCGATGGGCCAGAACGGCGAGGTGGCCGCCGTCTTCGTCACCCTGCCCGGCGAATCCGAGCCCCAGCCGATCCACCTCAGCCCGGAGGTGCCGGCCGAGGACTTCTCCCTGGGCGACCGCGTCAAGTTGATGCGCCTGCCAGCCGCCGAAGAGACCGGCTCGCCCTATGTTTTCGCCGACTTCGTGCGGTCCGGACCCTTGATCCTGATGGCGGTGCTGTTCGCGGCGGCGGTCTTCGCGGTGGCGCGGTGGAAGGGCCTGGCGGCCATCGCCGGCCTGGTCCTGTCTTTGCTGGTGGTCTGGCAGTTCCTGCTGCCGGCGCTGATCACGGGCAAGAACCCGCTGCTGGCCGGGCTGGTGACCTCGAGCGCCATCATGTTCATCGTGGTCTACCTGGCCCACGGCATCTCGGTCAAGACGACCACCGCGTTGCTGGGCACTTTCGCGGGCGTGGCCGTGGTCGCGGGGCTGGCCTGGTGGGCCATCCCGGCCACCCATTTGACCCCGCGCACCCACGAGGGCATGAGCCAGATGGCCTACATCGCGCCCGCCGTGGACCTGCGCGGCGTGCTGCTGTGCGGAATGGTCTTGGCCGGCGTGGGGGTACTCAACGACGTCACGATCACCCAGGCGTCGGCCGTTTGGGAGCTGCGCGGGGCCGAACCCGCCGCCAGTCGGCGCCGGCTCTTTGTCCGCGGCATGCGAATTGGCCGCGATCACATCGCTTCGACGGTCTACACCATCGCCTTCGCGTACGTCGGCACCGCCCTGGCGTTGTTGGTCTTGGTCAATCTCTATGATCATTCGCCCGCCGACGTCTTGACCTTCGAAGAAGTCGCCGAGGAACTGGTCCGCACGCTGGTCGCCTCGATCGGGTTGGTCCTGGCGATCCCTCTGACCACGGCCATCGGCGCGGCCCTGGCCGCGCCGCCGACCCCCGATCAGTCCCCCACGACGGACGGTGCCGTGCCCACCGCCGTCGCCTCCGTCAGCGCCGACCCGACGGACTCGGACCGAGAACCGACCGATCACGATCAGTAGGCACAATCACCGTCCCCTTGCGTGGTGGGGAGGGGTTAGAAGGACCAGTCGGAGTCTTCGGTGGGGACGATGCGGCCGATCACGTAGGAGGAGCCGGAGCCGGAGAAGAAGTCGTGGTTTTCGTCGGCTCCTGGGGACAGGGCAGCCAAGATGGCCGGGTTGACTTGGGTCTCGTCGGCTGGGAAGAGAGCCTCGAAACCCAGGTTCATCAGCGCTTTGTTGGCGTTGTAACGAAGGAACCGGCTGACGTCCTCGACCAGGCCGACGCCGGCGTAGAGGTCGCGGGTGTAGTCGATCTCGTTGTCATACAGGTCCAGCAGCAATTCGAAGGTCAGGTCCCGCAGTTCGCCCCGGCGAGCCGGGTCCGCCAGGGCCAGGCCGCGCTGGAACTTGTATCCGATGTAGTAGCCGTGGACGGCCTCGTCGCGGATGATCAGGCGGATGATGTCAGCGGTGTTGGTCAGCTTGGCCCGCGAGGACCAATACAGCGGCAGATAGAAGCCGGAGTAGAAGAGGAACGATTCCAGCAGGGTCGACGCGACCTTCTTGGCCAGCGGGTCGGCGCCGTTGTAGCGCTCCAGCACGATCTGGGCTTTGCGCTGCAGGTACAGGTTCTCCCGCGCCCAGGCGAAGGCCCCGTCGATCTGCGGCGTGGAGCACAAAGTCGAGAAGATCGAGGAATAGGACTTGGCGTGCACGGACTCCATGAAGGAGATGTTGGTGTACACCGCCGCCTCATGCGGGGTCAACGAGTCGCCGATCAGGGACACCGCGCCGACAGTCCCCTGGATGGTGTCGAGCAGCGTCAGTCCGGCGAAGACCCGGTTGGTCAACTCCTGCTCGGCTGGCGTCAGTGTCTGCCAGGACGGCAGGTCGTTCGACAGCGGCACCTTCTCCGGCAGCCAGAAGTTCCCGGTCAGGCGCTCCCAGACGGCCAAGTCGACCTCGTCTTCGATGCGGTTCCAGTCGATCGCCTCGACTGGGCCGGAAGTGCCCGGAGCCGGCCCGCTCGCCGCCGCGGCGGCGGATTCTCCGGGGACTTCGGCAGCTAGCTCAATCGCAGCCATGTGGTTTCCTTTCCAACGGTTTCGGGATTCGGCTCGAGCGCCGGATCCCATGGCCGCAAATGTCTACAGCGCGCATGACACACAGCCTTCGACTTGCGTCCCTTCGAGCGCTTCCTGGCGCAGCCGGACATAGTAGATGGTCTTGATTCCCTTGCTCCAGGCGTAGATCTGCGCCCGGTTGATATCTCGGGTGGTCGCGTCGGCGGGAAAGAACAGCGTTAGAGACAGGCCTTGGTCGACATGTCGGCTGGCGGCCGCATAAGTGTCGATGATCTTCTCCGGGCCAATCGCGTAGGCGTCTTCGAAATACTCCAGATTGGATTGGTCCATATGCGGCGCCGGGTAGTAGACACGCCCGATCTTCCCCTCTTTGCGGATCTCGACCCGGGCGGCGATCGGGTGGATCGAGGCGGTCGAGTTGTTGATGTAGGAGATCGACCCAGTCGGCGGGACGGCCTGCAGATAGGCGTTGAACAGGCCGTGCTTGACCACCGCCGCACGCAGGTCGAGCCAGTCTTGGCGCGACGGCGGCCGCCAACCACTGGCCGCCACCAGTTCGTTCACCCGAGGGGTCGTGGGGACGCCCTGGGCGGGATCCTCCACGTAGCGGTCGAAGAACCGGCCGCTGGCGTAACTCGAGTCAGCGAAGCCCTCGAAGGTTTGGCCGCGCTCTTGCGCCAGTCGGTTCGAGGCCCGCAGGGCGTGGTAGGCGATGGTGGCGAAGTAGACGTCGGTGAAGTCGAGGGCCTCCGGCGAGCCGTAGTGGATACGCTCCCGACCCAAGAAGCCGTGGAGGTTCATTTGCCCCAGTCCGATGGCGTGCGAGGCCTGGTTGCCCCGCTCCACCGACGGCACCGACCCGACTTGGGCGGATTCCGAAACGGCTGTGAGCGCCCGCACGGCGATTTCGACGGTCCGTCCCAGGTCCGGCGAATCGACCGCCGCCGCGATGTTCAGCGAACCCAGATTGCAGCAGATGTCCTTGCCGACCTCGCTATAGGAAAGGTCCTCGTTATAGCTCGAAGGCGTCGAGATCTGCAGGATCTCCGAGCATAGATTGGAATGCGTGATCCGCCCCGCCAGCGGATTCGCGCGCGTCGCGGTGTCTTCGAAGAGCAGATATGGATATCCAGACTCGAACTGGATCTCAGCCAGAGTCTGGAAGAAGCCGCGAGCGTCGATCTCAGTCTTCCGGATACGCGGATCGGCCACCATCTGGTCGTAGTGCTCGGTGATTCCGACATCTGCGAACGCTTTGCCGTAGACCCGCTCCACATCATAGGGAGAGAACAGGCTCATGGGTCGGCCGGCCTTGGCCAGCTGGAACGTGATGTCCGGCACCACGACGCCCAAGGAGAGCGTCTTGATCCTGATCTTCTCATCGGCGTTTTCCCGCTTGGTGTCCAAGAAGCGCATGATGTCGGGATGATGCGCGGACAGGTAGACGGCCCCGGCGCCTTGGCGGGCGCCGAGCTGGTTGGCATAGGAGAACGAGTCCTCCAGCAGCTTCATAATCGGCACCACGCCAGATGACTGATTCTCGATCTTCTTGATCGGAGCCCCGGCTTCGCGCACGTTGGACAGTAGAAGCGAGACCCCGCCGCCGCGTTTGGAGAGTTGCAGCGCGGCGTTGACACCGCGCGAGATCGACTCCATGGTGTCCTCCACGCGGATCAGGAAGCAGGAGACCGATTCGCCACGCTGCTTCTTGCCGGCGTTCAGGAACGTGGGTGTGGCCGGCTGGAACCGGCCGGCCACGATCTCTTCGACCAGCCCCCGCGCCAGCGCCTCGTCGCCGCCCGCCAGAGTCAGCGCGACCAGGCAGACCCGATCCTCGAAGCCCTCCAAGTAGCGCTTCCCGTCAAAAGTCTTCAGCGCGTAGGACTGGTAGAACTTGTATGCCCCCATAAAGGTGGCGAAGCGGAATTGATAGCCGGCGGCCTGGTCGAATAGCTCTTCGACGAATTCAGGACGGTAGGGCTCGAACACCTCCGCCTCGTAATATTCGTTGGACACCAAGAAGCGCAGCTTGTCCTCCAACGACCCGAATTCCACGGTGTTTGGCAAGACATGTTGGCGGAAGTATTCGCGCACGGCGGCGCGGTCCGCCTCGAACTGAATTCGGCCGTCGGCGCCATAGATGTTCAACATGGCGTTGAGAGAGCGGTAGTCAACGATTGACTCACCGGCCGCTCCAGCAATCGGCGGCACTTCAAGCACTTGCCCGGTCATTGTTCCCCCCACCATTTGGTCAATCCTTCGCGCACCCGCTCCACATCCGCGGGCGTGCCCATCAATTCGAACTTGGCCAGGCACGGCACCTGGCACTTGGCCGCGATGATGTCTCCAGCCAGGCCGTAGGCGGCCCCGAAGTTGGTGTTTCCGGCCGCGACCACCCCCCGCAACGCGGCGCGGTTGCCGGGTTCGTTCAGAAACCGAATGACCTGCGGCGGGACGGCGGTGCGCTCCTGGCCGCCACCGTAGGTCGGCACGATCAGCACAAACGGACCGGTCGCGGTCAGGCCCGGATCGTCGGCGGCGGCCCCGGGCCGGCGGTGCAACGGGACGCGCTCCACCGGCCAGCCCAGTTTCGCCACGAAACGCGCGGTGTTGCCGGAAGCCGAGGAGAAGTAGACGATGCCGAGTGGGCGCCCCCGGCTGTCCTGTGGCGCCGGTCGCCCGGCCGCTTCGGGCGGCGTTCCCTCCTCGGCTAGACGCAGCTCGCAGGCGCGCCACCGTTGCGACGCTCTTGGCGCCTGCGCCAACAGGGCGTCTCCGCGGGCGCGGTCCCTCGGGACGACTGGAATCATCTGCACAGCTTCTTTGTCTTGGGGCCGGTCAGGCGGCTTGGCGGACGGAAGCCGCTTGGGCGGCATCGGCGGCGTCGTGTTCGGCGGCTTCCACCAAGGCGGCCACGGCGGCGATGCGATCGGGCCGGTAGCCGGACCAGTGCTGGCCGCCGGCCACCACCACCGGGGCCTGGCGGTGACCCAGCGCGACCACTTCCGCCAGGGCCTGATCGTCGCGGCTGAGATCGATCAAGTCGTATTCGATCTGGGCCCGGTCCAAGGCGCGTTGGGTGGCGTGGCACTGCGGGCAGGCCGGCTTGGAATAGACGGTGACGGTCACGGCGGGTACCTCCGAGGGTCTTCGTGGGCGCTAGCCCAAAGTGTGGAGTCGGGTCATGGCGACAAGTCAAGGCGTCAAGTCATGGCGCCAGGCTTGAGGCGGGCACCCGGCCGACCGCTGCTCGCGGCCTTCAGTCTGCCCGCCTGCCGCTCTTTCGAGCGACCGGCAATGCAGACACGCTACTACATCTTGTGGCCGATTCCGGCGACGCCACAACATAGGGTCCAAAATGAGACGAAAGTCCGCCTACGCCGCGCCTGCTCGGCCGGGTTTCCCCTGAACGTCACTTGTCGGCGGCTTCAGCCGGTAAGGTTGCGCCGTGAGCCAAGACTCGAGCCAAGATGTCAGCCCGGACCCAAGCCCGCAAATGCGGCGTCATGACCGCGAGATCGCCGAGCCATCCGAGATCGATGCCATCCTCGGCCGCTGCGAGATCGGCCGGCTGGGACTCTGGTCGCGCGACGAGCCCTATGTGCTGCCGCTGCACTTCGCGCACATCCGCTCGGAGCAGGGCCTCGAGATCTACTTTCACGGCAGCGCCGAGGGCAGGAAGATCGAGGCGATCGGCCAGGGCGTGCGGGCATGTTTCGAGGCCGACCGCCGCATCGCTCTGATCGACCACGCCAAAGCGTGCCGCATCGGCGCGGCCTTCGAGTCGATCATCGGCTGGGGCGACCTCACGATCTGCCACGACCCGGCCGCGGCCTACCGCGGACTGGCGGCCCTGTTGGAGAAGTACACCCCTGGGCGCTCGGGCGAACTGATGGAGCGAGACGTCAAGTTGGTGACCGTGCTCCGCCTGGTCCTGGACCAGGTGACCGCCAAACAGCGGCTCGACGGCTGACCACCCAGACGACACGCGCAAGCGCGGCGCGGCGGACGGCATCGGCGGCCGGGGAAACCGGGGGGCGGCGTCAACTCCCGCCCGGCTCGCGAACCAGAATGTCGCCGGGCTGGCAGTCGAGGACGCGGCAGAGCGCGTCGAGGGTGGTGAAGCGGACCGCTTTGGCGCGGCCGTTCTTGAGGATCGACAGGTTGGCCGGGGTGATGCCGATCTGGGCGGCCAGTTCGCCCACGCCGACCTTGCGCCTGGCCATCATCACGTCCAGGTTCACGGTGATGGCCATCAGACGATCTCGGCCAACTCGTCGGCTTGGGCTGTGGCCCGGATCAAGAGCGACTTCATGACGGTCACGATCAACGCCGCCGCCGTGCCCGCGATCACGGCCGCCAAGGCGATGAAGGTCGCGCCCGGCGGCCCGTGGGTGACCCAGCCCAGCACCGCCAACCAGGGCAGCACCGCCGCCGTCCCCACCCACAGCGCGGCGATTATGACGTTCACCCACAACAGCGCCCGGCCCGAGAAGACCGTTCCGCGCATGGCCATGCCGACCAGCTTCGCCAACGCCACCAGTGTCAGATCCGCCACCAGCAGCATGAACTCGGCCAGGATCAGCAGCGGCCAGCGCAGGTGGGCGAACTCCGGCGCGGATTCGGCCGTGGCGGCCGCCAGTCCAGGCAGAGCCAGGATCTGGATCGGCGCCAGGATCGCTATCAGCAGACCGATCAGGGTCTGGACGAATCTCGCTCGTTTCATTTTGGCCTCGTTTCATATCGTTTTACAATACGTTAGCACTGTTTTTCGATATGTCTACCAGCCGCCGATGCCGTCCGGCCCGGTTCGGGCGTGAATCTATTCACGCCGTCCGCCCGGGCTTTCCCCCCGCCCAGTCAGGCACGGGTTGGCCGGGCGGCCTTTGGCCCGGCCCGCACCATCGCCTTGTCCGCTAGCACGCAGATCTGGCCGGTGCCGATCAGCCCGACAGACAGGACCGGAATCGCCAGGGCACCTGTGCGCCCCATTGAGTGGAGCAGGTCAAGCTCGGCTTACGGCTTATGGTCTAGCGCGCCAGCCACGGTGCCGATCGCGCAGCACGCAATGACCGCCGGCGACATGGCGACAGCCGCGAAGGCGTAAAGGGCGACAGGCTGAATCACGTACCACAGCGAAGCAAAGTCCGGAACACTGGTTGTGAACAAGAGTGCGGCGGCCACCGCGCTGGCGGTCGCCAGAGCGACCGGGAGGCTGATCACCACTACCGCCCGGACTGTCGCCATTGCCCACAGGTCGCGATGGCGCGAGCCGGTCGCTCGGTAAATCCCCGCCTCACCGCGACCAACTAATCCCAACAGGATCTCCAGCACCAACGTCAAGAGAATTGCGGCCCAACAGACCCACCGTCCGGGTCCCTCTTCGAGGATCGAAGCTGGCATCCGGCGCAGTTCGTCGGCCTTGAAATACGGAGTCACCACAATGGGTTGGGTCGGATAGGCCGACCCGGCGATCTGTGAGGCAGCATCAAGGGCGGCCGGCTCCACTCGAATCCAGCAACTCCAACTGCCCTCTTCGACAATCGGGACCGTCCTGACGAGTGAGGATCTCCAGGCGTCGGGGAGAACCGTAGTCGGCAACACTTCTGTAACAGTGGCGGTCTCACTGTTGGCATGAACCACTGATCCAGCGGTGATGCCGGTCCTAGCGGCGAGGTCGGCGCCTACGAAGAGGCCCTCGGTGAGCGGCGCTTCCGGCCACCAGACTGCGAGGGCGTCAACAGTGACGTCCCAGATGCGGATCTCCATATTGCTGGGCTCCCACTCAACCCGCAGATCTGGGTTCGCTCCGCGCGAAGCGCCGGCGGAGACAACGCTGGCGCTTCGCGCAATAGTGCCACAGGCAAACGGATCCAGGTCCTCGACGCCCTTCTCATCCGGCTGGGCGGTGATCTCAAGCACCGTGGCACCGGCAGCGATCCAATCGTTCGCCGCATCGGTGGCTCTGTGCAGATCCGTCACACCGACGGCAATGATTCCGGCGGTCAGGGCGGCAGACAGCGTGGCGACGAACAAATCAGGTACACGCAACCGACGCCAGGATTCCTCCACCAAGTCTGCCGAATGCCAACTTGAGTCTGCCTGGCCCGTGTTCATCCGGCGCCGACGGCGACTCATGGTTCCACCGTATGAAGCTGACCATCTCGTAGAACGTAGGTCACCGATGCCAGGCGCGCCACCCCCGTGTCGTGGGTGGCGACTACCACTGAAGCGCGAGAGAACTGGTTGACCAAGACATCGGCGACCGCGAGAGCATTGGTCCGATCAAGGTTCGCAGTGGGCTCATCCGCTAGCACGGCCAACGGATCGGCCACTGCGGCGCGCGCTAAGGCAACTCTTTGGCGCTGCCCACCCGACAGTGACCGTACGGCGCGGTCCGCCAAAGCGTCGACTCCGAAGCGGCTCAATTCAATCCGGGCCAGTCTCTCCGCTTCGGCACGGACGATCCCTCTGGGCATTCCAGCCAGAGCGACGTTGTCCAAGGCGCTCCTTCCCAGCAGTAGATGCATTGATTGGAACACCCACGCCACCGCCGGACGGTTCGAGGGCCGCATCACGCCCTGATTAATGTCGTCGGCCGCAATTCTGACAAATCCAGTGCTCGGATGTCGCAGGCCGCCCAGCACCGCCAAGAGCGTACTCTTACCGATTCCGGACGGTGCCATGATTGCTGCGCTCGAGCCCTCTGGAACTGCCAAGTCAAGGCCGTCAATAAGCAGTTGGCCCCCTGGATAGGCGAAGCTCAGTCCAGCCGCAGTTAGCGACAT
This sequence comes from Bifidobacteriaceae bacterium, assembly GCA_031270825.1. GTDB lineage: Bacteria > Actinomycetota > Actinomycetes > Actinomycetales > WQXJ01 > JAIRTF01. Next base: position 77,086 of record JAISXH010000047.1, read on the forward strand.
GCCGAAGTGTCCAAGAAGCTCCCGGGATCCAGCAGGACATTTCTTCCGCCGAGCGGAGCGCTGCCGGTCACCAGGGCTGAACCAGCGAGCGAGATCCCGGCGACGTCTAAACCCTCGACGATCTCTACGAACCCTTCGACATCCAGGCCGGATTCTCTGATCCTCGCCATTTCAACGTCAGAGACATCCTCCCTCAGCAGCCATGCGCATGCGTGGTCGGCAGAACCAGGCGCCAACGCGCCTGGGGGCAGCCCAGCCACAACGATGGGTGTTGCCAACGCTAGCCTCCCCTCGATCACCACCTGGTGGGAAGCAGCTTGGCCTTCTGAACCCGGACCGCCACTTGAATCCGATGCTTCCTGCGAGGATGTGGTGTCGAATTCCATCGCGAGGGCCAACGTCTCATCTCCATCCGCCGGGGTCCACTCGCGACCGTCGAACCGTATTGCCACAGAGCGGCCAGACACAAGAAACGAATAATCGCCTCCCACCGTATCCGCAGGACCTGAGACCTGAATCGAGCCAAGTCGATCAACCCCCGTCAGTACAACGTCGCCAAGCGCGGGCGAAGGCATTCCCACCACCACTCGCACCTCACCTGCAACAAAGGCTCCGCTGATCAATGCGAACTGCTCAGGTCTGATCGTGCCATCCGTCGCCATGCCGGTCGCGCGCTGCCACTCACGAATCGCCTGCTGGGTGTGGATGTCGATCTCACCTGTCACGTCAAGACGATCATCCCCGAAGTAGGAGTTCAGGAACGCCTGGAGGGCCTCCACATCCGCACCCTTGTCGTTAGGGCCCAACGCCCTGTACAAGGGGGTGCCCCCAGCGACGGCCCAGACCGCAACTCCATCGACTGAATACAACGGCAGGCCACCTCGCACTTCCTCTCCCGCACTGACGGCGACTTCGGTCACCAGGTTGCCGCCTCCGGGTGATCGCACGACTGAGCCCTCGACAATTGTGGCTTCGAGTTGCGCGGCCTGGTTGTTGTCAAACTCCACCTCTTCAATGCTGGCGAACACTGGCCCTAGCGGTATAGAGACGCTCGCGGGAGTCGGCCGACCAGCGATCCATGTCACCACCAAGCAGGCACTTGTGAAGACGGTCGCGCCCAACGCCATCGCCACTGCCGCAGACCCGGCACGCACTATGAACCTGCTCTCATCCGAAAGCCTCTCCGGGCCCGGAACGTCGGAAGTGGGCCACCGGACCAAGCACCAAGAGAATCATTGCGAAGGATACATCTCGTCCGGGAAGAGCGCCGCGTGCTCATCCATGCAAAACAGGCTTGCGGCGAACCTCGAATCATCCGAGACCACTTCAGCGACTATCGCGTCAATGATCTCCTGCTGCTCCATGCCGACCGTGACTCCACTCACACCATTCTCTTTCAAACACGCGATCAAGTCCTCAAATATTGCGTCGCGCTCGGCGCCCGTCGGAACGTTTGCGTGGAACCAATCCCGTTCGATGGTGGCCAAATGCTCCTCATAACACTCGTCATAGGCTTGGTCCCGGTCGTCGGCGTTCCCGCCCTCGACCGTGAAGGTCAGCATCAGCCGCACCGACGAGTCGTATACCTCGCCCACTTCGAAACCCTTCGCTTCCACACAGCTACGAGCAGCCTCCACTGCCGCGCGGTAAGCGTCGGCAGTCACGGGATTCGGTGAGCCTGCGCCATCCGAACGTGATGACTGACCACACCCCCCGGCAAACAAGAGTCCGCCGACGATGGACAACAACGCGACGACGCTGCGCGCAACCGATGATGGCTGCCCGAACCAGGGAGTCACTGAGACCACCGGCGTCTTCCTCTCTGCTTGCCTCACTGCGAAGAGCCCGCAAGCGTCAACCCAACCCCAGCACCGCTCGACTGATCACCGGAGCAGATTGGGGTGCCGAAACCAATCTGGTGCTTAAATGGCTTGTCGGGTCTGGCAGCCGAGGGGCGAATATACAGATCCCCCGCGACTAACAGGTCAACCGTTGACCAACTACTATCCACGGACGAAAAACACCACACACTTGACGGCTAACTCAGACCCTTGCCGTGAACGAATGTCGCAGGAACGCCAGCGGAAAGGCACTAACAAGTTCGGCTCGCCTTGCCGCTGTAGGTTGTGCCACTCTGGTTACCTGATGTTCCGCCCGAGCCTTTACCGCGCCAGACGTCAGTGCCATGCCCCTGACAGCCGTAGCCAGACGTGACGCTTCTCGTCTTTCCGTTGGCGTAGCCCACAGAGTTCGAACCCCTGTTGGCCCAGAGGAACAGCACTTCCTCCTGCGTGCCGTTGGTTGCGTTGAGCTTCTTGGAAGCACTGCAGGTGATCGTTGTTGCCGACTACGCAACGTAGTTGCTCACGTACGGAACAGTCACAGCGATTGAACAGCCGCCTGGAAGGGCGGCTTCGGAAGCTGGAGCTGGGCCCGCAGTCACCACTCCAGCAGCCATGGCCAGAGCCGCAAACGCACCGGCCAGTAGTCTCTTCCATAACACTCTCTGAACCTCCTTTTTGAACTTGGACGGTTAGCATGTCACGAACCATGGCGGTGGCGACCATGCCAATGAAGACGCTACCCGAGGGCCCCCAAGAAGGTCAACCGCATGCAATACTCAGGGTTGATGCCCGCATAGCGGCCATCAATGATGAGTCTTCTCACCAGGCAGCTTCAATGCGTAAGTCTATTCACGCCGTCCGCCCGGGCTTTCCCCCCGCCCAGTCAGGTGTGTTGTTCGGGTTTCCCGAGCCAACCGAGTCCTGACGTGGTGGTAGCCCCTGGTTTGGTCGACGGGATCGGCTCCGCCGACTTCGGCGTTCCGCAGCCATTTCTCTGCCGAGTGCGACGTTTTGCATCCCACCAAGCCGGCGCTTGAGCCTCTGACCAGCGCAAACGTAAAATGTCCCGATGCGAAACGCCGAACTCGACCCGATTTAGGATGCGAAACGCCGAACTCGACCGGAACCTGTCAAGCTGATTGAGACGTTTTGGTTGGAGGCGTTTTGTTGGTGGTTGTTTGTTGTGGTGTTGGCCGGTTGATCCAGGATTGGGTGGGGCGCGGGGGTGGTGTGGGGATGCCGCGGGGGAATCTTTCGGGGTTGGCTTGGTGGGCGGTCCGGAGGGTTTGGGCGCGGCGGTCGCGGGTGGCGGCGGCGGTGGCGTCGTGGACTTCGGCGGGCGTGTGGTAGCCGATCCCGGAGTGGTGGTGGTGGTGGTTGTACCAGTTGAAGAACTCGGCGCAGAACTCGCGGGCGTGGGCGAGGGAGTAGAAC
>JAISXH010000057.1 GCA_031270825.1 Bifidobacteriaceae bacterium
ACCGAGGATTCGCAGTATTGCAACCAGCCGATGGATTTGGTGGTGAAGGTCACAGACGATTTCGTGGGTTTGAGCGCCGCTTCGGCCCAGGGCGGCAAAGCCCTTGACCCCGGTCCGGCCGACGCCACCCACGGGGCGGTCAAACTGACCTACCCAGGCCAGCCAGGCCGGCCAGGTCAGCCAGGTCAGCCGGGCCTACCGGGCTGGCCAGTGGTGACGACCCAGGCTTGCGTGATCGACGATCCGGCCCCCGACTTGTGCTCCGTTCGTTGGAATGACGAGGAGGAGTCCTGGGCTGTCACTTTCAAGCAGATTCCGGCCCAGGCGATTGAGGACGGACTGTCGCTCAGCGGCAGACTGACCGTCACCGCCTGGGACGTGTACGCGAACCGCTCGGAACGGGAGTTACTGCGGGGCCTTGAGATCGAGTCTTTGGATCCGGTGGTGGAGCTGACGGCGGAAACGCCGGCCTGGCGTGACCAAGAGGCGGCCCGGGATTGGTATCCGGGCACTGGCTCAATTGGGTTCGACGCCTTAATAGCGGATTGCCTGGTATTGGACGGCGAGGGCGGTTGTTCCGACAATCCGCTGCAGGCCGGTTTGCGGGGCTATGAGGTGCGGATCGGGTCGGCTGAGAACGGACAGTTCTCCGGCCAGCCCGGTCGGGGCGCCTATGCGGATGGTTATGACGCGGGCGCGTGGGTGGATCACCTGCGAGCCGGCTACGGCGACGCCGCAACAGACCAGTTGACGAACAACCATTGCACCGCCGAAGGCGAGTGCCGGATCGAGATCAAGGCCACCGACCGGGCCGGCAACCAGGGCTCAGACGCCGCCTCTGTGTGGGTGGACCGGGTGGCCCCGGTAGTGGACGCCATCAGCTTCCAAAGCCAGGGCGGCATCGGCGACCCAGGCGCGGACGTCACCCGAGGGGTCAGGCCCAGCCGCGCGGCCGGATACCGCTATTTCAGCCAGAACCAGGTCACCATCACCGTCGCGGTCTCAGACCCGGGTGAGCAGGCGGGCGTGGGCGCTGGCGCCAAACAAGTCGCGCTCTACTTGCTTGACCTGGGAAGGGGCCAGACCGAGCCAGTACTTTTCGACACCGCCACAGTCGCGGACGGCCGCGCCACCTTTGTGCTGGCGCAAGACTTCAAGGGCGCCGTCCTGGCCAGGGTGAGCGATCGAGTGGGCAACCAGGATGGCGATTTCTACGCCAACGGGATGCTGGTCCTGGAAACCACCTCGAAGCACGCGGCCGAGGCCCATATCGCGTCGAATCTAGCCGCGGTGTCGCAGTCCAAGGCCGGCGTTGACGCCTCCGGCCTGCCGCTGTTCGGGAGCAACGTCACCTTGACGCTTCAGGTGATGGATTCGTATTCCGGAATCGCTGAGGTGGGATGCACTTACACCACGGAAACGAATGCCAGGTCAAGGCCTTGTTCGCCGGACTTGAGCGGCTGGACCCGCCACTTCGGCGATCCGGCCGATTCCGCCGCCGTGACGCGGGCCGCCTACGCCTTCACGGTGACCGATGACGCCAACGGCATTGTCTTGAACTGGTGGGTCAAGGACCGGACCGGCCATTACACCTTCGCCAGTGCCGACACCGGCCAGGCCGGCCAAGGGGTGGATCGCCGGGCGCGGCTGTCGGTCGACAAGACCGCGCCGGCGGTGGTCGGCGTGACTTGGAACGACGTCTCGCCCGATCCGGCCAACCAGTCCTATTACCGGGCTGATCGCCAGGCCACGGTGGTGGTCAAGGATCGCAACTTCACCGCCGCCGGGGCCAAGATCGCGACCGGCGGCGCGGCCTCGGGTTGGACCCAGACCGGAGCACGCGACGACTGGACCTACCGGGCCACTATCAGCTACACGCGCGATGCCGACTATTTGGCCAGCGCGGAGGTCACCACCGTGACGGACTCGGCTGGGCATTCCCTGGCCAGTGCGCTGCGACTGCCGGACTGGACGTTGGACAAGACGGCGCCGGTCATTTCGGTCAGCTACGACAACACCGCGGCGCGCAACTCGAACTTCTACGGGCAGGCCCGAACCGCCACCGTGACCGTTCAGGAGCACAATTTCGACGCCAGCCGGGTGGTTTTGACTGACACGTCGGCGTTGGCGGATGGCTCCGCCGGCAATGTGGGCGGTTTCGACTGGACCCTGGGTCCGTGGCGTTCGGATGGCGACACCCACTCGGCTTCTTTGCGGTTCGCCAGCGACGGCAAGTTCGCTTTCGCGGCCACTGTCGCGGACCGGGCTGGGAACACCGGCACGGCCTTGGGGCGCCAGGAGTTTTACGTCGACCAAACCAAGCCGGCGATCACGATTCTGCGTAACCCCGGGGGCCAGCCGCTGGCTGACGGCGCGGCGATCGGCGCCGACCAAGTGGTCGCCCCGGTGGTCGAAGTGACTGACAACATCGACATTGGCGACGCCGACAACACCGAGGTCACGGTCAAATTGACAGCTGTCGACGACCGCTCCCGGGGATTCGGCGAGCCGGTCGCCCGAAGGATCGCTCGGGGCACGTCGTTCAGCTTTGACTCTTTGCCGGCCCTGCGGTCCAACGACGGCATCTATCGCGTCGAGGTGAGCGCTGTCGACAACGCCGGCCAGGAGCAGACCGAGTCGGTCTTGTTCATGGTCAACCGCTTCGGGTCGGTTTACTTGTTCGACTCGGAGACGCGGGTGATGGTGGACGCGGCCAATCCGCTCCAGGAGCCCAATGACGTCTCGATCACCGAGTACAACGTCAGTCCGTTGGTGGACCGGGAAGTGAAGGTGATTCGCAACGGCCAGGACACAAAGATTTTGGACGATGCCGAGTTCACAGTTTCGACCGGGGCCGAGCACGGGTGGAACAAGGCCGTGTATTCAATACCGGCCGCGCTCTTCCAGACCGAGGGCAGCTACGAGGTCCGTCTTTGGACCAAGGACCAAACCGGCAACGTCAGTCAGAACGATGTCGTCCGGGGCGGAGCCGAAGACGCTGATCGGATCGAGTGCAGCGCGGCCCAGTGGGCCGCGATGGTCGAGGATTGCGTTGACGGCGCGGCCGTGTCCTTCCGAATCGACAAGACCCCGCCCGGAATCACCGTCGCCGATTTGGAGGCCGGCGGACGTTACGAGGTGGCGGAGCTGCCGGTGCGCTTCGAGGTCACGGACTTCTTCGCGGACAACATTGACTGGGTGACGGTCCAGATCGACGGCCAGGATGTGGCGGTGACGGATCTAGGCGACGGCTTCAGGGAAGTGATAGTGCCGAGCGCGTTCAGCCCGCAGTCGGTGGTGATCACCGCCATGGACAAGTCGGGCCGCGAGTCGACCAGGCAGTTCGAGGATGTCTTGGTGACCAACGACCGGTTGGCCGTCTGGTTCAACAACACGCCGCTGTTCGTCGGTTCGGTGATCGGCGCCGCGGTGTTGGTCTTCGGTTTGTTCTGGTTGGCGGTTTGGTGGCTGCGCCACCGCCGCGAAGGGCGTGAGCCGGTGGCTGGACGGACGGCATGATCGTTTTCGCCGATTCATCCCCTGGCACCCATTCCCCGACCAACCAAGACAGCGTCTTGGCTGAGTTGCTGCACGATCAGCGCCTCGGCCGGATGGTGTTCGTGGTGGTCGCGGACGGGATGGGCGGCATGGATCAGGGCGAAGTCGCCTCCGCGACGGTGGTGGACCATTTTGGACGCTGGGTGAGGCAGGCGGATCTGGCGACGGCCGAACCGGGTTGGCTGTGGCGGGAGTGGGGTCAGGTGGTGGAGCAGGTCCACCGGGCTCTGCTGGACTATTCCAGCCAACGGGCCTTGACCCTCGGTTCCACGGTGACGGTGTTGTTGTTGGCGGCCGGCCGGTATCACGTCATGAATGTGGGCGACACCAGGTGCTATGAGATCGCGGATGGGATCAGACAGATCACCCAGGATCACTCTCTGGTGGCGCAAGAAGTCCGTCGCGGGCATCTGACGGAGGCCACGGCCAGGACTGATTCGCGCCAGAACGTGCTGCTACAGTGCCTGGGGGCCGGCGCTGGCGTCAGGCCCGATTTCTACGCTGGAGCGGCCCCGCCGGATGCGAAGTACCTGGTTTGCACCGACGGCTTGCGGCATTTTGTTTCTGATCAAGAGATCTGGCAGGTTTTGTCGGAGGGTTCGGCTTGCCCGGCGCAGCTTGGCCAGTTGATCCACCTGAACCGGCAGCGAGGCGAAACGGACGATATTTCGGGGGTGTTGGTCCAGAATTCTCCCCAGGGAGGCACCAATCAGTTGCAGGCGGCGGCTAAATCGGAAGGGATGGTGGTGAGGTGAAAGCCTCCAGGATCAGCGTGGGCGTGTTGGAGCGCAGCCCCGAAGACGCCGAGGCTTTGAGCGATGCCTTGCTCGAGTTCTACCCCGACCAGGTTTCCCTCAGTTTGCTGGCGGACGCCGAGCAGGCTTTGACCTGGGCGCGCCGGGGCAGGCCGGGAGTGCTGCTGGGCGACCGTGAGCAGTTGGGCGCCTTGGACAAACTGCCTGACAGTATTGCCGTGGGCGCGTTGGTCGATGTCGACCAATCAGCCGAGGAGGGCGTCACCGCGGTTTGCCGGTACCTGGCTGTGGACGCGATTTACGCGGAGATCGTGCGGCTGTTTTCGGAGGTGGTGGGAACCGGATTGCCTTCGGCCTCCCATGAGGGGGATTCGTTGGTGGTCGCCTTCACCTCGCCCCAGGGCGGGGTCGGAACCACCACGGTGGCTTTGGCTTTCGCGCGCAAGCTGGCGCGCAGCACGCCGGACAAGGTCCTGTACTTGGATTTGACGCCGTTCGCGGTGGTCGGCGAGCTTTCGGCCGGGCGCGGTTCGGCCACCATGACCGATGTCGTGTTCGCCGCCAAGTCGCGCAACGCCAATATGCGTATGGCTTTGACGGGGACGGCCCTCAGGGATGAGTCCTCGGGGTTGTGGTATTACGCCAGCGCCCGGACGGCGGCCGATGTGATGGAGTTGGGCGAGGAGGAGCTGACCGCTCTGTATCAGGCCGCCGTGGACGGCGCCGGCTTCCGCTATGTCATCTTGGATGTGCCCTTCGCCTGGTCGGGTCCTCATGGCGAGGCCCTGGCCCGGGCTGGGGTGGTGGTCGCGGTCACCGACGGACGGCCGTTGGCCAACTACAAACTCTTGCGCGCGGTGGAGGCTCTCGATTTGCGGGCGGGCAACGATTCAGCCGGGCGGTCTTGGACCGTCCAAGCCGTCTTCTACAACAAGTACAGCTCCACGGCATCGTCCAAACTGGACTTGGCCGACGTGCCTGAGGTGGGCGGGAGCGGCGCCTTGATCGGTTTGACGGACAGCCAGGTGGTGGAGCACATAGCCCAGTCGTCCGCTTTCGACTTGTTGTTGGGCCGGGTGGTGGCGCGTGTTCGATAAGGCCGCCCTGATGCGTCAGGTCCTCGAACGGGTGCAGTGGGACACCTCGACCCGGGAGATGCCCGATGACGAGCTGTTGACGCTGATCACGACTCTGGTCAGGAACAGCGCCGGACCGGAGGCGCCGGTCAGCGCCCAGGCGGAGATAATCGACACCGTTTTCAACCAGATCCGCGGTCTGGGCCTGCTTGACAGCATCATCGCCGACCCGGACATCACCGAGGTGATGATCAACGGACCGGACAACGTCTTCATCGAGAAGGGCGGCCGGCTGCGGCGCCACCCGGCTGTTTTCGAATCCGAGGCGAAACTGGAGGAGATCATCCAGCGTCTGGTCGGCAAGGTCGGCAAGGAGGTCAACACCGCCAATCCCATAGTCGACACCCGGCTGTTGGACGGCAGCCGCGTCAACGTGGTGCTCCCGCCGGTCGCCCTGACCGGCGCCACGGTCACGATCCGCAAGTTCTCGGCCGAGCCGATGACGATTGGCAAGTTGATCGAATATGGTTCGGTGACTAGTGAGATAGCCGGGGTCATTGAGGCCTTGGTGCGGGCGAAGTACAACATTTTCATCTCGGGCGGAACCGGTTCGGGGAAGACCACGTTCCTGAACGCATGCTCGAATTTCATTCCAGTAGATGAACGAATCATCACGATTGAGGACTCGGCCGAATTGCAGATCGACCGCGTGGAGAATCTGGTCTCATTGGAGGCGCGGGTCGCCAACGCCTCCGGCGTCGGGGCCATCACGATTCGTGATCTGATCAAATCGTCTTTGCGTATGCGGCCTGACCGCATAGTGGTGGGAGAGGTCCGCGGCGCCGAGGCGCTGGATATGTTGCAGGCGATGAACACGGGCCATGACGGCTCGCTGTCCACCGGCCACGCCAATTCGACCCGGGACATGTTGTCCCGCCTTGAGACCATGGTGTTGCAGGGGGCGGCGGCGCTGCCGCTGACCGCCATCCGCCAGCAGATCGCCTCCGCCATCGACGTGATTGTCCACCTCGCCCGGCTGCGCGACAAGTCCCGCAAGACCATGGAGATTGTCGAGGTCGAAGGCTATGACCAGGAGCGCAACCAGATCCGGTTGAACACGCTCTACCGCTTCGAAGAGTCGAAGGCCTCGACCGATGAGCGCGTGGTCGGCGCCTTGAAGCGGACTGACAACCCGCTCATCCACCGCCAAAAACTCCTTCAAGCCGGAATCGCGGAGGTGTTCTGATGTCTAGCCCCCTGCCCCAGGCCCCCCCGAACACAGCCGAGGATCGGGCGCCGGACCAGTTCCTGTGGCCGGACACCAAGGTGTACTGGCGCTACGATATGCCGCCCGCTGAACGGGCGGCGGTGTTCGTGGCCGGAGGGTTGGCCGGAGCGGCGATCGGATGGATCTTCTACGGCCTGCTTCCCTTGGCCGTCCTGGCAGGGGTGGCGGTTGGGCTGGTGGCGATCAAGTTCTGGCGGTCGCGTCGAATCAAGAAGCAGATGGAGGCGCTGCGCCTGCAATTCCGCGACCTCCTCGAATCGCTGGCCTCCTCGATTGGCGCCGGCCGCAACATCCCCGATTCGTTCGAAGCCGCCCAGTCCGACCTGTCGGAACTGTACGCCGCCGATGCCGACATTGTGACCGAGAACCGGCTGCTGCTGGCCGGCCTGCGCAACGGGATCCCGATCGAGACGCTGTTGAGCGATCTGGCCTCACGCAGCCGGGTGGCGGAGATCCAGACCTTCGCCGACATCTTCGTGGTGGTGCGGGAGAAGGGCGGCGACATGAAGACCGTGGTGGAGAACACCTACCAGATCATCAGCGAGAAGATCGAGATCGACTTGGAGGTGGCCACCATGATTGCTTCGGGGAAGTCGGAGTTGAACATGATGGCGGTCATGCCCTTGATCTTCGCCCTCTTGCTGAACAGCATGGGCGGGCTGGGCGGCAGTCCGGGGCTGCTCAAGTACGCCTCGGCCACTCTGGCGTTGATCGTCTTCGGCGTGGCCTACTGGCTGGGCCTCAAGATCATGAACGTGGAGGGCTGATCGATGAGTCCCATGGCGGCGGGTGTGGTGGCGGCGGCGTTGGGCACGGTCCTGGCGGCCGCCTACTTGGTGGCTCTTGAGCTGGGCGGTCGCCGCTACAGCGCCTTGACCGAACCCCTGGCGGACAAGCTGAAGATCCTCTACCCGGCCGGCTTCTGGCTCCTCGACCTGGTGCACTACAAGTACGGCTCGACCTTCGACCGCAGGCGCCGTCGCGAGGCGGCCGTCCTGAACGGCCCCCAGTTCGCCGAATACCACTTTCGGGTTTTTTACGCACAGGTGGTGAGCCTGTGGATGGTCCTCATTCCGCTGACTCTGCTGGCGTTTGCCATTGCCGGGGATGTCATGGTATTGGGCGCTGGACTGGTGGCGATGTTCCTGGTTTGGGCCAAGTACAACGGCGACATAAAGAAGCGCATCGACTCCCGTTCGGACGCCTTTATCCGGGACTTCCCGGATGTTTTGTCCAAGATGACGTTGCTGGTCAACGCCGGAATGATCGTACGCGAGGCCTGGAGTCAGGTGGCCTCCAGCGGCGACAGCGCCATCTACAAGGAGATGAGCCGCGCCGAAGAGGAGATGCGCAACGGCGTGTCCCAGATCGACGCCATCCTGGAATTCGGCAACCGGTCGCTGAACCCCAAGGTCAAGAAGTTCTCCTCGACCTTGACCCAGAACCTGTCCAAGGGTTCGGCGGATGTGGTGGATTTCCTACTGGGCCAAGCCAGGCTAAACTGGGCTGAAAAGAAGGAACACGTAAAGCAGAAGGGTGCTCAGGCCTCGAACAGGCTGATTATCCCCATCGTGTTGATGTTGGTCGGAATCCTGATCATGATCGTAGTCCCGCTGATGAGCGGAATGTGAGCGAAGGAGGTGAAACAAATGAGCAAGTTCGAAGACTTGACCACGGCGGTTGCCGTTCGGGCCCAAGGAGCCGCTGCCCGGGCACACGACCGGCTGCGCCGGTTCCGGGATGACGAATCAGGCATGGAAATAATCGCAGTGGTGATTATTCTGGTGATCGTTGTGCTGCTGGCAGTGGCGTTCCGGAACCAGCTAGGTACTTTCTTCACCGACCTGTGGAGCACCATCACTGGCTCCACCGGCGATCTTACGCAAGATTTCTAAGTGAACTGTCGTTGCGCCGCGGCCCGTGCGGGGGGAGCGGGCCGGGCGTGACGGCACCTGTGAGGGAGGCGAAATGAGGCAGGCACTGCGCCAGGAGGACGGCGCCGGGACGATCATCGAGTACACGATCGTCTTCCCGATCGTCTTGGTGGTCTTCGGCATGCTGTTGATCGGCGGTTTCGGGGTCTACCAGCGCGGCGTCCTGGAGGGCGCCGTGGAGAGACAGGCCATCTACACCGCCCGCGAGATGGCTGTGCCCAACTACGGCAACGTGGTCTCCTTCGGCCAGGGCGACCGGGCGGGGGTCTCTAACGTTGCCTTCGGCGACAACGCCGGAGTCGGCGAGACGGGCATCTCGGTGGCCCCCAGCGCCATTGAGAACAACCCGTATGAGTCGCTGACCCAGCTCTTCGGCGGTGGCGACGTGGGCGCCGGCAACACCACGCTCGCGAGCGCCATAGATGAGGGCACCTTGGACCTCGCCGAGCACCTCTTCACCACCACCGGGGAACCATCGGTGGTGATCCAAGGCACCTTCTTCCACAGCGCCTTGGCCACCGCCCAACAAGACTTGATAGTGCCCCTGGACTACTCCTGGTTCCCGCTGCCGGCCTTCTTGGAGATCCCGGTCAGCGCCGAGTATCCGGCCTTGGATTCGGAGGAGTTGATCCGGAACCTGCAGATGGTGTCTGACTACTACCGGGCCAGCGGGGCCGAGGGCTGGGTCGAGGGCAGGTTCAATGCCTTGCTGGAAGCGATTGGCGTGGTTGAGGGCGAGGGTTAGAGATGAAACATTTGCTGAGGCGGCGGTGGGGGTCGCGCGGTTCGATCACGGTGTTCGTGACCATGATCCTGGCGCCCGCGATCGCGATAGCCGGGCTGCTGGTGGACGGCTCGCGGGTGCAGTTGGCCAAGGCCCAGGCGGCGGCGGCCGGCGATCTGGCCCTGAACGCGGCGCTGGCGAACTATGACGCGGTGCTCCAAGATGTTTACGGCCTCTTCGCGGTCTCGCAGGCGGCGGATGACCCAGGTCAGGCCTTGACGGACAACTTGTACGCGTACTTCCACAGCACTTTGACCAAGACCGGGCTGGACTCAGTGGAGCTGTCTTTAGGCCTGGAGGAGATGCTGAACGGGGGCGAAGAGGACGTCGCCACCTCGATGCTGCGCATGGAGGTGCTGAAGGAGGAGTTCCAGGCCCTGGGCGTGGCTGGTTCCCAGTTGGCGCAGCCTAAGATCCTCCAGCACCAGATAGTCGAATTTGAGAAGTACCGCGCCCCGGCGGAGGCGATCGTGGCGCTGATCAACCAATTCACCGGCATCAAGAAGCAGATGGAGGGGATGCAGGCCGAAAACGAGGTGGTCCAGAAGCAGGTCGAGGTCAACGAGGCGGTTGAGGACGCCAACGATGCCGCCAAGAAGGTTTGGCTTGAGTTGGGCACCTGGGGCACGGACCGGACCGGCGGCAACTGGGGCGGCTACATGAAGCAGTTGAACGACGGGAGACAAAGCCCAGTCTTCACCACCGAGGCCGGCCGCTCCTACATGTCGGCCGCCTACCAGCGGGCCTTCGAGGCCGCCGTGGCGGTGTTCAACACCGGCGACACGGCCGGGCCGCCGGTGCTCAGCTCCAACACGAGTAGCCTGTTCGTGGGCGGTCCCAACGGGACCTACAACGGGGTCACCCGGCCCCCCACCCCCTGGGTCGGCTGCTCCGTCCAGACGGGTTGCACCGACGCGGACGCGCTGCACGCGCACATGATGAGTTACCAGCGAGATGCGCAGACCGCCTGCCGGTCGAGCGGGGCCTCCTGTGTCAAGGCCTACCGCGAGCTGATCTCCGAGCTGTACCATTTCGACCGCGTTGTGGCGGAGGATGAAGATGGGATCACACAGGGTGAGGTAGACGACGCCTGGGCATCACGCAACGGCTGGGCCCTGCGCCCGATCTATAACAGCGCCCTGGCGGCCTGGGACTCCCTCAATACCTATGCCAATGATCTCTTCATTGAGGCTAACGCCCAGGTCAACGCCGATCTGGAGATGCTCAGGCACCTGATCGACCGATTGGGCAGGGGCTACAACAAGCTGGGCGACCTGCTCCGCGAGGTCGGTGAGGTCGAAACGGCCAACGCCGAGTACGAGGCAGCGTACCAAGACCCCGACAACGCCAATCGGCTGCAATGCTCGAGCGAGTACGAAGACGATCACGATCTGGTGGCGGACGCCTTCAGCCGCGCCAACATCGAAGCGTTGAGAACCAAGGTGGCCGAGGTCAAGACCCGCTTGGACACCATCCGCCAAGGCATCGAGGGCGATTCGGCCACGGGCGTCGCGCCGGCGTCGCTGGCCGGCGAGCCGCTGAAAGACCTCACCAGCTTCGACGATTTCAAAGCCGCCATGAACAGCGCGGGCTATCAGATCTCCCAATTCTGGCGGCAGGACGGCAACCCACCCGCCTTCTTCACCCTCTTCCACTCCTGCCAGGCGGCTTCCAGCGACGACAGTTTCCAGCTCGACCACCCTGAGCGCTCGCCCCATGCCGTTTTCTATGAGGAGTTGAGGTCGCGTTTTGAAAACGGCGACGATGGCGACGGGGCCGAGGATGATCTCGATGACGAAGTCGAGGACGGCGAGGACAAGGCCAACAACCACATCGGCTTCCCGGCGGCTCCCTCCTCGCCTGATCCCGAGACCAGCATTTCCGGGGCCTACCCGGACCTGCCTTCGGCCAACGCCGGCTCGGCCGGGACTGACCCACCGCAGGACCTGGAGGCGGACGGCCACCGCGGCTTCGGGGATGTGGCCGGCAATCTGATGGAGGGCCTGGGCTCGATGATCGTGGAGCTGGCCGAAGGCCTGCGCGACGACATCTACACCGTCCACTACGTCTCGACTAACTTCTCCTGGGCTACCCAGGCCAAGGAGATCGAAAAGAGCGGGGCCGCCAGCTCGCCCGAGAGCGATCCCAGCCTCAGGCTCCGGAACCCCGGTTACACCCAGACCGGCTTTGAAATCAAGGCCGCGAACAACGCCTTCTACGGCTCCGAGATCGAGTACATCATCTCCGGCCGGGACACCCCCAAAGCCAATGTGGACGTCAACGTCGCCAAGATTTTCCTGATCCGCTTCGCCATCAACGCCATCCACGCCATTTCCGATCGGGGCTATGACCGGAATCCGCTCGGCATTCGCGCGTTCGCGTTGCCGGCGGCGACCGCCATCTCGGCCGCGACTTGGGGCGTTGTGCCGGTTAAACTGATCGAAGTCGTCTTGGACCTGGTGTGGGCCGCCGCTGAGAGCGTCAGTGACATGATCCGCCTGGCTGCCGGCGAGGGCGTGGGCCTGCTGAAGAAGAAGTCTTCGGACACCAACGCCTTCGACGGCTGGAAGGTCTACCCAAGTCTGAGCACACTGGAAGCGGCCATCGGCGACATCGATGAGGATGAAGGGGCGACGACAGATTGCGACGACGGGAACATCACCCAGGGTGAGGACGGTAACGTCGCCGGCGAGGAGGGGAACTCCATTCGCGGCCAGGCGGCTGAGGCGGTCTTGGCCTTCCCGTACTCCCGCTACCTCCAGGTGTTCTTGATGATCGGCCTGGCGGGTGAGGGGGAGGCAGTTCTCAAACGGATCGCGGACGTGATCCAGATCAACGTGATCTACAACGCCGGCGAATCCGGCAGCGGCTTCGCGACGCTCAACGAGCGCTCCTACAAACACGCCCGGGGGGCCGGCTTCCGCATGCGCGAGGCCTACACCTGGGTCCAGCTAGACGCGGTGGTCCGGGTCCAACCCTTGTTCATTGGCGGGGCGCCCTACGACCGCACAGTCGACCTGACCTTTGCGGAGGGCGGCAGGCCAACCGATTACGGGCCCGGCCAGTTCAAATTCAAGTACAGCGGCGCGGTCGGCTATTGACCCCGCCGCTGGTATTGCCAAGTTACTAATAGAGAGCACGGAAGGGACGTGAGGCGATGTTGAGGAGATTGGCGGCTTTGGGGGCCGGGGTGGCGTTGTTGGCCGGCGGCCTTGCGGCCTGCGGGGATGACGGCGACACGCCACCGGACGGCGGCG
>JAISXH010000019.1 GCA_031270825.1 Bifidobacteriaceae bacterium
GCCTGGGCGCACAAGCACACGAGCTGGGACTTCACCGCTCCCGGCGTCTACTGCCTGACGATGGGGATGAGCGCGCGCCTGGCCGATGGCACTCCTGTCGCCGACACCGGCGTGTTCACCGTCGTCGTCGGCGGCGACTTGATCGACCCCACCTCGATGCGCACCTGCGAGCAGCTGGGCGTCGCGCCGGCCGTGGGCGTGCCGGCGGCGGTCCCGCCGCAGCGCGTGACCGATCCGTCGGCCCCGGTGGTCGTCGACCTGCGATACACCCCGGAGAGGACGGTCAGCTCTTCGCTGGCGACCACGATCGACGAGAGCGGGAGGCTGCGTGTCGACTACGTCGTCGAGGGGCAGACGGGCGGCGGCACGGCCTACGACCCGGACGACGTGGTGCTGCAGGTCACCTCGACCTCGAGGTTCGCCTGGGATGCCAGCAAACTCTCGTCCTCGCAGCTGACCGGCGACCTCGATTGGCGCCTGATGAGCGTGACTGGCGGCTCGCTGGAGATGGCCGACGACTACAGCTCGTTGACCGGGATCCCGGTGTTCAGCACCGAGGCCGCGAAGGACGCCCACACGATCTGGCCGGGGACGAAGATCCTGCCCACTTGGACTCTCGGCTCCAGCGGCGTCACCTGCGCCACCTTCGAGTGGTCCGGCGTCGCCGCTGACGGCAGCCCGCTCGGCCCGGTGCTAAAGACACTGACCTTCGCCGGCCCCGAAGTCGATCCAGCCGCGGTGATCCCGTGCTCCTGGGAAGGCGGGGAGCCCGGCGACGGCGACGGGGACGTCGACCCCGGCGAGGAACTGCCGACCGACTGGTCGCAGCTGCCGGTGTCCGGGCGGCATGTCCTCGACGGCGGCCACGTCGATCTGCGGTCGACGCTCACCGACGCGCAGCACGTCATCGCCGTCCACGACGACAACACCTCCCCGGCGACCACGCGGGCCGTCGACGATGTGACCTTCTCGGTTCCCGCGCTGGCGAAGCAGGTCGTGCCGGGGGGCGACGCCTACGCCTTCCTCGGCTCCGAGGGCGCCCCGGTGTGGCTGTTGCCGCAGACTCCGCAGGCAGGGCTGGTCTGGCCGGGGTGGAGTCTCGAGATCGGCGCCGGTTCGACGGCGACCGCCGTGCGATGGAGTCTTGAGGGCGTTCGCGGGCCGGGCGAGTTCGCGCTCTACGAGAACCTCGACTTCGGGGCAGTCGGGGTGCGGCTGGACAGCGACGATCCTGCCCACTCCGTGTTCGACTTCGACCAGCACGGGCACGCCAACTGGGCCTTCAGCGCCGAAGGGGTCTACTGCGTCGACCTGGCGGTTTCGCCTGTGCCCGCAGAGGACGGGCTCGATCGCCCGGTGACGCTGCTGTTCGGCGTCGGCGACGTCGACCCCGAGCGCGTCAACGTCGATCAGTGCGGGAAGACCCCGGCGCAGATCACAGGCACGGAGAGCCCGGGTGACGGCGGCGATGAGGACCAAGGCAACGGTGGCGACGAACCGGGTGACGGGGGCGGTGGCGAGGACCCGGGTGACGGGGGCGGTGGCGGCGAGGACGGCCCAGGCGACGGCGAGGTCCCGGGTGATGGCGGCGATGACGACGCAGGCAACGGTGGCGAGGACCCGGGTGACGAGGGCGATGGCGGCGAGGACGGCCCAGGCGACGGCGAGGTCCCGGGTGATGGCGGCGATGAGGACCAAGGCAACGGTGGCGACGACCCGGGGGACGGCGGCGATGACGACGACGACGACCCGGGTGAAGGCGGAGGCGAGGATCCGGCGCCGGAGGTGGACGCGGTGTGGGATGTCGCCAACGGCACGGTCAACCAGGCCGGGGCGACAGTGCTGAACAACGGCCACGTCGACATCGCGTCGCTGCTCAACGGCGCGAGCCTGGCCACGCGGGTGAAAGACACCACCAGGTCAGCCGACCCGACCTGGCGCGACCCGGCCAAGACCGTCCTGCAGCTCTTGCCCGGCTCACGCGCGACCGTGCCCTCCGCCAGCCAATGGGCGTTCCTCGGCGCGCCCGGGGCGCCGCTGTGGCAGGTGACCCAAACCGCGCAGGACAGTCTGCTGTGGCCGGGCTGGTCAACCGAGCCGATCGCCGCGGACGCCACCCGAACAGGCGTCGACTGGACGCTGACCGGCGTCTCGGGCCCAGGCGAGTTCGCCCTGTATCAGACCGGCTCGTTCGGCCAGCCGACCGTGCTGTTCAACACCAGCGACGGCATCACCGCGGCCGACCGGTTCACCATCCCGAAACTCACCCACGCCCACGGTTCGTGGGCGTTCAGCGCCGAAGGCAACTACTGCCTAGCCTTCGAACGCTCCACCACCCTCGCCTCCGGCAACAACGTCTCCGACTCGTTCACCCTGGCCGTCGCCATCGGCCACGCCGACGTCATGCGGATCGACCCGGCGACATGCTTCCAGGCGCCTGGCGAGCAGTTGCCGCAGGACCAGACAACGGCCCCGAGCACGCGGCCCGTCAGCACGCCGTCGGCCGATGCCGTCCCGGCGAAGACGCAGGTCCCCGCGACCAAGTGCACGGCCGGGGCGACCATCTTGTCGGCCGGGCACATCGACTACGCCACCCGGATTGTGGGCGGCGAGCTCGAGTCGCTGATCGGGGACGACACATCCGGGACGAAGGTCTACCGGGAGCCCGCCGGAACGATCTTGTGGCTCAAGCCCTCCAGCCAGGTCACCCTCCCGAGCGGATATGGATCGGTCGGATCGGCCGGCTCGCGGGTGTGGCAGGTCCCGCAGACGCAGAACATGGATCTGATCTGGTTGGGCTGGAGCACCGAGAGCCTGAACGCGGGCAACACCCGCGGCCCGGTCACCTGGACGATCAACCGGGTCGACGGACCCGGGTCGATGAAGGTGTATCTGTCCGGCCCGTTCGGCGGTGTGCAGCAGATGGTGTTCAACAACGGCGGCAGCTACCAGGTCCCGCTGGGCGTGCATGCCCACGCGAACTGGGCGTTCTCCGCCGAGGGCATCTACCGGATCGGCATGACCCAGACCGCCACGCTCGCGGGCGGCCAGATTTCGTCCGATGCCGAGACCCTCACCATAGTGGTCGGCGACGTGGACCCGACCACGGCGGCAGCGGCGGGCTCCGGCTGTGGCACCGTCTCGAACGCCGTGCTGGCGGCGGACGACGTGGACGGCGCCCTGCAGGCGGCAGAGCAGGCTGCGGCGGACGCGGCCCCAGCGGCCCGCGAGGTGCTGCCCGGGCAGGGCTCTGACGCCGATGCCGACTTGGGCGACCCGCTCACAGGCCCGTTCGACGACCCGTTCACCGCCCTCACCGAGGGCGACCCGGGACCGTTGCTGCTGGTCCTGGCCGTGCTGCTGCTGGTCGGGGCCGCTGGTTCGGGCGCGCGGTGGTGGCGTCTCCGGCGCCGCGGGGCCGTCTCATGACCCGGCCGAACGGATCCGCCAGCGCGCCCACGATTGCGGCCGCCGCCCCCGTCCCACCCGAACCCGCGTCGCAGGAGGCACGCTCATGACCTATCCGCCACCGCCGCAACCGAACACCAGCCACCTGCGGGCCAGACCGCCTGCCGGGCGCCGCTGGGTGTGGCCGGCGGCCACCGTGGCCCTGTCGCTCCTAGGCGCCGGGGCTCTGGTGGCGGCGGCGCTGGTTCCCTCCGGCGGGGCCGGACCCGCCTCCGCCGGCTCGGTCTCCCAGACCGCGTCGGCGCCGGCCTCGCCGCCAACCTCACCGGCGGCCTCACCAAGTGCATCGACGCCGGAATCCGCCCGGACGCCCGTCGCCACGTCGCCAGCCGCGGCCGAGGACATCCCCATCGCCGAGCTGGCCGATCCCGCTTGGGTCGCCCGCGTCGCGGCCGCCGGCGCCATCCCCGAACGTGCGCTGGCCGCCTACGCCGGCGCCGAGTTGGAGGTGGCGCGGACCAACCCAACCTGCGGGCTGGGCTGGAACACGCTGGCCGGCATCGGACTGGTGGAAAGCGAACACGGGAAACTGAACGGCGCGACGCTGCTTCCCGACGGCGCCGTCACCCCTGCCATCATCGGCGTGCCGCTGGACGGCGACAACACCACCGCCGTGCCTGACACCGACGGCGGCGCCATCGACGGCGACAGCGTCTGGGACCGGGCGGTCGGCCCCATGCAGCTAATCCCGTCGACCTGGAAGCTCGCCGCCCAGGACGGCGACCGAGACGGCCTCAGAGACGTCAACCAGATCGACGATGCCGCCCTGGCGGCCGCCGTGCACCTGTGCGAGGTGGGCGGCGACCTGACCAAGGCGGAGAACTGGATCGCCGCCATCAGCGCCTACAACCCCTCAATCGAATACAACAACCGCGTCGCCGCTGCCGCCAGCCACTACGCCACCCTGCGCTAACACAACGACCGCCCGGCCCGGCCAGTCCCGGCCGAGAGCCGGGCGGCTCCTTCGCGTCGCACCCGTCCCGCCGGATGCTTGATGAAACGCGGCCAGATCTGGACGTTACGCGGCGAGGGCTACGCCAGGTCGGCGGGTGCTGACGGCGCGGACGTCCCCTTCGTACTTGTAGAAAATCTTGTGCTCCAAGCTGGCCCAAAAGTCCATCGCGATGGTGCGGATCGCCGCCAACTCCGGGGTGATTCCTTTGCGGGCCACTTTGGCCAAGATGCTCTCCGGCGACTTGACCCTGGATGAGACGTGCTCGATCGGGTTGTAGCGGTGCAGGCGCAGGAACTCGCCGCGCAAGATGTTGACCTTGGTGAGCACCTACGTCGAATCGTCGCCGCGCGCCGTAAGCGGGCCAAGCGGACGGCATCGTCCATTTGGCTGATGTCGGCGCCGGTCAGTGGCTCCGCCGCCAACGGGACCGCAGCGTCCGGGCGACGAACTCCCGGGCGACGAACTCCCGGGCGGGCAGGACCGGGATGCGCCCCTGACACGGGGAGAGGGCCCTGAGGTCAGAGTCCTCGCCGAACACCAGGGCCGCATCTGCCGCCATGGCCAGGTCCATGATCAGGTTGTCCTCGTGGCCCGGGACGGCGAAGGCGGCGATGTGGCGAAACTGCCACGTTTCGGGACCACTTGTCGGCAGTTCGCCTCGGAGCGCGACTACGCCAAGGCTCGCGCCGTCCAACTTGAGATCCTCCGCGCCTACGACCTCGATTTCGTTGTCCAGCGCGCCGGCGACACAGCGCCCGTCGAGGTCAAGGCCGGCCGCAACCCGAAGGCGCAGTCGCTGCGCGTCTACCGCCAGAAGTTCGCGCCCGCCCTGGCGGTGCGCTCGTCCCTGTCCCCCCCCACCAGCGCCACCCCGGCTTGACCGACCTGCCGCGATACGCGCTCCAAGGCCTCCCGAGCCTCGACCCCGCACCCCAACACCCGCCAAACCACCCAGAACCAGCCGGGCGAGGCTGAGCCCCGATCTGCCGATCATGTGGCGCCGGGTTTGGAGCCGCCCGGCTTACCGCTTGTGCTGCGAAGCGGGATCAACTGCTGGCGGAAGTGGGCGGCGCCCCGGAACGTACGTGTTGTGGAATTCCCAGCAGGGGTTTCCGGCTGAACTCGGCTTGGAAGGCCGCCAACACAAGGGCGCTGAACAGCGCGAACCGCACCAGCTTGACTTCGGTCCGGGCCGCCGCCAGCGCCTCGCGCGCCTGGCGCGCGACCGCCTGTGGCGACCATCCGTAGGCGTCGGCGCTGATCGCCGGGAAGGCCACCGTCCGCGCGCCCACCTGGTCCGCGACGCGCAGGCACTCCGTGAAGCGGGAGCGCAACAGCGCCGGGTCGGTCTGCCCCGCATGCCGGTTCGGCCCAACAGTGTAGATCACCCAGCGGGCGTGCAGGTCCCCGCCGCCGGTCGCCACGGCCTGCCCCACCGGCAGCCCTTGAGGCAGGGTGGTGCGGCGCAGCGCGCGGCACTCGGCCAGCAGCGCGGGCCCGGCCGCGCTGTGGATCGCGCCGTCCACGCCGCCGCCCCCCAGCCGGGAGGAATTCGCCGCGTTCACGATGCCGTCGACTCGCTCCCGGGTGATGTCGCCTCGCACCAGCTCGATTCTCATCCCGCCATGATCCCAGGGGCGCGGGCGGCGGGTGTGGCGTCAGTAGAGTCCCATGACCAGTGCCAAAGCCCGGTCCACCTGGCGCAGTTCAGCCGCGGCGAGCCGGCCCGCGAAGTCGCCCAGGCGGGTTTCGGCGTTGACGGCGCTGGTTTGCTCAACTAGGACGCGGGCGGTTTGACCTTCGAGTTCGATCTCCGGCCTGAAATCGGCTGGGGTGGCGCTGGTCGAGGCGGGGGCGACCAGGACGGTGGACAGGGGGAGCATGTCAGACTGAACCACCACGCCGTAGCGGCTGCCGCGCTGCTCGCGCCCTTCCGCGGCGCGGTTGGAGCGCAAGCGGTAGACGTCACCACGCACGGAGAACCTCCATGTCCCGGGCCACCCGGGCGGCCTCCGCGCGGTCCGCCGGGTCGTCGCGGATCGCCTCGGCCTGCCGCCGGACGCGTTCGAGGACGGCTTGCCGCTCGGCGGCCCGGATCGCGTCGCGGGCCGCCTGGGAGCGGTTCTTCCCGGTGAGTTCAACTAAGTGGGAGAGCGCGTCGCCGGTCTCGGGATCCACCCGTATCACAATCTGTGTCATAACAGCAGCATACATTCCGCGACACGTCCTGGACATCCCCCAAATGGCCCGGCGCACGCTGCCGGCCGCCGGCGCGAACGGATGCGGGCGGGCGGACCGGTAGGCCTGGCCGCGGCTCTTGACGTTGGCGTTGGAGTCCTCCGCCCGAACGCAAGGCCCAAGGGGCCCGGACCAGACCGCGTGCAACGCGTACATGGCGGGGGGTCGAGCCTTTCGAGCGGCGCGCGGGCCGCCATCCGGAGGGGCTGATTGTTCGGCCGAGTTTGGCCCCAATCCGCAGGCCCGGGCCGCCCCGGATCTCGGGGGCGGATTTCACACCCCTCGCGGCGCCAACTGGTGAGCGGTCAGTCTTCCGGCGGCGGGACGGGGATTCCGCTGGCGATCCGCCGGTAGATCGCGTGGCCCAGGCGGGGGCCGAACCCCCACACGTGGACAATGCCGTCGGTGAGTTGGTAGACCAGCCGGTAGCGCTCGGGGCGGCGGCCGGCGGCGTCGAACCTGACGCGGTAGAGGCCGGTCAGGTCTGCGCTGACGTTGCGCTGCCCGAGGGCCTTGCCCGTCTTCCGGCGATGGAGCACATCGTCGAGGGCGGCCCAGGCGACGTCGCCAACCGCTTGGTCTTCCGCGTCGAGCCCCTCCAGGTCCTCAAGCGCGCCCGGCACACCGGACCATCCGGCCCCGCGCGAGTCACCACCACCTGTTCGCGTGGGCGACGTCAGCGGGGTCGCCCGGTCTTGCGCTTTTCTCCTTGGGGACGGTGGACGGTGGCGTCCGGTCACCTTGGCGCCCGCGCCCGCCGCGATTGTCTGCTCGGAGCAGACCTGATCCGGCTGCTGCCTGATATCGTGATTGGGAACTGCTAAGGCGCTTTTGGCGCCAACGGAAATGGGCTGTGTCAGGCGTGACGATGGGTCTGACCGCCGCCCCGGAGCAACTTTGCCAGCACCGGCTGTTTGCCCCCAGCGACTAATTGAAAGGACGCTCGCATGGACCACCAGATACCCAGTCTTTATCATTTGAGATGCCCGAACTGCGGGAGCGGCGAGTACACGCCTCTGGGCAAGAAGCGCAACTTGGCGCAGCAGGTGGCGGTCGGATTCGCCGCTGGTGCCGCGCCTTTGCTCGCCACTGTTGTGGCGAACGCTCAGGCCAGGGATCTCACAGAGATCCCGCCCCTGGAATACAAGTGCGCGGGCTGCAAGAAGAAGTATCAGTCTGGGCCGTTGGCGGCGGACCCGTCCGAGATTCTTGCGGAGCCGTGCGTGGTCAATTTCACCAGGGCGAAAAAGTTCCAAGGGGCGGCTGGCGTCTACACGATCTACCTTAATGGCGTGCCCATCAACACGGTGAGAAACGGCCAGTCTTTCGCGTTCCAGACCATCCTGCGCTACAACACGTTGTTCGCCGGTTTCGGCAATGGCATGCTGTACCGGGTGTTGCACCGGTTTGAGGCGGTGCCGGGCAGGACCATCGGCGTCGTGTTCGATGGCGTCTTCAGGCCTCTGCCCTAACGCAGGGGGCCGCTGGTGGCCCAGGCGCCGCTGTCAGTTCGCCCGCTGTGACGCCATCGAGAAACTGGAGCCGTTGGGCTAACTGAGCTGTGGGCGCGGCCTGCCTGCCGCGCGCGCGGGGTGTTTTCCCTGGTGGGACGGTACAATTGGCCCGACACCACCACTACGGTTGGGAGGTAAGGGGCCGTGCCGAGGGGTATGCCGCATTGGTCCGCAGCCGAAGACGCCACCCTGCGCGAGTTGCACGCCGAGGGCTGCTCCCAACACCAGGCCGCGAAACGGATGGGCCGCTCCCGCAGCACCCGGCAACCCAGAGCTTCCCGCCCAGCGTCGCGACAGTTCTGCTGCGCGGCTCTCCAAGGAAAGTCGCCGCGCGGTCTTGGTGTTCGGCGAGTAGGGCACCACCACGACAGGCCCCAATAGCGCCATCTCCTCAAATGGGTCCGCGTAGCACACCACGGTCCGCGGTTCAATCGCTCGCATCATCTGGCGGTATCCCCGCATGAACGCCCCCCGCGAATCACGGGCGCCCAACGTCGATACGGCGACAACCGCGCCTGTCTCCACGCCCTCGAAGCAGAAGTCGAAGCTTCTCCCGTCCCCCCACGAGATAGTCGGGATCACCGTCAGCCCAAGCTTCTGCCAAAAAGCGCCACACCAGCGGTTACGCCAGGTGTTAGCAATCTGCTCAACCACCGGCCGATCAATCCACAACGAGAAATCCGGGCTGAGGACCTGCCTGTATCGAGCCAGCCTGTCCACAGCGGCCTCCGGCCTGTGCCAGACCTCGTCGAACCGCGAGTCCTCTTCGAAGAAGTGGACGGTCCACTCGCCGGCTCTGGCCGCGTCGCCACCACTGGACGTATACCTGATCAGCGTCAAGCCATCCAAGGCCACGTCCTGAGCCTCAATCATCGGCATGTCGTAGCGCCCCCACGAAGGCAGACTCTGGTCGGAATACCACTCCAGCCGCTGACCCCTGACCTCGCCCATCGCGATGCTCCACCACCCGGCCGTCCTGGAACGGCTGATCCGGTGCTCGCGGCTGGGCGACCAGATCGCGATCTCCGCCATCGCCGGACACGCCATCGCCGCCGGCGCCGTCCTCGCCACCAACAACACCCGGGAGTTCAGCCGCGTCCAGGGCCTAACCTGCGAGGACTGGACCCTCCCCGTATGAGCTGCGGCGCGGGGAACAGAGCCGTTCGGCAGTGCTTAGATCCTCACGCTGCCCGTGTAGGTGTATCCATCGACGGCCTTCGGGTCCGCCTGCTTGAAGAACACGAATGTGTCCGGGTTTGCGGCGTACAAGTGCGCGAGCGCGATGCCCATACCGATTCTGCTCATCTTGTCTCCCAGCACCGCCGTCAGGCCTTTGGGCTTCGCGCAGTAGGCGTGAATGTCACCACTTGGCTCGCTGATGAAGTACCAAGGCTGCTTGTTCAGACCCGATGGCGCGACCCGGGCCGGCTCAAGGCGCTTGTCAGAGATGTCGGAAATCTCGGAGAGCGGCTTGCGGTCAAAGTCCGCCAATTCCCGGTACATCGGCTCGGCCGCTTTGCCAAACGCAAAAGTGAATATATAGCCCTCGGGCTTCCTCTTCGGCGTGGCCATTCCAATCCAATGGCTGCCGATGCCCCTGCTCTGGAGCATCAGGTCCATTTGCTGAAGCGTAAAGCCCACATTCTCCACGTGACTGTCTGCGATTTCGCTGGACGCCGCAATGTAGTGCGGCGCTTTGCCCATCATGCAATTGACCTCACCGCCCACTAGGAAGTGAAGGCGTGCCCTTGGGCCGTCGACGAGTGGTTTCAGACCATCCGCGTGTGCTTTGATTTCGGCGAGGGTGGCTTCATCAAGCGGCGCAG
>JAISXH010000011.1 GCA_031270825.1 Bifidobacteriaceae bacterium
TTGGTGTTCCATTATCCGGGCGGGTCGTTGGCGTATACGGGCTGGTACGCCTACACGGTCGGGACGGCGCTCTACGATCTGGTTTACAAGCCGGCGTCGTTCAAGTTCGCCGACGGGACCGAATGGACGGCCGCCCAGGTGAAGGCGATGGCCGCAGCCTGATTCGGCGGCACAGCACGGCACGGCATCGGCGGGGTGGCGGACGGGCGACGCCAACTCGTCAAACCAGCCGCCGTCAAGACCAGACGGCCCGAGACTCAAAGCTGACGTCGGTCAGTCGGGGTCGGCTTCGCCCTGGCGGCCGGCGCAATCATCCCGGCCGTAGGCAGAGGGCCGCAGCAGCGACATCTGGTTGACTGCGAGTTCGAAGGCTTGCCGACGGGTCCGCGCTTGAGTGTCCAAGATCAGTCCGGCCACCACCAGTTGTATGGCGGCCATGAGCAGGAAGAAGGCCGCGATCAGGGTGGGGAACCGAGGCACCAGCCCGGTCTGGAAGTACTCCACCGCGATCGGCAGGCCTAGCCCCACCGCCACTGCGGCGCAAATCGCGCCCAGAAGGGAAAAGAACAGCAGCGGCCGGTAGTCCTTGAACAGGCGCAATATGGTCCGCAGCACGCGGGCGCCATCGCCCAGCGTGGACAGTTTCGATTCCGAGCCCTCCGGGCGGTCGCGGTATCCGACCGGGACGGACGTCACCCGCAGGTGGTTCTCCAGGGCGAAGATCGTCATCTCGGTCTCGATTTCAAACCCGGTCGAAAGCACCGGGAAAGACTTGGCGAAGGAGAAACTGAGCGCGCGGTACCCAGTCATGATGTCGCTGACATCGCCGCCGAAGAACCCGTTCACCAGTTTGCGCACCAGCACATTTCCGCTGCCATGGAAGCGGCGCTTGTTTTCGGTGAAATAGGTGGAGGAGAGCCTGTCGCCCACCACCATGTCGGCTCGTTCGTCCAAGAGGGCGCGGACCATGGCGGGGCCGTCCTCGGACGGGTAGGTGTCGTCTCCGTCGGCCAGCAAATAGCAGTCGGCGTCGATGTCGCGGAACATCGAGCGCATGACATAACCCTTGCCTTGCTGGGTCTCGACCCGCACCACCGCTCCGGCCTCGGCGGCTATGCGGGCCGTCTCGTCGGTCGAGTTGTTGTCGTAGACGTACACCACCGCTTCCGGCAGGTCGCGCCGGAAATCGGCCACCACCTTGCCAATTGTCTGGGCTTCGTTGTAGCACGGCAAGAGCACCGCGACGACCGGTTTCTCCACGCCGAGAAGCCTAGTCGGGAGTTCAGGCGCCCCGGTCGTCCCGCGGGTCGACGTCCGCGCCTCTGCGTCCGTTCGCCGCCGGTTTCGCCGCCGATGCCGTCAGGCAGGGCCTGGGGACGGGCCCGGCCAGTAGAATCGGCTGATGCCGTCAACCGAGCCTGTGCGCTTCTCCCTGGTTGCGCGCATGTGGGGGGTTGAACAGTACTTGCCGGAGTTTCTGTCCTCGCTGACGGCTCAACGGCCCGGGCGGTACACGGCCGAGGTGCTGTTCGTCGATGACGGCTCGCCAGACGCCTCCGGGCGTTTGGCACAGCAGTGGCTGGACGGCCCCGGAGGGCAAGCAGGTTTCACCGGCCAGGTGATCGATCAGGCCAACGCGGGCCCCAGCGCCGCCGCCAACGCGGGTTTGGACGCGGCTGGCGGAGACTGGATTTCTTGGCCCGACCCGGACGACCGGCTGGATCCCGGTTACCTGGCCGCCGTGGCGGATTTCTTGGCCGAGCGGGCCGGGTCCGAGCCGGCCATTGTCGACACCAAGCTGGTGAACCTGGTCGAGGCGACTGGCCAAGTCGAAGACAACTATGTCTACCGGTTCAAGTACCAGCGCGGCCGGCGGGTCGTGGCGCTGGCGGCGGAGCCGACCACGGTCACCGGCCGAACCAACAATGTGTTCTTCCCGCTGGCCTTGGTCCGCGAACTGGGCGTCAGATTCGATCCCCTGGTCAGGGCGTCCGAAGACGAACTGTTCGTGGCTTCGTTCCTGTTGCGGGCGGGCGCGGCCGCGTCGGCCAGGGTGGGGCTGGTCCCGGACGCGGTCTATATCTACCGGCGCCGGGCCAGCGGCGATTCGTTGGCGGCCCGGGCGCCCAGCCAACCCGATTTCCTGACCGCACACGTGGGGCAAGTCGCCTTGCCGTTGGCCCGCTTGGGCGCTTCGCTGAACGGCGGCCGGGCGCCGCGATGGCTGGCGAATCTGCTCATCGGCACCGAGAAGTGGACCTTCGAACGGGAACTGAACCCGGCTACGCGGGTTGACTGGGCCAGGGTCGAGGAACGGCGCTATGTGCGCGGCCTGCGCCAGATCGTGGCCCTGCTGGAGGCAGAGCACATCGCCGGATTCGACATGTTCGATTACCCCGCCGCCGGCAAGGAGTTCCTGCTCGGGCTGCGGGACCGCCGCCTCCGGGTGGGGGACGCGGCCGCGGCCATGTTCGGCGCCGGCCTGCGCCGCCTGACGCCGTGGTGGCGCCGCGCCTGGCGGCGCCTGCCGAAATCGATACGGACCCGCGCCGCCCGTCTGCGGGCCGGCGGCGGAGCGCCCTGAAGAAGAAACGGGGGCGGGCCGGTAAAGTTGCGGGGCGTGGCGGGTCGAGACAGCGGGGACGGGCGGCCCAGGCGGATTCTGTACGTCGCCTGGGGCTTCCCCCCTTTTCGGGGATCAGGCATGGCCAACACGCTGGCGGCGGTCAACACTTTGGCCCGGCGCGGGCACGAAGTGACGGTCCTGTCAGCCGGCGCGGACACTTTCGAACTGGGCATCGGGGCCGACTGGGATTTGGTTCGCCAGGTCGATCCCAGGGTCAGGGTGGTGCGGGTGGATCAACCCGGCGGCTCCAACGACCCGATTATCAATCGTTGGCCGGATTTGTTGCTGCGCTATCACGGCGAGCCGCCGCAGTGGCTGAAAGACATCGACATCAAGATGTTCCCCGAACCGGTCAACTACGACTGGTATCCGGCTTGGCTGCCCAATGCCATCGCGGCGGCCCGGCAATTGCATGACGCCCGCCCGTTCGACCTTGTGGTGGCCACCATTCTGCCTGCTGTCAGCGCCGGGGTGGCACTGTCTCTGAATGCCACCCGGGGCGTGCCGCTGGTGCTCTACGAGCGCGATTCGTGGGTCTTCAGCCCGTTCACGGGGGAGCCCTATGAGGATTCACCGCGCAGCCGCCCGCTGCTGGAGCAAGTCTTCGAGCGCGCCCACCAGGTCTGGTACATCAACCGGCCGATAGCCGACTTGCACCGGCGCGAATTCGCGCCCTGGGCGCACAAGATCCGCGAGGTTCGCAACGGCTGGGACGCCGAGTTCTTGCCTGAGGCGGTCCAACCCCGCTCCCGGAAGGGACGCGACGGGCTGGTGTTCCGCTATGTCGGCACCGCCGACCCGGGTTTCCCCTGGCTCTTCATTGTCGAGGCCTGGCGCCAGGCGCGCGCGGCCAGCCCGTTGGTGGGCCGCTCGAGGCTCGAATTCGTGGGGGTCGTGGCGGATTTCGCCCAGAAGTACAAGCCAATTGAATTCCCCGGCCCGGCGCCGAGGAGCGACCTGCCCGCCATCTACGCCGACACCGACGTGTTGTTGTTCATCAAAGAAGGCGGCCCGATGGCGACTTCCTCCAAGATCTACGAATACACCGCCACCGGCCTGCCGATCGCCTCGTCGATGGCGGCGGAACACGATGCCCGGCGCGTGTTGGAAGGACGCCCGCTGTGGTTCGACGCCGCCGAGCACACCCCCGAAGGTTTGGCCCGCGCCCTGGTCGCGGCGGCGGAACACGATCCGACCGCGGCCGAATTGGCGGCGGCGAGGACCCACGGGGAGGCCTTCCGGCGGGATCGAACCTTCGACGCCGCCTTCCAGCAACTAGAGGAGTCGCTGGGATGGTGACCGACGGCGAGAAGACGGCCGGCGTGGACCCGAGCGTCCTGGTGGTCACGGTGGGAACGGCTGTGCCGCCCTTGATGAGCGACGAGTTGGCCGGTGTGCCGGTCCAAGTGATCAACCTGCCGCGCGAAGACCGCGAGCAGTGGGAGGACCAACTGGCGCGTGAACTGGCAGCCCGATCACACGGGCCCAGCGTCGTTTGGGCTTGGGACCCAAAGGCCGCCACCGAATTGGCCCGCGCCATTAAGCGGTTCGATGACGTGTTGGCGGTGTCCACCCGCCAGGCCGCCTTGGGCGTTGTGGCGGCCTTGAGAGCCGGGCGCTCTGTGGCCTCGATGGTCTACCCGCGCCTGGCCACCGCCGATAAGGCGCTGAGCCAGGCCGGCCTGGACCAGGCGCGGTTTTCCGACGGCTCGGCCCGCCTGGAGCTGATCGAGGGCCCGGCGCCGGCCTGGCTGACCATCACGACCGAGGGCGCCAGGGTCTCGACTGACGGACTGACGCCACTGGAATTGGCGGCCATGGCCGAGCGCGCCCAAAGCGCCACCCAGCCAGCGGGCGCCGCCGAGCGCGCCCAAGGCGCTGACCAGCCGACTGGCGCCGCCGAGCGCGCCAAACCCGCCGTCCAGGCGGGTCGCCCCGTCGCCGGAGCAGCGGGCGTCGCCGAGCCCGCCCAAGGCGCCGCGCAGACGGGCCCTTCGGCCGCCGAGGCGACCCAGCTCGCTCGCCCCGCCCAGCCGACTGGCGCCGCCGGGACCATCCAAGGCGCCGCTGAGGCCGGCCGCCCCGGCCGTCTTCTCATCGGATCAGCCAATTACGCCGGTCAGGGCCGGGCGTGGGCAGAGGCGGTGAACCGCCATGTGCCCGGTTTTAGAGCCGTCAATCTACAACTGCGGACCTTCACCGCGCAGGTGTTCGACGCCGACGTGTTGATGCGGGTGGAGGAATTCGCCAGCCCGGTGGCGCGTGTCGACTTGGCACTGGAGCTGGTGGCCCCGGCCAGCCACATCCTGTTGGAAGACATGCGGGCGCCGGTTGGTCTGAACGATCTGCGCGAACCGGATATTGTGCCCCGGTTCGGACGCCTGGAGGCGGAACAGTTCCTGGCCAGTGGGCGGCGCGTGGCCTGCCTGGTCCACGGCACGGCCGGACGGGAGCCGGCCGGGCACCGGTCTCTGGAACCCTGGAGCCCGTACCGCGAACCTGAGTCCGACTTCTATCAGGCCAGGGAGCGGGCCGTGAACATGTTGCGAGAGTCGCTCGACGGCTTGGATGCGCCGTTGTTCGTGGCCACTCCGGACATGTTGGAGTACTTCGACCAAGCGCACTGGTTGCCGATCGTGGCCCGGCCGGACGATTTCGCGCCGGCGCCGCCGTGGGAGCCCGGCCGCAGATTGAAAGTGGCTCACGCGCCCTCCTCGGACATCATGAAAGGGTCCGAATTCGTGGACCCGGCGCTGCGCCGGCTGGAGGAATCAGGCCTGATCGAATACACCTCGGTGCGCGGCGTGCCGCCGCTGGCCGTGCCGCGGTTGCTGCGCCAAGTCGACGTGGTGGTGGACCAGGTGGTCTTGGGCAACCCGGCCACGCTGCTGATTCAGACCATGGCGGCCGGGCGCCTGGCGGTGGCGAACGTCAGCCCCACCACCCGGCGACGCTTCCCCGAGCCCTTGCCGGTGGTCCAGGCCGACCCGTCCACTATCGCCGAGGCGATCGCCGACATCGCCGCCGATCCGCAGGCCTATCAGGCTTTGGTTCAAGCCGGTCCCGGCTTCGCCCGGCGTTTTCACGATGGCCGCCTCAGCGCCGAGGTCTTGAATCGCCACTTCTTGTCTTCGGGGGTGGCGCGATGAGGGCGTTGCGCGAGCTGCTAGGCCAGGCCCAGGCTTTGGGTTTGGGGCTAGAGGTCGGCGAGGACTTGCCTGCATACCTGCGACAGGCCGCCGATGCCGTCCGCCTAGGCTCTGAGCCGACGCCGGCGAAGGCGGAGCACCGGCTGGTGGTCGCCGCTGACATCGTGGCTGTGGCCGAGGGCGATTGGCTGGTGGCCGATCTGCCGGGAGCGGACCATACCCTGGCCGTTCGCCACTTGGCGGTTCGGCTGGCCGAGGCGGGAGCGCAGGCCTATGACGTGCTCCGTTTGACGGAGGGTCAGACCGTGCTGGTGGCCCGTGGGACCAAGCGCCCGCAGGTGGCGGGGTCGGTTCTGGACTTGACCTCGGCCAGTCGAGGGTGGCTGGAAGCGGCCCCGACGGCATCGGCGGTCGAACTCTTGGCCATCGCCAACGCCGCCTTGCTGGGGCGGGTGCAAGCCTCTGCGGCGGCGGCCCAGATGGCCGGCCGCTACCTGGCCGAAGTCGCCCCCCTGCGCGACGGCGCCATGGAACGTCTGGAGGCCGAGCGACAGGCTGCGGCGGAGGAGGCCGCGGCGGCGCGGGAACAGGCCGACGCCCTGGAACAACAGGTCGCGCGACTGAAGGGCGAGTTGACCAGCCGCTATCGGCGGGAGGACGCCCTGCGGGCCAAGCTGGCCCGAATCGAGGGCTCGCGCTGGCACCGGCTGGGCCGGCGGCTGGCGCGTGGCGCCGGCTGGGCCAAACGGCGCCTGGGGCGGTAGTGCTAGCCAGGCGGCGGCGCTGGCTGGGCGGGGGCGCTGGCTGGGCTAGAGCGCCAGCTGGGCTAGAGCGCCAGCTAGGCCAGAGCGCTAGCTGGGCTAGGCTGAGGCGGGTCAAATCGAGCGGCGAAAGGTGCGGAAGTGAAGATTGCGGTCGTGGCGCTGGGCAAGATCGGCTTGCCGTTGGCGGTTCAGTTCGCCTCCAAGGGGCACCAGGTGGTGGGCGTGGACATCAACCAGACCGTGGTCGACCTGGTCAACCGGGCCCGGCAGCCCTTCCCCGGCGAGGCGGACCTGCAGGCCTGGCTGAGCGAGCTGGTGCCGGCGGGGCGCCTCAGGGCGACAACCGATTATGGTCAGGCCATCCCCGGCGCCGATGCGGTCGTGGTGGTGGTGCCGCTGTTCGTGGACGATCAGACCTGGCAGCCGGATTTCGGCTGGATGGATGCGGCCACCCGGTCGTTGGCTGAGCACCTGACCCCGGGGACCTTGGTCTCCTATGAGACAACTTTGCCGGTCGGGACCACCCGCCAGCGCTGGAAGCCGCTGATCGAAGAGGTCTCCGGGCTGGTCGAGGGAGTCGATTTCGACCTGGTCTTCTCGCCTGAACGGGTCCTGACCGGCCGGGTGTTCCGCGACCTGCGGCGGTATCCCAAGCTGATCGGCGCCTTGGGCCCCAGAGGATCCAAGCGGGCGGCGCAGTTCTACCGCGCGGTGCTGGACTTCGATCCCAGGCCGGACTTGGCCAGGCCGAACGGGGTCTGGGATCTGGGCTCGGCCGAAGCGGCCGAATTGGCCAAACTGGCCGAGACCACCTTCAGAGACGTCAACATAGGACTGGCCAACCAGTTCGCCAAGTTCGCCGAACGCCACGGCATTGACGTCCACCAGGTCATCGAGGCCTCCAATTCGCAGCCCTATTCGCACATCCACCGCCCGGGCATCGCCGTGGGCGGGCACTGCATCCCGGTCTACCCGCGTCTCTACCTCTACGGCGACCCCGACGCGACCATTGTCCGGGCCGCCCGCGAGGCCAATATGACCATGCCGGCCCATGCCGTCGAGCTGGCCGCCGCCGCGCTCGAGGGCGACCTGAACGGCAAGGCCGTGGCGGTGCTGGGGGCCTCCTACCGGGGCCGAGTCAAAGAGACGGCCTTTTCCGGGATCTTCCCCGTGGTCGAAGAACTGCGCCGACGGGGCGCCGAAGTGG
This sequence comes from Bifidobacteriaceae bacterium, assembly GCA_031270825.1. Taxonomy (GTDB): domain Bacteria; phylum Actinomycetota; class Actinomycetes; order Actinomycetales; family WQXJ01; genus JAIRTF01. The sequence continues at coordinate 7,747 of JAISXH010000011.1, forward strand.
CCGTGCATGATCCGATGTTCTCGGATGAAGAGCTGGCCGGCTTCGGCTGGAAGCCCTATCGCCTGGGCGAATCGGTTCAGGCCGCCATCATCCAGGCCGACCATCCCGAGTACGCCGACCTCGAGCCAGACGACCTGCCCGGCGTCAGAGTCCTCGTGGACGGGCGGCGCGTGACCGCGCCCGAAAGGTGGCCGGGGGTCGTTCGCCTGGTCATCGGCGAAGGCCGCCGCTAGCGGCTGGGGCTGCGGCCGACGCTAGCGGCTAGGGCCACGGGGCCACGGCTGCGGGGCTGCGGCTGGGGTTGCGGCTGTGGCCGGGGCCGGCGCTGGGGCTGTGGCTAGGGCCGGCGCTGGGACCGGCGCTGGGGCTAGGGCTGGGGCTGGGGCCGCGGCAGGGGCGCGCTCAGCCTAAGACAGCGCGGCCACCACCTTGGCGGCGGCGTGGCCGTCGCCGTAGGGCTGGGCGCGCTCGGTTTCGGGGCTGGGACGGGTGGCCGCGGCGACGATGCCGTCTGGCCGGGGCGCCAGCACATTCCACCCGTCGGCCAGGGTCTCTATCCACTCGGTCTCCGGGCGCACGGTGGTGCAGGGCCTTCCCAGCAGGTAGGCCTCCTTTTGGAGACCGCCCGAATCGGTGACCACGCCGACCGATTCGAGCACGGCCGCGACCATGGCCGGATAGGCCAGCGGCTCGATCAACTCAATGGCGCCTCGGTCTAGGGACAGCCCGAATTCGGACGCTTTGGCGCGCAGACGCGGATGGGCGGCCAGGCGGACGCGGCCGGGCAGGGCCGCCAGAGCGGCCAGGATCGCCTCCAGGCGGGCCGGATCGTCGGTGTTGTCGGGGCGGTGGATGGTGGCCAGGCGCGGGCCGTCGGCGCTGGGGGCCGCCTCGGTGCGCCAAGCCGGCCGGACGGCATCGGCCACCCGGTGGCAGACATCTGTCATGACGTCGCCGACCAAGCGGGCGATGCCGGCCAAGCCCTCGCGCTCGAGGTGGGCCATCGCCACCTCGGTGGGCGCCAAGGCCAGGTCGGCGGCGTGGTCGGTCAGGACGCGATTGTGCTCTTCCGGCATCCGGCGGTTGAAGGAGCGCAACCCGGCCTCCAAGTGGGCCAGCGGCAGATGCAGTTTGACGGCGGCGATGGCGGCCGCGAGGGTGGTGTTGGTGTCGCCATAGACCAACACCCAGTCAGGATTCTCGGCCCGGAAAACGTCCTCGAGTCCGGCCAACATGGCGCCGGTCTGGTGGCCGTGCGAGCCGGAGCCCACACCCAGGTTGACATCCGGCGCCGGGATGGCCAGGTCGGCAAAGAAGGACTGGGACATGGCGGCGTCGTAATGCTGCCCGGAATGAACAATCCGGTGATCCACGCCCGCTGCCGCCATCGCCTCCGCCACCGGGGCCAGCTTGACGAACTGCGGCCGCGCCCCGACCACGGAGACAACCCGTGTCCTGGCGTTCACTTGGCGCTCACCGGGCGCCGCCGGTTGGGACGGGCCCAAACACCCGCCGCGAGGGCCATAAAGGCGCTCCTGCCTGCGATCACCGGAACATTCTGCCACATCTGTTATCCTGCTCCGGATGCGTTGGAAGCGCCGGATCCGGCGGGTTTTGAACAAAGTCCAGAGGCTCTTGGGGACGCGATTCCCCTGGTTGGTCTATCGGTCGACCCCGCTCAAGCGCTACCCCGTCGAGGCGCCGGCGGCGTCTGGTGGCGACTATTCGGACTGGCCGGGCCGGATCGACCGGCTGCGATCGAAAGCCGAGGCCGGCGAACCACTGGTGGTCGAACTGATCGGCGGCGCCGATTTGCGTCCCGGCCTGTCCCAGGCGGCCAGCCTGGCTGATGGCTCGGTCGAGCCCGATTTGGTCATAGTCGAACCGTCCGCCCTGACACCTGTCGAGGTGCGGGCCGCAGCCGCGCCCCGGCCCGGCGCGCCGCCGCGGTTCCTGTGGCTGACCGGAGACTGGGAGCAGGCCGAACCGTGGGTGGGACTGGCTGGAGCCTTCGACTTCGTCTTCGCGGCCGACTTGTATGTGGCTCTGGAATTGAGCCGCGAGTTCGGGCCCGGCCGGGTCGGGGTCGCACCGCTGGCCGGGCGGGTTCGCGGCGGCGCCGGCAGTGTGGGCGGAGGCGCTGGCAGTGTGGGCGGCGGCGCTGGCAGTGTGGGCAGCGACGCTGGCAGTGTGGGCAGCGACGCTGGCGGCAGCGGCGGCGACAGCGCTGGCAGCGCCGGCGATGCCGTGCAGGCGCTGGTGGAGCCCGATCCGGCTTCGGAGACGCGACTGAGCGACGGCCTGCTGGACCAATTAATCGCCACCGGGCAGGCCGCCACCACCTATTCGCGCGCGATCTGGAACTTCTTCGTCCAGGTGGCCGGCCCCGGCCGGACGGTCACGGCTGATCCGGCGGACGTGGTCCGGGAGCACTCCATGGCGGCCCGGCTGGATCAGATGATCAAGCAGGCGGCGGGCGAAACCCCGGACAACGAACCCTGGCCCCAGATCGGCCGGGAGCTGGCCCAGGCGGCGGCCAGCCCGTCCGACCGCGACCGGGGCTGGCAGATCAAGCCGCAGGCCTGGCGGACGGGCCGATTCTCGGCCCAAGGCGGCCATCTCCACGCTTGGCGCGACCAAGACGAACTGGTCTGGGAGGGCGTTCGCGGCGACGGCCCGAACATGTCCTTGGGATTGCGCGGCTCGCTGCCCTTGGCCACCGTGGCGCCCCAAGGTTCGCTCCAGGTCGAGTTGTCCGGACAGGGTTCGGCCGAGGGCCAAGTGGTGGTCACGCTGTGTGATCCAAGTGGAACCGTGCTGGACAGCCGCTGGCGGACCTGGAATGCGCGCCACCACGTGGTCCTGCCGCCGGGGGCCACCCGGATGCGGTTGGGCGTTCGCGCCCTGGGGGACGGAACAGCTCGTTTCACCGCCCTGAAGCTCCCCGACCACGAGCGACGCGAGGCCCTGCCGTTGCGCTGGTCCGGCGACCGGGTGTTGTTGATCAGCGCCGGCTATCCCAGCGCTGAGAACCTCTACAGCTTCGGCTTCGTCCACAGCCGCGTGACGGCGTTTCAGGAGTTGGGGTTCGATGTCGACCTGATGGTGATGCACCCGACCGGGGACAAACGGTGGCGCCAGCACCTGGGCGTCCAGGTGCTCGAAGGGCCGCCCGGGCTGCTCCACCAGTTGCTCGACTCAGGACGTTATGGTCACGTCGGGGTGCATTTTCTGAAACCGCACTTGTGGGAGGCCCTCAGCCAGCACGTCGGCGCCGCGCCGATGACGATCTGGGTCCACGGCGGCGACATCCAGCCATGGTGGCGGCGCTCTTACGCGATCGAAACGGAAGCGGATCGGGCCCGGCACGAACAGCACACCGAGAACCTGATGGAGATGTGGCGCCAGGTCGTCGCCGGGCCAAACGAATCGGTCAGGCTGGTGTTCGTGTCTGAGACCTTCGCGGCCGAGGTCACCGAGGATCTGGCCGAATTCGGTTTGGGGCTGTCGGCGGACCGCACAGCGGTGGTCAACAACGGCGTCGACACCGAACTGTTCGCCTATCGCCCGAAGCCCGCCGAACAGCGTCTGCGCATCGCCATGATTCGGAGCTTCGCGACGCGCAAGTACGGCACCGACCTGGCCGCGGCGGCCATTGAAATCCTCAGCCGGGAGCCCTTCTTCGGAGAATTGGAGTTCCTGATCATCGGCGACGGCGCGTTCTGGGAAGAGGACACCGACCGGCTGCGGCGCTTCGGCAATGTCGAATTGCGACGCGGATTCGCGACCCACGAGCAGATCGCCGAGCTCCAGGAGGAGTTCGGGGTCATGCTTCAGCCGACCCGCTGGGATTCGCAGGGCGTCTCGCGCGACGAGGCGATGGCCTCCGGCCTGGTGGTGATCTCCAACGCGGTGGCGGCGGTCCCCGAGTTCATGTCGGAGGCGGAGGGCTACTTGGCGCCGGCGGATGATCCCGAAGCCATTGCCCAGGCCATTCGGGAGTTGTACCACCACCCGGAGGTGTTCGCCGCCAAGTCGGCGGCGGCGGCCGCGCGGGTCCGTTCTAGGATGACTATGGCCCAAGTGGCCGCCCAGGAGATCGCGCTGCTGAAGGAGGGAAGCTGTGTCGGCTGAGGCTCCCCATGTGGTGATGGCGGTGGCCAATCCGATCACCACCGACACCCGGGTGCGCAAGGCCGCCAGCTCGGTGGCGGCGATGGGGTATCGGGTGACTCTGCTGTGGGCGGACGATGTCGGCCATGTGGTCACTGAAGGAGAACTGGACGGCGCCCGGACGATCGGCCTGCCGGTGCGCTACGAACTGCGCGAAGAGACGCTGCGAAGACTGTCGAAACGGGCCACTCCCGGCCGTGATTGGCTCCGCGCCGGTTATCGGGACGCGCGGGCTCGCCGGGTCAAAGCGGCCGAACTGGCCGCCCGGCGCTCCCGCCTGGACACAGACCGCCTGCCGGCGTCGCTGCGGGCCGCCCAGTTCACCCACCGCCTTCGCTCCAAGTTGCTGTCGGTTCGCCTAGACGGGCACCAGCGGCGTTACGAGGCCTGGCGGCGGCGCCAGCCTTGGCGGCGAGAACTGGCCAACGTGGCCGATCTGGACGGGGTCTTCGTCCCCTGGATGATCAAGCTGGAACCGGACTTGCTGCATCTGCATGATGTGCATTTGCTCGAAGCCGGCATCCAGGCCAAGCGGCGCCTGGCGGCCCAGGGCAAGGCGGTCAAAGTGGTCTACGACGCTCATGAATACGTGGCCGGCATGCATGGCGGCAATCCCTTCTGGGAGGCCGCCTACACCGCCATGGAAAGGGAATTCGCCGCCCAGGCCGACGCCTTCGTGACCGTGTCGGAGCCGATCGCCGACCTGTTGCCCCAGGACCTGGGCCTGGCGACCCGTCCCACCGTGGTCTTGAACACTCCGCTGCTCGGCGCCGGCCAGGGCCAAGCAGACGGACCCGACTTGCGGTCAGTCTTGGGCTTGAGCCCGCAGACCGCGCTGGGTGTGTACGCCGGGGTGTTGCATGCCAACCGTAATCTGAGACCGTTGATTGAGTCAGTGGCGTTGGTTCCCGATCTGCACCTGGCTTTGGTGTGCGTTCCGAACGCCCACTACTGGGCGGCCGAAGCCCTCCGGCGCCATGCCGCCGACCTGGGTCTTGACGACCGCGTCCACTTGGTCGAGCCGGTGGCGCCGGAACAGGTGGTGCGGTTCTTGTCGAGCGCGACCTTTGGCGTCCACCCGATGGCCCAGGGCCTGCCCAATCATGAGATGGCGCTGCCGAACAAGCTGTTCGATTACATCTGGGCCGGCCTGCCGGTGGCGGTCAGCCGCGTCAAGGCGATGGCAGAGCTGGTCGAGGAAGCGGGGATCGGCTTCGCCTTCGACCCGGACGACCCGGCCTCGATCGCCCAGGCGATCAGCCAGGTGCTGGACCACCGCAAGGAGCTGGCCGCGGCGGCCCGCGCGCCCGAACTCAAAGAACGCTTCGCCTGGGAGGGCCAGGCGGCGAAGCTGGGTCGGCTTTACGATCAGTTGGCTCCCTTGGCGGCCCCGTGACCGCATCCGCCCAAGCGGTCGTCACGACTCCCTGGTATCCCACGCAGGCCAAGCCCTACGCGGGCAGTTTTGTCCGCGACTGGGTGCGGGCGCTGGCCTGGGCGCCGGAAGACTTGACGGTGGTCCATCTCGAGATGGTGGCGCCGAATGACAGCCGCTCGGCCTCCCGGCGGCCAACTCCTGAGGGCGACGTGGTCTGGATCCCGGTCAAAGTGGGCCACTCGCTGCCCCGGGCCGAGGCCGCACGGGCCCAGGCCGAGGCCATGACCGGTGCGGCCAGGGACGCCGTGGAGGCGGCAGAGGTGGTGTTCGCCCACGTCGGGCTGCCGACGGGATTCGCCGCCGCGCAGGCCGTCCGGCCCGGGCAGCGGCTGGTCTTGGTGGAGCACGCCTCCTACCTGCCGCAGGTGTTGGGCCAGGCCGCGTCGCGGGCGCTGTACGGCCAGGTGGTGTCCGTGTCCGATGTCGTGTTCACGGCCGGGGAGCACGCCGCCAGCCGGATTCGGCGCACCTTCCCGGCCGACCGGGCCAAGATCTGGGCCGTCGGCAACCCGGTGGACCCGGCCGATTTCACTTTCCTGGAGCGGTCCGGCGACGCTCCTGTCGACCGTTGGCTGTATGTCGGCAATCTCGACGCCGCCAAAGGCGTTTTCGCGGTGGTGGCCGGCTTCGCCGCCTATGTCGCGCGGCGTCGCCGGGACGGCTTGCGCTTGGCGTTGGCGGGTCAAGGGGCGGCCCGTCCCCAGCTGGAGGCTCTGGCCAAGCGGCTGGGGGTGGCGGATCGGGTCGACTTCTTGGGCGCCTTGGACCGGACCGGGGTTGGCGGCGCCATGGCGGCGGCTGATCTACAGCTTCACCTCTCACCGGCTGAGACCTTCGGTCTGGCCCCGATCGAAGGGCTGCTCAGCGGCTTGCCGCTGGTGGTGGCGAGCAACCATGGCACGCTCCAGACCATGGGTCCGGCGGTGGCGGCGGGGCGCGCCTGGCTGATCGATCCGCCGTTGGCGCCGGTCCGGCCCCGCCGGCTGACCGAACAGACCAGGAACGAATCGATCGCGCCGGCTTTGGCGATCGGCGAGGCCGTGGCGGACGCAGTCGCCGGTCTGGAATCCGCGCTGCGCCAGGGCGCGCCCGGGGCGGCCCGGGAGGTTCGCGATCAGATCGCCCGGCGTTACGGGCCGGCCGGATTCGGTGCCATGCAGCGGCGTGTGGCCGCCGGGCAGGCGCCATTTGCGGAGGCCGTCCCGCAGACGAACCCGCAGACGAACTCGCAGACGAACCCGCAGACGAACCCGCTGGTGGCGGTGGCGCTGACAGAGAATGGCTGGGACGAGCTGTCCGGGCTGGCCGGCCAGGCCTTGTTCGACGGTCGTTCGGTCACGGTCGTGGTGGCGAGCCGGTCGCTGGCGGAAGGACTCGACGCCCGGATCGAAGTGGCCTTGCGGCCAGACCCGGCGCCGTGGGCGGCGCCTCTGAGCCGGTTCCTGGGCCGAGCGGCGGTGGCCCCGCTGAAGATTTGGTCGCTCTTGAGGCGGCGGATCGGCCGGCAGGCGGGACGCGCCGGCGGGGATTGGCCGCCGCCGCTGGTCGAGCGCGCCCTGGGTGCGGCGCTGCGCCGCCGCCGGGGCCTCGAAGCCGCCATTCGGCGCCAGACCACGCCCTGGCGCCGGGCCCGGCGTTTCGCTAGAGCTGTGCAAACGGTCCTGGCCGAGCGCCGGCCCACTCCCGAAGTCAGACGGCCGCCCTCAGAAGGCTGCTTGGCGGTGGACCTGCTGTGAGTTGACACCGATGACACGGACGAGTGTGGATGACACAAGGCACCCGTGGCGGTTGATGGCGGCCTGGGCCAACCGGGCGCGCAGCCCGTTCGCGCTGGTGCTCGGCTTCGGCGCCGCAGCCGCCAGTGTGATCGGCGTGGGCATCACCGCCCATGGGTCGCTCCGCTGGACGTCGATTTGGCTTTACTTGCTGATTGTGGCGGTGACGCCGGCCTTCGCTGTGCTCTTCGCCCTGCTCCGGTGGCTGGTGGAGCGACCCAGGCGACGCCCACAACCGGTCTGGCGCAACCGCCCCCGGTCCTTCTTCTTCGATTGGGTTGTCATTTGGGCGGCCTGGGTTCCGGTTTGGCTCTCTGGCTGGCCGGGATTCTGGTGCTATGACGCCCGAATCGCCTATCAGTCGGCCCGAGAAGGTGTCATTGACACCGCCCTGCCCCCGCTGCACACATTCTTGGCCACCGGCGTCGAAGCCCAGGTCGCCGCCTGGACCGGTCATCACAACTATGGGATCGCCGCTTGGACTTTGCTGCAATCGCTGGTGGTGGCGGGTGTGTTCGCCTTCACCTTGCGCCGGTTGCGCGCTTGGCGGGCGCCGCGCGTTGTGCGGTGGGGCTCTCTGGCCTATTTCGCCCTCTTCCCGACCATCGCCCTGTTCTCGCTCAATTGGGCGCGCAACACCTTGTATTCAGCGTTGGTCCTGGCTCTGGCGGTGTGCGTGGTCGATGCCGTCAAAGACCCGCGCCGTCGGCGTTGGTGGCTGATCGGGCTGTTGGCCTTGGCGGCCGTCACCATGCGGCGGGATGCGATCTACGTGTTCGCCGTCATCGCGGTGGTGGTGGCGCTGGCGAGGCAGCCCGCCAGGAAGGCGTTGGCCATCTGTTTCGGCGGCGCCGCGATTGTGGGCGCCCTGATCGACCCGGTTGTCTACCGGGGACTTCTCGATCTGGCCCCGGGCAGCCAGAGGGTGGCCTATTCGCTGCCGTTGCAGCAACTGGCCCGGGTCTACAACGACACCGCGGACCCCATGACGCCAGACCAGCGCCGCCTCCTGGAATGGTATGTGTCGACCGAGGCGTTGGAGGCCTACCGGCCGCAACTAGCCGATCCCGTCTTTGTGGGCGCCAGCGACCGCCGCCTGGAGAGCGGCTCCAAGGGCCTGATCCGGCTCTGGGCCAGGGTCGGATTGGAACATCCCCGGGCCTACGCGGACGCGCTGGCGGCGGCCACGGTGCAAGGCTGGCTGCCGGGCGCCGTGATCGACGCCTATTCGACGGCTGGGCCGGCAGGGCTCTACCCAACGACCGGAACCAGCTATTTCTGCTACGCCACCGAGAGGCCTGGAACGGCCACTCCTAAGGGTCCAGCCTTCCTGCACCGGGCCTACGCGGCCTTTTCGCATGAATCGCGGGTTCCTTTTGAGACGCCGATTGTGGCTTGGCTGTGGTCGCCGGGCACCTATCTGTGGGTCTTCGTCTTCGCCTTTGGGCTCAGCTGGGCCTGGAACCGCCGTGGCCGGCAGACCGCCTTCTGGCCGGTCGGGATGCTGGTGCTGGCCACCTGCGTTCCAATCTTCGCCGGCCCGGCGATGCTGGTGCGCTACTTCTTGGCCCTGTTCTATTGCCTGCCGCTGGTGGCGGCGTTCCTGATCGATCCGCGGGTCTACGCGCTCCCGACGGGCGCCGCCGGACGGTAGCGAGAGCTGCCCGAGTCCTCGTCTTGGACCAAACGGCCCGCTTTGACCATGGCGCCCACCCGGCGGGCCACCAAACGTTTGGGCGTCGGCGAAAGGATGGACTCGGCATCGTGCAAGGAAAACGAACCATAGTGATCGGCGAAAGCCAACAAGGCGGCCTCGTCGCGACGCATCGCCGGCCAGGCTTGGGCGAATTCGTCACCGATCTCCAAACTGGCGAACAGAGCCGTCAGCCGGTCGACCTCGTTGGCCAGGCCGCGCAGGTAGAAAGACAGCCAGGTGTTGCGCGAATTGTGGGAGCGTTCCAGGTAGGAGGCGCCGTTGTCCAAGGCCGCGTAATAGGCCGACCGGTTGCCCAGGTAGAACGAGCCCAGGGCTAGGCCGTCCTGGAGCGAATAGCCGTGCTGGCCGAGCACGATCCGCGCGGTCAGGCGGGCGATCTGCCCGGTCGAGAGGTTGAAGGGCCGGATCGAGGCGAGTTCTTGATGGGCGATCCCGGCGGCGATGATCGGGTGGGGATCGCTGCCCGCTGTGGCCAGCCAACGCAGCAGCGCCTCCAAGCGGGCTTCGATCACGGCGGCGGGAGGCGCCTTGTACCGGCCCCAGTCCGAGCCGGCGAACTGGTCGCCGATCAGCGCCGGGCCGGGCCGAAATGTGCCCAGGAGAACATCTGGCACCAGCCCTTGGGCGAAGATGCGGTGCATCTCGACGAGGTCCGCCATGGCGAGCGGAGAGGGGTCCTGTTGGCGCGCCAAACCCCAACGCATACCCGCGCGGGCATTGTGCACCTCGGTGACCGCGCGGGTGGCCGCGTGGACCTCTTCGCCGGCCAGGATGTCCTCAATTTGGGACTGGGTCAGGGAGGTGTCGGACAGGCCGGCCGAGGCGACGGCCATGTCGATCTCGGTTTGGCGGTGCAACGACTCGGCTTGTTCGGAGGTCAGGCGGGCCGCGTCGATGCGACCGCGGGCCCGCTCGATCAGGGAAATGGTCGCGACCAGCTTCGGAGTCAGGGAATAGAACGGGTCGAACATGCCTACCAGGCTAGAACCAGCCGGCCCGCCAGGGAAAGGCCATGGCCGGCAATGCGTTCAGGATTCGAAAGAATGGGCTGAGTCGGGAAAGGACGTGTCCCGGACAGCCCGCGCGTAGGCGGCGGCGGCATCCCGCAGAGCCGCTCCGACCTCGCCAAACCGTTTGACGAAACTCGGTTGCCACTCGCCCATCCCGGCCATGTCGGTCCAGACCAAGACCTGGCCGTCGGTGACGGCCCCGGCGCCGATCCCGATGGTGGGGATCTCCAGGGCGGCGGTGACCTGGGCGGCCAGCGGAACAGGCATCATTTCCAGGACCACCGCGAAGGCGCCCGCATCCTGGACCGCCTGGGCGTCCACGACCAGACGCCGGGCCGAGGCGGCGTCGCGGCCTTGAACCCGATTGCCGCCCAGCGCGTGAACGGACTGGGGGGTGAACCCCAGGTGGGCCATGACTGGGATCCCGGCGCCCGAAAGCAGGGCGATCTGGGCCGCCACGCGCGCCCCGCCCTCAAGTTTGACCGCCTCGGCGCCGACCTTCATCAGGGCCGCCGCCGAATCAAAGCAACGCTCCGGGGAGGCCTCATAGGTTCCGAACGGCAAGTCGGCCACCACCAGCGCCCGGGTCGCGCCCGCCGCGACGGCTCGGGTCGCGCGCACGCAATCGTCCAGGGAGACCGGCAGGGTGGTTTCATAGGCCAACACCGCGTTGCCCATCGAATCGCCGACCAGGAGCAGGTCGATCCCGGCGGCGTCGAAAATGGCCGCTGTCGGCCGGTCATAAGCGGTCAGCATGGTGATCTTCTCGCCCGCCCGCTTGGCTTGGCCCAAGTGGTGGAGTCGGATCTTCTTGACGTCTTGGAGTCCAGTCATTGGCTAAGCCCTTCCCTCGATTACCTGTTCGGCCGGCGCCCCGGCCGTCCACAACATCAGGCCCTCGTGACCGGCTGCGGGCTGGGCGATCAGACGCCCCGACGGGTCGGCGGCATAAGCCAGACCGTCCGCCAAGACCAGGATGGCGTCGACCGCTCCGGCCGCCTCCGGGTTTCGCGCCTGGCCAACCGCCACGGCGAAGCGATGGCCGTGGGCCGCGAAGACGGCGCCGGACAGGGGGCCGGACAGGGGGCCGGCCGCCGTGGTCGCCAACGCCACCTTGCCTTTGTGCAGGACCACAGCGGCGTTGGTCGCCCGGTCCTGCCGACCGGTGCCGGTTGTGCCCACCACCACGTGGCGCCCGCCCAGGCCCCGGTGGTCGAGGACTTGGGCCAAGCGGGTCAGGGCCTGGTCGGCGCCACGGCGCAAGTCATCGCCGGCGGCCGGATCGTCCGGCCCGATCCCGGTCAGCATCAACTCCGGAAAGACGGTCACCGCCGCGCCCAGCCGATCGGCGCGCTGGGCGTATTCAAGGATCTTGGCGGCGTTGGCCGCCAACTCGCCCGGCCCGGGCCGGGCTCTGATCAGAGCGACCGTGGCTGTCACCAGATCAGCCTACCTTTTCCGTCTTTGGAAGCCGTCGGCGTGCCAGGTAACGTCCGCGACACACGGCCGTGGCAAACTGGCAATGTTGGATTCCGCCTAGACCAAGCAAAGGAACCTGAATGGACAGGCAGCAGGAATACGTTCTCAGAGCCATGGAGGAACGGGACATCAGCTTCATCCGTCTCTGGTTCACGGATGTGCTGGGAATCCTCAAGTCTGTCGCGATCGCTCCGGCCGAACTGGAGGGCGCGTTCGCGGAGGGGATCGGTTTTGACGGCTCAGCGATTGAGGGCTTCACCCGCGTCTACGAGGCGGACATGGTCGCCATGCCGGACCCGACCACCTTCCAATTGCTGCCTTGGCATGGCGACAGGCACGGCACTGCGCGGATGTTCTGCGACATTCTGACGCCGGCTGGCGATCCCTCGCCGGCCGACCCGCGCTACGTCTTGAAGCGCGCCTTGAAGCGGGCCTCCGACATGGGGTTCAGCTTCTACACCCATCCGGAGATCGAGTTCTATCTGTTCAAATCCGGAACCGGGCGGTCGACCAACCCGTTGGTGCCGCTCGATTCGGGCGGTTATTTCGACCACACCGCCCGTGGCACCACCAACGATTTCAGGCGCGTCGCCATCGAAATGCTGGAGGCCATGGGCATCTCGGTCGAGTTCTCCCACCACGAAGCCGGTCCCGGCCAAAACGAGATCGACTTGCGCTATGCCGACGCCTTGACCATGGCGGACAACATCATGACCTTCCGCTCGGTGGTCAAAGAGGCGGCGCTGTCCGAGGGCGTCTTCGCCTCCTTCATGCCCAAGCCGATGGCGCGCTTCCCCGGCAGTGGCATGCACACCCACTTCTCCTTGTTCGAAGGCGACCGCAACGCTTTCTTCGACGCCGACGCGGAGTACGAGCTGTCGAAGACCGCCCGCGGTTTCATGGCCGGGGTGCTCCACTATTCGCGCGACATCTGCCTGGTCACGAACCAGTTCGTCAACTCCTACAAGCGGCTGTGGGGTGGCGCGGAGGCCCCCAACTATGTTTGTTGGGGCCACAACAACCGGTCGGCTTTGCTCCGCGTCCCCATGTACAAGCCCGGCAAGCCGCAAACCGCCCGGGTCGAGTTCCGGGGCATGGATTCGGCCGTCAACCCGTACCTGGCCTTCGCCGCGATCCTCAGCGCGGGCCTGAAAGGGATCGAGGAAGACTTGCCTTTGCCGGCCGAGGCTGAAGACGACGTTTGGGCGTTGACCGATGCCGAACGGCGGGCTTTGGGCATCCAGCCGCTGCCGCGCTCGCTGGACGAGGCGGTCCTGATCATGTCTGAATCCGAACTGGCCGCTGAGACCCTGGGCGAGCACGTCTTCGAATTCGTGCTCCGCAATAAACGCCAGGAATGGAACGAGTACCGGGCGCAGGTCACGGCCTACGAGCTGGAACGCTTCCTGCCGATCTTGTGATGGCGGCGGCAAACTCGCCCGGTCCTAGAGGTCGGGTCCGTTCGGCCACCGGCGACTTGGTTCGGATCGGTTTCGCGGACGCCGCCAGGGCCGTCAGGTGCTTGGAGGAACTGGCCGAGGCCGGCCTGGAACTCGACCCGCCGGACCTGGCCGCCGTCGCCGATCCGGACTTGGCCCTGCTGGCCCTGACCCGCATTGCCGGCGCCCAAGACGGGGGCGCTGCTCTGAAGACCCTGTGGGCGGACCGGCGGGCGGTCCTTCGCTTGCTGGCGGTGTTGGGCGGATCGGCGGCGCTGGGCGATCATCTGGTGCGGCATCCGGAGCACCTGCGCGCCCTGGCCGAAGCCGACATCCTGGCCGACGCCGACGCCGACGCCGATGCCGGCGCCCCGGAACCCGGCCCGGAACCGACCAGGCGCCAGCTCGCTTTCCGGTCGGCGCTGTTGGAGGCGGTCGGGGCAGACCCGGCGGCGGCGGTGCCGGTGGCGGCATCGCCCGAGCCGGAGCCGCTGCGCTTGGCCTACCGCCGGGCCCTTCTCCGAATCGCGGCCGAAGACCTGGCCAGCGCGGCGCCAGAGCAATTGTTTCCCCGCGTCGCCAGCGACCTGGCCGACTTGGCGACGGCGGTGCTGGAAGGCGCTCTGGCCGTGGCGCGGGCGGGGGTGGACGGCCATGAGCAGGCTCGGCTGGCGGTCATCGCCATGGGCAAGACCGGCGGGCGCGAACTCAACTACGTCTCCGACGTGGACGTGGTCTATGTGGCGGAGCCCGCCAGCCCCGCCGTGGCAGAAGCGGATGCCCTGGCCGTGGCCACCCAATTGGCCAGCGGCCTGCAGCGGGTGACCTTCGGGCCGGCGAACGAGCCGGTGATCTGGCAAGTCGACCCGAACCTGCGTCCGGAGGGCAAGAACGGGCCGCTGGTGCGAACCTTGGATTCGCATCTGGCCTACTACCGAAAATGGGCCAAGACCTGGGAATTCCAGGCCCTGCTGAAGGCTCGGCCGGCGGCTGGCGACATGGCTTTGGGGCGGGCGTATCACGACGCCACCAGGAACTTCGTCTGGAACGCGGTGGAATCTGACAACTTCGTCGAAGACGCCCAGGCGATGCGGCGCCGAGTGGAGGAGAACGTTCCCGCAGCCGAGGCGGAGCGCCAGATCAAACTGGGGCGCGGTGGCCTGCGGGATGTCGAATTCACGGTCCAACTGCTGCAATTGGTGCACGGCCGGGCCGATCCGTCGATCCGGGCCGCGACCACTTTGACAGCCCTGGAAGCCTTGCGCGACGGCGGTTACGTGGGCCGCCAGGCGGCGGGACGGCTGGCCGATTGCTACCGGTTGGCCCGCACCTTGGAGCACCGCCTCCAGCTTCACCGGCTGAAACGGACGCATCTGATGCCGACCGCCGCGGCGGACCTGACCCGCCTGGCCCGCGCCGCCCGGATTGTTCCCGCCGAAGGCGCCGAACTCGGCAAGACCTGGCTGGCGACTCGTCGCGAGGTCCGCTCCCTGCACGAGGAGCTGTACTACCGGCCGCTGCTGCCGGCCACCGCCAAGCTCTCAGCCGGAGAGGCGACCTTGTTGCCAGGTGCGGCGCGGTCGCGTCTGGCCGCTTTGGGCTACCGCCACCCGGACGGCGCCATGCGCCATATCGCGGCCCTGACCAGCGGTGTGACACGGCAAAGCGCGATCCAGCGGCAGTTGCTGCCGGTCATGCTGGGCTGGTTCGCGGACGGCGCCGACCCAGACGCGGGGCTGCTGTCATTCCGCCAGTTGTCAGAAGCGCTCGGCTCGACCCATTGGTATCTGCGCCTGCTGAGGGATTCGGCCGGGGCGGCCGAACGGCTATCGCATGCGCTGGCGGCGTCCAAGTACGTGGCCCAAAACCTGGCTCGTTCGCCGGAATCGGTGCGCTGGCTCGATTCGGACCGCGACTTGGCGCCGCGCGAACCCGACCAACTTCGGGGCGAACTGGCCGCGGTGGTCGAACGCCGTGAGTCGGTCGAGGCGGCCGGCACGGCCGTGCGCGGCCTGCGCCGCCGGGAGCTGACCCGCTTGGCGACCGGTATGGCGTTGGGTTTGTTGGACGATGGCGCCGCCCGCTTCGCCGTCTCCTCCAGCGCCGCGGTGGCGGTCGGGGCGGTCTTGGAACTCGCGGTCAAAGCCCAGATCAGCGAGGACGGGGAGCAGCTGGCCAACCTGGCGGTGATCGCCATGGGCTCGTTCGGCGGACGCGAAATGGCGATCAGCTCCGATGCCGACGTGCTCTTTGTCCATCGCCCTAGGCTGGGGGCGGATGAAACAGCCGCCCAAAGCCAAGCCGAGGCCATCGCCAGGCAGGTGCGGGGGCTGGTCGGCGGCATCGGACCCGAACCGGGTGTCGAACTCGATGTCGACCTGCGCCCCGAGGGACGGTCTGGGCCGCTCACGCGGTCGGTCGACGCCTATCGTGAGTACTACGCCCGCTGGGCGCTGACCTGGGAGCGCCAGGCGCTGCTGCGGGCCCGGCCGCTGGCGGGGGACCGCGAGTTGGCCCAGGCCTTCATGGCTGTGGCCGATCCGGTCCGCTACCGGCCCGGGGGCCTGAGCCAAGGCGAACTCAAGGATTTGCGGCTGCTCAAGGCCCGGATCGAGGGCGAGCGCCTGCCGCGCGGGGTCGAACCCTCACGGCACGTCAAACTAGGGCCCGGCGGACTCTTGGACGTCCAGTGGGTGGCCCAGCTATACCAACTTCGCCACGCCGGAGCAACGCCGGCCCTGAGGGTCACCGGGACGGTCGAGGCCCTGCAGGCCGCTGCCGCCGCTGAACTGATGGACCCCGCCGACGCGGCCATCTTGGTCGAGTCATGGATGCAGGCGATGTCGATCCGCAACGCCAATGTGCTTTGGACCGGCCGGTTGGGGCCCTCCAGCGACGTGGTCCCATCCGATCCGCGTCACTTGCGAGGCGTGGCCGGCCTGATGGGCTATGCGCGCGGCGACAGCGCGAACCTGACTGAGGACCGGGCCCGGGTCGCCCGTCGCGCCCGCCAGGTCTTCAACCGTCTCTTCTACACCTGAGCGCTCTCCCACGCCCGAGCGCCTCTTGCGGCGTGCGGGTGACGCCTTCGGCCGTTACTGTTCGGGGGCGGTCGGGGATTCGGCCGGGTCTGGCCGCAGGAGGGCGTCGTCCACCAGCTCGTAGCGGTGGATGTAGGTGGAGATGACAGCCTGGCAGGTGGCGACCAGGGGGAGCGACAAGAAGGCCCCGATCGGACCCAGAAGAGTGCCCATGGCCAGGACCGACACGAAGGCCACGGCGGCGTTGATCTCCATGGTTTTCGACGTCAACTTGGGCGCCAGCAGCAGGTTCTCAACCTGTTGGTAGGCGATTATGAAGACCAGCACGCCGACGCCTTTGAGCGGTGATTGCGTCAGCGCCACCAGGACCGGGCCGGCGCCGCCCAAATAGGTGCCGACAGTGGGAACGAACTGGGAGACCACGCCCGAGAACAGCGCCAGCGGCAGCGCCGAGTCGATGTGCAGCACGGCCAAGAAAATGTAGGTGGCGGTGGCGTTGATCAGCGCCAGGACGACGCGCGAGGAGATGTAACCGGCGGTCTTCTGCTGGGCCGTCGCCCAGACCTTGAGGACCACCCGTTGGTGTTCAGGCGGCAACGGCGAGCACAGCGTCGCTCGCAGCTTGGGGCCCTGGGCGCAGATGTAGAAGACGAGCATCAGCAGGCCCAAGAAGGAGACCAGGCCGGAGAAGACTTGGCTGCCGACCGCCCAAGCGTTGGCCGCCAGCGTCGAACCCCACTCCGAGGCCAGTTGCGCCAAGGCCTCATTCCTGGTCGGGATGTGAGCGCCGAACTGGTCGACCAGCCACTTGGTGACATCCTCGTAGATCTCTGGCACCCGCTCGAACAGGGCGATCGCCTGGCTGACGAACATCGAGCCGAAGGCGGCGACCAGCCCTGCCACCGCCACAGCGATAATCGCCATGACCGCTCCGGTGGCGAGCCCGCGTTTCCAGCCCTTCTTGACCAGCCAGTCGACCGGCGGCTCCATCGCCAAGGCCACGAACAACGATGTCACCACCACCATGATCAGTGATGACAGCTTGCCGATGGCATACCAGGCCAACAACGCCGCCGCCACGATGGCCACGATCTTGACCACCGCCTTGGTCAGCCAGGGGGGCGCGCTTTGGTTCATGATGCTGTCCCTGTCCCCAGTTCGGCGGCGCCGGAGACGATGCCGTTGTTCCGGTCCAGGAAAACCACCTTGGGCCGGTGGTCGTGGACGCCCGCCTCGTCCACCAGTCCGTAGGCGACCACGATCACGATGTCACCGGGGCGGGAGTGATGAGCGGCCGCGCCGTTGACCGTGACCGTGCCGGAGGCGGCCGGCCCGGTGATTACGTAAGTCGTCAAACGGCTGCCGTTGGTGACGTTGAGGACATCGACCTGTTGGCCTTCCGCCAGGTCGACGGCCGCCATCAAATCGGAGTCGATTGTGATCGAGCCGATGTAATCCAGGTCGGCATCGGTCACGATCGCGCGGTGAATCTTAGACAACAGCATCGTCCGGCCGACGACCGCCATATTCATTCCT
Organism: Bifidobacteriaceae bacterium; assembly: GCA_031270825.1. Taxonomy (GTDB): domain Bacteria; phylum Actinomycetota; class Actinomycetes; order Actinomycetales; family WQXJ01; genus JAIRTF01. The sequence goes on from JAISXH010000011.1 coordinate 25,355, forward strand.
CCAACTATTCGCCCCAAAATCCTGGCTCAGTCTAGCTGGGGCGACCGGACGGCATCGTGCACCGAAAACCCCGGCACTACGAAAGCCGACCGCCGGGTCTGGGTACCCGACGGCCGGCTGCTTGGGAGAGGGCGGCCCTGCTAGATGTCGTAGTAGAGCTCGAACTCGTGCGGATGGGGGCGCAGCCGCAGCGGGTCAACCTCGCGGGTGCGCTTGTAATCGATCCAGGTGGAGATCAGGTCGGGTGTGAAGACGTCGCCTTCGGTCAGGAAGTCGTGATCGGCCTCGAGGGCGTCCAACACTTCCGGCAACGATCCGGGGACCTGCTGGATTTGGGCGTGCTCGGCCGGCGGGAGCTCGTAGAGATCCTTGTCCACCGGCTCTGGCGGCTCGATCCGGTTCTTGATGCCGTCCAGGCCGGCCAGAAGCTGGGCCGAGAAGGCCAGATAGGGGTTCGAGGACGGATCCGGCACCCGGAATTCGATCCGCTTCGCCTTGGGGCTGGACCCCGTCACCGGGATGCGGATGCAGGCCGAGCGGTTGCGCTGCGAATAAACCAAGTTGACGGGCGCCTCGAAGCCGGGAACCAGCCGGTGATAGGAGTTGACCGTGGGGTTGGTGAAGGCCAGCACCGCCGGAGCGTGGGCCAGCAGGCCGCCGATGTACCAGCGGGCCAGATCGGACAGGCCGCCATAGCCGCGCTCGTCGAAGAACAAAGACTCGCCGTTCAGCCACAACGATTGGTGGCAGTGCATGCCGGAGCCGTTGTCGCCGAAGATCGGCTTGGGCATGAACGTGACGGTCTTGCCGGCCTGCCAGGCGGTGTTGCGGATGATGTACTTGAACTTCATCAGATCATCGCCAGCGTGCAGCAGGGTGGAGAACCGGTAGTTGATCTCCTGCTGGCCGGCGGTGCCGACCTCGTGGTGGGCGCGCTCCATGTCCAAACCAGCCGCGGCCAACAGGTGGACCATTTCATCGCGCAAATCGGCCATCTGGTCGGAAGGGGAGACCGGGAAGTAGCCGCCCTTGATCCGGGTCTTGTAGGCCTGGTTGCCGCCCTCCTCGTGGCGTCCCGTGTTCCACCAGGCCTCGTTCGAGTCGATGAAATAGAACGATTCGTGCTCGTTTGTCTCGTAGCGCACGTCGTCGAAGATGTAGAACTCGGCCTCCGGGGCGAAGAAGGCGGTGTCGGCGATCCCGGTCGAGGCCAGGTACGCCTCGGCTTTGGCGGCCACGTTGCGTGGGTCGCGGGAATACTGCTCGCCGGTGAAGGGGTCCACGATCGAGAAGTTGACGACCAAGGTCTTGCGGGTCCGGAACGGGTCCACGAAGGCGGTCTTGACATCGGGCATGAGCTTCATGTCAGATTCGTGGATGGCCTGGAAGCCGCGGATCGACGATCCGTCGAACATCAAACCGTCCGCGAAAGCGTCCTCGGTGAAGGCGGAGGCCGGGATGGTGAAGTGTTGCATGATGCCCGGAAGGTCGCAGAACCGGACGTCGACAAACTCCACACCCTCGGAGCGAACGAAGGCCAAGGCCTCCTCAGCGCTGTTGAACATGGGTCTAGCTACTCCTTAGAGTTGGTGATCGCTGGAACACCGCCACCCTAGAAGGGCTGAGTGACCCGCCCATGAAGCCTTTGTTACGGGCCGGTTTCGGGGGACAGGTTTGTGGCGGTCGCCTACTTGCCGCGCAGGGCCCGGCGGTCCGGGCGGGCTTTGAACGGATCGACGCCCTTGGGGACCGGCAGTTTCATGCCGCCGATCGACTGGAGACGGCGGTTGACCTCGGCCAGGGCCGCTTTGTTCAAGGACGGACGCAGGCGCTTGAGCTTGCGTACCAGTTTCGGCAACGGCACCTGGCCCTCGCCCCGGCCGACGGTCAATTCGTGGATCTTGACGCCCGGCGCAACGCGGGCGACTCGCTGGCGCTCCTTCTTCAACAGGCCCTTGACCCGGCCGGTGGTGCCCTCGGCGATCAGGACTATGCCGGGCCGCCCGACCACTCTGAAGACCATGTCCATGGAGCGCGGATCGGCCGCGACCGGTTCCTGTTCAATGGTCCAGCCCCGCCGGATGGTGCCCAGGGCCGAGGCGGTGGCGCCAGGCTGGCCCTCGATTTGGGCGTAGGCGGACGATTCGGCCCGCCGGGCCAGCACCATTGTGCAGGCCAACAGCGCGACAGGGGCGGCCAGGAAGGCCATATAACCGGCGTGGCCCTTCCAGACGAACAGGCCGAAGAGGACGGCGACAGCTTCCGCGCCGACCATGATCGCGACCAGCCAGAGCCAGATCAGCGGCTGTTGCTTGGCCACCATCTGGTAGACCTGCGCGATCTGCTTGTACCAGCGGGTCTTCTTGGTCTTGGCCGCCTTGGCCTCGGCTTTGGCGGCCTTCTTGGCCGCCCGTCCGGTTAGTTGCGGTCCAGCCCAGGGATCGTCGGAAGGGGATCTTGTAGCCACGACAGACCATCTTAACGGCCGGCTGATCAACTCCGGTCGGTCACAGGCTCAGCTCCGCCTCGAAGTTTCCGGTCTCAAGGCGGGTCTTGATGGCGGCCAGGAACTTGGCCGCGTCCGAGGGCGTGACCAAGCGCGAGTCGTAGGACAACGCCAAGTAGCTGGTCGAACGCACGGCTATGCCTTCGCCGACCACCACCGGCCGGCGCGTCACGGCGCCGACTGACAGCACCGCCACCTGCGGGGGATCGATGGTCGGGAAGTCCAGCATCAGGTCCGGCCCGGCCGGAGCGGTCAGGGTGAAGGTCCCGGCCGCCAGGTCGGACGGAAGCAGCGCGCCGCCGGCCGCCCGGGCCTTGACCGCCGCGATGGCGCGCGCGAAGCCGACCAGACCCAGCGATCCCGCATCTGCGATGACGGGAACCAGCGGCCCTGATGGCGTGAACACCGTCAGGCCGAGGTTCTCTTGGGCGTAGTAGGTCACATCTCCGTCCGCAATGGCCGCGTTGAAGACCGGATGGGCCTTCAGCGCCTCGACTGTGGCCCGCGCGAAGAACGGGTCGGCGGTGAGCTCGATTCCCTCGCGTTCCAAGAAGCGCTGGCTGCCGCGGGCGATCAGGCGCACGACTTCGGTGACGTCCACCTCGGCCACAGACGTTAGCTGGGCTGGCTGGTAGACCTCGTGCAGTTGGCGTTCGATCGCCCTGAGGCGAGGCAGCCGATCCTCCTCGCCGGGCACCGACGAAGAGGTCGGAATGGCAGGCGGTGGCGGCACGGCCGCGAGCACGTCTTCACGGCGAATCCGGCCCCCCACGCCGCTGCCTCGGACGGTCGCCAGATCGACTCCGACTTCGTGTGCCAGCTTGCGCACCAGCGGGGTGATGTAGGGGGCCATGGCCTCCGATGCCGTCCCGGTCGCCGGTGGGGGCGGCACGGCGGGGGCCGCGTGGGCCGCGTGGGCCGCGTGGGCCGGTGCGTGGGCCGCCCGGGTTGGCGGGGCGGGGGCCGGATCGGCGGGCGCTGGGCCCGGGGGTGGCGCGACTGGGCGCGTCTGGACTGGGGATGTCGGCACTGGGAGTGTCGGCACTGGAACGGGCGCGGCGGGTGTCGGGGCTGGGGCCGGCGGGGCGGCATCGGGCGCCCCGGCCGGGGCGGCGGCGGCTGTGGCGGGCGGCGAGGTCGCCGGGTCGACTCCAGGCACCGCGCCGGGTTCTCCCAACGTGGCCAAAATGGCGCCCACCTCGACCGTCTGGTCTTCGGGGACCAGGATTTCAAGCAGGACACCGGCGAAGGGGGAGGGGATTTCGGTGTCGACCTTGTCGGTGGAGATCTCGACCAACGGCTCGTCGACCGCGACGGCGTCTCCGACCGCCTTGAGCCATCGGGTGACAGTTCCTTCTGTCACCGATTCGCCGAGGGCTGGCATTGGTACTGGTTGAGACATCATTGCTCCAATTCTTGTTCGCAGTCAGGCGTGAGCGTGCAAGGGTTTGCCGGCCAGAGCCAGGAAGGCCTCGCCGATGGCCTCGTCTTGGGTGGGGTGAGCGTGGATCAACTCGGCCACGTCTTCGGGATAGGCCTCCCAGTTGACGATCAGCTGGGCCTCTCCGACCAGTTCGCCGATCCGGGTGCCCACCATGTGCACGCCAAGCGTCGGGCCGCCGGCGAGGCGGACAAGCTTGACGAAACCCTGGGTTCCCAGGACCTGGCTCTTGCCGTTGCCGGCCAGGTTGTATTCGACGGTCTCGATGGCGTCTTCGCCGTGCGCCGACTTGGCGGCGGCCTCGGTCAGGCCGACGGAAGCGATTTCCGGTTCGCAGTAGGTGACGCGAGGGATCCCGGATTCGACGAGGGGGGCGGGGGTCATGCCGGCGATGCGTTCGGCCACGGCGATGCCCTGGGCGAAGCCGCGGTGGGCGAGTTGCAGGCCGGGCACAATGTCTCCCACGGCCCAAACCCGGTCGAGGTTGGTGCGTAGCTGTTCGTCGGTGGGGACGAAGCCCCGGTCCATGTCCAGGCCGATTCGCTCGAAGCCGACTCCGGCGGTGTTCGGTCCGCGGCCCACCGCCACCAGCAGCGCATCGCCGCTGAGGGCATCGCCGTTCTCAAGGCGGATGGTGACCTGGTGGTCGTCTTGGCTCACGTCTGCGACCTTGACTCCCAGGTTGAAGCCGATCCCGCGCCGCCTGAAGGAGCGTTCGATCAGCTTCGAGACGGTCAGGTCCTCGTTCGGGGCGAGATGGTCCAAGGCCTCCACGATCACCGGCTTGGCGCCGAAGGACGCCCACAGCGAGGCGAACTCAAGGCCGATCACCCCGCCGCCAAGCACAATCGGGTTCTGCGGAATCCAGTCCAGGTTCAGCGCCTGGTCCGAGGTCATGACCCGGCCTTCGACGCTCACGCCTGGTAGGGAGCGAGCGTAAGAGCCGGTGCCGAGGACCAGATGGTGGCCTTCGACGACCTCGCCGCCCACAGAAATCCGGGTGTTCGACTGGACCTCGCCGCGCCCCTGGATGAGATGGACCCCGCGGCCGGAGACCAGGCCCTGCAGACCTTTGTAGAGCCGGTCGATCACGCCCTGCTTGAAGGCGTTGACTGCGCCCATGTCGATGCCGTTGAGCTGCGAGTGGACGCCATACTTAGCCGACTCGCGGATCTGGTCTGCGATTTCAGCGGAGTGGAGCATCGCCTTGGTCGGGATGCAGCCTCGGTGCAGGCAGGTGCCGCCGACTTTGTCGGCTTCGATCAAGGCAACGTTCAAACCCAACTGGGCGGCGCGCAGGGCGGCGGCATAGCCGCCACTTCCCGCGCCTAGGATGACGACGTCGTACACGGCTGATTCGGCCACTGAGATGGCACCTTTCTTCGTTATGTCTGCTGCTGGTGGTGTGGGTGTGCTGGTTGTTGTTCGGTTGTCGGCGCGTTCGCTCCCGCCGGCGGGACTGAGGCGGGGTGTGTCTCGCCGCCGGGCAGGGCCGAAGTCCTATATCAATTTTGACACGAGTTCGCCGACGCCTTGCCCCTGCGGGTGTGCTTTCCCTCACAGTCGCCTTGCTAGGCTCTGAGGCTGTGAGTTGGCGCCCATTTGGCAGACGCAAGCGCGACGGGGCGGACGGGGCCGGGGCCGCGCCCGCTGATTCGAAGCGAGAGACCCTGGAGCACCTGCAGGCGTTCGTCGCCTCCCGAGTCGGGGTGGAGGCCTATATCGAGCCCCCGAACTCGCAGATTCAGACCACCTTGTTGCTAGTGGCCACGACCGGAGAGTGGACCCGGCGCAAGGTGCCGGATCCGGCCACGGCCCGCACGGTGGCGATTTCGCTCGGCATCCCGGTCTACGACGTCAACTTCACCGGCTACCCGCAGCGGATGCGGGACTGGAACGCGGCCCAGCGGGCCGCTCAGCGCCAGGGGCGCCAGGGCAGCCAAACCGGCCGGGGCCAAGCGGGAGGCGGCGCTGCCGATTCCTAGCCTGGTCAGTCCAGGCGGTCGGCCGGCACTTGGTATACCAGCCCCAGAGGTGTTCTGATGGTGGTCTCGCCGGTTTCCACATCGCGGTGGTACTCCCAACCGAAGCGGGTCTTCAGTTCGTGGCAGCCTTTCGACAGATGTTGAAGGTTGGATCCTTTGGTCTGCTGGTCGGCCGGTTGGCCCGGGTTGTAGGGGTCGAGGTGGTCGACCTCGCAGCCTTGACGGCAACGTCCGCAGGTAGGATTCGCGCACTTGGATTGCCGGACAGCGAGCAGGCGTCGCACCCTGAGGCTGGGTTGATACGAATTGTTCGATGCCGTCTCCATAGGCCAGTCCTCAGGCTCGCCCCAAGGATTGACGCACGCCTCCGCGAGGCCAATTCCCGGCGGTCCGGCGCCGGAACCGTCTTGGCTCCGCTCGCTCCCGTCACCCGCAGCGCGCCCGGCACTCATGGCGCCCCTGTCGCCACGGTCACCCCCACCGGTCGCCGGCAGGCTGTTCTCACCGTCCCCGGCCGAACCGCGTCCCGAACTGCCGTCTTCGCGATCCGGCGGCCCGGCGCCGCGGGTTTCTTCGTAGCGACCAGCGCCTTCTTGCCGTGAGTCGCCGCCCGAACCTCCGCCGCCCGAACCTCCGCCGTCCGAACCTCCGCCGCCTGGGCCACCCGGCGGCCTGGCGCGGGCGCCGAACACCATCCCGGCCGAAAACGCCTTGTCCGACACCCATACCGGGCGTCCGGACGCCGGGTCGACGAAGAGAGCGCGCCAGGTCGCATCCACGGCTATCGCCCGTCCGACTTCCGCCGGGATGGGTCCGGCGCCCAGGATCAGGCCGGGCTTGTCGTCCAGTCCCAGGAGCGTGGTCGCGTCCATTCGCACCAGCAGCCCGCACTTGGGGAAAGGCGGCCCGGGCCGCCGTGCTCCCCGTTCCGAGACCTCGGAACCGGAGCCGGCGCTGTCGGGGCCGGCCACACCGTCATGCGGTGCTGGGCCGCCGTCATAGGGTGTGTGGTCGAGCAAGGCAATGAGCGCGTCATAGCGCCGTTGGCCTGCAGTCCGCAGGTCCTTGGGATGGCCCCTCTGGGATGCCGTTTCGACCAGATCGGTGATGCGCGCTAGTTCGTGGGCGGCGCCGAAGACGGTCAGCGTGGCCATGGCGGCCGAACGTGATCGGTAATGGATGCTGCGTTCCTCATAGGCCACCTGGTGGGCGTGTGAGCATCCGGCCGGATCTTGATCGGCCGCCAGTTTCTCGCAACCGTCTTGGATTCGCGGCCGGGTCTGGCCCAGCTTGGCCAACCGGATTCCGTGGCTCAAGACCAGCCGGCGGCTTTCCGGGTCCTCGAGCCGCCCGGCCGCCCGCAGGATCACGTCCCCAGTTGAAACCCCCAGAACGCCGTCCATCATCGCCTCAGCGAGAATTGGTTCATTCAATCCGGCTGCGCCGACCCGGGCCAGAGCGTGAGCCGAATACGAGGTCTTTCCGCAAGCCAAGGCCGCCTCGGCGATCAAAGACCGAGCCGGACTGACTGATGGATCATCGGCCTGCTCCTCGGCCTGCGCGCAGGCGGCGGCCAGCGTCAAACCGGCCTGGCACTGCGACCATTTCGACTGGGCGTCCCACAGTCCTACCAGGCGGATCTGGTCACGTTGAGTGACCTCATCCATGTCCGCCACTCGACAGAGCATGGCAGCGGTTCGCGGCCCTGGCCCCAGGGATGCGGCCAAGTCCAGTAGTTCGTCGGCCTTCATCCCGTCCCACCAACAAGAACACCAGCCCAGCTGGTGATCCTCGCACAGGCTCGCCGGAGCGTCCTCGCCGCTGCCAGCGGCTGGTCGGAGAACCTCGGTGACTGCCATGACAACCACCCTAGAACCGAGCTCTGACACTGAGATGACCAGCCAAAACGCTCCTCCAAGCGAGTGTTCGCGCCACCGCCCTTCGACCCAGCGACCCAGCCACCCGGCGACCCAGCCACCCAGCCACCCGGCGACCCAGCGACCCAGCCACCCAGCGACCCAGCCACCCGGCCACACAGCGACCCAGCCACCCAGCGACCCCGGTAGCGGTTCCCGCGCCCGCCCGTCGCACCAGGACCCGTCCGAGAGGGCGGCCCCCCTCAGCCCAGGGAAGAGTCCTCGAGATACCGCACCAACGTGCGCACGCCGTAGCCGGTGCCGCCCTTGGGCGTGTAGCCGAAGGGCTCGCCGGTGTTGAAGGCGGGCCCGGCGCAGTCGATGTGCGCCCAGGGGGTGTCGCCCGTGAACTGGCGTAGGAAGAGGCCCGCGCTGAGCATCCCCGCCGCCGGGTCGGTCAAGTTGGCGTTGGTGAAATCCGCCACCTCAGACTTGAACACCTCCATCAGTTCGGGCGGCAGCGGCATGGCCCATGCGTCCTCGCCCGCGGCCAGGGCGGCCGCCACCACCTGGTCTCGCAGCGCCTCCGTCCCCATGACCCCGGCGATGCGCTTGCCCAGGGCTGTGATCTGGGCTCCCGTCAGCGTAGCGATGTCGATGATGGCGTCGGGCCGATCCTGGCGGGCCCAAGCGATCCCGTCCGCCAGGACCAGTCGGCCCTCGGCGTCGGTATTCATGACCTCGACCGCGTGTCCGTCCTTCAGGACGATCACGTCGCCGGGTCGCTGAGCCGACCCGGACGGCAGGTTCTCCGCCAAGCACAGATACGCCGTCACCTTGGTTTTCAGTTTGAGGTCCGATGCCGCTCGCACCGCTCCCAGCACCGCCGCCGCCCCAGCCATGTCGCTTTTCATAGTCGCCATGGCGCCTCGGGGCTTGAGCGAGAGCCCGCCCGAATCGAAGGTGATGCCCTTGCCGACCAAGGCCACAAGGCGGCGCGCCCTGGGCGGCGCATAGGTCAGTTTGACCAGGCGGGGAGGGTGGATTGAGCCTTGGCCCACGGCCACCAGGCCGCCGAAGCCGCCTTTGGCCAGATCGGCCTCGTCAAGAACTTGCACACGGATGGGGGAGTCCTTGACGGCGGCGGCGGCCTGGTCGGCGAAGGTGGCCGGGTAGAGCCGATTCGGCGGTTCATTGGTCAACCGGCGCGCTAGCTTGACGCCGTCCACCACGGCCTGGGCCCGGGCCACGACGTGCCGGGCGCTTGACGCGACCCCGTCCGGACCGCCGGGCACGGCCAAAATCAACTCGGCGGCATCGGCGGCCCCCAACAACGCCCCCTCGGCGATGGCGGCCAGATAGGCGGGATCAGCCGTGACGGGAGGGTGGTCCGGGCCGGCGTCGAAGGCCAAGGCGACGCGAGTGGCGTCGAGTTGTCTGAGCGCGGCGCCCACGGCCCGGCGAAGGTCTTCTGGCTGGTGGGAGTCGCCCAGGCCGACAACAGCCAAGACCGGGGCCGCCAGATCGCCGGCCACGGACGCGGCGGGCAGGCGGGTCAACTCGCCGTTCTTGCCGGTGAAGCCGAGCGCGGTCAACAACTCGGCGCTGGCCAAGCCGGGGACCGCGCCCCCTAGATGAGCTCCGGTTAGAACCACGGGAGCCTCGAGCGTCCTGAGATTGGCGTCGGTGAGAGTCAAACTGGTCACCGGGCAATGCTAATTCAGATCCAGCCGGTAACCTGGGAGATTGTGTATCGCCTGATCTTCAACTTGTTTTTCCGGGGTATGGATCCGGAGCGAGCGCACAAGCTGGCGTTGGTGATGATCACGGCGATGGGGGAGTTCCCGCCGGCCCGTGGGCTGGTCGGCCTGCTGTTCGGAGCCAAGCGCCGGCCCGGCCCCACGGGCCCGGACGGCAACAGGCTGTTCGGGCGCGACTTGACTGGGCCGCTCGGGCTCGCGGCCGGCTTCGACAAGGACGCCAAAGCGGTCAAAGGCCTGACCGCGCTGGGCTTCAGCTTTGTCGAGGTCGGCACGGTCACGCGCTTCCCGCAGCCGGGCAATCAGCGCCCGCGGCTGTGGCGGTTGCTGGAACAGCGGGCCTTGCGGAACGCCATGGGCTTCAACAACGCCGGCTCCACAGCCGTGGCGCGAACGCTGCGCGAATTGCGGCGTTCGCCCGGCGGACGCGATTACGTGGTCGGCGTCAACATCGGCAAGTCGAAGGTGACCGCGGTGCCCGAGGCGGCGGCGGACTATTTCGTCTCGGCGCGGCGTCTGGCCCGCTACGCCGACTACCTGGTGGTCAACGTCTCCTCGCCGAACACCCCTGGGCTGCGCGACTTGCAGGCGGTCAGCCAGCTGAGGCCCGTCTTGTTGGCCGCGCGGGCGGGCGCCGCCCAGTCGCTGGCCAAAGACGGGCGCCCGGGGAACTTGCCCCTGCTGGTCAAGATCGCCCCGGACTTGTCGGATGAGGACATCGACGCCATCGCCGACCTGGTCGAGGAGCTGGATCTGGACGGCGTGGTGGCGGTCAACACCACGGTGGCCCATGACCTGGGCGCGGGCGGGTTGTCGGGTCCGCCGCTGCGTGAACGCGGCCTGGAAGTGGTGCGCCGCCTGCGCCAGCGCCTCGGCCGCGAACGGACCATCATCGGGGCGGGCGGAGTCACTTGCGGCCTCGACGTGGAGGCCTACCAGGCCGCCGGGGCCAATGTGGTCCAGGCCTACACGGCCTTCATCTATGAGGGCCCCGCTTGGCCCGGGCGCGTTCAGCGCCGAGCCGCCCGGTCGATGGCCGGGGCCGGCCGGAGTTGACGCCCGCCGGGACTGACGCCGGCCGGGACTGACGCCGGCCGGGACCGAATGTCTGCCGGGGCGGGCATCCGCCGGGTACTGCTACCCGGGCAATTCACCCCGTTTGACCTGCGGATTCGGCATGCGGGTGCGGCGCATCTGGAGTGACCGGTTGATGCCGTACCAGACTGAGCCCTTGGGCAGTTTGTCGGCGCCGAACCTGGCGATCAGCTCCCGCTTGAGCCTGCGGCCGCGGATGGTGGCGTCGACAATCACCGCGATCAGGATGACGTACATCGACAGCATCACGTAGGAGGCGACCACCGGCGCCCACTGGATCAGGAAGAAGAGCAGAATCAGCGATCCCAGGGCCAAGAACACAATGTATTCGCCGACCGAGCGCTGCGAGTCGATGTAATCCCGCGTCCACCGGCGCACCGGCCCCTTGTCGCGGGCGGGCAGGTAGCGCTCGTCCCCGGTTTTCATCGCCAGGTCGAAACGCTCGCGGGCCTTGGCCCGTTCGGCCTTCTGTTGTTCCTTTGTCAGCGGCCTGGCTTGGGCCTTGGTCCCGGCGCCGCCAAGGGGGCGCTTGTGGACGGCTTCAGCCTCCTTGCGTTTCGGGGTGGGGCGGCCCTTGCCCTCAGACTTGGGTTCAGGGGCCGTTGAAGGCCGGCCGGACGCCTTGGTTTGGTTCTTGCCAGACAGGATTGACACGCTGTCAAGTCTATGGGGTTACCGTTGAGGGATGGTTAGTCCTTCCGCTCTGAGGGGGCGCGTCGACGCCCAGTTCGCGCACGCCGTGGCTGATCTGGAGCGTTTGGTCCGGATTCCGTCCTATCTGGCGCCATCAGCCCCACCAGGGGTTTTGCACCGCTCTGCGGCCGAGGTGGCCGAGTTGCTGAATGACGTCGGCGTGCGCGACGTGGCGGTGGTGAGCGCCGGGGGCGGCCCGGGCGTCATCGGGCAAATCACGGTTTCCGATGCCGTGCCGACCGTATTGTTGTACGCCCACCACGACGTTCAGCCGGTCGCGAACGACTGGTCGACCGACCCCTTCGAACCTGTGGTCAAAGGCGGGCGTCTGTACGGACGGGGTTCGGCCGACGATGGCGCCGGCGTGGTGGTTCACTTGGGGGCGTTGCGCGCCTTGGGCGGCGACTTGGGCGTGAACGTGCGCGTGTTCATCGAGGGCGAGGAGGAGGCGGGCTCGCCGACCTTTGGTCGCTTGTTGCGGGAGCACCGGGATCAGCTCGCCGCTGATGTGATCGTGATCGCGGATTGCGAGAATCCAGCGCCGGACGTGCCGGGGCTGACGGTGTCGCTGCGTGGGATCGCCGATTTGACGGTGACCCTGCGAGTGGCCGACCACGCCGTCCATTCCGGCGCCTTCGGCGGCGCCTTCCTGGACGCGCCGACCTTGTTGGCCAGGCTGATCGCCACTTTGCATGATTCGTCCGGCGCGGTGGCGGTGGCTGGGCTGGCGCCGACCGGGCACAGCCTGGAGACGGTCGACGAGACGGAATTCCGCCGCGCCGCCGCCCTGGTTCCGGGACTGGAGTTGGCGGGTCGAGGCTCGCTGGCGGATCGGCTGTGGTGGAGTCCGGCGATCGACCTGATCGGCTTCGACTCGACTTCGGTCGAAGAGTCCTCCAACACGATCCAGGCCCTGGCCCGAGCCCGGCTGTCCCTGAGGGTGCCTCCAGGCATGGACGCCGCCCGCGCGCAGGCGCTGGTGGGACAGCATTTGCGTGAGCGGGTCGAATTCGGGGCCGAGTTGGTGATCGAGGACGGGGTGGCCGCCGGCGGCTTTGTGGCCGACACTTCGGGGCCGGCGTTCGCGGCCGCATGCCAGGCCCTGGGCGAGGCCTACGGCCACCCGGTGGTGTTCACCGGCCAGGGCGGATCGATCCCGTTGGCCCTGGATGTGGGCGAGGTCTTCCCCGGGATCGAGGTCTTGTTGACCGGTGTCGAGGACCATGATTCACGGGCGCATTCGGGTGACGAATCGGTGTCGCTGCCGATGCTGCGCCGGGCGATCCTGGCCGAAGCGTTGCTGCTTGATCGCCTGGCGACGCGAGCCAGCGCATCCGGAGCGCGCGCGTCGGGAGCGAGCGCAACAGGGGCGAGCGCGACCGGCGCGACCGGCGAGAGCGGCGTTGGGGGCTAGATGATTCTGGGAGGGCTGAGCGCCGTGGTCGACGGCGCCGGGCCGCCGGTGGTGTTGCTGCACGGCAATTCGGAAGACTGCTCGGTGTTCGAGCCGCTGCGTCCCTATCTAGGCGGATTCACGACTATCGCGCTGGATGCCCGCGGGCATGGCGCCACGCCCATCGGCGAGGCGCCGATGACCATCACACAACTGGCGATCGATTGTTGCCACGCCCTGGCCGACTATCGCGTCCGGTACCGCTACCAAGGCAGGTTCGGTCTGATCGGATTCTCGGACGGCGCCAATGTCGGCCTGGAGTTGGCGATTCATCGGCCCGAGCTCCTGGCCGCCCAGGTGTTGATGGGCGGCAACACCACCCAGGGCGCCCTCAGACCGTTCACCAACTTGGGCGTGACCGTGGGCTACTGGGCCATGCGCCTGGCCGGGCTGGTCTCGGCGGCGGCGCGGCGCCGAGCGGCGGTCTGGGGGCTGATGATCGGACAGCCCAATCACACCAAGGCGATGCTCGAATCGGTGCGGGTGCCGACTTTGATCGTGGTTGGCGAACGCGACATTGTGCCCCGGCGTGAATCGCTGCGGACCGCCCGGCTGATACCAGGCGCCGAATGGGTTGAGATCGCCGGCCAGGGGCACAATCTGCCGCTGCGCGCGGCCGGGGTGGCCGGTCCGCTGGCGGCGGACTTTCTGGCGCGCTTCTTGCCCGCCAGGTAAGGTTGGCCTGACCAAGAGGCCAAGAGGCCAAGAGGCCAAGAGGCCCGAACTGATGAGGAATCGATTGACGAAGGAATGGAGTCCCAGATGACGACCGCCGCTTCCGAGAAGACCCATGGCGTCCAGTTGACACCGGCTGCGGCCGCGAAGGTCAAAGAGTTGTTGGACCGTGAAGGCAAGCCGGACTTGCGTTTGCGTTTGGCGGTTGAACCCGGCGGCTGCGCTGGCATGCAGTACGACTTGGGCTTTGACGACGCTCTGGTGGAGGGTGACGCGCTGGTCCTGTTCGACGGCGTGCCCCTGGTAGTGGATCAGCTGTCCGCCCCAATGGTGGACGGCGCCGTGATCGACTTCGAGGACTCGATCTCCAGTCAGGGCTTCTCAATCGACAACCCCAACGCGACCCAGGGCTGCGCCTGCGGCAATTCCTTCTGCTAGCCGTGCCCCAGGCGCCCCCGATCTGGGTCGCCCCATACCCCCAGAGCGCTACTTGACCTGGTAGGTCGGCACGATCAGGGCCCGCGCCAGGGTGTGGAAAAGGGCGTTGAAAGCGGCTGCGGTTGGTGTCGCGCCCGGGCTGATCGGCAGCGTCTCGACGTCGAGCGCGTGGACCGCGAAATAGTAGCGGTGCGGATAGTCGCCTGGCGGCGGCGCGGCGCCGGCGTAGCCGATGGCGCCGCCGTCGTTGCGGAGTTGGAAAACCGGGTCTTGATAGGCCCCGTCTGGAGCACCGGCGTCTTGATCCAGCTCGGTGACTGATGCGGGCAGGTTCACCAGCGTCCAGTGCCAGAAGCCGGCCGGGGTCGGCGCGTCCGGGTCGAAGCAATTGACCAGGAAGCTTTTGGTTGCCGTCGGGAAGCCGCTCCACGCCAGCTGCGGCGAGAAGTTGCCGCCCGCTTGGATGAAGGCGCTGTCCAACTGGGTGTCAGAGGCGACGTCCAAACTGGTGAGCGTGAATGAGGCGACCTTCGGAAGGAGTGAATACTGATCGGGTGGGATCGGGCGCGTTAGGTCCATAGGGAGAGTTTATCGGCGGAAAGCGCGGCTGGCCTGCGCGCTAGCGCTCCGCGCGGAGAGCGGACATTTTTGGCCTCAATCCGGCTTGACACAAATGTACGAAGCGAGTTAGATAGGTAGTCGAACAGGCGTTGTAGGCAGGGAGGTGATTGCTGTGGCGACGGTTGTCTCTTCTTTGCCTGCGCGAGTAGCCCCCGCATCGGTACTGGACAAGGCCCGGCAAACGCTCCGGTTGGCGGAGGCGAAGACCGGAGCGCGGCCGGTTGGCGCCAATCCGGAGTTCCGCCCGCAGGTTTCCAGAGCGGTTTCCGGAGCGGTCTCCGGAGCGGTCACCGGAGCGGTCTCCGGAGCGGTCTCCGGGGCCATCTCCACAGCGGTCCCCAACCGGACGATGCCGTCTGGTCGCCCTGGGCCCGGCGGCCTCAGTGGCGCCGACCCGGCTATCCAGAAGGCGCCAGCTGACAGCCTGCGGACCTACTGGCGGCAACTCAGCCCGGCAGAACTGGCCGAATTGGCCGGGCCGCATTTCTTGCCGGGGACGGTGGTCCAGGTCAGTGGTTCGTTGGCGTCCTTTTGGGCGGTAGCCGCGACCGGCATGGGGGAAGAGGACTGGGCGGGGATCGCCGGCTTGCCGGAGGCGGGCCTGCTGGCGGCGGCTGAGGCCGGTCTTGTTCTCAGCCGCACGGTGGTGGTTCCCAACCTGGGCCAGCAGCCGCTTCGAGTTTTGGCCGCCCTGGTGGACGCCTACGGCTTGGTGATGGCCGGCGGATTGGAACTGGGCGCGGGCGACCGCCGCCGGATTGAAGCACGGCTGCGCTTCACCGGCGGAAGGTTGGTCACCACCGGAGAATGGGGTGGCGCCAAGTTGATTGTCAGGGTTAAAGCGACGCATAATCTGCCTTTGGGGGAAGGCCAAATCGCCGCCGGCCAGCCGCGCCTTGATTTTGAAATGGTCTGCAAGGGCGGCTTCGAGTCCTGATCATGAGCAGTGATGCTGTGGCGGCTATGGCGGCTGAGGCGCGGGTGGCTCGCCGGTTGGCGGCTATCTGGATTCCCGATTGGCCGGTGGTGGCGGCGATCGAGGCCGGGGCGGCGCCAGCGGAGCAGCCGATCATGGTGGCGGACGCCCATCGCGTCAAAGCGGTTAGCGCGGCGGCCAGGGCGGCCGGGGTCCGGCGCGGCATGAAACGGCGCACAGCCGCCGCGCTCTGTCCCCAGGCCCAGATAGTGCCGGCTGACCAGGTGCGTGACAGTCGTGGCTTTGAAAGATTGGCCATGGTGGTGCACACCCTGGCGCCAGGGGTTGAATTGTTGCGGCCGGGCTTGATGATCTGCCCGGCCGCGGGCGCCAGCCGCTACTACGGCGGCGACGAGACCTTCGCCGAACACCTTCTGACCGAGGTGGCGGCTCAGGTCGGCACCGAAGCCTGGGTCGGCGTGGCGGACGGCTTATTGGCCGCGATTCTGGCGGCCCGCGATGGCCGGGTGGTGGCGAGGGGAGAATCGCGCCGCTACCTGGCGCCCAGGCCGCTGAGCGACCTGGGGGTGGCTTTGGGCGGCACCGGGGCCGGCGAAAATCTGGGCGCGCTGATGGATTTGTTGACAAGGTTGGGCGTCACAACCTTGGGCGGTCTGGCCCAGCTGCCGACCCGCAACGTGACCGAACGGTTCGGGGCGGTGGGGGTTTGGGCGCAGCGACTGGCCAGAGCCGAAGACGTGCTGACGGCCTTGGAACACAAGCTGCCCCGGCGGTTCGTGGCCGTCATAGAAGCCGATCCGCCCATGACACGGGTCGGCCAAGCCATCGTGGCGGCCCGGCAACTGGCAGCGGACCTCCACACCCAGTTGACCCAGCACGGCCGAACCTATGATCGGCTGCGTGTCAGCGCCATCACCGAAACCGGCGAAGAACTGGAACGGACCTGGCGCCTGGATGGAGTCGACGCCGCCGGCGTCCAAGATCGGGTCCGCTGGCAACTCGAAGGCTGGCTGACCGGACGCAGCGGCCTGCTGCCGACAGGCGCGCTGATTCGGCTCAGCTTGGAGGCTGAGGAAGTGCGCCCGGCCGGGGCGGGCTCAGCCCGGTTGTGGGGGACCAACGGCTACGCCGCGGCTAGGGCGGTGCGCGGCGCCGAACGGATTCACACCATGCTGGGAGGGCGTGGCGTCTATCAACCCGTGCTACAGGGTGGCCGCGAGCCCAGAGGCCGTGTCCGGCTGGTCGAATGGGGTGAGGACACCATTGCGCTCCGGCCGATCGAGCGGCCGTGGCCGGGCGCCGTGCCGGCGCCGTCCCCAAGTTTGATGCCGCCGAAACCGCTGCCGGTGGAATTGTCCGATTCGAACGGCCAGACCATCGCAGTCGGCTCCGCCCTGGAGTTGAGCGCCGAACCGGCCAGTTTGGACAAAGCCGCCGTCACCGGGTGGGCGGGTCCCTGGCCGGTGGTGGAGCAGTGGTGGGGGCTGGAGTCGAAACGACGTGTCTACCTTCAGGTCCAGGTGGAACGCGGCGGCAAAGAGCAGACCACCTTGTTGGCTTGCGAGTCCGGCCAATGGCGTTTGGAGGGCGTTTATGACTGATTACGCCGAACTCCACGCCCACAGCGCTTTCAGTTTTCTGGACGGCTGCAGCCAGCCGGCGGACCTGGCCTACCAGGCGGCGAGGCTAGGGCTCAGCGCCATGGCCATAACCGATCACGACGGGCTTTACGGCGTGGTGCAGTTCGCCGAGGCGGCTCGCGAGGTGGGCCTGCCGACCGTTTTCGGGGCTGAATTGACTTTGGACGGCGGCCCCGAGACGCCGGGCGCCAGCGATCCTCCTGGCACTCATCTGCTGGTGTTGGCGCGCGGGCCGGAAGGATATAAGCGCCTCAGCCGGTCGATCGCGCAAGCCTATCTGGCCGTCCGCCATAAAGGGCCGCCGCGCTATGACCTGGACGCTTTGGCCGCCGCCAGCGGCGGCCAGTGGCTGATCTTGACAGGATGTCGCAAGGGCGCGGTTCGACGGGCGCTAGCTCAAGGTGGCGCCAAAACGGAACTGGACCAGTTAGTCCGCCTGTTCGGCCGCGACAACGTGGCGGTCGAGATCACCGATTCGGACAGCCCCGAGGATCCAGCCGTGATCGCGGCCCTGATGGAATTGGCCGCAGACGCCCGCCTGGCGCTGGTGGCCACCGGCAACGTCCATTACGCCCAGACCAGTCAGTTCGCCATGGCCGCCGCCATGGCGGCGATCCGCGGGCGTCGCAGCCTGGAGGAAATGGACGGATATCTGCCCGCCGGTCCCACGGCGGCGTTGCGTTCGGCAGGGCAGATGATCTCGCGCCTGGCCCGTCACGGCCCGGCGGCGGCCGCCGCCGTCGCCACCGCCGCCGAACTGGCCGCCGAATGCGCCTTCGATCTCAAGCTGGTCGCGCCCAAACTGCCGCCGGCCTATGTTCCCAAGGGCCACAACGAGGACAGCTGGTTGGAGCAGTTGACTTGGCGCGGCGCCGAACGGCGCTACGGCCCGCGCCGCCCTGACAGCGCCAAGGCGTACCAGACCCTGGAGCGCGAGCTCACAGTCATCAAGGAGCTTGGATTCGCGGGCTACTTCCTGATCATGTATGAGATCGTCGAGTTCTGCGAAGAGCAGGGGATTCTCTGCCAGGGCAGGGGTTCGGCCGCCAACTCGGCCGTTTGCTACGCGCTCGGCATCACCGCTGTCGACGCGGTCCGTTACGGCCTGCTGTTCGAACGCTTCTTGGCGCCGGAACGCGAGGGTTACCCCGACATCGACCTGGACATCGAGTCGGGCCGCCGCGAAGAGGTGATCCAGCACGTCTACCAGCGTTATGGCCGCGAACGGGCGGCGTTGGTCGGCGCGGTGATCTCTTATCGGCCGAAGCTGGCTTTGCGGGACGCGGCCCGCGCCCTTGGCCACGGCACGGGCCAGCAGGACGCCTGGTCCAAGCAGGTCGAACGCTGGGGCCATCTACATAGGGGCAAGGTCCGCTATGTCCCCTGGGGACGCGGCGGCGCCGAGCCGGTCGACGCCGATGACGACCTGTCCGCCATCCCCGCCGATGTCCTGGCCCTGGCGGAATCGTTCATGCATCTGCCGCGGCACCTGGGCATTCACCCCGGCGGCATGGTTTTGGCGGACCAGCCCGTGATCGAGGTCTGCCCCGTCCAGTGGGGGCGCATGGAGGACCGTTCGGTGTTGCAGTGGGACAAGGACGATGCCGCCAGCGCCGGCTTGGTCAAATTCGACCTGCTCGGCCTGGGCATGTTGGGCGCCATCCGGCTGGCGTTCGAGGAGATCGAGCGCAGCGAGGGTCGGCGTTGGCGAATGCACACCATCCCGCCGGAATGCCCGGAGGTCTATGACTTGTTGTGCGCGGCGGACACGGTGGGCGTTTTCCAGGTCGAGTCCAGAGCCCAGATCGCCACTTTGCCTCGCCTCAGGCCGCGGCGGTTTTACGACATCGTGGTGGAGGTGGCTTTGATCCGTCCGGGGCCAATCCAGGGCGGCTCGGTCCACCCCTACATCGAGCGGGTTCGGGGACGCGAACCCGTCACCTATGACCACGAGTTGGTGCGTCCGGCCTTGGAGCGAACCTTGGGTGTGCCGCTGTTCCAAGAGCAACTCATGCAAATGGCCATTTCAGCGGCGGGATTCAGCGCCGGTCAGGCCGACCAGTTGAGAAGGGCCATGGGCTCGAAACGGTCGACCGAGCGGATGGAAGCGCTCAAAGAAGCTCTCCTGGCGGGGATGCGAGAACGTGGCGTGCCCGCCGCCGCGCGGTCCAAGATCTACGACCAATTGAAGGCCTTCTCGGATTTCGGTTTCCCCGAATCGCATTCGTTTTCCTTCGCCCTGATCGTCTACGTGTCCGCCTGGTTGAAGGTGTTCCATCCGGCGGCCTTCTACGCCGCCATCTTGGCCTCGCAGCCGATGGGCTTCTATTCGCCGCAGTCGCTGGTGGCGGACGCCCGTCGCCACGGTTTGGCCGTGCGTGGGCCAGACATCCAGCGCTCAGCCGCGCAGGCTCGGGTCGAACGCGCCGGGCCAGGCGACCGGCCCTATTCGAAACTGCTCAAAGGCGACCCGGAACTGGGCGTCAGACTGGGCTTGGCGGCGGTCCGCGGGATCGGCGCGAAGAAAGCGGAGGCCATCTGGACCGAACGCGACCAGGGCGGCCCCTTCCAATCGCTGACTGATTTGGCCCATCGCTGTGACCTCGCGCCGCGTCAAATGGAGGCCTTGGCCACGGCTGGGGCGCTGAGCGGTTTGGAGCCGGATCGCCGCAAGGCGCTGTGGGCGGCCGGGGCGACCGGCGCGGCCGCCCAATTGCCGGGCACCACTCCGGGCCTGCGGGCGCCGGCCTTGCCGGGCATGTCGGCTGAGGAGTTGGCCATAGCCGACATGTGGGCCACCGGCGTCACCCTGAGCGAATATCCAACCGTCCATGTCCGCAAAGAATTGACCGCCGCCGAGGTCGTTCCCAATAACCAGGTCGCGGACCACCCGAACGGCGAATGGATCAAAGTGGCCGGCGTGGTGACGCACCGTCAGCGTCCCGGCACCGCCGGGGGAGTGACCTTCCTCAATCTGGAGGACGAGACCGGCCAAGTCAACATAATCTGCACCGCCGACGTCTGGAACCGGTTCCGAAGAATCGGCCGCACGGCATCGGCCATGGTGGTGACGGGGAGATTGGAAAACCGCGACGGGACGGTCGGCGTCAAAGCCGGCCACTTGCATCCGCTTTATCTCAAGGTGCCGACCAAATCCCGCGATTTCCACTGAGTGTGATTTCCGGCGCTGATGTGGTAAAGCTGACGGGTGAGTCCGAACAGCGCGGAACCCCTAACGCGGCTGCAGGCGATGGTCGACGCCTCGAGCCGGATCGTCTTCTTCGGCGGCGCCGGCGTGTCGACCGAATCGGGGATTCCCGATTTTCGATCGGCCGAGGGCCTCTACACCGCCGGTGGCCCGATCCCGCCCGAAGTGATCCTCTCGCGCAGCTTCTTTGAATCCCATCCCAGCGAGTTCTTCGACTTCCACCGCCGCAGCGTCCTGCACCCAGACGCCCAACCGAACGCCGCCCATCGCAAACTGGCCGAACTGGAACGAGCCGGACGCCTGTATGCGGTGGTGACGCAGAACATCGACGGCCTGCACCAAGCCGCCGGCTCGGTCAATGTGATCGAGTTGCACGGCTCGGCGCATCGCAACCACTGCCGCGATTGCGGCCGCCAATATTCCCTGGCCACCGTCTACGACGCCGCCGGGATCCCGCGCTGCGACTGCGGCGGCGTGATCGCCCCGGCGGTGGTGCTGTACGGGGACCCGCTCGACCACCATGTGATCTCCGCCGCGGTCGAGGCGATCGCGGCAGCCGACATGCTGATCATCGGAGGCACCTCTTTGGTGGTCTACCCCGCCGCCGGCCTGGTGGACTACTTCGACGGCGACCGCTTGGTCGTCATCAACAAGGACGCCTCAGCGGGCTCGGGTCGCCTGGGCGGCCGGGCGCTGATCATCAACCAGGCGATCGGCGGCGTGCTGGGCCGAATCGAGGCCAAGCCGGTGGCTGTTGACTGAGCGCGGGGCCCGGCCGGCCCGGCCGGGCGCCCGAACCGGACCGGTCCTGGGGGTTGGCGCCTACCTGCTGTGGGGTTTGCTGCCGCTGTATCTGCTGGCGGCCGAGCCGGCCGGAGCCCTCGAGGTGATCGCCCATCGCATCATTTGGTCGGCCCTCCTGCTGGCGCCGATCGCGGCGATGACCAAGCAGTGGGCCTCGCTGCGGCGGGCCCTGGCGAATCCCCGCGTGCTGGCGGTGCTGGCGTTGGCCGGGGTGGCGCTGACAGTCAATTGGCTGGTCTTTGTCTGGGCCGTGTATCACCATCAGTTGGTTGACGCGGCTCTCGGCTACTTCATAAACCCGCTGGTCAGCGTGCTCTTGGGGGTGGCTTTTCTAGGTGAGCGGTTGCGGGCGGCGCAATGGGCGGCGGTCGCGGTCGGGGCCGTGGCGGTGGTGGTGGTCGCGTTCGGCGCCTCCTCGTTTCCGGTGGTGGCCTTGGCCCTGGCGGGGAGTTTTGGCCTCTACGGGTACATCGAGAAGCGGGTTGGCGCCGGCCTGTCGGCGGTGGCGTCCCTGAGTGTGGAGACCTTGGTCGTGTTCCCGGTGGCGGCAATCTACGCGGGAGTGCTGGTGGCCCGGGGCGAGGGGGCGTTCTTAGCCCATGGCGCCGGGCACGCGCTGGTGATGGTGGGACTGGGCGCGGCCACGTTGGCGCCGTTGCTGTTGTTCAACGGCGCCGCCAGACGCATGCCGCTGTCGGTGCTGGGGTTGATCCAATACTTATGCCCGGTGATGCAGTTCATCACCGGCGTGCTGTTCCTGCGCGAGCCCATGCCGCCCGTCCGTTGGGCCGGATTCGCGCTTGTCTGGGTGGCGTTGACCATTCTTTCCGCCGATGCCGTCTGGCGCGCCCGGCGCACCGTCTCGCGTCGGCGGGCGGCCGCCTTGGCACAGGTATCGGCTAGGTCGCCTCGACCAGGGCTTTGAGATTGATCAGTTGACGGCGCGTGACCCAGAACCAGAGCCAGTTGGTGAAGGCGGTGACGAAACCGACCCATTTGAGGGTCCAATAGGACCGCTCGCGCACCAGCAGGCGGGTGGCGCCTCCCTCGATCGGCTTGATCACGAAAGTCCATGACTTGACCCAGGGTTGGAGGGGTAGCTGGTGTTCGTCCGCCAGCAGGACGATCGCCCGATTGGGCTCGATCTCGTGGACATGGAAGACCATTGAGTCGATCAGGTCGATCACGTCGTCGGCCTTGAGATCTTGGAAGTCTTGGATGATCGTGGAGGCGGAGATGGTCGGAGCGGAGGAGAATTGGGAAATCAAGGCGTCATAGGAATACCAGCCGGCCCGGCCGGTGCCCATCTGGACCAGCCACGGCCAGACCGATTCGGGTGGCGCTTGAATGGTTATAGCTCTGGTGGAATGGAAGACCGGGCTTGGCACCAGCTCGTCACCGGGAAGTGGCGCACTGCGTTCGTGCGGAGTAGCTCCCCAGCCGCTGTGCAGCCGGGGTCCCACAATCGCTATCCCGGCCGTCGCCAGTCCGGCCCCAAGGGCCAAGGCGCCGCGCAGCTTCATTTGACAATCATGGCACAAGGTTGACTCAGGTGTGATCTGGGTCACATTAGGTTGAGACTTCGGCGGCGTCGGCGTCATCCAGTGTTCCGCTGAATTCAGCGCTCATCGCGCGCAGGCGCGAGAAGACCGCCCAACAGACGGCCACCACCGGCACCGCCACGATGGCGCCGACAACACCGGCGGTCAGCGCGCCGGCCACCACCGCCACGGCCACGGCCACGGGATGGAGTTGGACCTGTTTGGACATGATCAGCGGCTGCAACAGGTGGCCTTCGATCTGCCCGATCAGCGCCACCAGCGCCACCACCGCCAGTGCCCACCACGGCCCTTTGGCGGCCAGGGCCACCACTATGGCCACTGTCATGGCGATGGCGGAGCCGACGTAGGGGATGAATGTTCCCATCGAGACCAGCACGCCGATCGGGGTGGCCAGCGGTATCCCCATGAAGGCCAGGGCCAGGCCGGCGAACAGGCCGTTGGTGACTCCCACGATCACGATTCCGCGGGTGTAACCGGAGAAGGTGGTCCAGGCGGCCTGGCCGGCGGCGTCGATCCGACGGGCGGTGTCGCTGCGGAATTGGCCCAGCAGCCAGCGCCAGATCGAACTGCCGGAGTTGATGAAGAAGACCGAGCAGAACAGCGCCAGAATGAGCGCGGTCAGAACTTCGGCGACCAGTCCGAACCGGTTGATGACTTCGCCCACCAGGGTGGAGGAGTTGCGCCGGATCCAGTCGGCCAAGTTGTCGCCCAGGGTGCCCAGATCGAGGTCGTCGAGGGGCGCCGGCAGCCGGGAGAGCATGTCGTTGATGGTGTCGATGCCGTTGATCAACTCGTCGGTCAGGCGGGGGATCTGGTTGGCGACGCTGACGCCCACAAACGTGCCGATGCCGCCAATCGCCGCCACCGCGACAATGAACGCGATGGCCGTGGCCAATTGCCGGGGCATCCAGGCGATGCGGTCGATCAGATTGACCAGCGGCCTCAGCACCGAGGTGATGACCAAAGCCACGAACAGCGCCACGGCCACCAGCTCGACTTGCATGATCCCGCGCACGGCGATGTAGGTGGCCGCGACCAGCACCAGTAGACGCCAGGCGTTGCCGGCGCCGACCTGGAGCCAACGGGGCACGCCATCGGCTCGATCTGCCAGGGGGGACGCCTTTTTCATGCTCCTAGTCTGGCCCGACCCGGGCCATCGGTCGAACCGAGGGGCCATGGTATCTTGTCTTCGCGTCCAGTCCGAGTGGCGGAATAGGCAGACGCGCTAGCTTGAGGTGCTAGTGCCCTTTACGGGGCGTGGGGGTTCAAGTCCCCCCTCGGACACTGCAAACCAACAGGTCAGAAGGTCTCACCTAACTGGCGCCAGGCTCTGCCCGGCGGAGTCGCGGCCAAGCCTTCAATTGGAGGGGCGCCCGCGCAGGCGGTCGAGTTGACGGCGTTCGGCCTTGGTCGGGCGTCCCGAGCCGCGCTCGCGCAGGGCCAGCGGGACGGCTGCGGCCGCCTTCGGCGGCGGCGGCGGCGAATGGTCCTCGTAAGCCTCTGCCGCCAAGATCGCGCTAACGCGCTTGACCAGCGGTTTGACCACAATCACAATGCGTTCGCGAGGACCGCCGCGAACATGGACCTCGTCGCCCGGGCCGACCAAGTGGGAGGGCTTGGCCTTCTCGCCGCGCACCCGGACATGTCCGGCCTTGCAGGCCGCCGCCGCCAGCGAACGGGACTTGAACAGCCTGGCCGCCCACAGCCAAGAGTCCACTCGCGCCTTGTCCACGCGGTCCATTTCACCACATTCAGATGCGACGCATGGTCGGGCCATGACCCCGGCCACCTTGGCTGGGAAGCTAACCTGGGACCATGAAGATCGGCTTTATCGGCGCTGGAAACATGGCCGGCGCCATCATCGACGGGATTGTCGCCAGCGGTCTAGTCGGGGCTGGCGACATCGTGACGCATGATCCTGATAGTTCCAAAGCGGCCGGCCTGGCCCACCGGACCGGGATCGCGGCCTGCGCCGGCAACGAAGAGGTGGTGGCGGCATCGGACATCGTGGTCTTGGCGGTCAAACCACAGCAACTGCCGGGCGTGCTGGAACAGGTGGCGGGGCAGATCGTGGCCAAGGCGCCGCTGGTGGTCTCGATCGCGGCGGGCGTCACGCTCAAGCACCTGGACGGCTGGCTGGGGCCGAATGTGCCGGTGGTGCGGGTGATGCCGAACATCAACGCGACCGTCGGCCAAGGCATGGCGGCCGTGGCCGGCAACGATGTAGCGACCGACTCCCAAGTCGACTCGGTGGCGCAGTTGTTCGCGGCCGCGGGCAAGGCGATCCAGCTGGAGGAGCGCCTGTTCCCGGCCTTCACGGCGGTGGCCGGCTCCTCGCCGGCCTGGGTCTTCTTGTTCGTCGACGCGCTGGCACGCGGCGGGCTGGCGGCCGGGATGACCAAACATCAGGCGCGCGAAGCGGCCACCCAGGCGGTCCTCGGTTCGGCGGCCCTGCTGCAGCAGTCGGGCGAACATCCCTGGCAGCTGATCGACAAGGTGTCCTCGCCGGGCGGCACCACGGTGGCGGGCATGAATGTGCTGGAGGACAGGGGTTTCTCGGCCGCGGTGGTGGCCGCGGTGGCGGCCACGATCGAGCGCGAGGCCGAATTGGCCGGCGGCTGACTCAGTTCTTCAGCGCCGCTGTCAGCTTGACCGGGTTGTGGTCGGCGAACTCGAAGTCGGCGTCCACGGTCTGGACGGTTTTGACCTCGACATTGGGCGAGGTGATGAAGCCGTCAATGCCGAAGAGTTGGTTGTCACCATCCCAAGGCGCGTCGTTCAGGCGCGAAGTCGGCGTGGCGGCGTCATGGGCCACGGTCCAGCCGGGCGCGAAGACCGAGGCGTCGAAATCGCCAGGCACCCAGTTGTCGGAGACCTTGGGGTACTGGACCCCCGGAAAGGTCTGGTTGAAATCGCCGCCCGCGATCACATAGTTGCCTTTGGCGTATTCGTCCTGCAGCAGTTTGACCAGGTCGTTCATCTGCTCGGCGCGCCCGGCGCCGTCCTCGTAGGCCTCCAGGTGCAGATTCACCAACACCAGGTCCTTGCCGCCCTCAACCGGGACCCGTTCGACCAGGAGGCAACGTTTGAGGTTGAACATGCGCACCGGCCAGCTGAAGGGCACCGGCAGGGAGACGCGGGAGGCGCTGGCGGCGGCCAGGCCGGTCACCGTGACCAGGCCAGAGTCGACTTGTCCGATGGGCGGCCAAGGGTAGGGGGTGAACATCGACTTGAAGTTGCGGGCGTAGGCGGCGGTTCCTCCTAGCACCTCGCCCAGGAGCGCGACCTCGTCGATGCCGTAAGAGCGGCGGGAATCGGCGTCTACTTCCTGGAGGAAGTAGACATCGGCCGGGTGGCCCTGGAGTTCAGCCACGATCCCGTCCAGATTGGCCTGGACGACGGGTCGGTCGCCTGGGCGCACCATCGCGCCGCCGTCCATGAAGAAGTCTTGCCCTTTGCCCAGGCCGCCGTAGCCGATGTTGAAGCTCAACAGCGTCAATTCGGCGCCCGGCGTCAGCGCCGGCAAGGTCGCCTGGCCCTCTATGGTGATGGTTTCGGTGGCTTTGGGCCGGTATTCGGTGACGGTCGCGACCGCGAAGAAGCCCACCCCGGCCAGCACTAGGACCAGGACGAGCGTGCCGATGACTTTGAGCGCCCTACGCATAGGATCGAGTCTATGTCCGGATCGCCTTTCACCATTCAGACTGTCTGCACCGGCAACATTTGCCGCTCGCCGATGGCCGCCCAGGTGTTGCGCGATTGGTTCGCCGATGCCGACTTGTCCAGTTCGGTGGTGGTCGGCTCGTCGGGCGTTTCGGCTGAGGAAGACGGTAATCCGATCGACCGGCGGGCCGCGCGGGCGTTGCGAGCGCGTGGTTACACCCCGGACCCGAGGCACCGCGCGCACCGCATCTCGGCTGAGGAGCTTGAGACCACGGATCTGATTCTGCCGGCGACCTTCAACCACTACCGCGTGTTGGCCAGCCGCGGCGCCGACCCGGCCGGCCTGCGCATGATGCGCCAATTCGATCCCGAGCTGGCCGATCAGCCGGCGGGCTTCGCCCTGGACATCGAGGACCCGTGGTACGGCGGCGAGCAGGATTTCGAATTGGCCTTGGATCAGATCGAGGCGGCCGCGGCGGGGGTGGTCGAATATGTCCGAGGACGGCTCTGATCAGTGGTTTGAATGCCGCTGTGGACATGATCACTGGGGCCGGTTCGGCGCCGCCGGCCTGCTGGTCTACCGGGGCGAAGAGGTCTTGCTGCAGCTACGAGGCAGCCGCACGCATCATGGGGACACCTGGGGGCTGCCCGGCGGCGCCCGCAAGCGGGGCGAGAAGGCGCTGGCCGCCGCCCTGAGGGAGGGGCGCGAAGAGGCCGGACTGGCCGTGGAACTGTTGAGGCCGCGGTGGTGGTTCATCGCCGACCATTGCCCTTGGACGTACACCACGATTGCCGTCCAGGCGCCTGGCGCCGACGACTCGGCGGCTGGCGACTCGGCCGCTGGCGGCCTGTTCGCTGGCGGCCTGTTCGCGGGGGAGGCCAACTGGGAGACCGCAGAACTGGCCTGGGCGCCGCGCGACCAAGCGTCCGGCGCCGACCTTCATCCCGGTTTGGCCCAGGCCTGGCCGGCCCTGGCCCCGCTGGTCGGCGAGCGCCTGACGCTGATCGTCGACGCCGCCAATGTGGTCGGGTCGCGGCCGGACGGCTGGTGGCGTGACCGGGCCGGCGCGGCCAAGCGCCTGCGCGGAGAACTGGGGGTGTTGGCCGCCGTCGGCCTGGCCAACACCTGGACCGAGGCGCCCAACGGCTGGTATCCGGAAATCGTGATGGTGGTGGAAGGCCAGGCGCGCGGCATCGGGCCAGGCGAAGGCGTGCGGGTGGTGGACGCGCCGGGCGAGGGCGATGACGAAATCGTGGCCCAGGCCGGCCGGGCGGTGGCCACCGGACGCGGACCGGTTCTGGTGGCGACGGCGGATCGCGGCCTGATCGCGCGCCTGCCACGGGGTGGCCACCGGCCTTGTCAGGTGCTCGCGCCGGCGCGCCTGCGGTCGCTCTTGACCGGCGGCTAGGCTCGGCGGCCTCAGCGCTGAACGGGCCAAACCTTACCGTGGCCGGCCGCGCCGGCAGGCGTGGGCTAGCTTTGGGGGATGGAGATTTCCCTGGCTGACGATGCCGTCCGGATAGCCCGCGACCTGATCCGGTTTGACACCACCAACACCGGCGACGAACGCTCGGCTGGCGAGCGCCAGGCCGCAGAGTATGTTGTTGGCCTGCTGCAGGATTGGGGCTATCAGCCATCGTACTTCGAGTCGGAGCGGAAACGCGGTTCGGTTGTGCTGCGTCTGGAAGGCCAAGACCAGCAGCGGCCGGCGCTGGTCTTACATGGCCACTTGGATGTGGTGCCGGCCAATGCCTCCGAATGGAGCGCGGACCCGTTCGGGGCCGAGATCCGCGATGGCGAGCTCTGGGGCCGCGGAGCGGTCGACATGAAGGACATGGACGGCATGATCCTGGCGGTGATCGGTTGGTGGCGACGCCAGGGGATCAAACCGCCTCGGGACATCGTCCTCTGCTTCTTCGCGGACGAGGAGGCGGGCGGGCGCCTCGGCAGCCACTGGCTGGTGCGGCATCATCCCAAGTTGTTCGCCGGCGCCACCGAGGCGGTCAGCGAGGTGGGTGGTTTCTCGGTCGACCTGGCCGGCCAGCGGGCCTACCTGGTCCAGACCGCCGAAAAGGGAATTGCCTGGCTAAAACTGGTCGCCCAGGGCACGGCCGGCCATGGCAGCGCCGTCAACCGCGACAACGCGGTGGGCCACCTGGTCGAAGCTTTGGCGCGCATCGCCGCCCAGCCTTGGCCGCTGCGACTGACCGCGACCGTGCAGGCGCTGTTCGCCGGCGCCGCCGAGTTGGCGGGCTTGCCCTTCGACCCCGCCGATCCCCGATCAATCGAAGCCATTGTCGAAGCTTTTGGCCCGGCCAAGCGATTCATCGCCGCTTCGACTGCCAGCGCCTTGAATCTGACTTCGCTGGCGGCCGGCGGCAAGGTGAATGTGGTGCCCAGCACCGCGACCGCGACTGTCGATCTGCGACCGCTGCCCGGCGACGCCGATTCGGCCTTGGCTCTGGTAGAGCAGCTGGCCGGCCGATCAGTGCGGGTGGAACCGATCAACCTGGACATCGCGCTGGAAGCGCCCCTTGACGTCCCCTTGGTGGCGGCGATGAAGGCGGCGCTGACGCAGGCCGATCCGGGCGCGGCCGTGCTGCCATACATGCTCGCCGGCGGGACCGACGGGAAGGCGCTGGCCCGGCTGGGGATCGCCTCATATGGCTTTGTGCCGCTGCGGCTGCCGGCCGGCTTCGACTTCACGGCCATGTTCCACGGCGTTGACGAGCGCGTGCCGGTCGAGTCGCTGCGCTGGGGCGCGGGCGTGCTAGCGGACTTCTTGGCCCACGTTTGAAGGCGGGTGGGCGCCTCAGGCCGCCTGGGCGCGGGCGCCCGTCCGATCCGTGAGCGGCCTGGCGCCGGACCAGCACGGCCCGGCGGCGCGGCCTAGCCTTCAATGTCATGACTAGCTTCCCGCCGCGCGATCCGGCCCAGGATCGATTGCTCAGCCCGTCGAATGCCGCCCTGTTGATCATCGACTATCAGCCGACCCAGCTCCAATCGCTGCAGTCCCATCCTCAGGAGACCATCATCGAGAAGGTGGTGGCGCTGGCCCGCACCGGCGTGATCTACGGCCTGCCGATTGTTCTGAGCACGGTCAACGTCGCCTCCGGCCGCGAGCAGGCCACCATTGAGCGTCTGGCGTCGGTGTTGCAGGGAGTCACCAGCTATGACCGCAGCTCAATCAACGCCTGGGAGGACCAGCAGTTCAAACAGGCCGTCGAGGCGACGGGTCGCAAGAAGCTGATCATCGCGGCCTTGTGGACCGAAGCCTGTCTGACTTTCCCGTCAATCGACGCGATGGCCGAGGGCTACGAGGTCTATCCGGTGGCCGATGCCGTGGCGGGGACCTCGCGGCTGGCCCACGACACCGCGTTGAGGCGAATCGAGCACGCCGGGGCGCAGCTAACCTCGGTGGTGCAGTTGCTGTGCGAGCTCCAGCGCGACTGGAATCGAACGGACACCGTCCAGGCCTTCGTCGAGGAGATGCTCGCCACCCACGCCTTCCCGCAGTACTGAGGCCCGGCCACCCCGGTTTGGGCCGCAGTCTGATCGTTGGCCGGCCCGGGCGGCCGCTTGGGCGGAGGAGAGGTTTATGGTGAAGGCATGACGATTCCCACTTTTCGGCTCAACTCCGGATATGGCATACCCGCACTTGGGCTCGGCACCTACAAACTTGAGCCGTCGCTGACGGCGAACGTGGTCGAACGCGCTCTCCAACTGGGCTATCGCCACATCGACACGGCCGCGCTGTACGGCAACGAAGCCGAGGTGGGCCAGGGGCTGCGAGGCTCAGGGGTGCCCCGGGAGGAAGTTTTCGTCACCACCAAGCTTTGGAACGACCGCCACAGGCACGATGACGCACTGAGGGCGTTCGATCAGTCGCTCAGTTTGCTCGGGCTGGACTATGTGGACCTTTACCTGATCCATTGGCCGGTGCCGGCGGACGGCCTGATGGTGGAAGCCTGGCAGGCGCTGATCGACATCGCCGCGACCGGCCGGGCCCGTTCGATCGGCGTGTCCAATTTCCAGTCCGAGGACCTGGCCGCCGTGATCGACGCCACCGGCGTGGTGCCGGCGGTCAACCAGATCGAATTGCATCCGCTCCACCAGCAGCGCGACCTGCGCTCGGTTGACACCGACCTGGGGATTGTGACCGAGGCCTGGAGTCCGCTCGGGCGCGGCGCCGATCTGGGCAACGACACAGTCCGCGCCTTGGCCGCTGAAACGGGCCGGAGCGCCGCTCAGGTGGTCTTGCGCTGGCTGATCCAGCTCGGAATCGTGGCCTTCCCCAAGACTTCCCGGCCGGAGCGCCTGGCCGAGAACTTGGCGATCGGCGATTTCGAATTGAGGACGGACCAAATGGAACGGCTGAACTCCATCGCCGAGCCCGCCAGCGCCTGATAACTGACCCGCACGTCCACAAAGTGAACTGATGTGTCCATAGGGTGAGATTCGGGTAAACTTCTGCGAGTAATGCCCGTGCAGCAGGCCTTGTTGCTCGGCTTCGCCCAACCAGAGAGGTAAACAGACTAGTGAAAACACGCTCTCGTTTAGCAGGCATGGCTTTGATCGCCGTTGCCGCGTTGGCGCTGGCCGGCTGCGGTGACAATGGATCCAGCGGCGATGGGTCCAGCACTCCCGGCGGTTCTAAAGGGTCCGGTGGCCAGGAAAGCAAGGCCGCCTCGTACAACATCGCCATCACGCAGTACCTGGCTCACCCGTCGCTGGACCTGATCACCCAAGGGTTCAAGGACGGCCTGGCGGAAAAGAACGTGGAAGTGGATTACACGTACGATGACGCTCAGGGCGACCAGGCGAACACTGCCACTATCGCTGGCAAGTACGCCGCCGATTCGTCATTGGACCTGGTCCTGGCGGTGGCGACGCCTTCAGCCCAGGCGGTGGTCAATCAAATCGCCGACCGTCCGGTGCTCTTCGCGGGGGTGACCGATCCGGTCGAGGCCGGTCTGGTGCCTTCGTGGGACCCGTCCGGCACGAACGTCACGGGGACCTCGGACCTGAACCCCGAGGGCTTCCCGGCGGCCTTGATGCAGGAGATCCTAGGCGCCGACAAAGTCAAGACGGTGGGCTACCTCTACTCGCTGGGCGAGAAGAACTCAGTGGTGCAGCTTGACCTGTTGAAGGCGGAAGCCGAGCCGCTGGGCATCACGGTCAAAGAATCCGGGATCGCCAACTCGTCCGAGTTGACCGCCGGCGTGCAGGCGCTGGACGGTGTCGACGCCATCTACGTGGGCACCGACAACACCGTGGTCGAAGGGATCGAGCAGGTGGTCGCCTTCGGCGAGGAGAAGCAGATCCCGGTGTTCGTGGCGGACGCGTCCTCAGTTGAGCGCGGCGCCATCGCGACCCGCGGCATCGACTATTACGAACTCGGCAAGCGGACCGCCGACCAGGCCTATGAGATCCTGGTGAACGGCGCCGATCCCGGCGGCATCGCCCCGTTGCAGGTCACGGACACTGAGATCGTGGTGAACGTGGGCGCGGCCGAAGCGTTCGGCGTGACCATCCCCGCGGCCGTGCTGGAGGAGGCCACCCAAGTCGAAACGAGCGGCTGAACCGGTCGGCATCGGACTTGGTGAATAGATAGACAGGCGGACTGGCCGGTCCCGGTGGGCCGGGGAAACGCCTTCGCGTCGCGGAGGCTTTCCCGGCGGGCTGGGGCCGGTTAGGCTGTCTCGGCAGTAATCCCCTCGCCGAAGGGCCATCTCGCAAGCCAAGGAAGTCGCCGTTGGAAGCCGCAATCGAACAAGGTCTGATCTTTGCCCTGCTGGCGCTGGGCGTCTTTCTGACCTACCGGATTCTGAATTTCGCGGACCTGACTGTGGACGGGTCGTTCACCACCGGGGGCGGCACGGCGGCGATCCTGATGTACAACGGGGTGGATCCCTACCTGGGAACGCTTGCGGGCTTGGCGGCCGGCGCGGCGGCGGGGCTGATCACGGGGCTGTTGCACACCAAGCTCAGGATCGACCCGCTGTTGGCCTCGATCCTGACCATGATCGGCCTGTACTCCATCAACCTGAGGATCATGCGCGGGCCGAACGTTGGCCTGAACATGCGCGACGGCCAGGTCATCGAGACAATCTTCACGCCCCTCAAACAGGCCAAGCTGATGGCCTCCTGGCAGACTGTGGCCATCTTGGCGGCCGTGGCGCTGGCTTTCACGGCGGCGATCATCTGGTTCCTGGCCACCAACTTCGGCTTGGCCACCCAGGCCACCGGCGACAATCCCCAAATGGCGGTGGCCGGGGGAATCTCGACCGACTGGACCAAGATTGTCACACTGATGATTTCCAATGGCCTGGTGGGATTGTCGGGTGCCATCTACGCGCAATTCCAGGGCTTTGCGGACGTCCAGATGGGAATCGGGCTGATCCTGGTCGGCTTGGCCTCGGTGATTGTGGGGAACGCGATCCTGGGCACCCGCTATATGGCTTTGGCCGTGCTCGGCGTGGTGGTCGGGTCGGTGGTCTACCGGCTGATCCTGTCCTACGCCATCGCTTGGGAGATCGCCGCAGCCGGCGACATGAAGCTGATCTCGGCGTTGCTGGTGGTGGTGGCCCTGGTGATCTCCCAAAATGAAACCATCCGCGGCTGGGTCGGCAAGATTTCGGCCTCCAAGTCGCCGGAGGCGCCAGAGCCGCTGACCGCCCCTGAACTGAGCGCGCAGCCGGCCGAGGGCCCCACGCCCCTGGATCCCTCCTCAGCCAAGGGGGCCTGAACCGTGCTCAGCCTCACAGGAGTCTCGAAGACGTTCTTTCCCGGCACCGCCAACGAGCGGCGCGCGCTGAGGAACATTTGGCTGGAATTGGCCGAAGGCGATTTCGCCACTGTGATCGGATCCAACGGCGCCGGCAAGTCGACGCTGTTGAATGTGATCGCCGGCTCGCTGTCCACTGACGACGGCGCCATTGTGATCGACGACCGCGACGTGACCAAACTGCCCGCTCACCGGCGGGCCGGCCTGCTGGCGCGAGTCTTCCAGGACCCGCAAGCGGGCACCTCGCCGCATCTGACCATTGAGCAGAACATGGCCATCGCTCTGACCAGGGGCGCCCGTCGGGGGCTGGGGGTGGGCGTGGGCCGCAAGCGCCGCTCCGCCTTTCGTGAGGAACTCGAGGTGCTCGGCCTGGGCCTGGAAAGCCGGCTCAAGACCCGGGTGGGGATGCTCTCCGGCGGCCAGCGCCAAGCGTTGTCCCTGCTGATGGCCTCGTTCACGCACCCGCGCCTGCTGCTCTTGGACGAGCACACCGCCGCCTTGGACCCGGCCCGGGCCGAATTGGTCACCGAGCTGACCGTCAAAGTGGTGGCGGAGACCAACCTGACCGCCTTGATGGTGACCCACAACATGGCCCAGGCTTTGCGGGTGGGCAACCGCCTGCTGATGATGCATGAGGGCGAGATCATTCTCGAATTGGACGCCGCCCAGAAGCGCCGCACCACGGTGGCGGACCTGATGGATCGCTTCACCTCGGTCCGGGGCCAGTTGGCCGACCGCTCCCTGCTCAGCTAGTCGGCCCGAAACCGGAGGTCGCGGGCGTCTAGGCTGGTGGGATGACCGCGAGCCTGGCCAGCGCCGTGCGCATCCTGGATGAGTTGTATCCGCCGGCGCTAAAGGAGGAATGGGACCGCATCGGATTGGTCTGCGGGGATCCGCAGGCCAGTGTCGCCAAGATCGCGTTCGCCGTCGACCCGACCTTGCGGTCGGTCCGCCAGGCCCTCGACTGGGGCGCCGATCTGTTCGTGGTGCATCACCCGTTGCTGCTCCGGCCGGTCTCATCAGTCGCCGCCACCACCTTCAAGGGCGCCATCATCCACCACCTGGTCAAAGCCGGCTGCGCTCTGTACACCGCCCACACCAACGCCGACGCGGCACATGGGGGAGTGGCCGACGCCCTGGCCGGGGCGATTGGGCTGCACAGCCTGACGCCCTTGGTGCCGGACCAGGCCGACCCGACGGTCGGCATCGGCAGGGTGGGCGTTCTGTCACAACCCGCCAAACTGGGCGACTTGGCCCAGCGGCTGGCCGACGCGCTGCCGCCGAACCGTCACGGCGTGCGGATCGCCGGGCCGGTCGACGCCGAGGTCGAAACCGCCGCGGTGGTCGGCGGGGCGGGTGACTCGTTGTTCGGCGCCGTCCGGGCGGCCGGCATCGACGCCTACGTGACCGCCGACCTGCGCCACCATCCCGCGCTCGAGGCCCGCGAGGAAGCGGAGTTCGCGGGCCGGGGGAAGCCCTATCTGTTAGACGTGTCCCACGCCGCCTCGGAATGGGGCTGGCTGGCGCGGGCGGCGCGGGAACTGGCCGGCGCCTTGGCGGCGCAGGGCGATAGGGTTGTGACCTGGGTGAATCCCGAGGTGGCCGATCCCTGGACGGCCCGCGTGGAAAGGACGGACGCTTGAAAGCCCCAGCCGCTGATCAACAGCGATTATTGGTTGTGCAGTCCCACGACACACAACTGCACCGTCTGGCCCATCGACGCGCCAACTTGCCGGTCAAAGCTGAAATGGCGCTGGCCCAAGACCAGGAGCAGTTGGCGGGTGAAGAACTCGAGATCGCCAAAGCCAAGGCCGGCGACATCCGGCGCGACCTGACCCGGGTGGAGGACGAACTCTCGAAGGTGGCCGGCCGCCACCGCCGCGACCGCGAGAGGCTGGAATCCGGGGGCGGCCAGTCGCGCGAGCTGCTGTCCCTGCAACAAGACCTGGAGCTGCTGGAACGCCGTCGCGACCGGCTCGAAGAAGAGGCGCTCGAGGTGATGGAAGTGCTCGAGGAGGCGCAGGCGGCGGTGGTGGGGCTGGAGGCGACCTTGAAGCGCCTGGGCGCGTTGAGCGCTGACTTGAGAGGGCGTCTGGACGGGCAACTGGCTGAGATCGCGTCTGCGGAGGCGGTCGAGCAGGCCGCCCGGGCGGCGGCCGCCGAAGGCCTGGACGAGGCCCTGGTCAAGCTCTATGAGCGACTGCGTGAGCGCTTGGGCGGGGTCGGGGCCGCCGCTTTGATCCGCCGGCGCTGCGAGGGCTGCGGCATGGACGTGAGCAGTTCTGACTTGGACGCGATTCGCGCCCTGGCCGCAGATGACGTGGCCCGCTGCGAGGAATGCGGCCGGATTCTGGTCCGGGGCGAGGACTCCGGCTTGTGAAGCTGATTGTCGAAGCGGACGGGGGCTCGCGGGGCAATCCGGGGGTGGCGGGGTTCGGCGCCGTGGTTCGCGAGGCCGGGACCGGGCGCGTGCTGGCCGAGCGAGCCGCCTACCTGGGCGACGCGGTCACCAACAACGTCGCCGAATACTCCGGTCTGATCGCGGGCCTGCGCGCGGCCGGCGAAGTCGATCCGGCGGCGGCGGTGGAAGTCCGTATGGACTCCAAACTGGTCGTCTCGCAGATGTCGGGGGTCTGGAAGATCAAGAACCCGCAGTTGGCCAAGCTCGCCGCTGAGGCCCGCCGATTGATCGGCCGGCGGACAGTGGTGTTCAAATGGGTCCCGCGCGCCTCCAACCAGGCCGCTGACGCGCTGGCCAACCAGGTCATGGATTCGCGCGGCGCCATCGCCAATGGCGAAGATTCGCCGCTGGCCGCCGCGGCGGGTTCGCCAGCGGGTTCGGCTGGGGTTGCGGCGGTGGGTTCGCCAGTGGCAGCGGCGCCGGGTTCGCCAGCGGGTTCGGCCGGGGGCCCGGTGGCCGCCCGCCGCCCGGACCGGCCGGGGAATCCGAGGGCTTTGGACGATGCCGTGCGCCTGGCCCAAGCGGTCAGTTCCGGCGCCCAGCGTCATCCGGGGACGCCTGGCCCGATCACGACCGTGATCTTGATTCGCCATGGCATGTCGGTCGACACCGATCGGGATGTGTTCGCCGGCGGGGCGGTGCCCGGGCCGCCGCTTTCCGAAGCCGGGGCGCTTCAGGCCGTCGCGGCCGCCGACGAGTTGACACGCATGCTGGAAGCCCCCTGGTTCGCCTTGGAGCGGCCGTCGGTGCTGGTGTCTTCACCGACCAGGCGGGCCATGCAGACGGCCGAACCGGTGGCGCGAGCCCTGGGCCTGACGGTCCACATCGACAGCGGCTTCGTCGAGGAGGACTTCGGGTTGTGGGATGGTCTGACCAAGGACCGGGTGGAGGCGCGCTGGCCGGGCGGCGTCGAGGCCTGGGCGGCGGACGCGGACTACGAGCCGGGCGGCGGCGAGTCGCGCCGCCAGGTCGGTGTGAGAGTCCAGGCGGCCTTGGCCCGCGTCGCCAGAGCCAACCTGGGCAAGACCATTGTGATCGCCTCCCATGCGATGGTGACCAGGGCCGCGATTGGCGCGGCCTTGGGCGCCTCGGCGCAGGCCTGGTTCGGAATCAGGATCGCGCCCGGATCGATCAGCGCGCTGCGG
Source organism: Bifidobacteriaceae bacterium (assembly GCA_031270825.1). Taxonomy (GTDB): domain Bacteria; phylum Actinomycetota; class Actinomycetes; order Actinomycetales; family WQXJ01; genus JAIRTF01. The sequence continues at coordinate 62,086 of JAISXH010000011.1, forward strand.
CTGTGGCCCCAGGGCCTGACCGAGGTGGTCTGCACGAACCGAACCGCCGCCAGGTAGGGTGGATGCCGGATGAGTCGGCTGGACGGCCGCGTCGGGCATCGCGCCTCTTCTTAGGGGGACGCCGGTCCCGCCGAGGAAAGTCCGGGCTCCGCAGAGCAGGGCGGTGGGCAACACCCACCCGGGGCGACCCGCGGGAAAGTGCCACAGAAATCAGACCGCCGGGGCGCCGCATGGCGCCGCGGTAAGGGTGAAACGGTGGTGTAAGAGACCACCAGCGCCCAGGGTGACCTGGGCGGCTCGGTAAACCCCGCCCGGAGCAAGGCCAGACAGGTGGCGTTCGAGGGCTGCTCGCCCGAGCCACCGGGTAGGCCGCTGGAGGCCCGCGGCAACGCAGGTCCTAGATGGATGGCCGTCTTCAATGACAGAACCCGGCTTACAGGCCGGCTCATCCGCCCTCGTCCCGCCCCGTCCGCTGTTCGCGACCGGGCCGTCGCGGACGGCGGGTCGCGGCGGGGAGATCGCTGGCCGGGATGATCAGGCGTTGAGCGATGGCGGGGCGGCAGGCGGGGCGGGGGTGGCGGCCGTGGCCGGCGTGGTGCGCAGCGCCGGGGTCGCCGCCGCCTGCGCGCTGGCCGCGTCCTGCCAGGCCAGGACGGCCGCGCCGACAATCCCGGCGCTGTTGCGCAGGGCGGCGGGGACAATCTTGGGCCGGAGGTGTAGCAGGGGCAGGAACTTGTCATGTTTGCGCGAGATGCCGCCGCCCACCACGATCAGGTCGGGCCAGAGCAGGCGGTCGATCTCGGTGAAGTAGCGTTGCAACCGCCGCGCCCACTTAGCCCAGGTCAGCGACTCTCTTTCTTTGGCCGATGCCGCCGCCCACTTTTCGGCGTCCTTGCCGTTGATGGTGAGGTGCCCCAGTTCGGCGTTGGGCCAGAGCTTGCCGGCGGTGATCAGGGCCACGCCGATGCCCGTCCCCAGCGTCATGACCGCGACCGTGCCGGGGTGATCTTTGGCCACGCCGAAGGCGACTTCGGCATAGCCGGCCGCGTCAGCGTCGTTGACCACGGTGGTGTTGCGCCCGGTGCCCCGGCGAACCGCCTCGGCCAGGTTGACACCAACCCAGGATTGGTCCAGGTTGGCCATCCACGGCACCACGCCGCTCAGAATCGGGGCCGGGAAGGACACGCCGACCGGCACTGACTGGTCAAGGTCGAAGTGGTCTAAGAGTTCCGCGATCACACCGACCACCGCTTCGGGGGTGGCGGGCTGCGGAGTCAGGATCTTGAAGCGCTCCTCGGTCAGTTCGCCGGTGTCGAGATCGACCGGCGCGCCCTTGATCCCGGAACCGCCGACGTCCACGCCAAAGGCTGTCTTTGCGGGCATAGTGATCCTCCTCGGCCTGACCTAAACGATACTTCCCCAATCTTCGCACACGGGCCTTTGCCTGGGCTGGGCCGCTTTCCCGCGGTCTCGTGGCGGCCGCTGGCGCCGGCCTGAGCTCCGGCCTGGTTCGCGCCGCAGGGTAGCCTGGGTTGGTGCTGGTGCCAGTGACCGACCCGGCAGACCCGCGACTGGAGCTGTATTTCCATCTCACCGACGTGTCGCTGAGAACCCGATTCGAACCGGAACGGGGCCTGTTCATGGCTGAATCGGCCCAGGTGATCGGCCGGGCCCTGGACGCGGGCGTGGAGCCCTATTCAGTGCTGATGACGCCGAAATGGGTTGAGCCATTGGACGGGCTGATCGGGCGCTTGGCGCCCGGCGTGCCGGTCTATGTCGGCGTGGACGAGTTGCTCCACCAGGTGACCGGGTTCCACGTCCACCGGGGCGCGGTGGCGGCGATGCGCCGCCCGGCCCTGCCCACCTGGGAGGTGGTGGTGGGCGGCGCGCGCCGCCTGTGTGTGATCGAAGACGTGGTCGACCACACCAACCTGGGCGCGATCTTCCGTTCGGCGGCGGTCTTGGGCGTCGATGCGGTCCTGGTGACGCCGCGCGGCGCCGATCCGCTCTACCGCCGTTCGGTCCGGGTCTCGATGGGCACGGTCTTCCAGGTCCCGTGGGCCCGCATCGATCCCTGGCCGGGCGCTTTGGTGGGGCTGAAGGGCGACGGTTGGCATGTCGCCGCCTTGGCGCCGGACGGTGACAGGTACGATGCCGTGCCCCTCGACAGATTCGCCTCCCACCTCCCGGCCCGCTTGGCTTTGCTGGTGGGAACTGAGGGCGATGGCCTGACGGCGGATGCGCTGGCGCTGGCCGATTCGGTGGTCGCCATACCGATGGCGGCGGGGGTGGACTCGCTGAATGTGGCGGCGGCATCGGCGGTGGCGTTCTGGGCCACTCGCTGACCGAGCCGTTCGGGGCGCCCGGGGCCAGGATCGCCCACCCGGAGCCGCGCCGCCCAAGACAAGCGCGCCGCATCCCCTCTGGCCCTGGCCGCGAAGCTCGCAATGCCAAAGTGCTGACAAGCGCAGCCCGATGTGGCCGCCCGCCCGCGCGACCTGGTGGCTAGGCATCTGCCGACGCGCCGGCGTCCTGGCCGCCTGTCAGCGATAGCGGTCCCTCATCGAAGCGACGCAGGGCAAGGGGTACCGCCTCGCTTCCCCGCGCGACGAGCGTTGACGACCCCGACCAGCGGTTTTGTACGGGCCGACCGCCTGACCAGCACCAATGCCCAAAGCCAGGCCTGCGCCGCGCGCCCTCGCGGGTGGGCGCGTCATGAGGCTGGTCGGCGCGGGGGCCGCGGCTCTGGCCGGGCTGCGGCGCGTCCTGGGGGCCCGGGCCGGTCTGCTCGACGCACCCGGGAGGCCTGTCCGTCAGCGCGATCACCGGCCTGAAACGGGCCGGTGGTCCGCGTTGGGGTAGCCTTTCGCCGGGCAGCCGGTTTGACCGGTGACGGGGGGGCGAATATTGTGTGGCAAGCTGACGGGAGCAGAAATGGCTTATCGCGTGCCTCTCCTGGCGCAAACAGGGTGCGCTCACTATTCAGGACGGATGTGAGAAGTCGATGGCAAATACGGGTATTCGCTAAATGATAGTGATCGGTGCGTGCAGCGCTCTCGCGGGGATTGGCCTGTTGGTGGCACCTGCTCTGTGGCAGTGCAACTGACGGGCCCGGTCTCGCCGATGGGGACGAAATACACCGGGACCTATGCTGCGTCTACAGGGCCGACGAATCAGACTACTTACTTCAGGCCGGTTGGGGCACGGCACTGGTCCGGCGGCACAATGAAGACCACCTGACGCATGGTGGCGGCAAGAAGACGCGCCGCGCGGCCCGCGATCTTGGCCGGCCTGGCGCTGACGGCTTCGGCGCTGGCCGGCTGCGCTGGTGACGCTGGCGAGGCGCCCGCTCCGACCACCTTCGAAGGCGTTCTGGCGGAGGCGACAGAACGTGGCTATTGGGCGCTGGACAGACTCGAGGACGGCGAGGTCACCTTTGACGAGCTGGAGTGGGCGCACGACCAATGGGAGGGCTGCGTCAATCAGATCGGTTACAACGTGATCGCCCTTGATTCATGGCGCAGCCCCGTGGACGGAACCCTGGGCGGCCTCTGGTATGACTGGAACGGTCAGGAGCCGGCGCCGGATCAAGACGACCCGGTGCTGGGGGAGAAGATTGAGGCCTGCTTCGCCGACTTCGACTTGGAGCTACTGTCTTTGGCCTACTCCGTGGGCCACGAACAGGTGATGGATGAGCCGCTGCGGCAATACACGCTTGAGTGCTTGGGGGAGGCCGATTTGAAGCCAGATCCGAGCGACCAGTCCGTGCCGGACCTGATGGCGGACCCGGGCGTGGGTGAGGGCGCCTTCTACCTTGTTGAGGCTTGCGTCACCAAGGGCGTTGAGGAGCTCTATCCCGAAGTCCTACAAGTGTCAGTGGGCTACTGAGAGTGGGTCGATTACTCCAGGGAACAGCGGTCGTCGGGCTGCTGGTATGGGTCGCGGCGCCGTTGGCGGGTTTGGCGTTGCTGGAACGCCAGGACGGTGAGGCCGTCTTCGCGGAGGTCGAGCCAGTCTTTGTGCCCGTCCAGCCGGCGCCGGACACAGAGGTGCGCGAGGTCGGCTTAGCGTTGAATTGGTCCGATCCCGCCCAACTCGTCGCTCCGGCTTGGCAGGGAGTGGTGGATCGGGTGTTGGTGGCGCCCGGGGATCGGGTGGCGCACGGGTCGGCGTTGCTCAGCCTGGACGGGATCGAGCGCATAGCCTGGGCCACGTCGGGCGCCTTCTACCGGCAATTGGCACTGCGGGACAAAGGGCCTGATGTCGAATGGCTAAACCAGGCGCTGGCAGCCGCGGGACTGCGCCACGCCGCCGGCGCCGAGTTCACGGCCGAGACCGCGGCCGGGGTCAAAGAGTTCGCAGCGTCCATCGGGGCGCCTGCGAACAATGGAGTGTTCGACCCCGGCTGGGTGGTGTTTCTGCCGATCGCGGAATTGGTGATCAAAGAGGTGGCTGTCAGCGCCGGCTTGCCGGCGCCGCCGCCCGGATCGGTTCTGCTCCAAGCGCAAGTCCAACTGGTGTCAGCCGTCCTGATCGGCCTGGACGTCTTGGAACGCCGTGAGTCTGAAGCGAACGACCAGGCAGGCGCGGTTGATCCGGTGGCCCCCGCCGACGAGGTGTTGGCGGTGGACGAGACCTTGTTGGTGGACGGCCTAGACCTGGCGCTGAACGATGCTCGGGACGGTCTGGGGCCGCAGGCCCTGGCCACCTTAGATGGCAGGGTGCAGCCTGGTCTGGCCAGTCTGCGCGCGCAGGTGCGGCGGCCCAGCGGCGCCGATGCCGTCAGGGTGCCTACCGCTGCCGTCTTTGACTCGGGCGGCGGTTCCGCGTGCGTGGTTGTGGCGGCTGGAGCGGGTGACCCGGGCGTCGTCGAGGTCGAGTTGATCTGGGACGACTCGGGCTTCAGCGTTGTTCGCCCGCTCCTGGAGGGCGCTTTGGACGGGGCCAAGGTGCGCCTGCCCGGCGGTGGTCCGGCCGCGGTGTGCGGGTGACAGCCGTGGCGGCCGGCGTTGAAGTGGTCGGGTTGACGCATGGGTTCGAGGATCGGGTGCTGTTCGCGGACTTGTCCTGGTCGGTGCCAGGCGGGTCGATCACAGCGGTGATGGGTCCCTCAGGCGTGGGTAAGTCAACCCTGTTGGCGTTGATCGCTGGGCACTTGACCCCATGGCAGGGGCAGATCCGAACGGCCGGAGCGGTGGAATGGATCGTCCAGTCGGTGCCTATGCTGGAGCGCCGCAGCGCGCTCGACAACGCCGCCATGGGGCTGATCGCCCAGCGCGTCAAGTGGGAAGAGGCGCGCCAGCGCGCCCAAACCGCTCTGGAAAACTTCGCGCTGGGCGCTTCGGCTGCCACGCGCGTGGCAGAATTGTCCGGCGGCGAGCGGCAACGGGTGGCCGTGGTCCGGTCGGTCTTGAGGGGCGCGCCGGTGCTACTGGCCGACGAACCGACGGCCTCACTCGACCCGGCCACCTGCGAGTCGATCTGCGACGCGCTGGTGGCCAGCGCCCGCGCCGGGGCGTCGGTGCTGGTGGCGACCCACGATCCGGCGGTCGCGGCCCGCTGCGAGAAGGTCTTGGATCTTTCGGTATGCGCTCGCGCCTGAACCGACCGGTCCGGCCGCCGGCCGGGATCGGGGCCGCCCAAGCCGCGGCTGAGACTCTCAGGAATCTGGCGGCGGCGTTCTGGAGGGCGACTCTGACCGCTGTCGCGGCCGCTGTCTTTGGGATTGGGATTGTCACGGCGACGGTGCTAGACACATCCGCAATCGAGCGCCAGTACCTGACCGAGCGGGACAAGGGGGCCTATGTTTTCGAGGCCCGCTCTGGCAACACCGACGGCTTGGACGGCGCGCGCTGTTCGCAATTCGCGCGTGTCGACGGGACGCTGGCGGCGGGAGCCGCGCTGTCTGAGGAAACGGTGGCTCTAGCCTCGGCCCCGGGCCAAGCAATCAGACTGGTCAGAGCCACACTGGGGACGGCCCAGGTGGCCTGGCCAGGTCAGGCGGACCTGGCGCGTTCCTCGACGGTGGTGGGCCAGGATCTGGCGGAGAAGTTCGGGTTGGCCGTCGGCCAAGAGGTCGCTCTAGCCAACGGCGGAACACTGACGGTGGACGCCATCGGGGCTGGGGAGGCGCGAATTGGCGGCTATTCCTTGGCAATCGTTGTCGCGGCGGTGCCGCGGTCCGGCGAGCGATCGGCCAGTTGTGTGATCGAAGCCCGCCCCGGCCACCAGGCGGCCATCCGGCAGGCTCTGAGCGGCTGGTTCGACCCGGCCGACAAGGTGGTCGTGTTCGAGTTGTTCGAGCGCAGCGCCGGAGCCGAGGATCCGGCGACGCGCCTGCGCGGCCGGGTGTCGGCCCGGATCGCGGCCGGGCTGGGCGCTGTTGCTCTGGTCGGGTCGTGCGCTGGGTGGTGGGCGCGGCGGCGCGATGTGTCGCTGTACAGGATGCTCGGCGCCCGGTCATGCGACCTGCTGGCCATGGCAACGACCGAATGCCTGGTTGTTTTGGTGCTGCCAGCCATGACGGGCGCGGGTTTGGCGGTCTTCGCAATGGCGCCAGAAGGATTGGTGGCGGCGGCGGTGTCGCGCGATCTGTTGCGCTTCCTGGCGTTCGGGGCCTTGGCGCCGGTGGCGGCGGTCCTGTTGTTGGGTCGGGTGCGGCCGTGGGACGGGGTCCGCGGCGTTTGAGCCAACCCGGGCGGGCGAGCTCGGCAAGACTAAGCCCGCCGTGGATTCGCGTTGACCACGAGCCCCCCGGCTCACTGGTGGGAGCCCAATGGGGTCGTGGTGGGGTCTTGGCGGGGTCTTGGCCCTATGGGCGCCGAAACATCGGAGGTGCCGGGGGCTCCAGAGTTCGGGATCCGACCGACGCCGACTCTAGGGCGGGGGAATTGTTCATGCACCCTTGGGTAAGTGGGGGACGCGTCCGGTAACCGCAGGTGTGGCTGTGGCCATCGCGGTGCCAAGTTACGCTGATGCCCCGCAAGGAGAGCCCGGGGCTGGTCTCGAACTCGCTCAGAATGTCGCCACCGGCACGGTCGTGGGGGCCGACCAAGTGCCGTTGCAGAGGGCTGGTCCTAGCGGGTTCTTCCCGGTCGACACGGACTGCCTCTCCTTCGACGAGTACGGCTACCAGACTTGGAGCGGCGGTTTTGCGCCGGGCGTGAGCGAGCTGGGCGACGAGTTGTCGGCCATCGTGGACGCCAACAACTCGTTCGCGGCGGGAGTGGCGATCTGTTCGAACCGTGCCGGGTTGGCGGTCTTCGTCGCGGAACGGGATCCTGAGTTGATTGCCCAGATCGACGCGGCGGCCGCGAAGCACCCTTCACTGCCAGTGTCGATCGAGGACGTCGCCGTTGGAGCCGGCACGGCCGAGGCGGTGGCCCTACGGCTGCGGGATGCGGACTTCGGCTCCACCATCACGGCTGTCGGGGTGGACGTGCACACCGGTGGCCTGTTGGTCTCGGTCCTGCCCGAGGCCATGTCGCGGGAGGCGGACCCGGTCACGGCGGAATCGATCCACTCATATGTGCTCGCCGTGGAGGGTTTGGAGCTCCCGGTGGCGCTTGAGCCGGTCCCCGCGGGGGAGGACTCGAGCGGCCTGGCCGACTCCGCCGCATAGTCGTGGGGTTCGTCGGTGACCCACAGCCTTAACGATGTGGTTCAAGGTATCTAATTCGACAGGAGTGGCTTTGAAGATCAAGGGGGCGACGCGCCTGCGGACCGCAGGCTTGGCTGTGGCGGCAGCAGTCCTGGTGGCAGCGCTGATGGGATCATGTGTGGTTGGCGGCAAGACCGGCCCGGGGTCCGCCACGCCGGTCCAAAGCAGTCCGGAGGCGCCCCAAGACGACCCGGGCGCATGCCCGGCGGAAGGCTCCGACTCACCGCTGCTGACAACGTCGATAGCGGAGGCTCACGCCGAGGACGCGCTGCCCGCCTGCGGGCCTGGTGATTCCGAGCCGAGGCCGGGAGTGCTGGGGGAGGCGCGCGTCCAGATTTACGCCACCGACGGGATCGACCTGCCTGCCGAGGTCAACCTGGAGCCGGAACTAGGCCTGACCAACCTGGCGGAGTGCCAAGAGCGACCGGGTTCGGCCACCTTCTTCGTAGACGGCCAGTGGCATATCGGCCGAAACGTGGTCTGCTCGCAGCTCGACGGCCTGTGAGGCGCCCAAGCCCGCGCCCGGGCCGCCGGCGGGTGGACTCGCTGATGGCGGCGGCATCGGCGGTGGGGGTCTGGGCCGCCGGCCGACCGAGGCGCTCGGGGCGCCCAGGCGAGCCGGCTTAGCGGCGGCCCGGTGAAAGATGGCTAGATCAGGCCGGCGGTGCCGAGGCGGGCGCGGGCGAAGCGAGCCGCGACGTCATCCCAGTTGACAATGTTCCAGAAAGCGGCCACGTAGTCGGCCTTGACGTTCAGGTAGTCCAGGTAGAAGGCGTGCTCCCACATGTCGAGGACCAGCAACGGAACCAGACCGGCGGAGAGGTTGGACTGATGGTCGTAGAGCTGGTTGACCAACAGTTGGCCGGCCAGCGGCTCCCAGGTCAGGATCGCCCAGCCGGAGCCCTGGATGGAGGTGGCGGCGGCGGAGAACTGCGCCTTGAAGGCATCGAAGGAGCCGAAGGCGCCGGTGATCGCGTCCGCCAGTTCGCCCTGCGGCGCCAGCGACGAATCCGGGGTCAGGTTCTGCCAGAAGACGGAGTGATTGACGTGGCCGGCCAGGTTGAAGGCGAGGTCTTTCTCCAACTTCGGCAGGATGGCGAAACTGCCCGAATCCCGGGCGGCGGCCAACTGCTCAAGGGCGGTGTTGAGGCCGGCCACGTAGGCGGCGTGGTGCTTGTCGTGGTGCAGTTCCATGATGCGGCCGGAGATGTAGGGCTCCAGGGCGGAATAGTCGTAAGGCAGATCGGGCAAGGCATACAGAGCCATTGGTCCTCTTTCATTCTCGATGAACGTGTGCTAGGTCCCTCTCATTACATCACTAGTTCGGCGGCGCCCGGTACCATTTTTGCTATGACCGTTAGCGTTCCCGCATCGACCGAGATCGAAACCAGTTCCGCAAAGCCCATCAGCATCCTCGTCTACAGTGACAACGCGCGCGTCCGGGCCGAGGTGAGGGAGGACCTGGGCGACACGCTCGGGGCGCCGGCTCAGCCGATCGAGTGGACCGAGGTGGCCACCCATGAAATGGCCATGCTGTTGTGCCACGAGAGCACCTTCGACCTGGTGATCATGGACAACGAGGCGAATCGGCTGGGCGGAGTGGGTTTGACCACCCAGATGCGCAACGAACTCGACTGGCAGCCGACGGTGCTGCTGTTGTTGGCCCGTCAGCAGGACGCTTGGCTGGGCGCTTGGTCGGGCGCCGACGCGGCTCTGCTCCAACCGATCGATCCAGTCAAGTTGGCCGCCACGGTGGCCGAGCTGGTGGGCCTGCCGCAGGGCTAACCCCCCTGCCCAAATCATGACCGACAACCGCTCCGAGGCGACCTGGCCCGGCCTGATCGCCGCCCTGATCCAGGGCCAGAACCTGTCTGCGGCCGATGCGGCCTGGGCCATGGACGAGGTCATGTCCGGCAACGCCTCAGCCGTTCAGCTGGCCGGCTTGCTGGTGGCCCTGCGGGCCAAAGGCGAAACCGTCGAGGAGCTGGCCGGTCTGGCGGGGTCGATGCTGGAGCACGCGCGACCGGTTGACTTGCCGCAGGACGCCATCGACATTGTCGGGACCGGCGGCGACCGGGCCTTCACCGTCAACGTCTCGACCATGGCGGCGCTGGTGATCGCCGGCGTCGGGGCGCGGGTGGTGAAACACGGCAACCGGGCGGCCAGCTCCAAATCCGGATCGGCTGACGTGCTTGAAGCCTTGGGCGTCAACCTGAACATGTCGGCTGAACGCATCCGCGAGGTCTTCGACGAAGTCGGCATCGCGTTCCTGTTCGCGCAGGCATTCCATCCGTCGATGCGGCACGCGGCGGTGGCCCGCCGCGAACTGGGCGTGGCGACGGTTTTCAACTTTCTCGGCCCGCTGACCAATCCGGCCCGGCCGCGGGCCTCCGCCATCGGCTGCACCGACCTGGCCATGGCCCCGCTGATGGCAGGCGTGCTGGCGGCGCGCGGCGGCTCGGCCCTGGTGTTCAGGGGCCGCGACGACGGCCTCGACGAAATGGCCGCGACCGGGCCGATCCAAGTCTGGGAGGCCCGTGGCGGCACAGTCGAGGCGAGCGTGTTGGACCCGGTGGCGGACTTGGGCCTGGAACCTATCTCTTTGGCGGACATCAGAGGGGCCGATGCCGCCGCCAACGCCGCCGTCGCCAGCCAGGTCTTGGCCGGGCGCGAAGGGCCGATCAGACAAACTGTGCTGCTGAACGCCGCCGCCGGCTTGGCGGCGGCGGGCCAGCACGCCGGACTGATCCACGGCCCGCTGGCATCCCGACTGCGGGCGGGGATGGACTTGGCGGCGCAGGCGGTCGATTCCGGCGCCGCCGCCCGGGTGCTGGACCGCTGGATCGAGGCCTCCGCCCAGGATTAAGCGATAGAGAACCGCTTCGGTTCTGGGCTAGTCGTCTAAGCCCAGGTCATAGGCCTGGTCCAAGTCGCGGGCGGAGTAAGTCTGGAAGGCGATGAAGGTCTGGGTGGAGACCACGCCGGCGGTCTTGGAGACCCGTTCGGCGATCACCCCGGCCAGGTCCTCGTGGCGGCGCACCTTGGCGATGGCGATCAGATTGACCTCGCCGGTGACCGAGTAGACCGCGGCGATCCCGGGGATGTCGGCGATGGCCTGGGCGGCCTCTGGGATGAGGTGGACGTCGGTGGTGATCAACACGACCGCGGTGATCATGGCGACTCCTCGGTTTCGGGCTCCTGGTTCTCGGAGTCAGCAGACGGCTCCGTTGACGCCTCCTCGCCGTCCTGGCCGCCGTCTCCGGGCAGTGGGACCTCATCCCAGACGAAATCCTGGTACGGCGTCTGCAGGCCGACATGCACCAATTCGCGATCCCCCAGCGGCTTCGCCAGTTTGACCGTCCCCCACTTGAACGCCCGGGCGGGATTGGCCGGGCAGTCGGTGGCGTCCGGAACCTTGAGGACATAGACGCCCACGGTCACCTTGGAATCGGCTTCATCGAGCGAGAATCCGGCGTGGCCATAGCAGACGGTGTCGCCATCGACGTAGTAGATCTGCAATTCCTGACTGTCTGGATCGGGCTTGGTGACATTGCCCCAGGGGGCGGAAATCCAGCCCTCTTCAACCTTGTCGGCTATAGGCAGTTCCTCGTCCAATTGGTCCAGGGCCTTAGGATCGCCGACCACCACGGTGCCGTCGTCAACTTTCGGCTCGTTAGTCTCGGTCTCATCTCCTCCACTGGAACCGCAACCGCTGAGGGCGGTGGCGAGACCGAGACAGGTTAGGGCGATAAGGAGTCGTTTGCGCATGGGGACAACCATACCGAAGTCGAATCCTCAGACCGTCGGCATACTGTGCCCGTTCTTGGCGTCGGTGCCGTAGAGCTGATCGATTTGGGCGGCGAAGTCGCGCAGGACCTTGCTGCGCTTGACTTTGAGAGATGGCGTCAGATAGCCGTTGAGTTCGGTGAAATCGCCCTCCAGGATGGCGAACTTGCGAATCGACTCCGCCCGCGAGACCGCCTGGTTGGTTCGCTCGACGGCTCGCTCGAGCGATGCCCAAACGTCCGGGTCGGTGCGGGCGTCCGCGAGCGGCATCGGCGGCTTGCCGTGGTTGGCCAACCAACCGGGCAACATTTCCTCGTCCAAGGTGACCAAAGCGCCGATGAAGGGCCGGCCGTCGCCGACCACCACGACCTGTGAGACCAGCGGATGTCCCCGCAGCCGGTCTTCCAGTAGGGCCGGCGCGACGTTCTTGCCCCCGGCGGTGACGAGGATTTCTTTCTTCCGGCCGGTGATGAAAAGGTATTTGTCGGGGTCCAGGTAGCCCATGTCGCCGGTGTGGAACCAGCCGCCGCGCAACGCCTCGGCCGTGGCTTCGGGGTTGTCGTGGTACTGGTCGAAGACGTTGACGCCTTGGAGCAGGATTTCGCCGTCTGGCGCGATCTGGACCGCGCAGCCCGGGAAAGGCAGTCCCACCGAGCCGATCTTCTGGCGGCTGGGGCGGTTGACGGTGATCGGGGCGGTGGTCTCGGTCAGGCCGTAGCCCTCCAGGACCGTCAGGCCGATGCCGCGGTAGAAGTGTCCCAGCCGTTCGCCCAGCGGCGCGCCGCCGCTGACCGCGTACTTGACTTGGCCGCCGATGGCGTCACGGAGCGAGCCGTAGACCAGTTTGTTGGCGATGGAGTGCTGGCGCTTAAGCCACCACGACGGCCCCCGTTTGGTGTCCAAAGCCCGGGAGTAGACGATCGCCACCTTGGCCGACCAGCGGAAAATCTTCAGTTTCAACCCGGATCCGGCCTTCTGTTCGGCGGCGTTGTAGACCTTCTCCAGCACCCGCGGCACCGCCAGCAGGTAGGTGGGCCTGAACGAGGCCAGAGCCGGGACCAAGTTCTTGACGTCTGGACAATGGCCGATCACGCTCTTGGAGGAGATCCCCACCACTTGGATGAAGCGGGCGAAGACGTGCGCCAGCGGCAGGAACAGGATTGTCCGGCAGCCCTCGCGCGCGATCACGTCGACCACGGAGGTCTCAGATTCGTCGAACTGGGTGTTGTCGGTCAGGCGCACAAAGTGCCCGTGGGTCAACTCCGTCCCCTTGGGGCGCCCGGTGGTGCCGGAGGTGTAGATGATGGTGGCCAGGTCTTTGCCGACGATGCCGCGCCAGCGCCGCGCCAGTTCGGCGTCCGCCACGCTGGCGCCGACTTCCGCCAGCGCCGCGATGGCGCCTTGGTTGAGTTGCCAGACTTGGCGCAGACCGGGCAAGTTGCCCCGAACGGCCTCCAGAATCAGTCCGTGGGCCGGCGTCTCCGCGAAGGCGCCGCTGATGGCCGCGTCCGAGCAGATCCATTCGGCCTGTTCGACTGAGCTGGTCTCATAGATCGGGACCGAGACGGCCCCGGCCGACCAAATGGCGTAGTCGAGCACCGCCCACTGGTAGGAGGTGCGCGACATGATGGCGATCTTGTCGCCGGTCTGCACGCCCAGGGCGATCAGGCCTTTGGCGACCTCAGCCACATCATGATAGAACTGCTGGACGGTTACAGGCGACCAACTGCCGTCGGCCTGCTGGACCTCGAAGAGGGTCACGCCAGGTTCGGTTTCAAGGCGGCGCTGGAAGAGATCGATGATGCTGAGGCCGGGGTCGACTGCGACGCTCGCCGGCATGGCGATGGTGTCCACGAAGGGAGTTTACAGGCAACCTACGGTCGCGTAACTGAGCACTCGGCGGTGTGCTGGAACAATTGTCGCCATGGCCACTTTTCGGGACGCCGGCATTGTGCTGCGGACCCACAAACTGGCCGAGGCGGACCGCATCATCACTCTGCTCACCCGTGACCACGGCAAGGTCCGGGCGGTGGCCAAGTCGGTGCGGCGGACGAGATCTCGCTTCGGCGCCCGTCTGGAGCCGTTCATGCACGTCGACCTGCAGCTTTACGAAGGGCGGTCGTTGGACGCAATCACCCAGGCGGTGACCTTGGCGGCCTATGGCGGACCGATAGCGGCCAGTTATCCGGCCTTCACCGCCGCCAGCGCGGTGGTCGAGGCGGCCGACAAGCTCAGCCCGGTGGAGCACCTGGCCACCCGGCCGTTGTATCGGCTGACCCTGGGGGCGGTGGCGGCGCTGGCGCGAGGCGCGGCCGAGTCATGGAACCAAGCCGATGGGCTGATGGACGAGGGCCGGGTTGGACCGCCCGGCCCGGGGGCCGTGGTCGATTCCTATCTGCTACGGGCTTTGGCGCTGTCTGGTTATGCGCCGTCCCTGGCCGCCTGCGCCCAGTGCGGCGCGCCGGGACCGCACCGGGCCTTTTCCGCTGCCGCAGGCGGGATGGTCTGCCCGAATTGCCGTCCGCCGGGGGCGGCGGCGCCTTCGGCGGCGACGGTGACCTTGCTGGGCGCCCTGTTGGAAGGCGATTGGACGGCGGTCGCGGCCGCCTCGGCCGGCGATTCGGTTGCGCCGGAGCAAGCCGCCGCGCTGGTGCGATCCTTCGCCGAGTTCCATATGGAGCGAGCGGTGCTGGCGCTGCGCCTGGTCGATCGCGGCTGAGCGAACGCTGTGAGTATCCCGGACCGAAAATGATATGCGGTGGTTTTCGGTCTTGGGCAGCCGCAGGTAAGCCAGCGTCGGCTGGCGAAATCAGGCCTTGACGCGCCTTCTGCGGTCGAGTTTCAAGCCAATTCCCGAAAGGTACCGAAAAGGCTTGCGGCGCAGCTGAGGCGCGGCTAGGTTGACTTGTTGAAGCAATAGGCCTGCCACCCGGCTCCTGCGGCGGGCGATGTCGCCCGGCCGCGAATTGTCGCGTGACTGAGGGGCTCTGCGCGCAGCGGCGCCCCGGTCGCACCGACACGGTTCTGCACGTGCTGAACCGCGTCGAGGCGGCGGCAAACGCTGCTTTCGGGCCGGGCGCCCGGTTGGACATAGGGCGCCGGGCTTGGCTGGTAGTTCAAGCAGACTCAAAGAACGCTGACGGTACTCGAAGAGGAGACTTTGGATGCGAAAGCATTGGTTGAAGAGGAGGACGGGCGCGGCCGCCCTGGCAGCACTGATCGCGGTGGTGATGATTCCGGGGGGCCCGGCGTCCGCGACTGACCCGATTGTGCCCGGCAACGAGGGCGATGTCGGGATCTACACCAACGGCGCCGCCCACGCCCAAGACATTGGCGACCCGGCGTACACCAACACGGCCGCGGTCGAAGCGCTGTTGGACCCGGCGGTGCAATGGACCGCTGACAGCATGTATGACTCGATCTTCGCCCAGGACGTGGCCAATTTCGACGCCAATTTGGCCTTGGGGAAGGCCCCGTTCTATCTCGATCGGGTGCTGGGCTACCAGGGCGACAACTCCGGATTGCGGATCCTGCAGACGCGCGGTCGGACACTATACATGCGCGGCACCAACACCAACACCGCCACCATGGGCTTCCCCGGAACCGCCTACGCCGGCGGCGCCACCTCGCTGGGCGCCCTGTACACGGTGACCACACCGAACAACGCCGCCACCGAGGTCGCGGCGGCCAACCGCTTCAACGCGCCGAGCTACTTCTCTGACCAGTACAACGTGGGCAGCTTGGGAGTGGCGGCGGCGATGAAGAAGTTCATCACCTATGACAACGTCGCGGTCACCACCATCGCTTTCACCAACAACTCCGCGGCGGAGCAGACGTTCACGGTCCGCGCGGGCGGTTCGACTGTGGCGACCAGGACGACAGCGGAACCAGATGAATTGATCGGGACGCGCGACCTGGCCAGCGGCAGCGGCAACCTCAACGTGGCGACGACTTGGGGCACGGCCACCATCCACATCAAGGCGCCGGGATTCACCGTCAACGGAACCAACCTGGACCGCGAGCTAACCATCCCCGCCGGTGAGACGGTCGAGGTTCTGGTCGCGGCCTCGCTCTACACCAATGACCTGCCGGAGTCGAAGGCGGCCCTGTATGAGTATGCGGCCCTGACCCCGGCGGCGGCGTTCAAGCAGGCGACCACCGAATTCAACGCCCGGTGGGCGGCCGACATCCCCTACATCGACGTGCCCAGCCCGGCCATCGAAAAGGCGATCCTCTACCGCTGGTGGGGCGAGCGCTACAACTCGTTGGACGCCAACGAATCAGGCTACGAATACCAGTACCCGGTGACGATCGAAGGCGTGAACCTGTACCAGAACGCGATTGTGCTGACGCAGCCAATGCACTTGCAGGACACCAAGTGGCAGCGCACGCCGTACCTGCCCTACGGCCAAATTCTGAACGTGGGCGAACTGTCCGGGAGTTCGGCCTTCCTTGATTCGCCTGGTTACAGCTCCTGGAACAACCACTACTCGCAGTACATCGGCACGGCCGGCCTCGAGGCCTATTACGTGCACGGCGGCGGCACTGAGATCGCCGAGCGCTTCGCCACCTACTTCGAGGGCGATGGCGTGGGCCAGTTGGAGCACTACGACGGCAACGACAACAACCTGATCGCCTACACCGCCAATTACATGCCGGGCAACGACGCGGACGCTCTGACCTTCGGCTACCCCAAGGCGGGCACATCCACCGCCGGCTCGAGCAACATCGAGAGGCCCGAGTCGGCCTATGTTTGGGGCGATTTCGACGCCGCCGCCAAACTGTACGCGATCGCCGGCGGCGACCCGGACAAGATCGCCGAGTTGAACGCCAAAGCGGACGACATCAAGACGGCCATCGAAGACAACCTCTGGTCCGACACCATGAAGATGTTCTTGGCCCAGACCACGCGCGGACGCACCGCGGCCACCAGCGCCAACGGGAACGCCAATCCGCTGGCCGCGACCGAGCCGACGCTGATTCCCGCCAAAGAATCGAACCTGTACGACATCTACGCCCAGAACCTTCTGGATCCCGAAGACGCGGACAAGTACGTCGACGGCTTCCGGTTCTTGACCTACGGCGACAACATCCCGATCTTCCCGTTCTACACCGCCAACCAGTACGACCGGACCCGGTACGGCATCGGCGGTTCGAACAACTTCTCCAATATCAACTTCACGGTCCAATACCGGGGCGTCCGTTCGGCGCTGCGGTATTACGACCCAGATCAGAAATACATCACACCCGAATACGCCGCCCAGCTGCTCGACTGGATGGCCTGGAGCATCTACTTGAACAGCGGCAACCTGCTGCAAGTCAACCAAGCCGAGTACTACTCGAACTGGAACTCCTCGGCCAAGACCTACAACCGCAACAACCCGTACCACGTGATGTTGGGGAACATGAACTACATCTACGTCGAGGACATGGGAGGAATCCAACCGCGCGCGGACGACGTGATCGAGCTCTGGCCGATCGACCTCGGCAATGAGTACTTCATGGTCAACAACCTGCGCTATCACGGCCAGGACGTGACCATCGTCTGGGATGAGGACGGTAGCCGGTATGGTTTGGGCGCGGGCTATTCGCTGTTCATCGACGGCGAGAAGAAGGTGACCTCCTCGACGCTGGGGCGGTTGACCTACAACCCGAACACCAACGAAGCAGTTGCCGGCGAAGACGCCAACATCACCTTCGTGGACGACGAGGGCGCTTCGCTCCCGACCGCCAAAGACACCCCGATCGAAGACGAGCGGGTCGTCACCTACCTCAAGACCGCCGGCATCGACCTGACCTCGGCGGAGCCGAACCTGGCGCTCGAGGCGACGGTCTCTTCTTCGACCATGCAGACCACCATCCCGACATCAGGGCGACGGGCTTTCCACACCCCTGGGTACGCGTCCAGCTCGATGAACTACGATCCAGGCTCGATTTCGGAACAGGAACGGCCGGCCTCGCTGGCGGCGGTCAATGACGGGTCCACCGTCAACGAGCCCTATTGGGGCAACTACGGCGTGGCCGAACAGTCAGGTTGGGTCGAGCTCGACTTCGGGTCTGACCAGACCTTCGACAACGTCAAGGTGTTCTTCGCCGAGACCGGCCTGTCCGGGGGATCGAAGGCGCCGCAGAAATACGTCATCCGCTACTACGACGAGGATTCGTCGGCATGGAA
The DNA here is from genome assembly GCA_031270825.1 of Bifidobacteriaceae bacterium. Classification (GTDB taxonomy): domain Bacteria; phylum Actinomycetota; class Actinomycetes; order Actinomycetales; family WQXJ01; genus JAIRTF01. The sequence continues at coordinate 79,707 of JAISXH010000011.1, forward strand.
GGCGATCCCAGACCAGGCGCGTTTGCCCAAGGTGCCCCAGCCGAAGACGAACGAGGCGCTGTTCCCAGCCATCACCACCGACAAGATCCGGGTCTTCTTCGATAACGCCACCAGCGCTTTCACGGCCATCACCGAGATCCAAGTGTTCAACTCGGGCCGCGACATCCCGGTGGTGGTCAACGAGCCGCCGGTGATCACCGCCTCGGTGGACGCGACCAAGAATGGCAACCTGTCGACCGATTTGGTCGCCACCGTCAGCGATGACGGCTTGCCGGAAGACGCCGGCTTGACCACGACCTGGGAAGTGGTCTCCAAGCCTGAAGGCGCCACGGTCATCCTGTCTGCGGCCAACGCGCTGACGACTCGGATCGTCGCTTCAACCGCCGGAGCCTACGAGGTCAAGTTCACCGCCAATGACGGCGCCTTGGCGGTCTCACAGTCCGTGGCGGTCAATTTGACCGCTCTGGGCTCGACCGATATCGAGTGGGGGGCGCAAGGGACGATCAGCACGCGGTCGGTGGCGTCCTGGGAGAACGTCAATATGATCAACGCCGCCTCGACGCCGTCACGTTCCAATGCAGGGACGGGCAACGGGTGGGGCACCTGGGGCACCGCGGGCTCTGGAACCAGCCAGAGTTCGGCTGCTTGGGTTCAGTACAGTTGGGCGGCGCCGGTCTACCTGAAGTCGTCCGACATCTATTGGTACGACGACGGTGGCGGCACCCGGATTCCCACTGCCACAGGTTGGGCGATCGAGTATTCGAACGACGGCGAGACCTGGACTCCAGTGACGCTGACCGGCGCCACTAATTACGACACCGGCAGGGTGCTGAGTCAGTACAACCATTTCGACCTGGCTCCGATCAAGGCCCAGCACATTCGGGTGCGGATCTGGGCGCTGTCTGGCAGCGGCGCCGGGACCGGCATATTGCGCTGGCGGGTCAACGGCCCGGCCATCACGGCGATTGACGGACCGCAAATGGTGCGCACTGTGATCGGCCAGATCCCGACACTGCCGAGCGAGATCGGCGGCGCCTATTCCGACGGGGCCCCTGGCACGGTGCAGGTGGTCTGGAATCCGATCACCGCGGCGGATGTGGCCGAGGCGAACGTGGAGCCGCTCGCGGTCTACGGCGCCAACGGCGCCTACGGGCTGATCAGCCAAGCCGACGTCTATGTCCGGCCGGACATGGGCGAGGAGGGGATCGTGATCTCCTCGGTGGCGGCGATGTCCGGCACAACCGGCGCCGGCGATCCGCCGACATTGCCGGCCACGGCCACGGTGCTCTACAACGACGGGTCGCAGGACAACCTGTCCATCGGAATCAATTGGGATGAGTATGACCAGGTGATTCTGTGCCAGCCGGGCCCGCATCAGTTGACTGGCGCATTGGTCTTGCCGAGTTACGTCTCCACCGTCGGGGCGCCGCCAGTGGTCTACGACTTGACCGTGACGTCGCAGCCGGCAGCCTGCGTGGCCAGCGTCGGTCCGGCCGGGGCGAGCGTCTACCGGGGCGGCTCCTTGGCCTTCATAGCCGCTGTGCTGACCTTGGAAGACGCCTCTGACCAGGTCACTTGGTCGGTGGCGGACGGCTCGCCGGGGACTTCGATCTCGGCCGAGGGCCTGCTGACGGTGGCGCCCGATGAGACGCCGCGAACGCTGACCGTGACGGCGACATCGGCCTACGACCCGACCAAGTCGGCATCGACCGCGGTCGTTGTGTTGGTCGACAAATCGGGTTTGGCCGATGCCGTCAGCCAAGCCGGCGGGTTCTCTATCGCCGACTACACGGCCAGTTCGTGGGCTGGGTTAGTGGCGGCGGTGGCGGCGGCGAACGCGGTCTTGGCCGACGATGACGCCACCCAAGGGGAAGTGGACGAGGCCACCGTCGAGCTGTTCGAGGCGATCGACGCCCTGGTTGAGGTCGATCGCGTGGCTCCGGCCCCGCCGACGGTTTCAACGCCGGTCAACGGGGCGCGCTTCAAGACGGCCAATCCGGTGTTCACGGGGACAGCCGAAGCTGGCTCGACTGTTCGGGTGACGACCACGGTGGCGCCGACCAAGGTGCTGTGTCGGGGCGTGGCCGACGAGCTGGGCAAGTGGTCCTGCGCGGCATCGCCGGCCTTGGCCGAAGGCGAGTACAAGGTCTCGATGCGGGCTAAAGATGCGGCTGGGAACGAATCCGGGGCCAGCACCTCGAGGACGTTCACGGTCGACTTGAGCGCGCCGGCGAATCCGGTCATCACCAAGCCGGCCAACGGGTCGGCGGTGGCCAGTGCGCAGCCCGAGTTCACCGGCACGGCCGAGGTCGGCTCGACGGTCCGGGTGACCGAGGGTTCGAGCGTGTTGTGCACCGGCGTGGCGAACGCTTTGGGGGTGTGGGCGTGCTCGCCCACAGCGGCGCTGACTGAGGCCGAACACCGGGTGTCGGCTCGGGCGAAGGACTCGGCCGGCAACGAGTCGGGGGCGAGCCTGTCGAAAGCCTTCACCGTCGACGTGACCACGCCGGACAAGCCGCGCTTGACGCTGCCGACGGCGAACGCGGTCGTGGCCGGGACGGTGACCTTCGCCGGCACGGCTGAGGCTGGCGCCCGGGTGCGCGTGTCGACCACCACGGCGCCGGTGACGGTCCTGTGCATGGTCTACGCCGACAGCGCCGGACAGTGGTCATGCCAAGTCTCGGATCTGGCTGTGGCCTGGTACCAGGTCTCGGCTCGGGCCCGGGACGCGGCTGGCAACGAGTCCGGTCCGTCCACTGGGAGGTCTTTCGTTGTGACCGAGTAACAGCGGCGTGGCGCTAACGCCGATCAACTGAAAGGATATTGCGGCGCGTCGGCCGCCCGCCCCCCACGTGGGGTGGGTGGCCGACGCCTATTTGACGGGTGTTCGGACGACATGGCCCGGTCGGATGGGAAAGGTTGGGCGGGTGAGCAAGAAGTGGTGTCAGTGGCGGGTTCGGCTATCCCCACGGGCGGTGGTCGGTCTCGGGTTGTTGTTCGGATCAGGTGCGCTGATCAGTGTTTGCGCGGCGACCGGCGCTTGGGCCGAGTTGCCGGTCGGGCTGCTGGCGGCGGTTGCGGCGGCAGTCGGCTTGTGGAACCGGGGACTGCTCTGGAAGACACGTTCCGAAGGGGTCGAGACGCGGTCGGCGGCCAAAGACGCGGCCGCGGGCATCCGGGCCGCCGGCCTGGGTGTGGCCGGGGGCGCCGGCGCTGACGCCGCTCCGCCGGGCGCCGATCTTGAATACGCTCGCCGGGCGCTGTTGGCCGGACCGGGGCTGCTCGCGACCTTCGCGGTTCAGAACCGGTCCATAGCCGCCCGCGACCCGCTGGCTTTGGCGGCCTCCAGCGGGCGATTCGACTGTGTGCATCTGATCGAGGCGGTGGCGAGGATCCAGCAGCGGCCGCGCGACCGTTCGTCACGTGAATTCTTGGGCGGGCTCGACCCTGACGTGCTGGTCTGCCTGGCGCGGGTGTTGGCCAACCAACGCTTGACTCCGACTGACACCTACAACGCGGTGACCTTGTTCAAAGCCGCCCTGGGCTTTTTCGGTTCGCGTTCTTTCAAACGCGCCGATCGGCTGGTTTTCGTGGAGCAGCTAGCCGATTTGGGCTTCGCCCAAGATCTGCGGCGGTACCTGCGACTGCTCAAGATCGACCAACTCGACCCAACGCAGCCGGCGTTGTTGGAGGCCAACGCGGTCAACCCGTTCCTGCGCGGCGCTCCCAGCGAGGACCGCGAGCGGGCTTGGCTAAAGCTGGTCAGCGCGCCTCTGGAAGAGCGCGGGTTCGAGGGCCTGAGGCTGAGACCAGGCGATGCGCCGGCCTTCGACCGCCTGGGCGCGGCGCCAGCGGCGCCGGTCGAGGGCGGCCCGCTGGTGACGGTGATAGTCCCGACTTTCGAGCCGGGGCCACGTCTGGCGACGGCGTTGGAAGGTCTGCTGCGCCAGTCTTACGGCGACCTAGACATCCTGGTTATGGATGACGCCTCTCCTAGAGGCGGCCCCGAGCTTCAGGCCTGGGCCGAGCGCGACCCCAGAATCAGGGTGACGCGCCTGGCCGTCAACGGCGGCACCTACAAAGCCCGGAATTACGCGGTCAGGCACCTGGCCCGCGGCGAGTACGTCACCGTGCATGACGACGACGATTGGTCGCATCCCCGGAAGATCGAGCAGCAGGTGGCCTATCTTGAACGTCATCCCAAGGAAGCGGCCGACGTGTCGTTGATGACGCGGGCGACCGACCAGCTCTTCTTCGCGCGGATCAACGGCAACCCGACCTTCACGCAACCGAACGTGTCGTCCTTCATGGTGCGTCGATCAGTGCTGGAAGAGGTGGGCCCCTGGGATGAGATGAACCGGGGCGCCGATTCAGAGATGATGGACCGCGTCGCCGCCTGGACCGGGCATCCTGTGCCAGCGGTGGGAGGGGTCCCGTTGTCGTTCCAAAGGGTCAGAGAGGCATCCCTGACCGACGGCGAGATCAATCGCGGCTACATCGACCCGCGGCGGCTGTGGTACCAGGCGGCCTCGCGCGGGTGGCACCGCATCTGCGTGGAGGGCGGCGGCAAACCCCGCCTGGTTGCGGCCGGTCCGCGTCCGTTCTCGGCCCCGGTGTCTCTGTCGGCGCCGCGACAACACCAGGCCTCGACCGGTGTGGACGTGCTCTATGCCACCGACTTCCGTTTCCCGGGCGGGAATTCCTCTCTGGCCGCGCGTGAGATCCGGGTGCTTCTGGACGCCGGGCGGACCGTGGGACTGGTTCAGATCGATTCGCCTCTGCTGTCGCCGGCCCCGGTGCATCCAGAGATACTGGCTTTGTCCTTGCATGACCGCGCCAGAGTGCTGTCGTTGGCGGATCGGGCGGTCGCCGGCCTGGCCATAGTGCGCCATCCCAGCGTTCTGCACTACTTGAGCCCGCGCCGCAGCGACATCGAGGTCGCCAACTTGGTGCTGGTGGTCAACCACCAGCCGCAGCGCCCCGATGGCACCGGCGCGGTGTACGACATGTCGCGGGTGATCGCCAACGCGGTGGCCTGCTTTGGGTTGGAACCGAGGATCGCTCCCGAGTCCGGAGTCATCCGCAAGCTGTTGAAAGGGCTGGTCAATCCCAAGCTGTTGACCTTGGCGGACTGGCATGGCCTGGTCGACGTCTCCAGGACCACTCCGCGCCACGCCCGCCCCAACCGCGCTCCGGTGATCGGCCGCCATTCGCGCGACGCGATGGACAAATGGCCGGACGCGAACACGATCCGAGCCGCCTATCCGCTCGACGGCCTGCGCGACGTCCGCGTTCTGGGCGGCGCCCGGTATGCCCAGGAGTCGCTCGGCGCGGCGCCCAATGGCTGGAAGGTCTTCCCCTTCGGCTCCCGGCGAGTCGAGGAGTTCTTAGACGAACTCGACTTCTGGGTCTATTACCATTCCGCGGACATCGTGGAGTCATTCGGGATGGCCGCGGCCGAAGCGATGGCGGCGGGATTAGTGGTGGTGCTGCCGAACTATATGGAGTCGACCTTCGGCCCCGGGGCCGTCTACTGCGAGCCCAAGCATTCCGGGACCGTGATCGACCAGCTCTGGGCCGACCCGGCTGGCTATGAGCGCCAAAGCCTCAACGCCCTGCGGTACGCCAAACAGCATTTCGACCGTCAGGCCTTCCTCAACCGGGTCGGCGAGTACTGCGCTGGCCCGTACTCGACATGACCAACTCCTTAGACGGCGTGCGTGGTCGGGGAGAGGTGGTGGCGCCGGACCAGATCGCCGAACGCTTGGCCGGCGCCCCGCCGGACGTGCCCGCCGCCTTCCAGGCGCGCTTGTCCGCGGGGCTGGTCCTGGACGGGGAACTGACGCGCCGAACGGCATCGTCCCGCCTGGTGGTGTTCCTGCCCGGCGCCCAGGCCAACGAAGGGCCCCGGCGGATGCCCTTCTACCACCGCCGCCGCTGGGTCTCCGATCTGCCTGACGCCCATGTCTTGGCCCTGGCGGACCCGGCGCTGCGGCAAGACGAGCGTTTGCGCGGAGCTTGGTTCTTGCACCCCCAGGCCGATCTGATCGCCGAGGTCGCGGATGCCGTGGCCGGCCTGGCCTTTGCCTTGGGCGTGGACACGCCGGGAATCTTGTTCTATGGCTCCTCGGCGGGCGGCTTCGGGGCGCTGATGATGGCTTCCCGCCTGGCCGGCGCGGCCGCCATCGCCGAAATCCCGCGCACGGATCTGGAGCGCAATCCGTTCAAGCGGCACGTCCTGTTGCTCGAGGAGGCGGTGGTGGGACGGCCGCTGGCGCAGTTCCGGCTGAGCTATCCCGAACGGGTCAACGTCCTGGCCCGGTTCTCCCACGAGGGCCGCATCCCGCCGTTCGTGTTGGTGACCAACACCACGGACTACTGTCATCCGGAGCACCTCGAATTGATGGAGGGCCTGTCTCGGCTCGAGTCGGTTGAGCGGTTGGGCGTCCAGCGGATCATCACGACGACAACGTTGGGCCATTATCCTCTGGGCAAACAAGAGGCCCTGGGATTGATCGAAGCCCACTTCATGCGCCTGGATAGCGCCGGGCCGCCTGTCGCGGCGGAGCCGATTGAAGCGGTTGCCTCCGAGGCCGGGGCATCCAGGCCGGTCGCATCCGAACCAGGGGTTTCCGAGGCAGGCGCGGCCGAGGCAGGCGCGCCCGAGGCGGGCGCGGTGGCACCTCCCGATCCAGCGGTCGGCCCGCGGCCGGCGCCGACGGCGGCCGTCAACCCGCAGACCACAATTCCCAGGCAGGCACAGATGAACCACTATGTTTCGATTCGCTTCTCGGTCCGGGGCATCGCCGGAGAGCCGGAATTCGCCGATGACGCCGATCGGGCCGCTTGGTTCAAAGCCAGGGCCGACATCTTGCGGCGTTGCACTGGCCCGTCGCTGCTGCGCCAGACCACGCCGTTGCGGGCGGTGTTCATATTGATGGACAGCGCCGACCAGGAACGCTGGGAACAACACTTGAATCTGCCGGCGCCGTTCGTGCCCCTGTTCATCGAGCGCGGCGAGATCAACTCCGCGCCGGCCGCGCACATCGAAGGAACGGGGGACAGCGATGTCATCCTCACGCGCCTCGATTCCGATGACGCCTTAGCCGACAACTACCTCGAAGAAATCGGCCGGACGGCGCGGACCGCCCAAGACGGTGGCCGTGAGGAGGCGTACATAGTGGCCTGCAACGGCTACAAGACCGATTTCCGCGTCATTCAGACCGTCTACCACACCACCTCGTCATACCTGTCGGTTTACGCCCATCGATATAGCGGCCAAGGCGTGTACCAGTTCAACCATATGAACGTTCACCAGCACAATCCGATACTGAATGAAACCGCGCTATGGCTGCAAGTGATACACACGCGCAACATCTCCAATCGCATCCGGATCCGACGCTGCCAGCATGACCCGGATCGGGAGATCCACAACGGGTCGCCGCTTCCGGTCGAACAGGCCTGGCCGCTGGTCTTCCTGCCGGTTTGGGACCCCCGGCCCAACGCCGGGCTGGCCTCATAGCGCCGCGGGCCGTCAGTCGCGGCAATACAGATCGCGGCTGTAAACCTTGGCCGCCACGTCGGCCAGCTCGCGGGAACGCCGGTTGGCGATTATCAAGTCTGATCGGCGTTTGAAATCATCTAGCTCGGCCAAGACGGTGTGGCCGTCGTAGCGGTCCTGGGCCAGCAGCGGCTCATAGATAATCAGCTCGACGCCGGCGGCGGCCAACAGCCTCATCACGCCCAGGGTGCTTGATTCCCGGAAATTGTCCGAACCGGTCTTCATGACCAGGCGGTACACGCCGATGGTCTTGGGGCCGCGGGCCAAGATGTCGGAGGCGACGAACTTCATCCTGGTCGCATTCGACGCGACCACGGCGGATATCAGGTTCTGCGGCAGCAGGCCGTAGGTGGCCAGGAGTTGGCGGGAGTCTTTGGGCAGGCAATAGCCGCCGTAGCCGAAGGAAGGGTTGTTGTAGTGATTCCCGATGCGCTCGTCTAAGCAGACCGCGTCGACAATCTGACGCGAGTCAAGATGGTGTTCGGCGGCGTAAGTGTCGAGTTCGTTGAAGAAGGCCACTCGCAGCGCCAGGTAGGCGTTGGCGAACAGTTTTACGGATTCGGCCTCGGATGAGCCGAGCAGAACCAGCGGAGGATCGTTGAGCGCGGCTTCGACCAGAAGCCGGGCCAGCCGCCGGCCGAGGTCGGTGGTGTCGCCGATCACGATTCGGCTGGGCCGCAGGGAGTCCTCCAGGGCGCGGGCCTCACGCAGAAACTCCGGCGCGAACACTATTTGAATGCCCTGGTGACGCCGCCTCATGCGGTTGGTGAAACCGACCGGAACAGTCGACTTGATGACGAACATCGCCTCAGGGGCGATGCGGGTGGTCTGGTCCAGCACGGCTTCCAGCGCAGACGTGTCGAAGCAACCGGATTCGTCGTCATAGTCCGTGGGGACCGCCAGGAACACGAACTCGGCATCGCGGCAAGCGGTCTGCGGCGAGTCAGTCGCAGCCAGCCGCAACGGGGTTTCCTGCAAGTACGCGCCCAAGGTCGCGTCCGCGAACGGCGAGCGCCGCTGGTTGATCGCCGCGACCTTGCTCGAATCGACATCGCAGACGGTGACCTGGCGAATCCGCGCCAGACAGGCGGCCAGGGTCAGGCCGACGTAACCCGCGCCGATGACGCCGATTCGCATGGCTAGAAGCCTCTCCGGGGCCGGGTCCGGCCGGCCCGCTGGTCAATCGAGGGGTGTGGTCGAACTCCGCGCGACGATCCGGCCGGCGATCATGTCCACCCCTGGTTGGGAGCGGCCGTTGATCGCCTCGGCCAAGCGGGTGGCGGCGCGCCGGCCCAACTGTTCCAGGTTCATGTCGACGCTCGTCAGCGGCACGCGGGCGCCGGCGGCCAGGACCTCCCAGTTGTCGTGTCCCATGACGGCGACGTCGGTCGGGACGTCCAGCCCGCGTTCACGCAGCGCGTCGAGCACGCCGCGGGCGATAAGGTCGCTGCCGCAAAGGATGGCGTCGACGTCTGGCGCCTGATCCAACAACAGACGCGTCGCGCCCCGTCCCCAGGCTTCCGACCAGGTCCCAAAGACCGGCTCGGCGACCAGCCTGAGACCGGCCTTGGCGAGGGCTTCGATGGCGCCGGCGGCTCGCTCTTGGGCGGCGCCGTAGGTCGGATCGCCGGTGATGATGGCGACACGGGAACGCCCACAGGCCAAGAGGTGCTCAATGCTGAGCCGCCCGGCGCCGACGTTGTCGAAAACCACCGAGCAGTCTGTCGGGTCCTGCGAGGGCGCATAGGCGTACACGATCGGCACGGGGATGTCGTGGCCCAGGGTTGAGCGCGCATTCGTCCGTTCGCCGACCACCACGATGCCGTCGACCCGACGCCCCAAGAGGGTCCGCAGTTGATAGCGTTCCCGAATCGCGTCTCCACGTGCGTCGGTGAGCAGGACGGAAGTGTTCTCGGCGCCGAGGGCGTCCTCAATGCCGAGCAGAATCGGGATGGAGAACCGCCCTTCCAGATCGTGGGTGATCAGGCCAACGGTTCCGGACCGCCCCGAGAGCAGCCCTTTGGCCAGAGCGTTGGGAACGAACCCCAACTTGTCGGCGGCGTGCAGGACCCGCTGGCGGGTGGAGGCCCGAACCTGGGCGCGTCCGTTGAGGGCTTTGGACGCCGTCGCCACCGACACGCCTGCTTCTGTGGCGACTTGCGCGAGGGTGACAACCTTGTCCGCGCTCATCCGCAGCCCCTCCTGACGTCTCGAAACCGGTTTCTTCCGATGATACAGGAAACGCCCAGCTAAGGTCTTTGACACGCTTCCGAAGGCCATGCTACGCTAAGAAAACCTTTTCGGTATTTTCGGTAATCTAGCGAATCCTACCGGCATATGAGTCCAAACAAAGGAGATTAGACCATGTCTCAGAAGCAGCGCAGCGCTCGGGTTTCCCGACGGGTGCTCATCCTGACGCTAGTGGGCGCAGTCGGCCTGACCCTGGCCGCCTGCGAGCAGGATTCTTCGCCCTCGTCCAAGAGCACTCCGCCAAGCGGCGCCAGCGGGGCGGCTGGCGACACCATCGGCGTGGACGACGGCACGGAATTGACCATGTGGACGCGGGCGCCATTGGAGCGCCAGGCCAATGCTTTGGTCGACGCCTACAACTCAAGCCATCAGAACCAAGTCAAACTCGAGATCATCCCCAATGACGACATGGAGGGCAAGGTCGGCGCCGCCGCCACCAACGACGAGCTTCCCGACCTGCTCGCCGGCGATGTGGTGCGGTTGCCCTACTGGGTCGAAAACGGCATGTTCACGGAACTGACCGACCAGATCGAAGCGCTGCCGTTCCGGTCCGATATCGCCCGGGGCCACCTCGACGCCGGAACCCTCGACGGCCAGGAACACACGGTGCCGTTCGTCACAGACATCTCCGTGATGGTCTGGAACAAGGATCTCTACGAGGCCGCCGGGCTCGATCCGGAGAAGGGCCCGACAACTCTGCAAGAGTTCGTCGACCAGTCCAAAGCGGTGGCGGCGTCCGGCGGGGCAGACGTGTCCGGCACTTACTTTGGCGGCAACTGCGGCGGCTGCTTGGTCTTCACCTGGTTCCCGTACATCTGGGGCGCCGGCGACGAGGTCCTCTCCGAGGACGGCAAGACCGCCCTGCTCGACGGAGACAACGCCAAAGCGGTCTATGCGGCCTATAAGGACTTGTACAAGTCCGGCGCTGTGGGCGAAGGATCCAAGGAAGAGACCGGTGGGACTTGGACGGCGCCCTTCGCCGAGGGCAAGATCGGGGTCATGCCCTATCCCAACACCTCCGTCTACGCTGCGGCGGAAGCGGGCATCAACGTCGGTGTGGGCGCGATCCCTGGCGTCAGCGGCGGTCAGTCCACGTTCCTCGGCGGCGACGCGATGGGGATTTCGAAAGACTCGAAGAGCGTGGAGCAGGCCTGGAATTTCCTCGCTTGGATGCTCTCGGACGAAACCCAACTCGAGGTTGTCGCCAAGAACGGCGAGGTGCCTTGCCGCACGTCGCTGCTCGACAACGAGTACACCCAGGCTGATCCGCTGGCTTTGACCATGAACGCGACCGTGGCTTACGGGCGCACACCAGTTGCCACCTATTTCGCCGAGGCGTTCAACGCGGCGGGCAGCCCCTGGACGGTGCTCTTCCGCAACGCGGTCTTCGAGGACGCGGACACGCTGGGCGCGGACAATCAGGCGATAACGGACGTGCTGGACCAGTAAACCCGTCAGCTGGCCGGGTACCCACGGGGGTGGGCGCCGTGGGTCCCCGGCGGGCTGCCCAAGCGAGGTGGCGATGAAAAAGGTTGGCACGGTCCCAGCGCGAAGGATGAACTTCGCCGCCAAGTCGCGACGAGCCGGTCTTGCCTATGTGAGCCCGTTGACCGTGGTGGTGTTGGTCTTCTTCGTGGTTCCCATTCTCCTGGTCTTCTACATGTCCGGGACGGACTGGAAGCTGCTGGGCGGAAACAAGGGCTGGAATTTCCCCGAGAACTACGCTGATGTGCTGGACAATCGCATGTTCTGGCCGGCGGTCGGCTTCACGGTCAAGTACACGGTCATCGCCACCGTCCTGCTGATCGGCCTGGGGCTGGGCCTAGCTTTGCTGGTGCAGGAGAGTTCGCGCTGGAAGGGTCTGCTCCGCACGGCCATTCTGCTGCCGGCGGCGACCGGCCTGGCCTCGGCTTCCTTGCTGTTTTATGCGCTGTATTCGCCGCAAGTCGGCCCGCTCAAAGGAGCGCTCTCGAAGATTGGTGTGGCGTCGATTTTGGGCAGTCCGGACGGCGCGTTGTGGGCCACGGTCTTTCTGATTCTGTGGCGGTATGTCGGCTTCTACATGCTCTTGTTGCTGGTGGGCCTGCAGGGGATCGGGACGGAGCTATATGAGGCGGCGCGGGTTGACGGCGCCAAGACCTTGAGCATCTTCACGCATATCACCCTGCCGCTGTTGCGGCCAGCGCTGGCGTTGTCCACGATCATGTGTGTCACCGGCTCGTTGCTGGCGTTCGACCAGTTCTACATTCTGACCAAGGGCGGACCCGATGGATCGACTATGACCGTGGTCCAGTTGGTCTACAACTTGGCTTTCGAATCGAAACGGTCTCTCGGCATGGCCGCGGCGCTGTCGGTGGTGGCGCTGCTGGCGTTGATCGTGGTGAACATAGTCCAGTTGCGGGCGCTCAGGGGAGGCGACGATGAGGCGTAGGAGCAGCGCGGCCAGGTTGGCTATCCGCACGCCGTACTTCGTGCTCACCGGAGGTTTGGCGATCATCTTCTTGTATCCGCTGATTTGGGCGGGTGTCGGCTCCTTCGCCCCTTCGCCGGGATCGAACCAGGTCGAGGGCTGGGGGTTCGGCAATTACGTCACTTTGGCGAACTTCCAAGCCGGGTTGGGAACCTATCTGTTCAACTCACTCGTGGTCAGCGTGTTGGCGGTGCTCTTCACGCTGACTTTGTCGTTCTTCGGCGGCTACGCCTTCGCCTGCTTCCGGTTCCCGGGACGCAACGGACTGTTCTTGTTGGTGCTTTCGATTCTGATGGTGCCCTATGCGACCTTGCTCATACCGCTGGTGATTTGGCTGAAGACAGTTCACTTGAACAACACCCTGGTTGGCGTGGCCATAATCATGGCCGTGTTCCAGTTGCCGTTCGCGGTGTTCATGATGCGTATCTCATTCGAGGCGGTGCCACGCGACATCGCCGAGGCGGCGCGGGTGGACGGCTGCTCGAACTGGACGGCGTTGTGGCGCATACTGATTCACGCCGTCAAGCCCGGTCTCATCACGGTGGGCATGTTCGCCTTCTTGGCGGCCTGGAACGACTTCATGGTGCCGTTGTACTTGCTCGGCGGCGACAACCAGACCCTGCCCCTAGCCCTGGTCAACATGCGCCAGCAGGTAATGGGTGTGATCGACTACGGCGCCACCCAAGCGGGGGTGACTGTGATGACGGTGCCCTGCCTGATTCTGTTCCTGGTCCTGCAAAGGCACTATGTGCGCGGGTTCATGTCCGGCGCGCTGAAGGGTTGAACAGCAATGCCTAGAACCTACGCCCGAGAGCTCGCCTTCGGCGCCCCGGTGGCGCCGGGCCACGGGGTGTTGCGACCGCTTGGGTTGTGCGACGTGACCATTGACGACGGCTTTTGGGCCGAACGGCAAAGGGTGAATGGAACCACGTCCATTCCGCATGCGCTGGCCTGGGAGGACAAGGTCGGATGGGTGAGGAACTTCGTCGCGGCGGGCGCCGGCGAGTCGAACCGGACCGGCAAGGACTTTTCCGACTCGGACGTGTACAAACTCCTGGAAGCGATGGTTTGGGAGTCGGCTCGACTCGGCGACGAGGCCCTGGAGCGAGAAATCACGCGGTTGGCCGGGGTGGTCGCGGCGGCACAGGCGCCTGACGGCTATCTCAACACTCATTTCGGGCGGCCCGGCCTGCCGGCCCGGTATTCAGACTTCGAATGGGGACATGAGTTGTATTGCTACGGTCACCTGTTCCAGGCGGCGGTGGCTCGAATCCGTTGCGGCCACGAGGACCAGTTGGTGGAAGTGGCCCTGCGCGCCGCCGATCACGTCTGCCGGGTGTTCGGCGTGGGCGGCACGGTGGCCGTCTGCGGTCATCCCGAGATCGAAGTCGGATTGGTTGAATTGGGGCGAGCCACCGGTCGGACGCAGTACATAGACCAGGCGCGTCTGTTCATCGAGCGCCGCGGCCATGGGCTGTTGAAAGCGATCGAATGGGGCCAGGACTACTTCCAAGACGACTTGCCGGTCCGGGCGGCCGCGGTTTTCCGGGGCCACGCTGTGCGGGCCGGTTACTTGGCCGCCGGAGCGGTTGATGTGGCCGTGGAGACCGGCGACCAGGAATTGTTGACAGCCGTTCGCAGGCAGTACGACCGCACCCTCGCCCGGCGGACCTACTTGACCGGGGGGATGGGTTCGCGCCACACCGGCGAGGCCTTCGGAGAGGATTTCGAACTGCCGCCCGACCGGGCCTATTGCGAAACCTGCGCCGCTATCGCCTCGGTGATGGTCGCCTGGCGGCTGCTGCTGGCCACCGGCGAGGAGAAGTACGCCGATGTCATTGAACGGACCGCCTACAACGCCATCATGTGCTCGCCGTCGTTGGCCGGCGACGCCTTCTTCTACGCCAACCCGCTGCAGTTACGCTGGCCAGGGCGTCAGCCGGACAGCGACGAACCGTGTCCGCGAGCCGAGTCGGGGGCGCGAGCTCCCTGGTTCACGGTGTCGTGTTGCCCGCCCAACGTGGCCCGGTTTGTGGCCTCGTTCGGCACTCAAGTCGCGACGGTGGAAGCCGACCGGGTGCGCATCCATCAATTCGCCTCCGGGGAGATTCGGGCCGAGCTGGCCAGCGGCCACCAGGTGCGGCTGGACGTGCGCACCGGCTACCCGGCGGACGGCCGCGTCGAAGTCACGGTCCTGGAGTGCGATCCGTCGCAAGAATGGTCGGTGGCCCTGCGCGTGCCCGGCTGGGCGGAAATCGAGCTTGACGGTCTGACTCGCCAGGGAGACCTGGCTGTGGCTCGTGGCCGTTTCAGGCCCGCACGCCGCTTCGTGATGGACATCGACCTGGCCCCGCGAGTGATCCACCCGGATCCCCGTATCGATGCCATTCGCGGCTGTGTGGCGGTGGAGCGTGGCCCGTTGGTGCTCTGTCTCGAGTCGACGGACCTGCCGGAAGGCTTCAGCGCCGAAGACTTGCGGGTGGACGTGGATGAAACGCCGGTGGCGGTTGGCGACGGGGCGCGAATCGCCGGCTGGCTGTTGGGCCAGCCAGAAGGCCATTCTTGGCCCTACTTGGCCCAGCCGGAGCCGCCGGGGTTGAGGCCGGAGCAGGTGAGGCTGATCCCTTACCGTCGCTGGGGCAATCGCGGCCCGAGCACCATGCGGGTGTGGTTGCCCCGTCCGGAAGCCGAGCTTTGCGTCGGCGCGGAATCAGGCGCCGCAAACTGGCCGGGCCGGACCGCCGACACAGGCGACACAGGCGACACGGACGCCGTAAACGTCGATCCCGAATTGGGTCAACCCGCTTAGCGCCTCAGGGCCGACCCCGTTTAGCGCCTAGCGGCGCCGTTGGGGGCAGCCATCGGCCCGGGTCACAGCCGTTCGGGCCTGACAATCCAGACAAGGCGGCCCGACCCAGGTCCGATGCCGCCGGCGAAGACCGCGTGGAACCAACACAATCACCGTCCCCTTGCGTATTTGTCCGTCCAATTAGAGGGCGCGGAGAGTAGGGTCGAACGGTGTCTGTCGCTCCACCATGTCATTCGTCAGGCGCCAAGCCGCCGCTGATTCCGCCCGGCCAGGTCCCGCAGCACGTCGCCGTGGTGATGGACGGCAACGGTCGCTGGGCCGCCGAGCGCGGCCTGCCCCGCACCGAAGGTCACCGAGCCGGCGAGGAGGCGTTGG
The DNA here is from genome assembly GCA_031270825.1 of Bifidobacteriaceae bacterium. Classification (GTDB taxonomy): domain Bacteria; phylum Actinomycetota; class Actinomycetes; order Actinomycetales; family WQXJ01; genus JAIRTF01. The sequence goes on from JAISXH010000011.1 coordinate 95,172, forward strand.
TGGAGGTTGTCGCAGGCGCCATCGAAGCTGGTGTGAGCTGGCTCAGCGTCTACGCGTTCTCTACTGAGAACTGGCGCAGGTCGCCATCTGAAGTGCGTTTCCTAATGGGCTACTCCCGCCGTGTGCTGCGAGCCAAGCGGGACCTGTTCGACTCCTGGGACGTGCGCGTGCGCTGGTCGGGGGAGCGGCGGCGGTTGTGGCCCTCGGTGATTCGAGAACTTGAGGAGGCCGAGGCGCAGACCAGTCAGAACACCGGCCTGGTGTTGACCCTGTGCGTCAATTACGGCGGCCGGGCCGAAATCGCGGCGGCGGCCCAGCAGTTGGCCGAGCAGGGCAGCGAGATCACCGAGGACTCTTTATCCGAGCAAATGTCCACCCCGCCGGTGGACATGTTCTGGCGGACCAGCGGCGAGGCCCGCCTGTCGAACTTCCTGCTCTGGCAGAGCGCTTACGCGGAACTGGTGTTCACCGACAAACTCTGGCCGGACGTGGACCGGCGCGACCTGTGGGACGGCATCGTGCGATATGGGCGACGCGAGCGGCGCTATGGCGCGGCCTGAGCGTCGGCGCACTGACGGCAGATGCCGCTGATCTCGAGCGAGTGGCGCACTTCTGAATAGCCGGCCTGAGTGGCGACGCGGTCGGCCCAGACCTCGAAATCGGGGCCGGTGACAGCGGCCGAGCGGCCGCAGGAACGGCAAATGACGTGGTGGTGATGGCCGTCCTGGGCGCAGACGCGGTAGAGCGCCTCGGCCCCTTCGACGCGAACCTGGTCCACCAGGGCGTCCTCGGCCAGGATCTGGAGGTTACGGTACACAGTGGCCAGGCCGATGGCATGGCCGGCGGCGCGCAACTCCATGTGCAGGGACTGGGCCGAGCGAAAAGCTTGAGCCTGTCGCAGCCCATCCAAGACCATCTCACGAGCCTTGGACGCGCGCCTGGCGGCGGTCTTGCCGGTGGTCATGTTCGGGCGCTCCTAACTCTAACCAGAACGGGTCGGCTGATCGCCGCCGCGGCGTAAACCAAGATGGCCAACACCACGATTGTGGCGCCCGGCGGGAGATCGTACCAATACGCGGCCACCAACCCGGCCGCGCCGGTGCCGGCGCCGATCAGCGCGGCCCAGGCCATGGTGCGTCCGAACGAGCGCGTCCATAGCTGTGTGATCGCGACTGGCACAATCATCAGCGCGCTGACCAGGAGCAGGCCGACCACACGCATGGCGACAGTGACCGTCAGTGCGGCCAGAGCGGCCGTGACTATGTTCCACCAGGCGGTCGGCAGGCCGCAGGCTTTGGCGAAATCCTCGTCGGCGGCGACGGCGAAAAGCGCCCAGCGGGCGGTCAAACCGACCGCCAGGATGATGGCGGCCAACGCCACGGCGGTGGCGACATCGCCGCGCGACAAGGTGGACAGCGAGCCGAACAGGTAGGAGACCAGGGTCGCGGAAGTGCCGCCGGCGACCTTGATCAGGGCCGCGCCGCCGGCGATGCCGCCGTAGAACATCAGGGCCAGAGCCAGATCGCCGGAGGTCCGTCCGGAGGTCCTGACCACCTCGATGATCACGGCCCCCGCCACCGCCGCGACCACGGCGCCGGGCACGGCCAGCGCTCCGGGAGCGAGTCCCAGACCGGCGCCGATCAGCCAGCCCAGCGCCACTCCGGTCAGCGCGACATGCCCGATCCCGTCGCCGAGCAATGCCAGGCGGCGTTGTACCAGGTAGGTGCCGACGACCGGCGCCGCGCCGCCCACCAGGATGGCCACTAACAAGGCGCGTTGGATCAGCGGGTCGGCCAGCATGTCGGCCCAGTAATCCAGATATTGGCTCACGGGCGGACCTCGAGTTCGGGCGTCCGCGACCGGCGCGGCCGGGGATCCTCGTGATGGTGGTGGTGGTCGGTGGGAAGCACCTCGGCCAGGGGTCCGTCGGCCACGATTCGGCCATGCGAGAGCACGATGCCGCGCCGCAGGTAACGCTCAAACGGTCCCAGATCGTGGAGGACCACCAGGCAGGTCATTTGACCGCGCCGCTCAAGGGCTTGCACCAGCCGTTCGGCCGAGGCCGCGTCCACACCGGCCAAAGGCTCGTCCATGATCAGCAGTTCCGGATCGCGGACCAGCGCGCGGGCGAGCAGAACGCGGTGGCGCTGGCCGCCCGAGAGTTGGGCGACGGCCTGGCGGGCGATGTCCTCGAGTCCGACCGCCGCCAAGGCGGCCAGGGCGCGGGTCTTGGATCCCTTTGGCGGCCATGGCCGCCGTCCGGTCAGCAGACCCGCCCGGACCACCTCCAGCGCGGAAGTGGGCACGCCGGCCCCCACAGCCGAGGTTTGGGGGACATAGGCCAGTTTGGCCCAGGGGAGTTGTCGGCCGGGAGTTTGCCCGAACAACTCGACCTCTCCTTTGGCCAGCGGAACCAGGCCTAGCAGCGCCTTGATCAGAGTCGACTTGCCCGATCCGTTCGCTCCCAGGATGCCTACCCGTTGGCCCGGCCGGATGGTTAGATCGATGTCCTCGAGGATGCGGTTGCCAGCCAGGTTGACATCGACGTGGGCGGCCGTGGCCAGCGCGCTCAAGGCGATTCCAGGCCGGATTGGAGTGCCGTCAGATTGGATCGCATGGTTTGAAGATAGTCGCCCGCGTTGTCGTTCTCGATCGGGTTGAGCACGGCAGTGGCCAGACCGAGGCGGTCGGCCAAGACCTCGGCGGTCTTCGGCGAGGCCTGATCCTCGAAATAGATGGTCTTGACTTTGAGGCCGGTGAGTTGCTGAGCGACTTCGGCGATGCGGGCTGGGCTGGGTTCGACCTCCGGGTCGACGCCGACTATCGACATGGCGTCGAGGCCGTAGCGGGCGGATAGGTAGTTGAAGGCGGCATGGGTTGTGACCAGGATCGAGCCTTTGAAATCGGACAGGCCGGCGGACAACTCTTGGTCTAGGTCTTTGAGCGCCGCCGCGGTGGCGTTGGCCCGTTCGACGTAGCCCGGCCCCCCGGCCGGATCGGCTTGGGCCAAAGCTTCAGCCACGGGCGTCGCCAATTCGGCCATCAAGGTCGGGTCGAGCCAGAAATGCGGGTCGTCCCCTTCGACTGGGACCACGTCGGCCGCGTCCAGGACGGCTTTGGGCGGATTGGCCTCGACAGCCTGGTCGACCGCGGCTTGAAACCCGCCCAGGGTGACCAGCAGGTCCGCCTCGCCGAGGGCCGAGACTTGGGATAGCTCAAGCTCTGAATCGTGGGGTTCGGCGCCCTTCGGGGTCAGGCTGGAGACCGTGATCTGGCTGCCGGCGATCTCCTGGGTCAACCATTGCAGGGGATAGAAGGACGCCATCACCTTCGGCCCGGTTCCGTTGCCGTTGCCATCTGCGCCGTCGGTTCGGTCGGAGGGGTCCGACCCGGCCGGCGCGCCGCAGGCGGAGACGAGGGTCACAGCAGCCAGCGCGGCGATCGAGGAGGCGATGGAACGCCATGGTCTGCGGTGGTTCTTGCGGGCGGGTCTGGCCCCTGGGCGGAGAGGTTTGGCTAGGTCATGGCTGAGCGCGCGTGAGCGACGGTGGGTTGTAGACACGCGAACGATTATCATTTCGCAACAATCCGCCGTCAAGTCGAACCTGCTCTGATCTCACCGTTCAAGGCCTGTTGGCGGTCGTGGTCGGGGCTAGATCGGGCGACCGAACCCGGGGCGCCTGGCGGGAGCGCGCCTAGAAGCGTGGTGAACAACCACGCTCCGACCGTGTTGACGCAGGGCAGCGGAACGCTGACCAGCGGAACGCTGACCAGCGGAAACGCGGAAGGCAAAGGCTGCTTCGCCCTAGGAAACCGGTTTGTTCCGGTTTCCTAGGGGTCAGCGGCGGGCGCGGCGGTTGTCGCCCGAATGATCAGTTCGGTGGGCACTGTGACCCGCTTGGACCCCAGGCTGGTTCCGGAGCGGATCTGCTCCACCAGCAGCTCCACCAGAGCCTGGCCGATCGCGCCGTAGTCTTGGGCGACGGTGGTCAGCGGGGGAGAGGCGAACTCGCCCAGGGCGATGCCGTCAAAGCCAACAACCGAGACATCGGCGGGAACGGGCCGACCGGCCTCGTGCAGGGCGCGAATCAACCCGAAGGCCATCTCGTCGTTGGCGCAGTAAACGGCTGTCACCGCCGGATCAGCGGCTATCTGCTGACCCGCCAAGTAGCCGGATCGAGCGGTCCAGTCTCCTGGCCAGGGCGGCGGCGCGACAATCCCGGCTTCCTCGAGAGCGCGCTGCCAGGCCGCCTGCCTCAGACTGGCCGGATCGGACTTGGCGGGTCCAGCGATGTGGTGAACGGTGCGGTGGCCCAGCGACAGGAGATGTCTGACGGCGTCGAGGGAGCCTTGGACTTGGTCGGTCACCACCGTGGGGCAGTAGCCGGCCAGCTTGGAGTCGGAGACTGCGACTGGCAATCCAACCGGCAGCGCCAACGTCTCAGGCGTTTCAGCTTCGGTACGCAGAATCACCAACCCGTCGACGGCTTGATTGGACAGGCGCGCGGCCGCGTTGCGCCATCCGGCCAAGAACGGATCTGAGACGTTGATCAACGTCACGGAATATCCCTCCGCCTCCGCCGCGTTGAGCACAGCTTGGGTGGTCAACGCGGGGCCGGTGCGCTCAAAGCGATGGGCCAATAGGCCGATCGCGCCGAAGGCGCCGTTGCGCAGCGCGCGGGCGGCCTGGTTGGGCGCGTAACCAAGCTGGCGCATCGCTCCCAGGACACGCGAGCGGGTGTCTGGGCGCACCTGTTCAGACCCGTTGGCGACTCGTGAAACCGTCTGCGCGGAGACACCTGCCAGCCGCGCCACATCCTCGATGGAAGGGCCAGTCTTGCGTCGACCGCGGGCGGGGGTCGCTGCCATGGGGGACATATTACCTCGGTTCCGCTCCACGCTGAGCAAGGCTCAAGGTGCTCTTGAACTCAATCGGCTAAACCGTTGCGAGCCACGACATCTCGAAACCAGCGGTAGGAATCCTTGGGAATGCGCCGCTGGGTCTCATAATCCAAGTAGATCAGGCCGAACCGAGCCGACTCGCCTAGGGCCCACTCGAAATTATCGGTCGAGGTCCACACGAAATAGCCGCGCAAGTCGACGCCCGCGTCGATCGCCGCCCTAGCCGCTCTCAGGTGGGCATCCAGATAGGCGATTCGATCTGAATCATGCACCGCACCGTCGCCATCGACTCGGTCGTTCCAGGCCGACCCGCTCTCGGTGATCCAAATCGGCGGCATGCGGTACGTCTCGGCCAACCAGGTCAACACCCCTGTCAGTCCGCCCGGGTCGATCGGCCAATCGAGCGCGGTTGTGGGCAGACCCGGGTCGACCACAACTGAGTCTGCGGAGCCGACGCGGATCGTGCCAGGACTAAAACGGTCAGAGCGGGGATCACCGGCTGTGATCCAATTGCGGTGGTAGTAGTTCAACCCGAACATGTCAAGAGGCTGGCGGATCACTTCGAGATCGCCCTCAAAGACATGACCGAAGTCTGTCAACGGCGCGAGGTCGGATATCACGTCGCTGGGGTACTGGCCTTTTAGGACCGGATCAAGGAAGAGCCGATTGGTGATGCCGTCAACCCGTCTGGCGGCGTCGCGATCGGCTTCGTCGGGTCCCGCACAGACAATGGGCTCTAGGTTGATGGTGATGCCGAATTGGTGCCCATCCCTTTGCTCGTGGCGCCAGCGTTCGAGGGCCAGGCCATGGCCAAGCAGCAGATGATGGGCGGCCCGGATGGCTTCGAGTGGATCGCGGTGGCCCGGCGCGTGCTCTCCTTGGGCATAGGAGAGAAGAGACGAACAGATCGGCTCGTTTAGCGTGGTCCAATGGTCGACCTGGCCGGAAAGGGCCTTGAAGGCGATTTCGGCATAGTCGGCGAGGCGATAGGCCACCTCCCGGGACGGCCAACCGCCCTGGTCCTGCAACCTCTGGGGCAGATCCCAATGGTAAAGCGTCACCCAGGGCGTGATTCCCCTGACTAGCAGCGCCTCGACTAGGCGTTTGTAGAAGTCCAAGCCCTCTTGGTTCGCCTTGCCCACACCGTCCGGCTGGATCCTGGGCCAAGCCAGGGAAAAGCGATAGTACGGCGCTCCCAGGCCTGCCAGGAGGTCGACGTCCTCCAGGTATCGGTGGTAATGGTCGCAAGCGCGATCACCGTTGCTGCCGTCCCGGATCTTGGCGGCCGTGTGGCTGAAGGTGTCCCAGATGGAGGACTTGCGGCCACCGGCGGTGACCGCTCCTTCGATTTGGTAACTCGCCGTGGCGGTACCCCATCCGAAACCCTCCGGGAACGCCACGCTCCCTTTCGGCTGGGCGGATTCTTTGTTCATTCTTCGGTGTCTCCTAGTTCGGTTGTCTGAACGGCACTGAGTGCGCCGTTATTTGAGTGCCCCTGCTGTCATTCCCCGTTCGAAGTGCTTCTGCAGGCCAACATAAGCGGCAACTTCTGGTATGGCCGCCAAGACCGCGCAGGCCAATATCTTGGTTTGGTCGTCGTTGTACATCGACTTGAACGAATTCGGCAATTGGGTGACGACCATTAGGCCTTCTTCCTGGCCGAGAAGGACAAGCGGAAGCAAGTAAGCGTTCCAGCAATTGATGAGGACCAAGACGATGATGGCGACCGCCATCGGCTTGGTCAGCGGCAAAATGATACTCCAAAACTGCCGGATAGTGCCGGCGCCATCGATTCGCGCCGCCTCGAGGATGGAGTCCGGAATACCATCGATATAGTTGCGCGTCAACAGGACCGTGAACGGAATCTGCAAGGCCGCAAGCGGAATGATAACCGCCCACACCGTTCCGGCGGCACCGGTTTTCGCGGCCATCGAGACCAGGGGGATCAGGAGCACGACTTCAGGCATCGTCAAGGCGCCCATCAGCGCCCAGAAGTAGATCTCCTTGTGCCGTATCCGAAGCTTTGAGAACCCGTAGGATGCCATCATTGTGAGCACATACACAATACATATGGTGGCGACCGCGATCATCGCGGAATTCCTGAAGTATGTGACGAACCCGGGAAGCGCTATGACAGCCCTATAGTTGGCCCACCCAGCGCCTTGCAGAGATCCGCGGGCCATGGTGTACATGGGGAGGAGGAAGGGAATGACAAGGACTGCGGTGATAACGGTCATGCCGAGTCGGTGAAGTCGGCCGCGAATCTCAAACACGGCCGGCCGCCTTCGGTGCTCGTGGGCGCCGCTCGCGGGTGGAGAGGCTCATCAGCACAGAGGTCCCGAGCGCGAGCACGAACAGCATCACCGATAACGCGGAGGCATAGCCGTAACGGCTCGATGTTCCAAATAGGACGTTGTAAATGAGGGTTCCCAGGAATTCCGAGGAATGGGCTGGGCCTCCGGAGGTTATGAGATAGGGGTAGTCGAATAGCTTTAGGGACGTGATACCGTGGAGAATGGCGAGAGTGGCAATGGTCGGCCGGGTGGCGGGGACAATGATGGACCAGAGCACTCTGATATTGCCGGCGCCGTCGATTTTCGCGGCTTCGAGGGTTTCCCGGTCGATTTGCCCCATTGACGCGAAGAACAAGATGAAGGCGATTCCAACCGAACTGAACACTTGGGCGGCGACGACGACCCACAAAGAAGTGGTCGGCTGTATCCAGTTCGGCGTGACATCGCCTAGCCCGATCTTTGGCAGGAGGCCCTGCAGCCATCCCGCCCAGACCCTGGTCCCGTTGGCCTCGACAGCGATGAGGCCGAGCCGCTCAAGGAACCAATTGATTGGACCGTCTGCGGCGAAGACCTGGCGATGCACCGGGGCCATGATGGCTGGCGCGATGACCGACGGCACAAAGATGATCACCTTGAAGATCGTTGGCAGGTAGATCCTCGAGTGCATGAGCGCCGCCAGGACTATGCCGAGGATCACGATCAACGCATAGGAAACAAGGAAGAACAGGGCGGTGTGCCAAATGCTGGTCCAAAACAGGCGGTCATCCAGCGCCTGGGCGTAGGAGTCGAATCCTTCGACCGCAGGTGGGTAGACCGGACGCCACCGCGGCGGCATCAAAGACACGTAGCCCACATAGCCGACGCAGGCGTAGACCAGACCGGTCGAGAACAACACCGCCGGCAGCATCCAACCGAGTCCGCTCGGGATTCGACCCTTACGGGGGCCTTTGCCGGGACTGCGCCGGCCGGGGATTGCCCACTGGGCGGTGAGCGATCCCCGGCGGCGGCCTGGCAACTCTTGCAGATTGGCAGACATAGCGTTTTCAGGCGTCGGGTGGTGTGGATGGCGTGGGTGATGTGGCCTAGAAGTCCGTGCGGAACACCTCAGACTCAGCTTGCTTGGCGATTTCGGCGGTACTGGCGCCAGGCTCGCTCAGCGCCCGCTGAGCGGCCACTACCAGCGCGTTGTTGGTCTCCGAGGTGATCGCCATCAGCCGCCAGCCGTCGGGATTGGCGCCTTCGTCGAAGAGCTCAGTAAAGGCAGGTATCTGAATCTCCGGGTCGACCAGACCTAGATTGTCCCACTCCGGTTGCACGCCGGTAAGCGCCGGCAGCAGGTCGATGGCGTTCACCACGGTCTGTTGGCCGGTCTTGGTGGAAGTGAGCCAGAGCACGAACGTCTTCGCGGCTTCGAGATTCTTGGTGTCTTTGTTGATGGCCATGCCGTAATCGACATCCCCGAACGGCTTGGCCGGGTGGCCGTCTCCGGCGAAGTCCGGGCTGGCCATCGGCATCATGGTGAACGGGGTCGGGTTTGAGACGCCGGCCGCCTCCATCGACGCGATCATCCCATCTCGCTTGGCGTACTGGGCGTACCAGGTGCCCATATGCACCATAGCGGCTTGGCCGGAGAGGAACTCGTTGTTTGCTTCAGGGTACTGTTTGATCGACACAACGTTCTGAGCGAAGACTCCGTCCGCCAGCATCTCTCGGAGTTTGTCAAGAATAGCCACAAATGTCGGGTCATCGAAGCTTCTCTCGCCCAGAACGGCTTCGAGGAAGTAGTCATGGTCGTAAGACTGCGAAATCGTGTGCATTAGATCGATAATGAAACAGTCGAGGCTGGCCACGCCCATGGTCAAACACGTCACTCCGGCGGCGCCGAATGTTTCGCAAGCGGCCTTTAGGTCGTCATATGTCGCTAGCTCTGTTGAAACACCATGGGTATCAAACAGGTCCTTGTTGATCCAGAAGAAGCCCGTGGCGACTCCACCGACCGGCAGGGCCACGATCGCTCCGTCATAGGTCAGCTGATCGACATAGCCGGGCCCAAATTGGTCTTTCCAGAGCGGCCCCAATTCCTCTTCGGCTATTGACGCCAGATCCATCCCATATGGGCCGAGCAATTCTCGCCCGGTCACTCCGCCGGTCGCGACCGGAAACACGTCTGGCCCCCGTCCGCTCTGCATGGCCGCCTCCATCGCCGGAGCGTAGTCCACGTTTTCGTAGTTGGTGTACTCGACCTTGATGTCTGGGTGGTCTTTCATGAACTCGGCGGCCCAGAGCTCGCCGACCGAGGTGTCTGGGGCGTAGCCCCACCAGACGACCGTCGCTTGGTCGGCGGCGTCATCTTTCGGGGTGTCCTCGGCGCAGCCGAGCATGGTTGCCATACCGACGGTGATCGCGGCGACGAACGGCACTGTTCTGTTCTTCTTCACGCGTCTTCCTCTCTGAAGTGCGGGGCGCCTGCCCCACGGTCCAACGGTCATGAGTTCAGGTGTTGGCGGCGACCCGGGACACTGCCTGCGGCTGGCGCGGCTGCGGTAGTCGGTTCTCAGCGCCTGGCGAGAAGCTGCCGGTGGAAATGGAACCAGTGAGGGGCGGGCGGCACAAGGGCTTCGCCAGCCCCGAGCGGGTGCGAGTGGGCGGATCCTGGAAGCGACACGATCGGATTGGGGCGGCCTTGGGGGAGGGGTCTGACAGACTGGGCGCCGACGGTCGATTGGGCAGGACGGACGTGTCCTGTTCGTTGATCCTCAGATTGACCTGCGTGAATCTACGACCGCCAGAAGTGCCTGCCGGGCCCGGCCGTGGGCCGGCGCAAGCCCTCAAGGGGCGGCTTGCGCCGTTCAAGGCCACGTCGCCATAGGCCCGTCGAAGCGCGTCTATAAAGAAACATTTATCGCGTTGTGATAAGGAAAGAGGCAGCGTTAGGCCGTCTCGATGCCCAAATGGCGACGTTATCATTCAGGGGCGGCCGGCGTTGATGCCACTGGGGTCGCGGATGGAGTCTCGTGGCCCCCTGCGGGGCCTCGCCAAGTTGTCGAGCTGGCGGCAGAGGGACGGGTTTGGCGGCCGGGCGCCGGGTGGGGGCCCCGGATAGCGCGCCGCCGGCGCCCTTGGGACGAATCCGTCGGCGGCGGCCCTGGGCTAGGCTTAGGCGCCATGGCCTCTGCTTCCTCCACCATCGACGCGGTTATCTCCCTGGCCAAGCGGCGGGGTTTCGTCTTCCCGTGCGGCGAGATCTACGGCGGCACCAGATCGGCCTGGGATTACGGGCCGCTGGGCGTGGAATTGAAGGAGAACATCAAGCGGCAATGGTGGCAGTCGACGATCACGGCACGCGATGACGTGGTGGGGCTGGACTCCTCGGTCATCTTGCCCCGTCAGGTCTGGGAGGCCTCCGGCCACGTCGAGGTCTTCACCGACCCGCTAGTCGAATGCACCAACTGCCACAAGCGTTTTCGCGAGGACACCCTGCTGGATGAATACAAGGAGCGCAAGCACCGGGCCCCCGACGGCGGCCTGGCCGGGCTGCCCTGTCCGAACTGCGGCCTCAAAGGCGCCTGGACCGAGCCGAAGCAATTCTCCGGCCTGCTGCGAACTTTCTTGGGGCCGGTTGAAGACGAGAAGGGCCTGCACTACCTGCGCCCGGAGACCGCCCAGGGGATTTTCATAAACTTTGCCCAAGTGGTGGCGGCGTCGCGGAAGAAGCCGCCATTCGGCATCGGGCAAGTTGGGAAGTCGTTTCGCAACGAAATCACCCCCGGCAACTTCATCTTCCGGACCCGCGAATTCGAACAAATGGAGATGGAGTTCTTCGTGGTGCCGGGCACAGACGAAGAGTGGCATCAGTACTGGATCGACGAGCGGACCCGCTGGTACACCGATCTGGGACTGAAGGCGGAGAATCTGCGGCACTACGAGCATCCCCAAGAGAAGCTGTCGCATTATTCGAAGCGCACGGTGGACATCGAATACCGTTTCCACTTCCAAGGTTCCGAATGGGGCGAACTGGAGGGGATCGCCAACCGGACGAACTTTGATCTGACCACCCACTCGCAGCACTCGGGCCAGGATCTGTCGGTGTTCGACCAGGCCAGCGGGGAGCGTTACGTGCCCTATGTGATCGAACCGGCGGCGGGGCTGTCCCGGTCGGTGATGGCCTTCCTGGTGGACGCCTACACGGTAGACGAGGCGCCGAACACCAAAGGCGGGGTGGACCAGCGCACGGTGCTCAAACTCGACCCGCGGCTGGCGCCGGTGAAGGCGGCGGTGCTGCCGTTGTCCCGGGACGCCAGGTTGTCGCCCAAAGCCCGCGACCTGGCGGCGGAATTGCGCCGCCGCTGGAACGTTGATTTTGATGACGCCGGCGCGATCGGCCGGCGCTACCGTCGCCAGGACGAGGTCGGCACGCCGCTGTGCGTGACGATCGATTTCGACTCGCTTGAGGATGACGCCGTCACCATCCGCCAGCGTGATTCGATGGCCCAAGAGCGGGTCGGGATCAGCCAGGTGACAGAACGCTTGGCGGCTCTGCTCGCGGGGGCATGAGGCTGGGCGCCTTGAGGCTGGGGCCCCTGCAAGCCCCGGCGCCGGTCGTCCTGGCGCCCATGGCGGGGGTGACCAACTTGCCGTTCCGGCTGCTCTGCCGGTCCTTCGGCCGGGGGCTGTTCGTCGCCGAAATGGTCACCAGCCGGGGCCTGATCGAAGGCAACGCCGCCACCCGTAGCGCCCTGCGCCAAGACCCTTCCGAACAGCCGCGTTCGGTCCAGCTTTACGGGGTGGAGCCGGCCACCGTGGCGGCGGCGGTGGCGCTGATCCGCCGCGAGCGCCTGGCCGACCACGTCGACCTCAACTTCGGCTGCCCGGTCCCCAAGGTCACCCGTCAAGGCGGGGGAGCGGCCCTGCCCTGGAAGCTGGAGCTGTTCCGGCGGATAGTCGGTCAGGCGGTCGCGGCCGCGGGCGACATCCCGGTCACCGTCAAGCTGCGCCTAGGTATTGACGCCCAGCATTTGACCTTCTTGGAGGCCGGTTTGGCGGCCGAGTCCGAAGGCGTCGCCGCGGTCGCCTTGCACGCCCGCACGGCCGCGCAGCACTACTCCGGCAAGGCCGATTGGACTCAGATCGCGCTGTTGAAGCAGGCCCTCAAGTCGGTTCCGGTGTTGGGGAACGGCGACGTCTTCAGTGCCGACGATGCCGCCGCCATGGTCCGCGAAACCGGTTGCGACGCGGTGGTGGTGGGCCGGGGAGCCTTGGGCCGGCCGTGGCTTTTCGCCGATTTGGAGGCGGTCTTCGCGGGCCGTCCCGAGCGGGTGCGGCCGGGCCTGGCCTTTGTGATGGATGTGATCCGCCGCCATGCCGTCGGTCTGGTCGACTTCTTCGGCTCCGAGGAAAGGGGCCTGAGGGAAATGCGACGCCACATGAGTTGGTACTTGCGGGGATACCCGGTTGGCGGGCAGTCCCGGGCGGCCGCCCACCAACTGACGTCGCTGCAGGACTTGGACCGCCTCTCCGCCGCCTTGGACGGGGACCTGCCCTATCCGGGGGAGCCGGCCGAGTCGCCCCGCGGCCGTGCCGGCGGCGTCAAGCGGCCCCGCCTGCCCGAGGGCTGGCTCGACTCGCGCGCTTTGACCCCTGCTCAGGCCCGTTCCCTGGCCGGCGCCGAACTTCCGCTCTCAGGAGGCTGACGGGCCGGGACTCCGCCGGACGCGGGCCGGACGCGGGCCGGGGGCGGGCCGGGGGCGGCATCGTCCGCCGGAGCGAAACCGTTTTGGGCTGGGTCGGGGCGACCTCGGCGCCGCCAAACGATCGTTTCCGGCGGTTCGCGACCCGTCCACTACGGTGGCGCCGCCAACAGCGGGCGCCGGCCGGACGGCATCGCGCATAAGGGGGCGGGTTCAGGCGTCGGCCGGGGTCAGCTGGCGCAGGCCTTGGATCAAGGAGGGGATCGCGACGGCGGTGATCAAGGCCATGCCTGCCAGCGTCACTCCCAGAGGGGCGATCCAAACCACCGGATCGAACCCCAACGTGGCCGGCCAGGCGGGCGCTTGGGCCACTCCGGCCAGGCCGATCCCGGTGGCCAGGCCGATCATGGCCACTCCGGCCAGGGCCACCGCAGTGGCCGTGACCGCCAGGATGAAAGCCTCGGCGAAGCCCGCCAGCAGGACTTGGCGAGAAGTCGCCCCCGAGAGTTTGAGAACGCGGGCCTCGGCCGCCCGGCTGCGGGCGGTGGCGACCACCGTCAGAACGGATCCGACCAGGGCCAACACAACGGGCACTCCGGCCAGAACCACCCCGGAGATATCGCGGGCCTGGACCCAGCCGCGGCCGGCCGGATCGAGGGCGCTGCGAGCGAAATAGATCGACAGGGTGGCGCCGGCCAGCAACGCCCCGACCAGGATCAGATTGAACGCCTCGAGTGAGCGCCGGGCCTGAAAAGCGGCCCCGGAGCGGCCCAAGGACAGGGCCGGCATCCGGTGCCGGGGCAGGAAAACGGTCCAGGCGCGGATCAAGAAAGGGCAGTAGACCGGCGCGCTGAGCGCGAAGAACACCGCCAGCAGGACAGTGGTCGCGCCGGCCAGGCTGGCGCCTATGTTGGCGCCTTCGATAGTCCCCGCCCCCAGCGCGTCCAGCCCCGGCAGGACGGCGGTCAACGTGCCGGTCACCAGCGCCCCCAGGCCGCAAGCGGCCGCCAACCAGGAGCGCCGGCGCGACCGCGGCCTGGGCGGTTGCAACGGGAGCGGCTTGAGCGCCTCGATCGGCTCGACCGAACGGGCCTGGCTGGCGCCCTGAGTCGCGGCGATCAGAGCCAGGCCCAAGGTGATGACGAAAGCCCCCACAATGGCGTAGGCGTCGGTCTGGCCGCGCAGATTGCCCCGACCCGACCCGGCCCAGGCGATGAAGCGCACGGCCTGGGGCGCCACCGCCCAACCGAGCACAATCCCGATCACGGACGAAACCGCCGCGATCCCGACCACTTGATGGGAGAACTGGGTGGCGGCGCCGCTCGGGGTCAGGCCCGCGATCGCCAGGCGGGCTACCCGCCGCCGCGTGCGCTGAGCCGCCTGGTAGACCGACACGGTGGCCGTGGCCAATCCCGCCAGCAGCACCAATGCCAGCAAGGTGGCGTCGTACTGGTCCATCAGACCGACTTCCTCCTCCGCCAGCGACTCATTCAGCGTGCGCATCGAGAAGGTGATGGTGAGCAAAGCCGCGGTGAGCCCCAGCAGCGGCCCCGCCGCCATCCACAGGCGCAAGTTGGTGAACATCTCACGCATGGCGACCGGTGTCATTCGTCGTCTCCATAAGCGGTCTGGTCCAAGGCGGCGAGGATTTCCTCGGCGCTGGGGCGCTCCAGGGTCGCTCCCAAAGATCCGTCGACAACGGTGATCACCCGATCGGCTTGCGAGGCCAGGTGGAGGTCGTGGGTGGCCAGCACGATGGCCGCGCCTGCCGCCGACAGCTTGAGCAGAGATTTCAAGACCAATTTCGAATCGGCGGTGCTGAGGCGGCCCGTCGGCTCGTCCGCGAACACGATCTTGGGGTGTTGGGTCAACAAGCGGGCCAGGGAAATCTTGGCCGCTTGCGGCGGCGTCAGTTGCTCAGGCGTCTTCTTGGCCAAGTCCTTGGCGCCCAACTCTTCCAAGCTGCGCATCGACAATTCGCGGTTCGACCAGGCCGACCGCCCGGCCAGTTGCCCGGGCAACTCGACGTTTTGGAGGGCCGTCAGGGAGGGCACCAAAGGCGGGTTGATCAGCAGCAGCCCCACGTTCTCGCGCAGCATCGCGGCCAGGGTCGAGCGCGAAGCGCGGGCCAAGTTGGTCTCCAGCAGGACCACATGTCCCTCCGTCACGGGCTCCAGCCCGGCCAAACAGCGCAACAGCGTGGACTTGCCGGATCCGGACGGTCCCACCAGGGCCAGCATCTCGCCGGCGCGCAGGCTCAGCGAGACCCCGGAGAAGACGTGCAGGGGGTGTTTGGCGTCCTTCATCCAGAAGACTTTGGAGATCTTGTGGGCGCTGAGAACAGTCGGTCCAGGGGCGAGCACGGCTTGATCCACGCGCTTAAGGTTATCTGGCCTGATAACGTGCCTGCATGGCAGGTTACGGTCCCCTTGATTCAGCCCGTCTGATCGAGGAGACGGACAAGACCTCCCGGCGCAGTGAATTCGAGCGTGACCGTGCTCGTCTGCTGCATTCGGCGGCGCTGCGCCGCCTCGGGGCCAAGACCCAAGTGCGAACGCCGTGGCGGCGGCTGGACCATCCGACCGGAGACGATTTCATCCGCACCCGGCTGACTCACTCGTTGGAGGTCGCCCAAGTCGGCCGCGAACTGGGAAAGGCCCTCGGCTGCGATCCGGACGTGGTGGACACCGCTTGTTTGGCCCACGACTTGGGCCATCCCCCCTTTGGGCACAACGGCGAACGGGCGCTAGCCGAAGTCGCCCGGGCGGCTGGCGGTTTCGAGGGCAACGCCCAGACGCTGCGGCTGCTCACCCGGCTGGAGGCGAAAGTCTTCGCCGAGGGCCGCTCGTGGGGTTTGAACCTGACCCGGGCGGCGCTTGACGCCTCGATCAAGTACCCGTGGCGACGCGGTGAGCAGCCGCCTGGCGCCGATCCGGCGAAGTTCGGTGTCTACGAACCGGAGATCGAAGTCTTCAAATGGGTCCGCCAAGGCGCGGCGCCGCTGGCGAAATGCGTGGAGGCGCAGGTCATGGACCTGGCCGACGACATCGCCTACTCGGTGCACGACGTCGAAGACGGCATCGTGGGCGGGTCTATTTTTCCCCTTGCCCTGACTGGCGGACCGGAACGCCGGGCGGTCGCGGAACTGGCGGCTGAGCGCTACTGGGACGGGCCGCTGGAAGAACTCGAGGTCGCGTCCAGGCGCCTGACCGGACTGGCTCTGTGGCCGCGCAATTGGGACGGGTCGCGTCAGGCTCTGGCCGGGTTGAAGAACATGACCTCGGAGCTGATCGGGCGGTTCGTGGTGGCGGCTCAAACCGCCACCCGCCAACGCTATGGGCCGGGCAGGGCGACCCGATACACCGCCGAGCTGGTGGTGCCGCCGGAAACGGGCGCGGAGATCGCCGTGCTGAAGGCGTTGGCGGCCCTGTTCGTGATGGCCCCGCGCCAGGAAGACCCGATCTATGTGGATCAGCGGGCGGTGCTGAAAGAGCTGTTCGGCCACCTGATGGAGGCCGCGCCCGCCTCGCTGCAGCCGGAGTTTCAGGCCGACTTCGTCCAAGCCGACGATGACGTCGCCAGGACCCGCGTGGTGGTCGACCAGTTGGCGTCGTTGACAGATTCGTCTGCCTTGATCGAACACCGCCGCTTCGCTGTCGGCCGTCCCGACTAGGCTTGGGGTCCGTGGCTGGGAGGATCATCAAGGCGGACCTCGAGACGGTCCGGGCGGTTGCCCAGATAGACCAGATCGTGGGCGAGCGGGTCAACCTGAAACGCGCCGGAGTCGGCTCCCTGAAGGGCTTGTGTCCCTTCCACGACGAGCGCACGGCATCGTTCCACGTCCGTCCCCAAGTCGGCCTGTGGCACTGTTTCGGCTGCGGCGAGGGCGGCGACGCGATCGCTTTCCTGATGAAGGCCGACGCGCTCAGCTTCACCGAGGCGGTCGAGTACCTGGCCGGTCGCTACGGCGTGACCCTGCACTACGAAGACGCCGCGGTTGGGCGCGAGGCGGACCCGGCTGAGCCGGCGCGGGGCCGGCTGGTGGAAGCCAATCGGCTGGCGGCCGATTACTATGCCGAGCGCTTGGGCGCCGCGGAGGCCCGTCCGGCGCGCGATTTCCTGCGCTCGCGCAACTTCGACCGGGTGGTGGCCGACCGGTTCGGCGTCGGCTTCGCGCCCGGCGGCTGGGACAACCTGACTCGCCACCTGCGCGGACGTGGTTTCACGGAGGCCGAACTGGCGGCCTCCGGCCTGACCTCGCCGGGTCGCCAAGGTCCGGTGGACCGGTTCCGCAACCGTCTGGTCTGGCCGATCCGCGACTTGACCGGGGCGGTGGTCGGCTTTGGGGCGCGGCGCTTGTCCGATGACGACCAGTCGGCCAAGTACCTGAACACCCCGGAGACGCCCTTGTACCACAAGTCGCAGCTTCTGTACGGCGTCGACTTGGCCAAGAAGGCGATCGCGCGTCAGCGCCGGGTGGTGGTTGTCGAGGGTTATACCGATGTGATGGCGGCGCACCTTTCCGGCGTCGAGGAGGCGGTGGCGACCTGCGGCACCGCCTTCGGCAACGACCACATCCGGGTGGTGCGGCGCCTGCTAGGAGATGTCGGCTCGCCTGCGTCCGGGGTGCAAATGTCCGATGGCGCCTCGATTGGCGGCAAGGTCGTCTTCACCTTCGACGGCGATCAGGCCGGGCAGAAGGCCGCCATGCGCGCGTTCGGCGAGGAGCAGCGGTTCTATGCCGGCACCTTCGTGGCCGTGGCCCCCCAAGGGCAGGACCCGTGCGAGCTGTGGGTGAGCCAAGGCGAATCGGCGCTGCGCGAACTGGTCGAAGGCGCCGAACCGATGTTCCGATGGGCCGTGCGGACCACATTGAAGTCAGTCGATCTGGAAACAGCCGAGGGCAGGGTGGCCGGCATGCGGATGGCGGCCCCGATGGTCGCTGGAATCAGAGATGACGCCTTGCGCCGCGACTACACGCGGCTGCTGGCCGGCTGGGTGGGACAGGACGAGGCTCTGGTCCGCCGCGAGGTGGCCTCCGCCCGGTCTGGCCCAGGCGGACGTTCCGGCCGCTCCGCCGCCGGTGGCGGCCAAGCCGGGCCGGGGCAAGGCTCGGCCAGCGGTCCGGGCCAGCGCTGGCGCTCCCCGGCCGATTCGGTGGGGCGTTCGGAGCATGACGCTCTGGCGGCCGTGCTGCAACTGCCGCTGCTGGTTCCCGGCCAATTCGACGACTTGGCCGGAGATGTCTTCCAGGTCCCGGAATTGCGGGCGGTCCATGACGCCATTCGCGCCGCCGGCGGCGTGCGGGCGGCGGCTCAGGGAGGCGATCCGGCGGCCTGGATGGCCGAAGTCCGCGAGTTGGCGGCCCCGGCCGTGGTGGGAGTGGTGGTGGCTTTGGCGGTTGAGGCCCTGCCTGTCCGCGAGGGCGGCGAAGCCGAGTATGTGGCCGGGGTCATCTCAGGGCTTCTCCAGCTGGGCATCACCCGGCAACTCGGCGACCTGCGGTCACGGTTGGGACGCCTCGACGCCGCCGGTGACGCCGAAGGCCGCCAGGCCGCTCTCGGTCAGATCAACGAACTGCTCCGCCGTCGCGACGAACTGCGCTCGGACTGACGGCGGCGTGTCCCGGCCGGGATGCCTGCGGCTGGTCCGGGAGCGTCGGCGGGGATCGGGGTCAGACCTCGTCAGGGGGGAACCCGCCCGGTTCGGCCGGCCGCTTCCCGTGCTGCTTCTCCCAGCTGGACAACTGTTGCTCTAGAGCCTTCATCAGTTCGAAGACCTGGGCTGGGGGAATTCGCACACGGGCCCCGACGACCGCCGTCAGGACCACATGTCCGGATTCGCGGCGGGGCGGTTCCAACAGGGCTGCGAAGTCGAGCACGAACGCATCGTTGGTGTGCCAAGCGCGGACGAAATCTGCGTAGACGCCGCTTTCCAACTTGGGCGGAAGCTTGATCTGGATGCGCTGCTCAGTTGTCATGGCCAAATCCTAGCGACCCGTTCAGGGCGACTCGTCACCAGGGAGGCTCCGTCGAGCCGCGGGCCGGCCGGAGCGCCGGCCCCAGGTAAGGTGGCCCAATGGTCTACGTGCCCATCGACAAACCTCCCGGCCATCTGATCAGCGCGCTCGGCCAGCCGCCGCAATCGAAGATTTTGGCGGCGATCGCCTTGCCCGATGCCGCCACCTGGCTTATCGCCACAACCTTCGGTTTCGGCGTGGCCAGCGCCGAGCATCAGGAGTTCCATCCTTGGGACCAAATCGAGCGCGCCAAGCTTCAGGCCGAGGCAGGCGTCCTGGCGATCACTTACGCCGACACCCGCGAAACGGACGAGTTCTCGCTGCGACCGAAAGACAAGCGTTTCGCGTCGATCGTGAACGAGCGCGTGCGCGCTTCGGTGATCGAAGTCGAACACGTGCCCGTCGGGGCCGGCCACGTCGCCGTGGCGCTTCGGCGCCGGCCATCGGATCAGTCCGTCTATCTCCAGGAGTTGCCATCCTCCGGTGTTGACCCGGAGGCCGCCGCCCCCTTGGTGCGGGCCGCCCGAGCCCGCCTGGGCGATGCCGCCGGGCTTCCGACCGGCACCTGGTAAGCTGTACCGCGCCTTTCCCGGCTAGCTCAATCGGCAGAGCATCTGACTGTTAATCAGAGGGTTACTGGTTCGAGTCCAGTGCCGGGAGCCACCCGTAAACCGTTCCTGGCCTGCGGAAACAAGGATGATTCTGGAACCCGGGTTGACCGCTGGCAGCCACCTTCGCCTGGGGGCGAACCGGAGCGGCAGCGGGTGCGGGCCAGTAGCTCAGCCGGTCAGAGCAACGGACTCATAATCCGTCGGTCGTGGGTTCAAGCCCCACCTGGCCCACATCCCCGGCTCACTCGAACCCCTGACCAGCGAAAACGCTTGGCCGCGTTGGCCGCGCGGCTCGTCTCGCAGCCGAAATTGCACCTTTGTCGCCCATTCGTTGCACGTGGCGCCGGGCAGCGGTCGCGTGGTTTGGCATCGGATCACATGTCTGGCGCGGGTTGCCGCGCTGGCGGCGGGGTGCCGCCGCCTGCTGAGCGCGCTCCGCGGCTTGCTAAGTCGGGTGCCCGTTCCATCGCGTTTCCAAGGGCCTGCGCTTTTCGCGCCTGTGGTAAAGTCCCTGCTGCGAAACGACACATGTAGTGCTGCGGCACGTAAACCTGATCACGGCACGCGGCCTTGCATGGTGTCTGTTCTGTCGCCGGTGCGTTGCCGAGCGCCGGGAAAGACGAGAACATCTTGACCACCTCTGTTCGGCGGCGCTCCAGGCCATTGATCGCGGTAGCGGCCTTCGCCGCTTTCCTGGCCACCTTCAACGAAACTTATCTGAACGTCGCGTTCACGCCCATCATGGAAGCATGGGGGGTGAGCGTCCCGACTGTGCAGTGGTTGGCGACCGGTTACATGCTGGGCGCCGCGGTGATGGTGCCGGTGTCCGCGTTCGCCTACCGATCCGTGCCGACCCGGCCGCTGTTTGTCGGGACTGTCGCCGCGCTCGTCGCGGGCAGTGTGATCGGCGCCCTCGCGCCGAACTTCGCCGTGCTGCTGGCGGGACGGGTGGTGCAGGCGCTGGCCACTGGCCTGTTGATTCCGATCGGCATGAACATCACCATCCAAACCGCCCCCCGGAACAAGCTGGGCGCCTACATGGGGGTCATGGGGGCGATGACGACGCTTGGGCCGTCCTCCAGCGTGATAGTCGCCGGGGGCCTGCTGTCGGTCGCCGACTGGAGGGTCCTGTTCTGGGTGTTCGCCGGCCTGTCCTCGCTGTGCCTGCTGGCCGGCGCGGCCTGGCTCCGCGACATCGCCGAACTCACCAAACCCCGGCTCGACCCGGCGTCGGTCGCGCTGATCGGGTTGGGACTGGTGGGGCTGCTGTACGGCGTCTCGACCGTTTTCTCCGGGAACCTCTTGCCGGCCGCGGTCGCCATCGGCGGCGCGGCGGTCTGCCTGGTGCTGTTCTGGCGCCGTCAGCAGCGGCTGGAGCAGCCGTTGATCGACCTCCGGCCCCTGCGGGTGGACGCGTTCCGGGTCGCAGTCGCGATCAACATGGCGGCTCTGATCGTGATCTTCGCGATGAACATAGTGATACCCATGTACATGCAATCCGTTCTCGGCGTGCCCTCCCTGTCGGCGGCGTTGGTGTTGTTCCCGGCGATCGCGCTGTCCTGCGTGCTGTCGCCGGTCGCCGGGCGCCTTTACGACCGGCATGGGCCGGTCGCGTTGCTCCTCACCGGGTTCGCCATGATAGCCGCGTGCGCCGTCGCCCTGTCTGTGCTGATCCACTCCGCGCCCCTGCCGGTGCTGGCGCTGCTGCACATGCCGGTCATCGGCGGATCGGCGCTCATCATCGGCCCCGTCCAGAGCTTCGCCTTGTCCCGCCTCGAGCCCGAGCTTCACCCCCACGGGGTCACCATCCTGAGCACCGGCTTCCAAGTGGCCGGCTGCGTCGGCTCGGCCGCTTTCACCGGCATCTACGCGGCCGTTGGCGCTTTCCGAGTCGCCGCCGGCGAAAGCCCTTCCCGCGCGGCCACCGCGGGCTTTCTCGCCGCCGGCCTCACCGCGGCCGGCGTCGCCTTGATCGGCCTGGCCCTGGCCGTCCGGATATGGAAGGCCGCCGGCTCCCCCGCGCGGCCGACGCGCCGGCACGCGGTCACGGTCGCGGACATCATGAAGACCGACGTGTGGACCTTGACAACCGATCAGACCGTCGGCGACGCGTTGCGCCTCCTGACCGACAAGGGAATCTCCGGCGCCCCCGTCGTGAACACCGCCAGCGGGGTCGTCGGCTTCCTGTCCGATGGCGACATCCTCCGGCACTTGGCCGCACAGCATCCCGCGTTCGCGTCCGCGTGGTCGTTCATAACGGAGTCCCGCACCGACGACTTCGGCCAGGCGGTCGCGGAAGTGATGAACCTGCCCGTCGCCGAACTCGCCATTCGCCACGTCGTCAGTCTGGAAAGCGCCACCGACCTCAGCGAAGCCTCCAGGATCCTCACCGACCACCACCTGCGCAAAGCGCCCGTCTGCGATCACGGTCGCCTCGTCGGCGTCATCAACCGCTCCAACATCACGCACTACGCCGTCCGCACCTACCTCGACCAGCGGGCCGAGACACCACACGCAGACTGATCAGCCTGCAACAACACGTCAAAGCCAACTAGAGTGCCACGGGCCCGTGATCGTCCGGCTCATAGCGCGGTGACGCCGCCTGAGACCTTGGCTCCGGAACCATCGCCGCCGCTCCTGTGCGGCGGCGAGCCCCCTGGAGGTGAGAGGCCTGCGACCAGATCCCTCCTCTCCGGGAGCCAAGAATAGCCGGTCATGCCCACACGTCTCGCATCAAGGCTCTTGGCGGGGCGGGTCGCCCACCTATCGGGCAAAGCTCGAAGCCTGCTGCCGCTCAATCTCCGCTGTGTCCTGGCTGATCGGGTCAGTCGGCCGGGGGAGCGGGGCCGGTAGGAGAGCCGTTTGAAGGCGGCGGCAGGGGGTTCCGGGGACGGGTGGTGCGGGTCGGGCGCGATGGGGGGCCGAGTTGCGACAGGATGATCCCGGCCATCATCAGGCCGGCGCCGAGGTAGCCCCGCGGGCCCATGTTCTCGTGCAGAATGATCGCGCCGCCGAGCGCGCCGAAGACTGTCTCAAGCGACATGATCAGGGCGGCTGGAGTGGGCGCGGCGTCGCGTTGGGCCAGGATCTGGAAGGTGTAGGCCAACCCGACCGAGATCAGGCCGCCATAAAGAACCGGGATCAGGGCCAGGTCAAGCCCCGCGAACGGGCGGCGGTCGGCGATCAGGGCCATGATGGCCGAAGTCAGCGCGCAGAACCCGAACTGCGAGCAGGCGAAACGGAGCGCCGGCAGGCGCCCGGCGTAGTGGTCCACGGCCAAGATCTGAGCCGCGAAGCAGACGGCCGAGATCATCACCAGGCCGTCGCCCCGAGCGAAGCTGAAAGTGTCGGTGATGGCCACTAGGTACAGGCCGACCAGCGCCAACGCGATCCCGCCAACGGTCAGCCAGCGCAGCTTCAAGCCCATGAAGGCGCCGAACACCGGCACGAGCACCAAGTAGAGGCCGGTCACGAAGGCGGCGTTGCCCGCGGTGGTGTCCGGCATCGCCGCCTGCTGCAGCCCGGCGGCTGCGGTGAGCATGGTTCCGCTCAACAGCCCCGGCAACAGCACTGATCGGGTCAGGCGCCGCCGCCGTGCCCGGTCGATCCGCCGCCGGCGGTCCAGGACCATCACGACCGCGCCGATCATGGCCGCGCCGAGGGCGAACCGAACCGCGTTGAAGGTGAAGGGACCGACGTGCTCGGCGCCCTCTTTCTGGGCGGTGAAGGCCAGGCCCCACAGCAGCGCGGCCGCGAAGAGGAGCGCGTTGGCGCGGATCAGGCGTGGGTTCGGCAAAGGAGGTCGGCCTCAGGTCTCGGCAGGTTGTCGGTTGCACGATGCCGTCTGCCACGTCCGCGCACCGTACCCCGACCCGCCGGGACAGGCGACCGCGAGGCGCGGGAAGACACCGGGCCAACCCAGGCTACCCCGCCGACGGGGCGCCCCCAGACCGGGGGGAGTTGGGGACCGGCGGACGGCCGTGTTAGGTTGAAACGGAGGTGTGGATGGAAAGGTTCCATCCCATGCCGGCGCCACATCCCCCGGCGCAGTGCACCGGGCCTCGACAAGCTGAGATCTTGCCGAAGAGGTGACGGGAGATTGTTGATCTGCCAGGCGACGGGGTCTATCCGGCCGGACACGGCCCGAGGGGCGCGAGCCCGCCTGCGGCCGGGATCGCGGCGCAGCTCAGCGGGCGCCGCGGTCGAGCAGCATGTTGGTGATGCGAACGGTCGCGACCAGGCGGCCGGAATCGTCTTCCATCGCCACTTCATGACTGGTCAGATGTTCGCCCAAATGGAGCGGGCGGGCGGTGCCGGTGACATGGCCGTCGCGAACGCCCAGATAGTGGGTGATGTTGAGATCCACTCCGACCGCGATCCGGCCTTGGCCGGAAGCGTGTTCAGTGGCGGCCAAAGATCCCAACGTCTCGCCCAGCGCGGCCGTCGCTCCGCCGTGCAAGCGGCCGAAGGGCTGGCGGTTGCCGGCCACGGGCATGCGCCCCACCAGATGGTCGGGCGATTGATCGAGGATCTCAATGCCGAGTTTGGAGGCCAGTTCTCCCAGGTTCAAGTCCACGCGCGAAAGGATACGCGATGACCAAGTTCAGCTACGTCGCGGGCGACTGGGTGGCCACCGCCGGCGAGTCGGCCGACTCGTTGATGCCGACGGCGTTGAAGTACGCCCGCAGAGTGGGTCTGCCCGCCTTGACGCGGCTGACCTTCCATGACCGCGCGCGGGTTCTCTTGCGGCTGGCCGAACGTCTGGACTCGAACCGGGATGGCGTGTACCGAGCGGCCACCAAGGTCGGCGCCACTCGACGGGACGCCACCGCCGATTTGGAGGCGGCCGTGGGGGTGCTGCGGGGCCTGGGCGAATCGGCTCTGCGGGATCTTCCGGACGCCACCATGGTGCGGGACGGCCCGACCACCAGCTCAGGGCCGGACGGCGAGTTGAGCAGTCAACGACTGTATGTGTCGCCCCGGGGCATTGGGTTCATGTTGAACACCATGGGTTACTTCCGCTGGGGCTCGACCGCGCGGGTGACGCCGGCCTTCATGGCCGGCGTGCCGGTGATCGTCAAGCCGGCCGATGCGGCGACTCCGGTGGCGACCGAGCTGATCAGGCTATTCTCCCAGTCCCGCCTGGCGCCGCCGGGATCGCTTCAGCTGGTGAACGGCAGGGTCGAGACCTTCTGGGATTACCTCAGACTAGGCGACCAGGTTTGTTTCACCGGATCGGCGCGGGAGGGCTTGAAGCTGTCCAAACAGACCAAGGTGGCTTCTGGTCAGGTCAAGCTGATCGTGGGCACGGAAAACGTCAACGCCGCCGTCCTGGGGCCGGACGAGCCGCCGGGCTCGGACGGGTTCGAGGCCTTGGTGGCGTGCGTCGCGCGGGAATTGACCACCCACGCCGGCCAGACCGGGACCGCGATCCGGCGTGTCTTGGTTCCCCGTCCCAGGCTGAAGAGCTTCGCCAAAGCGCTTTGCCGACGCCTCGACGAGACCGCCAAGGTCGGCGATCCGGGCGATCCGCTAACCACCGTCGGCCCGCTGTTCGACCACAGCCACGCGCGCAATCTGGGGCGTCAGGTCCGGGAGTTGGTCACTTTCGGGGGTCGAATTGTTCGCGGCGGCGTAAAACCGCGCCACTTGAGCGGTCCCTACTACGAGCCCACGGTATTGGTCTTCGACCAACCGACACCGGTGTTCTGCGGTGTCGAGCCCTTCGGTCCGGTGGTGTCGATCGCGGGCTACAACTCGGTGGCGGCGGCGGTGCGACTGGCCAATGAGGGCGGCAGTTCCTTGGTGATCACTATGGCTAGCCATGATCACGCCTTCCTGCGGGAGGTGGCCCACGGCGTGGCCCCCTACCACGCCCGGGTGCGCGTGCTGGACCCGACGGCATCGGCGGGGCAGGCGGCGGGCTTCGAAACGCTGGCGGGCGGGGGACGGCTGAGGCGCCCCGAGGAGGTCGCGGGGGTCCGGGCGATCTACCAATGGATGCACCAAGTCGCCATCGAAGGACCCGCGTCAGCCGTCGCCGCGTTGGTGGCCGAGGGGACTTTGGCCCACTCCAAGTAGTCTTGGAGGCATGGCCGAACCGATCCAGCGGGGAGAATTAGAACAGACGGTCGCCCTGGTCGAGCGGCTGTCGCTGTCTTACCGGACCCGTGTGGTGGGCCAGACGGGGCTGTGGTGGTCGTTGCTGGCAGGCCTGCTCGCCAACGGCCACGTGCTCTTGGAGTCGGTGCCGGGGCTGGCCAAGACCACGGCGGCGCGGACTTTGGCGGCGTTATGCGGCGGGTCTTTCTCGCGTATCCAGTGCACGCCCGACTTGCTGCCCTCAGACATTGTCGGCACCCAGGTCTTCGACTCCAGCCGCTCGACCTTCCACACCGAGATCGGTCCGATCAACGCCAACTTCGTCCTCGTGGACGAGGTCAACCGGGCCAACACCAAGACCCAGTCCGCCATGCTGGAAGCGATGCAGGAACGCCAGGTCACCCTGGCGGGGCAGGTTCACCACCTGCCGCAGCCGTTCATAGTGTTCGCGACCCAGAACCCGATCGAGCAGGAGGGCACCTACGAGCTCCCGGAGGCCCAGCTCGACCGATTCCTGCTCAAAGAGGTCATCACCTATCCGACTCCCACCGAAGAGCTGAAGATCATGGATCAGGCGGACTCCGAATACGCCGACCTGGCCGCGGTGGTCTCCCCGGAGCACATCGCCGCTCTGCAGGCCTTGACCCGACGGGTGCACATGGCCCGCTCGGTCAAGGATTATGTGGTCCGGCTGGTGGCGGCCACCAGGAACACCCAAATGCTCGGCGATTTGGGCCGCTACGTGGAATTCGGGGCCTCGCCGAGAGCATCGCTGGCTTTTCAGGCGGCCGGCCGGGCGATCGCCCTGCTGTCCGGCCGCGATCATGTGGTGCCGGAGGACATCAAGTATCTGCGCCACCAGGTGCTGCGTCATCGTCTGATATTGACCTACGAGGCGGTCGCGGATTCGGTCCGGCCTGAATCGGTGATCGACGCGATCTTCGCCGCCACCCCGACGCCATGACTCCTCGCCCCGGACGTTCAGGACGGCTTGAGGCCATTCAAGCCCTGCTCGAGTTGCACTCGCATCGCCGCGCGCGGCTGGTGCTGGAAGGCGATTACACCTCGGTCTTTCGGGGTCGCGGGACTGACTTCGAAGACCTGCGCGAGTACGTCACCGGCGACCCGGTCTCCGACATCGACTGGAAGGCGACCGCTCGTGCCGGCAAACCCCTGGTCCGGCGCTATTTGCCGGAACACAAGAACCATGTGCTGCTGCTGGTGTCGACCGGCCGGTCGATGACGGCCGTCGCCCCTGACGGAACCTCCAAATTGGAACTGGCCCTCGACGTGGCCGGCGTGTTCGCCCGGCTGGCGATCCGGCATCGCGATGTGGTCGGGGCCGTGTTCGGGGACGCCGGCGGCCCCAAGGCGATCGCCCCGCGCGGCACCCGCGCCCACGCCGAGTATCTGCTGCGGCGGTTGTCGGACGAGGCGGTCGATCCGGACGGTCCCGAAGCCGACCTCCCGGCCGTGCTCGATTTGGCGGTTCGGTCGCGGTTGCCGCACGGGATCGGCGTGCTCATCACGGACGATGCCGAGTTGGGGCCGGCCGGGTTTCGTTCGTTGGAGATCCTCCACGCCCGCCATCAGATCATGGTGGTTCGGATAGCGGACATGAACTTGGCCGCCGCGGCCGCTGTCGACCCGTTCGACGTCGAGACCGGGCTGCGCGTGCCGGACGAGGTGCGTTGGCATCCCCAGTTGCGCCACCAGGCGGCGACGATGACGTCCGCCCGGGCGCAGGCGATCGAGCGGGCTCTGGGCGCCCGCGGGATAGCCCATGGGCGGGTCACCGGACAGGACGATTTGGTCGAGACTCTCATCGGGGTGTTGGAAAGGCATCGGCATGCGGGCCGTTGAGGTGGTCGAACCGCTGCCGCCGGAGGCGTTCTCAAACTGGTGGCTGGCCGTCGGGATTGCGCTGTTTGTGGTCGCGAGTTTACTGGTGGCATGGCCTTGGCTGCGACGGTTGTTGCGGAAGCGCAAGCGCCCTGGGGCCGATCTGGCCCAAGAGCCGGCCGCGCCTGGCAGCGGCGGCGGGGTAGATGCGGCGCTGGCGGAGATCGACCGGCTCGAGGGGCTGTGGCGTGATGGCGAGTTGACCTCGAGGGACGCGGCCCAGGCGTTGGCGGCGCTGGTCCGGGACTTCACCGGCCAAGACGCCGCCGTCTTGACTCTGCTGGATTTGCGCTCGAAGGGCGACATGCCCAGCTTGACGGCCCTGGTCGAGGCCGCCTATCCAGTTGAGTTCGGGGTGCGCGGCGAAGGCGATATCAGCGAGCTGGCCGAGCGCGCGCGGGCGGCGGTGCGCTCATGAGGTTCGCCTATCCGTGGCTGTTGGCGCTCTTGCCTTTGGCGGTGGCCGGGGTGCTGGGCGCGGTTTGGCGCCGGTGGTGGCGCCGTGGGCCGGCCACGGCGGGCACGCGGCTGGCCAACACGATCAATTTTGCCGGTCTGCCGGGATACGCCACGGTGGCGCGCCAGCACCGCGTGTCCGCCGCCCTGGGGCTGACCGCCGCTTTGGTGGCCGCGGCCGGCGCCGTGATCCTAGCCGCCCGGCCGGTTTCGGTCGAGGTCATGGAGCCGCAGAAGCGCTCCCGCGACGTGGTCTTGTGCCTCGACATCTCCGGGTCGATGTTTCCCATGGACGCCGAGGTGATCGGCCAGTTCAGGGACATCATTGACGGTTTCGACGGGGAACGGGTGGCGATGTCGTGGTTCAGCTCCTCTGCCGTGACCCTGTTTCCGCTGACCGACGACTACGTCTTCATCGAAGATGTGTTGCGGCCGCTGGAGAGGCAATTCGACGCCGTGTCCCGGGCGAGCGACTGGGACGAGTGGTACGCCGTGCCGGAGGACCTGCGGCCAGACTTGTCTGGGACGGAACAGGGTGACGGCTCCTCGCTGCCAGGGGACGGCCTGGTCTCCTGCCTGTCCTTGTTCGATGATTCAGATGTCAAACGGTCGCGGTCAGTGATCCTGGCGACCGATAACGTGGTCGAGGGCGACCCTATTTTCGAACTCGCCGAGGCCGCTGGGCTGGCGGCGGACGCCGATGTACATGTGTTCGCGCTGTGCCCGTCTACCGCTGATCTTCCCATGAACAATCCGGACGCGCAGGCTTTTGTCGACGGGGCCGAGGAGTTGGAGGCGGAGATCGAGGCGATCGGCGGCGGCTTCTATGAGGCCGGCAGCCGCGTCTCAGTCGGCCGCATAATCGATTCGATCTTGGCTCAAACCGCTGGTCCGGTCGAGGGCGCTCCGCGCCAACTGGTCACGGACCGACCCGGCTGGGGGATAGCGGTGCTGGCGACGGGAATGGCGGGCGTTGCGGTTTGGGGCGGATGGCGCCGCCGGCCGAGTTGGCCGGCCTGGTTGCGGCGGGGGAGTGCGGCGGCGCTTGGCCTGATCATTGTCTGGAATCCGACTTTCGGAACGGAGAAGGTGGCCGTGCAGGCCGCCGATGCCGACATTTTGGTCTTGGTGGACACCTCGCCTTCGGTGGCGGCGGAGGACTGGGATGGCAAGCAGCCGCGGCTTGAGGGCGTTCGCGCCGACCTGGCCGCCCTGGCCGAGGAATACGCCGGCGCGCATATCGGAATCATCGTGTTCGACTCCTCGGCCCGATTGCTGATGCCGATGTCGACCGATCCCGGGGCTGTGGCCGCCGCCGCCGACACCCTCACGGCCGTGCCGGCCTGGCTGGCCAGCGGATCCTCCATCAGCGCCGGACGCGAACTGCTCGCCGACACCCTCGCCCGGCTGGCCGAGGAACATCCGGAAAGGGCCCGCTTGGTCTATTACCTAGGCGACGGCGAGCAGACGACGGACGCGCTGGTGGGATCATTTGAGCAGGCCGCCGAACTGGTCGACGGGGGAGCGGTGTTCGGCTACGGGACGGCCAAGGGGGGGCGGATGCGTGAGCGCCAAGAAGCGTTCATGGACCCGTTGTTGGGGAGCGCTCCCTACATAACCGGGCCGGATGGGGAGGTGGGGGTCTCGCGGATCGACGAGGAGGCCTTACAGCAGATCGCCACCGAATTGGGCGTGCCTTACGTCCATCGCAGCGCTGACTCGCCGGTGGCGGAGGCCTTCTGGGACGGTTCGCTGCCGCAGCGTTGGCTCCAGGACGCCGGGGCGGGAGGCCGGCCGGTCGGCTTCATCCTGGCCTGGGTGGTGCTGGGCCTGGCGACCTGGGAAGTGGCGCTGGCATGGCAACGGGACAGGCAAGCCAGGCAGGCCATCGAGTTCCGGCCGGGCCGGCGGGCGGGGGCCGGCTTCGCGGCCAGACGGGTCAGGACCGAGGGGGCGCCAAGATGATCGATCAGCCTGACAGCGCAGGTCAAGATCTGCCCGACAGCTCCCAGGACGACATCCAACGTCAGGACGGAGCCGGTGGCGGGCGGGCCCGCGCCGGGCGGGGCACGGGCGCCATGGTGGCGCGACTGGCTCGGTTCGCCGGGGCCGCTGCGGCCGTGTTGGCCGGGATCTGGTTGGCCTCGATCTGGTGGATGGGCCAGTCCGGCGCGCGGGAGTACCACGCGCAGGACTATCAGACCGCCCAGGACCGCTATTCGCTGGCGGGCTCGTTCATGGTGGCCGAGCGCTGGAAGGCCTGGTTCGGCGACGGCACCGCCGTGCTCGCCGCCGACAATCCGGCGCGGGCTGAAGAACTGCTGAAACAAGCTCTGTCGACGGTGCCCGCGGCCAAACAGTGCGTGGTCAGGATCAATCTGTCGCTGGCCCAAGAGCGTCAGGGCGACCAGGCTGACGCCCGCGGCGACCAGGCGGGGGCGACCGAGTTCTACACCACCGCGCTGGAGACGCTGCGAGCGGGCGAATGCCCGGTCTTGGACGACACCGCCGCAGAGGCGGCCGAGCGCCTCGAGTTGAAGCTCCAGGACCCGGACGGAGTGGAGCCCGACAACCCCTCCGAAGGCGGAGACAACCCCGACGACCAGTCCGGCCAAGATGAAGGCTCCGGCGAGGAGGGCGACCAGGGCGATGAAGACGAGGGCGGCGGGAGCCCCAGCGCCAAACCCGATGACGGCGAATCGGGTTCCAGTGGCGGTGCCAGCGGGTCGTCCAAGCCGTCCGAGTCCTTGGGGCAGTCCGGGTCCCCAGGCGCGGACGCGTCTGAGGAAGACTTGAATGATCGGCTGGACCGGCTGCGGGAGCAGAACCGCCAGGGCCAGATGGAGCGCCAAGACGGCCAGGTCGACCCCAACCGAACTGGGCGCTACTGGGACCGGCCGGTCTGGTAGGGGGAGCTGTTCTGGTCCGGGCCTCCGGCTGCCACGGGCTTCCCGGGCATCTGAGATAACGGCGGCCGATTCCCGCGAACGGACATAAGCCGCGGCGCACGGTCCGATTCCCGCGAACGGACATAATGTGCATTATCGGCGTTTCTACTGACTCGATCACAGCCGTCTGACGATGGCTTGCCAGAGCCTGGTGGCCCGCCCATACTGGGAGTTCTGGGCGACAACCACGTCGCGGCAACCGAAAGGACGAGCCCCCATGAGACCGGCCACCACAGCGCTGATCCTGATCGAATTCCAAAACGATTTCACGTCCCCGGGAGGGACTCTGCATGACGCCGTGGCGGGCGTCATGGAGCAGACAGGCATACTCGCCAACGCCGTCAGGACAGCTGACGCGGTGCGCGCCGCCGGTGGGATCGTGGTGCACGCGCCGATTCAGTACGCGCCCGGCTACGTCGAGCTGACGCCGAATCCGTATGGAATCCTGGCCGGCGTTGTGAACACCGGGTCGTTCGTCAAGGGGTCTTGGGGAGCGCAGATTGTCGATGTTCTGACGCCGGACCAAGCCGACATCGTCTTGGAGGGCAAGCGCGGCCTGGACGCCTTCGGATCGACCAACGTCGACTTCATCTTGAGGTCGAAGGGAATCGTGACAGTGGCACTGGCCGGGTTCTTGACCAACTGCTGTGTCGAATCGACCATGCGTTCGGCCTATGAACGTGGTTTCGAGGTCGTGACCCTGACTGACGCGGTGGCCGCCACCAGCGCCGAGGAACACGACAACGCGATCAAGTTCGACTACCCGATGTTCTCCAAGCCGATGACGCATGGCGAGTTCATCATCGCGCTCGAGGGCGGCGCCGAAGCGGCGGATTCTTCGCGCGGATACTGATCGCCGACTGACGGCCAGGATGCCGCCCGGCCTGTCATCGCTCTTGAGCAGGCGCCCGGCGGGACCCGGCGCCACGCCGCCCGGAATCCTCATTCGGCGCCCTGGCCGGCCGGCCGTCTCCCGGCTGGGTCAAAGGGGGCGGACCAGCGGGGCGAGCACCTCGAGGACGTGTCGGTAGACGCGGCCAGTGGCCCGGCCGATGCCGAGTTCGCAGGTGCGGTTGGCGCTGACGTAGGCGTCGAACCGGCCGTCAGCCTGCTCGCCGGCGGCCCGGGCGGATCGCGCGCGGGCCGCCTCGGCGTCCCAAACCGCCTCGGCTTCTGGCCGGGTGGCGGCGGCGGTCAGCTCCGGATGAAGCATCCCCCGGTCGCCGGCGAAGGCGCAGCAGCCCCAGGTCAGCGGCACGAAGACGTCCTCGGCGGCTTCGCCGGCCAGGGCGATCAGGTCCTCCTTGGCCCGCAGGTGGACGGTTGAACAGGTCGGGTGCACTGCGGCCGCGGCCAGCTTGCGGTCGACCCGCAGACGGGGCATTAGTTGTTGGCGCACAAAGGTGGTGGCGTCAATGACACGGAGTTCGGCCGCCCGCGCCGCCCGCCGGTCGTCGAGATGATTGCGAAGACCCGCCAGCCCGTGCGTGCAGGAGGCGGCGTCGCTGATCACGGGCAGCTCTCCCCCGGCGCTGGCCTTCCACAGGGCGTCGAAGGTCCGCTCGGCCATCGCGGCCAAGCCTTTGGTCAAACCCTTGGACTCCCAAACCGTGCCGCAGCACAGCGAGGCGATGGCAGACGGCATCGTCAACCGGACGTCGGCAGCGCGCGATAGCCGGTCCAAAGCCTGAACCACGCCTTGACCGCCTGGCGCGGGGGCGAACAGGGAGTTGACGCAGGTGGCGAAGTAAACTGCGGCGATCGGTCCGTCCGGGGCGCCGAACGTCCCCGCTAAGGGCGTCTTGGCGGCGCGGCGCCGGCCCGGGCCCGGCAGGTCGCGGCCGGCCTGGGGCACCCAGTCTTTCGGCAGGACGGTCCTGGCCGCCTGGGTGATCGCCGGGAGCACCGGGGCGGGCAGCACCTGCGCCACCTTCAGGGCCCCTCGCAGGGCGTCGACCGTGCCGCCCCAATGATCCGCCACCCACTCCCCCGCGCTCTGGACCACCGGGTTGCGCCGGGCCGCCCGGCGGGCCTTCATCAGTTTGCCGGTGTCGATGCCGACCGGACAGGCGATCACGCACAGGGAGTCGGCCGCGCAGGTGTCCAGAGCCGCGTAGAAGAAGTCGCGTTCGGCCGCCCGCCGAGCCGAAGGGCTGAGGCGGGCGATGGCGCGCATGGCGGCGATGCGGCCCCTCGGCGTCAGCGTCAGGTTCCGGGCCGGGCAGGTCGGCTCGCAATAACCGCATTCGACGCAGCGGTCGAAAGCCGGATCGACTTGGGGGATGGCCTTGATGTGGCGCATGTGCACGCGGGGATCGTCGGCGATCAGCACACCTGGCGCCAGAACACCTTGTTCATCGAACAAGCGTTTGATTTCTCGCATGACATCGTAAAGCTCGGGGCCGAACTGTCTGCGCACAAACGGCGCCATGATGCGGCCGGTGCCATGTTCGGCCTTGAGGGTGCCGTGGTTGCCCAGAACCAGGTCCACCAGGCCGTCGGTGAACCGGTCGAGGTCGCCGAGTTGGTCGTCCTGATCCAAGTCCAGGGTCATCATGAAGTGGAGGTTCCCGTCCTTGGCGTGGCCGAAGGTCACCGAATCGGGGAAATTGTGCTGGTTGAACAGTTCCCTCAGACCGGCGCAGGTTTGGGAGAGCGCCGGCACGGGCACGGCGATGTCCTCGATCAGCGAGGACGTGCCCGGCGGCCGCTGGCCGGCCACGGCCGTGTAGAGGCCATTGCGGGCGGACCAGAGGCGGTCGCGTTCTTGCTGGTCACGGGCGAATTGGGCGGGAGCGTCGAGTTTCAGTTGGGAGAGCGCGATCTCAAGCGTTCGGACCCGCTCCTCAAGGGCGGCCTGGTCTTCGGCCCGCACTTCGACCAGCAGAGCGGTCTGAGTCGTCTTGGTCGCCTGGGGCATTGGATCGAGGTCTGGCGCGGCGCTCTTGGCCGCCCGGATGGAGGAAGGGTCCATCAACTCAACAGTCTTGGCGCCGGCTTGTTTGAGCCCTTCGATCGAATCGGCGGCGTCTTCGATGCTGGCGAACAGCAGCAGCGCTGTGGCCGCGCAGGGCTCGATCGCGAGCGTGCGCAGCGTCACCGAGGAAATGAATCCGAGCGTCCCCTCGGAGCCGACCATCAAATGGGTCAAAATGTCGATCGGCTCGGTGAAGTCGACCAACGAGTTCAAGCCGTAGCCCATGGTGTTCTTCATCGAGTACTGGGCGGCGATCTGGCGGCGCGACTCCGGGTTGGAGCGCACCCGGTCCGCCAGCCTGGCCAACCCCTCGCATAAGGCCGGCTCCAGTGCGGAAAGCTTGGCGGCGGCATCGGGCGAGGTGGTGTCGACGGTTGTCCCCGAAGCCAGCGTGAGCGTCAGTCCGGCGATGGTGGCGTAGGTGTTGAATTCAGTTCCGCAGGCCATGCCGGAGGAATTGTTGGCGACCACTCCCCCGATGGTGGCGGCGATGCCGCTGGCCGGGTCCGGCCCGATCATCTGGCCATGGCGCGCCAGGGCGGCGTTCACGGCCCGGACCGTCAGGCCCGGTCCGCAACGCACTAGACGCTGGTCGGCCAAGACCGTCAGGTCGGTGAACCCACGTCTGACGTCCACCATCACTCCGGCGCCGCCGGCCTGGCCGGACAGCGAGGTTCCGCCTGATCGGAAGGTCAGGCCGATGCCGTCGCTGCCGGCCAGGCGCATGGCGGCGGTCACGTCTTCGACTGATCGCGCCGTGATCACCCCGCGCGGCGTCAGCAGGTAGTGCGAGGCGTCATGCGCGGCCACCGCCAATTCGAGCGCTCCGCTGCGCAACCGCTCTCCGAACGTGTTGTGCCAGGGCGTCCCCAGCGGCCGTGGTCCACCCGCGCGAGACCGTGAACGTGCTGCTGGAGACACCTTGCCACCATACAGCCAGGCCAGCCCCCGAACTGATCGGGCGGCCGGGGCGGCTTGGCAGGGGCGCGTCAGCCGTGCGCCGGGCTGGCTGGTTCGGGCGGGCGACGGGTCTAGAACCGAAGGTGGTACGTCGAATGTAAAGGATCGACAAAGTCTGGGACTTGCGGCCCTTGCGGCAGAATTGTCCGTCCAGCCTGGCGTCAAATGGTCGTCACGTACCTCTGACCTGCGAATATAGAGCAATCAAGCTACAGGCACGTCAGTGTGGCGAACATCACAGCGCGGGTCTATACCCCGGAGCACCTCCGGACGATAGGATTTTGCGAAAATTACTTATCCAACAGAGGGGGGAGTTGGACATGGCCGATAGATCATTGCGAGGCAGCGGGATCGGATTTCAATCACTCGAATCCGAGGACGGCGTCGAGTTCGCCGAAAGGGTCGAGGTCGCCTACGACTGCCCGGACGGCCACACCACCATTTTGCCGTTCGCCCTGGAGGCAGATGTGCCGGATTTCTGGTACTGCCGCTGCGGCTCCGTCGCCATTTTGCGTGACGTCGACGACCCGGTCTTGCCCAAAGAGCGCCAGCAGCGCAGCCATTGGGACATGCTCTTGGAGCGCCGGACCCTCGAGGAACTGGAGGAAGTGCTGGCCGAGCGCCTGGGCGTGTTGCGCGCGCGCCGCGCCCAGCAGCCCGTGGGCGTCTGACCACCGAGCCACGCCAGAGCGTCGATCCGCCGGCGGGAGCAACGTCGGGGACCAAGCCGTCCCCTCACCCGGCGCCCCGACACAGTCTCGCGGGGCGCGGCCCCTGGGAAACCGGTGAACAAGACGGTTTCCCAGGGGCCGAGGCAGCGCCTACAGCCGTGTTTCCGCTGGTCAGCGTTCCGCTGCCGTGCGTCAACACGGTCGGAGCGTGGTTATTCACCACGCTAGGGACGATGCCGCGTGGGCCGGCCTTGACGGGATTGGACCAGGCGCGCCCCCAGGCCGGACAAGGCCAAGGCCACCGGCCCGGCGATCAGGGCCCAGCCGATGAAGTCGCCGATCCGGGTGGCGGGTGTGATGGAGGTCCGCAGAGGTAGGTCGGCGGTGAAGTAGGCCGGTTCGTACAGAGACGTCAGAGGCGTCAGCAGCGATCCGTCCGGCGCGACCGCCGCCGAGACTCCGACGGTCGAGATCTGGACGGTGGAGCGGCCGTGCTCAATCGCGCGCAGGCGCGTCATGGCGAACTGCTGGGTCGACTCTTCGGAGAAGCCGAAGGAGGCGTTGTTGGTCTGAACGACCACCGCCTCCGCGCCGGCCTGGACCACATCGGCAACCAGCGAGTCGTAGGCGACCTCGAAGCAGATGATGTCGCCCAGCGCCACCTCGCGGCCAAGAACCGCCGCCTCGAAGCGCATCACGCCAACACCCGAGCCGGGCAGCATATCGGTGTTGATGAGATCGACCTTGGACGTGAAGAGCCGGAAGAAGGACCGCGCCGGCATGTATTCGGCGAACGGCGCCGGATGCTGCTTCGAGTAGATGTCGACCACGCCCAGGCCGGCACGCCACAGCAGCCCCTGGTTATAGCGATTCGAGCTGTTGACGTACTGCATGGCGCCGACCAAGACCGGGGCGCCGAGTTCGGCGGCGACACTGTCAATCACGTCATAGGCCTGCTCGTCGGTGCGCGGGTCGATGTCGGTGGCGTTCTCCGGCCACAGCACCACGTCCAGGTCCCGGCCGGAAGCGGCCGATTCGGCGGCCAGCTCGCGGCTGACCTCGACGTGGTTCTCCAGCACCTCGCGCTGGCGCGCGAACAGGCCCTCGGCGGTGACCTCGACATCGCCCTGGACCGCGCCGATCCGCAAAGTGCCGTTCTCGGCGGCGGCGCTGATCGGCGCCAACAATGGCGCCGCCGTCACCGCGGCGGCCGTGGCCAAAGCCGAAACAAAGGTCCGCCAGCGCACGCCCGCAGGCGCTCCCTCGGCGGCGCGAGCCCGGCCGCCACCAGAGCCGGCGCCGTCGGCATGCGCTTTGTCAGCGCGCACAGCGCCTGCGACCGCCCCGTCTGCTCGCCCGTCCGCGTCGGCACCGCTGCGGGCGCGGGCCCGACGGGCACGCACAGCGCCTGTGGTCGCCCCGTCCGCTCTCGCGGCGCCGGCCCCGGCCCCGTGCGTTCGGGCCCGGCGGGCGCGAACAACGCCTCCGGTCGCCCGGCCAGCGCGCCCTTGACCACGGCGCGAGCGCCCAGCCCGCCCAGGCGCCCGGCGCTGAGCCGGCGCCGCGCCAAGAGACGCGAGACCGGGAAACAACGTCAAGAGCGCCACCGCGGCCGCCGCGCCGACCAGCGCCGCCGCCAGTCCCACCAAGGGCGCCCCGCCCAGCCAGGCCCAGCCGGCCATGGGGCCGTCCACCTGGGTGAAGCCGAGCCGCCCCCAGGGGAAGCCGCCGAAGGGGAAGACCTGGCGGAAAGTGTCCGCGGCGGTGAAAGACAAGGCGAACAAGACGGCATCGGGCAAAGATGGCGCGCGGGACCGGAGCAAGAAGCGGCTAAAGGCGAACAAGACCGCGCCCAAGGCGAGGAAGACGGCGCTAGTCAAGGCGAGCGCCAAGTAGGGCAGGAAACCAGCCGCGTTGTAGGCCCAGGTCAGCATAGGCAAGAACTGGACCAGGCCGAAGGCCAGCGCCACGGCGAAACCGCGCCACGGCCCGAACGGTCGCAGCGCGACATATAGCAGGCCCAACCCAACTGGGGCGGCGAACCACCAGCCACTCGGGCGGAAGGCCAGATAGGACAAGAACCCGGCCACCAGCGCGACCGCCACAAAGATCCAGCGGGTGTGGCGTGTCGGCATGACGCCCGATCATAGCGGGCCGCCAAGCCGGCCAGCGGGCCTGAGGACGCCATTTAGCTGCCAGCAAGTTCCCAGGCCGCACCAGACCACCAAGGGGTCGACGAGCCGTGGCGGCGCCCGCCTACTCTTCGGACCAGGTCGAGCCTGTTTTCTACTGAGCGGCGGGCGCCGGCGCAGCTCTGGGCGAATACGTGGAGGGCGACTGGCTCAGCGCGGTCGCGGGACGATTACTCGAGCTGCACTAGGAAAGCTACCCGACGCGCGCGGAGATCCCAAAACGGCTGTGTCGCGTCTCGGCGTGTCTGAAGCTGGGCTTCAGAGTGTGACGCATAATCACAGGTCAGCGGCCACCACGCCGCGCCGCAAGGCGTTGATGGCCAGATCTGCGCTCTGATACAGGGCGTGATCTGGGGCAACCGCCCGGATGTGGTCAAGAACGTCGATCAAGCGTGTCACCAGACGGACGAAATCACCCGGCGAGAGCAGGTCGGAAGTCAAAGTGCTAGCCAGGGACTGGCCGCTGGCCCAGCGCCAGACCGTCGCCGAGGCCGCCGGCGCGACCACCGGCGAAGCCGGCAACGAATGCCGATCCTCCTGCTCGCGAACACGGGCCCAGGCCTCCTCCTGGGCGGCGATCGCCAGGCGGACGGGCTTGTTCAAGGGCTCCACCGGCGGCGCCAGGTCGGTTCGCGGCTCGTAGACCAGCGCCGCCAGGGCCGCCGCCAACCCCGCTGGGCTAAGCCCTTCCCAGGCGCCTGAACGCAGGCATTGAGCCATCACCAAATCACGCTCGGCGTAGATCCGGGCGAGCATCCGGCCCGCCGCGGTGACATGGCCGTCTTCGAGGTAGCCCAAGTCCTCCAAGACGGCGCTGACCTGGTCGAACTGACGGGCCAAGGACCCGGTCCGAGCCTGCGTCGCGCGCACCAGGCGATCACGCTGCCCGCGCGCCTTGACCCAGCGCCGCGCCCAGCGGGCGTGCGTCTCCCGATCCGGACAATTGTGAACGGGATGCGCCTTCAGCGCCGCCCGCAATTCCGGCACGCCGGCGGCGGGGCCTGCCGGCGCGGCGGTTTGGTGGGCGGCTTCGGTTCCAGCCATCCCGGTTGGCCCCAGTTCGTCCGATGCCGCCTGGCCCGGCCGGGCGCCCGGTTCAGTTCCAGCCGTCTCGGTTGGTCCCAGTCTGTCCGATGCTGCCTGGCTAGGCGGGCCGTCCGTCGAGGTCC
Source organism: Bifidobacteriaceae bacterium (assembly GCA_031270825.1). GTDB lineage: Bacteria > Actinomycetota > Actinomycetes > Actinomycetales > WQXJ01 > JAIRTF01. Next base: position 134,062 of record JAISXH010000011.1, read on the forward strand.
CGGCCGTGCCGGTTGGCCCCGGCTGGTCCGACGCCGCCCGGCCAGGCTCGGCGCCCGGTTCCGTCCCAGCCACCCAGGCCGCCTCCGGCGTGTCCGATGCTGCTGGGACGGAGGCGAGTTCGACCAGGCGGCGGGCCATCTTGGCGCGCTCTTCGGGGGTCTTGACGGCATCGCCGCCTTTGAGCTTGATGTGGCCGACTCGGGTGACGGACGATTCGCCCAACACGACCCGACGAGACTTGGCCTTCTCGGTCAGCACCAGGGGGCGCCCGGCGCCGGACTTGCCGGGATGGACCACCAGGATCAACCCGCGCTGGCGTCCGCCCGCCAAACGCAGGACGTCGCCGCGCTTCAAATCCGCCAGGACCGCGCGGGTCTGATCTCGCCGGGCGGAGGCCCGCGACTTGGCGGCGGTCTTCTCCGTCCAAGTCAACTGGTTGCGCAGGTCCTGGTATTGGGCGAAGTCACCGCGATCACACCGCATCGCCTGGGCGTAACCTTCGATCGCTTGATCGAGACGCCGGAGTTGATCGGTCAGGCCGACCAGGGAGCGGTCGACCTGGAACTGGGCGAAGGACAGGCCCAGCACTTGGCGGGCGCGTTCCGGCCCCAGCCGCTGGATCAGATTGACGGCCATGTTGTAGGTCGGATGGAAGGCGCTGCGCAGGGGGTAGGTGCGCTTCGAGGCCAGCGGCAGGACCTTGGCCGGGGCCACCCTCGGGCCGGCCACCACCACGGCGTGCCCCTCGACATCGATGCCGCGCCGGCCGGCCCGGCCGGTCAACTGTGTGTACTCCCCCGGCGTCAGGTCGCTGTGGGCGGCGCCGTCCCATTTGTCCAGACGGTCGATCACCACCGTCCGGGCGGGCATGTTGATCCCCAGGGACAGGGTCTCGGTGGCGAAGACCACCTTCAGCAGCCCGGCCTGGAACAGTTCTTCGACCGCCTCCTTGAAGAGGGGCAACATGCCAGCGTGATGAGGGGCGAAGCCACGGGCCGCGCCGGCCAAGAAGTCCGGGAAATCGACCACGGCCAGATCGGCCGGCGCCAACGCCATGGCCCGGCGCTCGAGCACTTCCCGGATCCGGCCCTCCTCCGCCTCGGTGGTCAAGACCAGCCCGGCCGAGAGGCATTGTTCGGCGGCCGCCTCACAACCCGCCCGCGAGAAGACGAAGTAGATGGCCGGCAACAGACCCTCGCGGTCCAACGACTCGATCACAGCGAAGCGCGGCAACACTCTGCCACCCGCCGCGGAAGGGCCTGGCCCGTGGACGCCGCCGCGCCGGCCACGGCCCCCAGCAGAGCCAGAACCGTGATGTGAATAGCGGCCCCGTGTCCCGCCCCGACCGGGAGAGCGCTGTCCTATCAGGGCTAACTCCGGGTTCAGATTGGGCGAGAGCTCGCCCTCGGGAGTCGGCGCGTACAGATCCTTCAGGCCCTCCCGGGTCAGGACATGCTGCCACAGGGGCACCGGCCGGACCTCGCAAACCACCACCCGGACCGTCCCGCGCACCAGGGCCATCCATTCGCCGAATTCCTCGGCGTTGGAGACCGTCGCCGACAGCGCCACCACCTGCACGGATTGCGGCAACTGGATCAGCACCTCTTCCCAGACCGGTCCCCGGAAGCGGTCGGCCAGGTAGTGGACCTCGTCCAGCACCACCAGCGCCAGCCCCGCCAGGGCGCTGGAATCGGCGTAGAGCATGTTCCGGAGCACCTCGGTCGTCATGACCACGATTGGCGCCTCGGCGCGGATCGACTGGTCTCCGGTCAAGAGCCCAACCGAGTCGGAGCCGTACCGCTCCGACAGCTCCCGGAATTTCTGGTTCGACAGGGCCTTGATGGGAGTGGTGTAGAAAGCCCGGCGTTGGCCGGCGGGGCTGACAGCGGGACCATCGGAAACGGCATCGGGCGCTGTGGTGGGCATCTGGTGGACGTCCAACGCTTGGTCGATGCCGTACAGGGCCACCACCGTCTTGCCGGCGCCAGTCGGGGCGGCCACCAAGACAGACTCTCCCGCCGCCAAACCCAAGCAGGCTTCGCGCTGGTAGGGGTCGAGCGGGAAGCCCAGTCCGGCCGCGAACCGGTCTAGCGGCGCCTCGCCGCCACGGGCCTTGAAGGCGGCGAAGGCCTCGGCCGGAGAGGTCACTGTTTGCCCGCCAGAACCCGCAAGGCTCCGGGCACGCAACAACAGGACAGTGGCAGCGGGCCCACCCTTTCGCCGTCGGTGTGGGCGTCAGGCGGGGTCAGGCCCAGGTCGGGACGGGGTTTGACGGTGACCTCGCGCCCGCGCAAGACCGTCACCGCCGGGTGGGAGACATGCGTTCCCCGGTACACGCGGGGGAAAACCGTCAGCAGCGTCGCGGTCGAGATCGGACCCGCGATCACCACATCGAGCAGGCCGTCGTCCAGGGCGGCATCAGGAGCGATACGCATGCCGCCGCCGATGTCGGAGCCGTTGGCCACCGCCACCAGTGCCGCCGCCGACTGCCAAGCCAGCTCGCCGTCGATGTCGATTTCGAATCCGTAGGGTTTGTAGTGGGCCAACTCCTTGAACAGAGCCCGCACGTAGACGGACTCTCCGCGTGGCCAGGTCAGCTTGTTGGCCGTGGCATTGACCGCGGCGTCGAAGCCGGCCGAGAGCACCCCGGCATACCACTCCGACATCGAGTGGCTGGTGTCGCTGACGCGGACGGCGTCTATCACTCGCGGACCCGTTTCCAGCCCTTCTTCGATCATCGTGATGGCCCGGTCGAGATCGTGCAAGGGCAGCCCCAAAATGCGGGCCACATCGTTGCCGGTGCCCAGCGGGATCAGGCCGAGGGGCAAGCTTGTGTCGGCGACGATGTTGACGCCCAAATGGGTCATGCCGTCGCCTCCGGCCACGATCAGGGCGTCGACCCCGTCCACCACCGCCTGGCGGGCCGAGGCGTGGGCGCCGATCAAGTCCGGCGCCGACAGGTCCACGACCTCATGCCCGCGTTCCTTGAAGATGGAGGCGATCTTGGCGCCTCGGCTCTCTGCTTTGCCCTTGCCCGCAGTCGGGTTGATCACCAGGCCGAGGACCGCCATCTCAGGAGGCCCTCTTGGGGCCGGCGGCGTCGGCTGGGAAGAAGGGGCCGGTCGAGCTGGCGGCGTCGGCTGGGAAGAGGGGGTCGGAGGGGAAAAGAGGGTCGGCTGGGTCGAAGGGATCCGCGGGGTCGGCGGGGTTGTCTGGTTCGGGGTCCCTCCAACCGGCCAGGACCGCCCAGGCGTCGTAAGCTGCCTGATCACGCTCTTGACGGCGGCGCCGCCGAGCGGCCTTGCGATCCCAACTGGCCTGGAGGCGCCCGATCAAGTCTTCCGGCGAGGCGTGCAGCGCCGGGGCGGGAACCGGCGCCGGCTCGAAGTCGCTGTTCTGGGCGTCGAGGGCGGACTCAGCCGCCGCGGCGGCCTGGCTGGTCGCCTCCATCAGCGCCTTGACCTGGCGCCACAACCACCTCAGGCCGAAGAAGACGCCCGCCGCCCAGGCCACGACCAACCCGGCCCAAACCCAAAACCACACGAGCCGACAGCCTACCGAAACGCCGCCGTCGCCGCTTCGGCGATGCGCCGTCTCAACTCGGGCGGCCCCAACACTTCGATCATTCCGCCGCCGCCCAGAGCCATGGCCGTGATCCAGTCCGGGTTGACCACGCCGATCCTGACTTGCAACGCCCCTCCCGCCAGCGCCAAGGGCGGGGCCAAAGTCTCCAACTCCTCGGCCCGCCAACGTTCGCGGGGGGCGAAGACGGCATCGACCACCAAATCGGCGCGGCCGGACCAACCGGTCCGGCGCGGCCGGTAAGGATGCGTCTCGGCCGGCTCCGGCTCGGTTCGCAACCCCGCCATCCGGTCGAGCCGGAAATGCCGTTCGGCCTGGGCGCTCAAGTCCCAAGCCGCCATCAGCCAGTGGTCGCCGGAGCCGAACACTTCGAGCGGATCGACCCGCCGGCGGCTGGGCTGGCCGGCCTGGTTGACGTAGTCGAAAGCCAGACGCCGGCCCTGTGCGATGGCCTGGCGGGCCTCCTGAAGGGCTGGGCCGGCTGGGGGAAGATTGAAGTCGATGCCGCCCACCGCTCCCAGCGCCTCCTCCAACTTGGCTCTGGCCGCGGCCGCCGCCGAGGACTCCGTCAAGCCGCCCGCCTGTTCGAGGGAACGCAGGGCGGCGATCACAGCGATGGCTTCGACCGGGGACAGACGGACGGGCCGGTCCAAACCCTGGGAATCGATCAGCGCGACTTCCTGCTCATCGCCGGACCAGGCGAAGTCCAAGAGGTCGCCGCCCGCGCGGCTTCGCCCCACGTCGGTCCAGAGCAGGTAGAGGTCGCGGTGGACCTCCTCGGGGCTGATGCCGAAGCGGGCCGCCAGCTCGGTCAACGGCACCGAGTCGCGATCCCGCAGGTATGAGACCAAGGAGACCAGCCGCGCGGCGCGACCGGCGCCGCCTTCTTTGGGCAAGTGCCGGGCCGGCTTGACCGGCTGTTGATAGGCCTGTGGGTCCCGCGCCGGCCCCCGATGGGCCTGGGCGGCAGCCCGCCAGCGGTCATGGACCTCTTGGCGCAAAGCCGCCGGCTCTATCACCTCGATTTGCCGTCCCCAGGCCGCCAACTCGAACGGATCGGCGTCAGGCAGCCGCCAGAGCGCCCCGCCGTCGATGCCGTTCGGGCCGGTTCCGGCGTCGCCTTCCTGGCCGGCGGGGGCCTGAGTTGTGGGGGCGCCTCTGGGCTTGGTGCCGGCGCCGGACGGCACTGCGGCTTCGGCCTGGGCGCCCTGCAGCGCCAGGACCCGTCCGGCCCGCGGCGCGGCGCGGACTAGCGCCGGGCCAGAACCACGCCCGTCCAGCGCCGCTTTCAACTTCGATCCGACCAGCTCCGGATCGGGGGCGGTGAAGGCCGCCGCCGGACCGACAACCTTGACCGGGCCGATGATTCGGTTCAAGTTGTAGACGCGCTCGGCCCGCCGGTCCAAGTCGAATCCATAGGCATACCAAGTGCCGCCCCGTTTAGTCAGCCGCCATGGCTCGAGCCGCCGCCGGGCCAGTTGGCCGGTCGCTCCAGTCACATAGTCGAAGTCCACCCGTCGGCATTCGGCGATGGCCGTGATCAACTGGTTGGCGCCCTCAGCGGGCGCGTACAGGGCCATATCGAGCCCCTCGGCCGGGTCTGCGCCGGTCGGCTGGTCGTCGGTGGGGTGCGAGCCGGGCGCGTCCGGGTCCGGCGCGGTCAGCGGGGCCAGTTTGGTCAAGGCGGCCCGCGCCGCCCATTCGACCTCGCTGCCGCGCCAGGCGCCCAACGCCAGCGCGATCGCGGCGTGTTCCGGGGGCGTGAACTGGAGCGGCGGCATCGCGTAACCCTGTGCCCCAAGGCGGTAATGGCCCTGATCGGACTCCTCCAAGGCGACCCCGAGGGCGGAGCGCAGCGCCTCTTTGGTGCGTTCGAAAGTGCGCTCCTCGGCGATCTCCCCGGCCGCCATCAGCTGTTCCCGGCTGAGCCCGCGCGGATGCACCATCAGCGCGATGATTAGGTTCAACAGCCGGGCCGCCGTTTGGTCGCTGGCGCTCACCAGACCAACGTATAGCGTTGAGGAGTGGTTCCGGCGATTGAATGGGCGCGTGCCGTGATCGTGAGCGCCCGCGAAGCCCACCCAGGACTCCAAGAACTGACCTGCCGCCTTGACGATGGCCGGGTGGTCCCGGCCATCGCCTACACCGCTCTGATCGGCCGCCTCTCCCCCGGCCAAGCCGTCTGGCTCAACACCACCGCCTTGACCCTGGGCCTAGGCACCGGCGGCGCCGCCCTGGCCATAAGCCCCATTCACCAAAATGGGGACAGGCCCCTTTCTGGTAACTCCCAGCAAACTCCCAGCCAAGGCGCTCCCCCGGCCGCCGCCGCAGCCTTGGCGACCCACGCCGGCGGCGCCCTGGCCATTCACCAAAATGGGGACAGGCCCCTTTCTGGTAACTCCCAGCAAACTCCCAGCCAAGGCGCTCCCCCGGCCGCCCCCGCGGCGTTGGAGACCCACGCCGGCGCCCGGGAAGACTCCGGATTCCTGGTCAAAGCCCGCTACACGCCCCTGCAAGTGGCCGCGCGCGGAGTCGACTCACCGCATTCGGAACACCACGACCTGCTGCGCCGGACCGAATCCCTCGACGGGATGCCAGTGGTGGTGGCGGACCTGCATTCGTCCCTGCCCGCCATCTGCGCCGCGATCCGCCGGGACGCCGCGGCCGCCGGCGGCGCGCAACCGCGCCTGGTCTATGTCATGACCGATGGTGCCGCGCTGCCAATCGCCTTTTCCAAAACGGTCGCCCAACTGGCTCGCGACGCCGTCATCGCCGCCACGATCACCGCCGGCCAAGCCTTCGGCGGCGACTTCGAGGCCGTCTCCGTGCACTCCGCCCTCCTGGCCGCCCGGCACGTCGCCGGGGCCGAGATCGCGATTTGCTGCCAAGGGCCGGGCAATCTGGGCTCCGACACCCGCTGGGGCTTCTCGGGCGTCGCCGCGGGCGATGCCGTCAACGCCATTTCCGTACTAGGGGGCCAGCCGGTGGGCTGCCTGCGCGTCTCGGCTGTCGACCCGAGACCCCGACACCGGGGTTTGTCGCATCATTCCCTGACCGCCTATGGCCGGGTGGCGTTGGCCGCCGCAGACCTGGCGGTCCCCGTGTTCGAGGGCCCGTTGGCCACCCTCGGCCATGTGGTCGAAGCCGCCGCGGCGCCCCTGGGCGAACGCCACCGGCTCCACCGGGTGCCACTCGACGGCCTGGCCGAGGCGCTGGCGCTAACTCCGGGCCTGAGCACCATGGGCAGGACCTTCGCGGACGACCCAGCCGCCTTCCTGGCCGCCGCCGCCGCCGGCCGCCTGGCCTTCAAGCTTGCCCGCCCAGGCGGCGGCCGCCGCGGCGCCACCCGCCAAAGCGGCGCCTCCCACGGCGCCAAGGACAGCACTAGTCAGATTCCGCCGGAACCGACGTCAACGCCGACAGCGTGGCCGAATCGTCCCGACAACTCGGCGCCGGGCGAGCATTCGCAAGGGCCTAGTTAGCCCCCAGGGTCAACTCCTTGACCTGGTCATATTGCCTGCGCACAAGGGGGGCGGGCGGGGCTGAGAAGACCTCGGTGCCCTGGCGCGGCCAGAGCGGCAGTTGGCCGGTCGCCACCCAGGCGGCCTGGCGGGCGGCGCCCTCGGCGACATATTCTCCGGGCGGCGGCACTATCACCTCGCGACCGAAGACCGTCGGCGCGATCTGGCGGACCGCGGCCGAATTGGCGCCGCCGCCGATCAGGAATAGGCGCTCGACCTCGAGCCCTTGGCGCTCTATGGCGCTGAGCCCGTCCGCCAGCAGACAGAGCAGTCCTTCGACCGCCGCCCGCGCGGCATGAGCCGGCGTCGAGTTGGCCAGACGCCAACCGTGCCAGGCGCCGGCGGCGTGAGGCTTGTTGGGGGTCCGCTCGCCCTCCAGGTACGGCACCATCACCAGGCCGCCCGCGCCGGCCGGCGCCGACAGGGCCAAGTGATCGAATTCCTCATGGGAAACGCCGATGAATCCGGCCACCGCCTCAATGATCCGGGCCCCGTTGAGGGTGCAGGCCAGCGGCAGGTAGCTGCCGGTCGCGTCGGCGAAGCCGGCCACCAGGCCCGATTCGTCGGCAGTTGGCTTCGCCGAGATGGCGCTGACCACACCGGAGGTCCCGATCGAGACCGCCACGTCACCCTTTTGCAGACCCAACCCGAGCGCCGCGGCGGCGTTGTCGCCCGCGCCCGGGCCGAGCAGGGCCGCAGGGTTCAAGGCCACGCCGTCAAGATCGAACCCCGCCCGGCCGGCAGCTTGCGCTGGTCCCAGCACCGCCGGCAAGAAAGGTAGATCGCCGACCGATCGACCAAGGGCTCGGGCCAACAAATCCGGGCGGTAGGCCTCCTCGAAAGGCGACCAATAGCCAGTGCCGGACACGTCGGAACGGTCCGTCGCCAACTGCTCCAGCCCTGGGGCCCCCGCCAATCGCCAGGTCAGCCAGTCATGCGGGAGCGCGACTGCGGCCACCCGGGCCGCGTTGGCGGGCTCATGGTCAGCCAACCAGCGCAGTTTGGTCACCGTCAGAGAGGCCACCGGCACGGTTCCGATGCCGTTCGCCCATGCCCGCGCACCGGCCGCCGGGTCGCCATCGCCCAACTCGGCGATCAGCTGTTCGGCCGCCGAGGCCGAGCGGGTGTCGTTCCACAGCAAAGCCGGCCGGATCACCTGGCCGTCCTGGTCCAAGGCGACCATGCCGTGCTGCTGGCCCCCAACGGCGATGGCGGCCACGTCGGCGAGTCCCCCGGCGGCATCGGCGGCTTGTCGAAAGGCCTGCCACCACGCCGCCGGGTCGACTTCGGCGCCTTCGGGGTGGGCGGCGCGGCCGGACCGGCGTAGCTGGCCGGTGGCCGCGTCGTGGATGACGATCTTGCAGGATTGGGTCGACGTGTCGACCCCGGCCACCAGGGTCATCGCGCGCCGACCAGGAACTCGATCGCCAGTTGGTTGAGGCGCACAAAGCCGAAGCCGCGGGCGGCCAGGGCGTCCGGATCGGCGGCGCGGTACACCGAGTCGTCGGCCAGGAACTGATCGAGGGTCTCCCCCGGCGCCAAGGTGGGCTGAGACAATTCCAGCACACCGGCTCCGGCCACCGCAGCCTGGACTTCCGGATCGGCTCGGAAAGCCTGGGCCCGCTCCTTGAGCAGCAGGTACATCTCCATGTTGGCGGCCGCGGTCTGCCAGACCTGGGACGGGTCCTCGGTCCGCGACGGCTTGTAGTCGAAGTGTCGGGGGCCGTGGTAGCGCGGACCGCCGCCGGGGAAACCGTTCTCAAGCAGATCGACGGTGCCGAAAGCGCTCAGCAGGTCGCCGTGGCCGAAGACCAAGTCCTGATCGAACTTGATCGATTTCTGGCCGTTCAGGTCGATGTGGAAGAGCTTGCCGGCCCACAGGGCCTGCGCGATCCCGGCGGTGTAGTTCAGGCAGGCCATCTGCTCATGGCCGACCTCCGGGTTCAGCCCCACGATGTCCTGATGCTCCAGGCGCGCGATGAAGGCCAGCGCGTGGCCCACAGTGGGCAGCAGAATATCGCCGCGCGGCTCGTTCGGCTTGGGCTCCAAGGCGATCTGGAGGCCGTAGCCCTGGTCCTTGATGTAGCCGGCCACCGTGTCCAGGCCCTCGGCGTAGCGGCTCAGCGCCGCGAAGTAGTCCTTGGAGGTGTCATATTCGGCGCCTTCGCGGCCTCCCCACATGACGAACGTCTGGGCGCCCAGTTCGGCCGCCAGGTCCACGTTTCGCAGCACTTTGGCCAGGCCGAAGCGGCGCACCCGGCGGTCATTCGAGGTGAATGAGCCGTCTTTGAAGACGGGGTGAGAGAAGGTGTTGGTGGTGACCATCTCGACCACGATCCCGGTGTCCGCCAGCGCCTGCTTGAAGCGGCCCAGAATGCGGTCGCGTTCGGCGTTCGTGGAGCCGAACGGGATCAGATCGTCGTCGTGGAAGGTGATCCCCCAGGCCCCGATCTCCTTCAGCCGCTCGACCACTTCGACCGGGTCGAAGTGCGGGCGTGAGCCGGACCCGAACTGGTCCTGGCCGGTCCAGTCGACGGTCCACAGACCGAAGGAGAACTTGTCGGCGGCGGTCGGGGTCGGGATGTTTGGCATGGGGTGCTCCTCGTTTCGCTGGTCACGGACCCTGCAGGGCGCCGCCGACTGATCCTTGGCGGCGACGCCGGTCCTTGCGTGGCAATTTGTAGATGTTATAAACTTATCAAGTCGGGGTGCGGCGGCGGTAAGGGTCAATGGTCCCGCCGGCGCGTCCCGACGATGCCGACCGGTCGCCACCCGCTTCCGGCTCCGGAAACGCGGCAGCGACCCAGACACGCGGAGAGTTATAGGGAGACGGAATGGCGAATCCGGCCGAATTGCGCGAGCGCAACCTGGGGCTGATCCTGTCCGAGATCTGCGCCGGCGCCCGGCCCGGCGCGGTCGCGCCATCGCGGGCCCAGATCGCCCGGCGCACCGGCTTGCACAAGACCACAGTGTCCCAACTGGCCGACGAATTGCTGGTCTCCGGCCTGATCACGGAGCTGGCGCCGGCCGCCCCGACCCGCTCCGGGCGGCCGGCCCTGCCGCTGGCCCCCTCCCCCGGTCGGCTGGTCGGCCTGGGGATGGAAGTCAATGTCGAATACCTCGGTCTCAAAGCCGTCGACCTGGGCGGCGTGACCCAGGCCGAACGTCTGGTGGCCGGCGACTGGCGGCGAACCGAACCCGAGGTGGTGCTGGAGCAATTGGCGAACCTGGGTCTGGAGGTGATCGACTCCCTGGAGGCGAACGGGACCGAGGTGGTCGGCATCGGACTGGCGCTGCCCGGCCTGACCACCACGGCGGGCGACCAGCAGGTCCTCTTGCAGGCGCCGAATCTGGGCTGGCGCGAACTCGACCTGAGGCCGTTTCGCGACCGGCTGGGACGGCCGTTGACCCTGGACAACGAAGCCAATCTGGCCGCCCGGGCCGAAGCCCGGCTGGCCGGCCCGGACCCGGCCGAGCGATCGTTCGTCTACCTGTCGGCGGAGGTGGGCATAGGCGCCGGGCTGGTGTCCGATGCCGACTTGATCGCCGGCCTGCACGGCTGGGCTGGGGAGATTGGCCACGTCACGGTCGATCCCTCCGGTCCGGCCTGCACCTGCGGGGCGCGGGGCTGTCTGGAGGTCTACGCCGGCCGGCGGGCGATCGCCCGCGCCCTCGGCTTGCCCGAAACGGCGGGTCCCGGCGAGGCCCTGGCCGCTCTTAGCGCGGGTTCGGTCGGGGCGAGCGCCGGAGCAACCTCTGAATGGGCGGACGGGCTAGCTGGAGCAGGCTCGCAGGCGGCGCCGGTATTCGGTCAGGGCGCCGCCAAAGGCCGCGATGCCACCGCCGGTCCGGCGCCCGGGTCGCTCCTCCAACCAGTGGTGGATGCTTTGGCGGTGGCGCTCGGCGGAGTGTTGAACTTGCTTGATATGACCCAGGTGGTGCTCGGGGGTGACTACGCCGTTCTGGCCCCCGTGTTGGCGCAGCCCCTGTCTTCGGCCTTGGAGCGGCGGTCGTTGGCGGCGCGCTGGGGCGGCGCCAAGGTCGCCGTCAGGGCCGGCCGCGCTGGGCCGAGGCCAGCCATGGACGGCGCCGCTTGGGCGGTCCTGGACGGGGTCCTGGCCAATCCCGCCGCTCAGCTACCGGCGCCCTGCGCCCGGCGTCCGGCGCCGAAACTGTCCAGATGACCAGTCCGGGGTCATTCCGGTGGAACATCGCACGGCGCGTCAGGCTGGCAGGGCGATCGCCTATGGGCGTGCGGTCGGCGCGGGCGGCGCCGGGCGGTGCGCCTCGGCGAGGGCGTGGATGGCGGGGATCAACTCGCGGTCAATCTGAGCGCGCAGTTCGGCGTCCGTGCTCGAACCGTCCAGGATCACTTGGGCGACGGCTGCGCGTTCGGCGTCTGTGACCTGGGCCGCGATCCTGGCCTGGGCTTGTCCGGGGCTCATCCCGCGGGCGGCCAAGCGCGCCAAACGGACTTCGGCCGGGGCCGCGATGGTCACGACCAGGTCGAATTCGCCCGCCTGGCCCGTTTCGACCAACAGCGGGATGTCACAGATCAGCGCGACCGCCCCGCTGGCCTCGGCGACGGCCTGGATGCGGTGGGACTCGCGCCGGATCAACGGGTGCGTGATCTCTTCCAGGCGGGCCCGTGCCAGCGGGTCGGCGAACACGATTCGGCCCAGCGCCGCTCGGTCGAGTGAGCCGTCGCCTGTCAACACGCCCGGCCCGAATTCGGCCATGACCTGGCTCAAGCCTGGGCTTCCGGGCTCCACGACTTGGCGGGCCAACCGGTCGGAGTCCACCACGGCGTAGCCGAGCCCGGCCAGGTGGCGCAGAGCAGTTGATTTGCCGGCCCCGATTCCGCCGGTCAACGCCACCCGCAACACCCAACCAGCATATGGGTGGCCGGCAAGAGCAGATTCGCCTCCTTCTTTCGGGACCGGTCGGTAGCCGTCGGCTGCCTCTGGTCACGTCTTTCATAAGGGCTGCCGCAGCCTGATTGATTTCTGGGAGTCCACCGGCAGGCCGATCATCTGCGTGCGCCACACCTCCGAAAAGGCCTTGTCCCCCTTTGCCTCCTGGTCGCCGGGGCGAGGGCTGAAACCCGAGATCGTGCACGTTCGATTCAATGTCACCATCGACAAGACCGTGAACTCAGCGTTTCTGGGATCGCCCAATCTGGATGAGTGGCTGTCTTCTCGTTCCATCGAGCAGATCGTCCTGGCCGGAGTCCAGACCAACATGTGCGTCGAGTCGACCGCGCGGATGGGCGCCGACCTTGGCTACTCGGTCGTTGTGGCGCTCGACGCCACCTACACGTTCGACCTGAAATACCAGGGTCGGCTGTTCACCGCCGATGACATCAGCCTGGCCACGGCGGCGCGGTGAGCGCCGCCATCTCCATCCCGCAAGGAGAGGGAGGGGACTCCGCCGTGCTCGATGGAACACTGACCAGCGTCGATGGCTGCCTTGTCGTGCGCAATGACGGGGACGGAGATCTTGTTGTCTACTTACCTGCGGGCGACTTCCGGGCGGCCGGCAGCGAGGACTTCGAGCTATTCGGCGAGTCGTTCAGCCTGGGCGACAAGATCAGCTTGGCGGGTGGCTATTACCGGATCGAGGATGCCCCTCTGGGAGATGACTGCGCAGCGGCATCGTCGAAGTTGTCCGCGTTCACCGCGAGCTCCCTTGGGAGCGCTCCTTGAGCTGACTTTGGTCAGTTTCCCGGACCAGATTGGCGGCAACCACAGGCACGGGACATTTCCCAGATTCCCATCGGTTGACGGTCCCCGTGGTATGGCCTAGCTGTCGGGCCACCCACTGCTGGGTGGCGCCCGTCGCCTCGCGTCGAGTCTTGAATTCGGCCGCGGACATGGTAACGGGTTGCCGTGCGTTGGTGTCTGTCATTGAATCTCTCTCACGACCACTGGTCCCGGTGGTCTGCCAGGCGTTTCGTGCGGGTCGGGGCGCGGGCGCCGGCACTGGGCGCCTTCGGAACCACCCCGCCCGGGCGAATGGCCTTCCAGCCTTGCCTGGATGTGCATCCCGCCAAGGGCCACGTGGCCCTGCTGTGGCCATCCCGTTCGTCCGCGTCGGTTCTCATCAATCAACCTTGGCTTCCTCCCCCGTCAGGGCGTCCAATTCTACAGCCGGCGCATCCGTCGCCAGCCAGGCCAGAGCCTGAGCCATCCGCTTCCAGGTTCGCCTGCCTGCCATTCGGCGTTCGCCGACTGAGGACAGGGACTCTTGATGAAAGACATGATTGATCGATATGTGGGCTTTGTAGAGCGCCTCCACAAAGTGGTCGTGCTCGCGGGAATCGCGCTCTTGGCGTTATCGCTCGCCGTCGCCTCACGGTTGACGGTCGACTCGTCCATGGAGGGGATGCTGCCCCAGGACAACGCCGTGGTCGCCGCGATGCGGCAAATGGAGGACGAGTTCGGAAACCAGGACGCCGTCGCGGTGGCCGCCCGCGATCCCGCGTCGGGTAGGGGCTCTCGGCTCCGGTGGCAGTCAGGCGGGCGGCCGCCGCCGCCCGCCACGGCCACCCGCGCCTGGCCTCAGAGCCGTCAGTTGCTGGTCAGCTTCTCCCTGAGGGCCGCCAAGGCCTCGTCTGAGGCGAGCGTTCCCTCGCCCTCGGACAGGTCGGAGCGGTAATTGGTGGCGCTGCCGTCTTCCACGGCCGCGTGCTGGTCGGCCGCGCGGGCCGTCTGGACCTGGGCCTTGTGGGCCTGCCAGCGCGCCAGCGCGTCGGCGTAAGCCTGCTCCCAGGCTTGGCGCTGGGTCTCGAAGCCGTCGATCCACTCGTTCGTCTCCGGGTCGAAGCCTTCGGGGTACTTGTAATTGCCGTCGTCGTCGTATTCAGCGGCCATACCGTAAAGGGCCGGATCGAACGTCGAATCATCGCCGTTCGGGTCGACCCCCTCATTGGCCTGCTTGAGGGACAGCGATATGCGGCGCCGTTCCAGGTCGACGTCGATGACCTTGACGAAGACCGTCTCCCCCACTTTGACGACCTGTTCGGGTTGCTCGACGTGGCGGACGGCCAACTCCGAAATGTGCACCAGGCCTTCGATCCCGTCTTCGACGGACACAAAGGCGCCGAATGGCACCAATTTGGTGACCTTGCCGGGAACGACCTGGCCAATCGCGTGTGTGCGGGCGAACAATTGCCAGGGGTCTTCTTGGGTGGCTTTGAGCGAGAGCGAAACGCGCTCACGGTCCAATTCGACTGACAGCACTTCGACGGTGACCTCTTGGCCCACCTTGACTACCTCGTCCGGGTAGTCGATGTGCTTCCAAGACAGCTCCGAGACGTGGACCAGCCCGTCCACCCCGCCCAAGTCGACGAAAGCGCCGAAGTTGACGATTGAGGAGACCACGCCCGTGCGGACCTGGCCCTCCTTGAGTTGAGACAGGAAGGTTGAACGGACCTCGGACTGAGTCTGTTCCAGCCACGAGCGGCGGGACAGCACCACGTTGTTGCGGGACTTGTCAAGCTCGATGATCTTGGCGTCGAGTTCTTGGCCGATGTAAGGCTGCAGGTCACGGACCCGGCGCATCTCGACCAGCGATGCCGGCAGGAAACCCCTCAGGCCGATGTCGACGATCAGGCCGCCCTTGACGACCTCGATGACGGTTCCGGTGACGATCCCGTCGGCTTCTTTGACCTTTTCGATGGCGCCCCAAGCGCGCTCATATTGAGCCCGCTTCTTGGACAGGATCAGTCGGCCTTCTTTGTCTTCCTTTTGGAGGACAAGGGCCTCGATCTTGTCGCCGACGGAGACGATCTGGGAGGGATCTATATCATGCTTGATGGAAAGCTCACGTGACGGAATAACGCCTTCCGTCTTGTAGCCAATGTCGAGGAGGACCTCGTCGCGATCCACCTTGACCACAGTTCCTTCAACGATGTCGCCATCATTGAAATACTTGATGGTGCCGTCGATGGCGGCTAGCAGATCTTCGCTGGTGCCGATGTCGTTGACGGCGACCTCGGGTGCCGGGGCTTCAGACACGGCGGCTGGTAAGGATGTTGTCATAGAATGTGGGACTCGTTTTTTGGATAAATGTTCGGACAGGACACGCTGCCTAGACGGCCGACAGACCGCACAGATAGCGTGCCGAGTTTACCACCATCCACCAGCACCTGACACCACCCCACGGTGGCCCGCCGCCGCCGCACGCCACGACCGCTAACACCGCAACGCCGGATAGTGACACCGGGCCACCTCATGCCGCTCCGCCTGCCGCTCCTCCGGGCGCGGGAGCTGGCGACGTCAGGCGGCTTCAACGCCGGTGTGCAGCGGCGGGAGACCCAATTCGGTCAGGAACCAGTAGACCTTGGTGGTGTCGTAACCATGGTTGAGGGCGAAGATGATCGCGGCGTCGCGTTTGATCAGGGGATGTAACGACCCGGTGGCGGTCACGGCGAGCATCCGCTGAGCGGTCTTCAGGTCCAGCCCCATGGCGAAGGCGATCGCCAGATAGTAATCCCGCTTGCCGACCCGGGTCCCGTCCATGATCTGGTAGCCATAAGTGCGCGAGATGTTCGCCTCGCGGATCACATCGCTCCTGGCCAGACGCCGGGAACGGAACAGTTCGTCAAAGAAGTCGCGGATATCCGGGTCCAGGAAACCGGCCTCGTCGCCGCCGGGGAAGGCCGCGAAGTCCTCCTTCAGGCGGTTCATCATGGCTTCGGTGTCAAGTTCAGGAGGAATTCCACGGCCGCCGATGCCGCCCGGCCGACCACCAGCCCCCAGGTCGCCATTCGGTCCGGCGCCCGGGGAGCCCGCCGCGCCGGCTGTGGGCCTCGCAGCGCGCCCCGCTGCGAAGCCGCGCGCCCCCGGTCGATCTGTCATGTCCGCTTCCCAGTTCCGAACGCCGGTTGAGCCCGGCCAACCACAACCATAGCGGTCCTCACTCCCTCTAAGCGGGTCCGTCATCGTCCAACGTCATTTCCCAACATCTTTACGGGCGCCCGCGCCCACCCCCTGTCGGCACCCCGCCGGCGAAACCATCCGAACGGGCGCGGAAGCTGCCTGCGCCCGCAGCGGCACCATCCGAACGGGCGCGGAAACTGTCTCAACCCGGCGCCGACTCCAGCGCGATAGGCGCCGAAACTGTCTGCACCGAGCAGACCATCGCCGGCGGCGCCGTCGCCAGACTCGTCTTGGTGGCGCCAACACTCTAGGACGGGGGTCCGCCCGAGGGGCCGGTCTTTTGGGGGCGTCAAAGGCGACGATGAAGACGACAAAGCGGGAGGAATCGACTGATGGCCACAGGAAGGCTGGCCGAATTCAAGCAGTCTTTACCGGGGCGTGGCGCCCTGCGGCGGCTTTACGAGCTTCGGCCGACGGATGTGGGCTTGTCGGTCGTCAAGACCGCGACTTTCGTGGTGACGATGTCCTTGGCGGCGCTGCCGGCCGCCTTGGGCTGGCGGATCGGCGTGAAGGGCTGGGGCGTCAGCTTCCTGACCGTCTTCTTGTCGATGATCGCGGGGCTGGTGTTGTATTTCACGGCCGGTTGCGCCCTGCAGCGGGCGGTTGTTCCGAACTACCGCAGCCGTCTGAAGCTAGGCCAGGCGGGACACGCCGGCGAGGTCATTCTGATGGCGATCGCTTGCGATGTGGGCGCGCACTTGGGCGTGCTCATCTCCCAGGGCCTGAGCCAATTGCGGCTGGCGTTGATAGTGATCTCAGCGGTGTTCTTCATCTATCCGATCTATTTCCTGGTCACCACACTGTGGACGTTGCAGCCCGAGGTCCGTTCGGTGCTCAGCGGCGCCCGGCCGCTCAACGCGACCTACTTCGCCAACGCCCGGCGCCCGGGCCGTTGGTCCGAATACCTCCCGGTCACGGTCTCCATGGCCATCTACACCGAATCCAATCAGGTCATCTTCGAGGCGATCCGCGACTGCCAGCGGGCCGTCGCCGAATATCAAAGGGTCACTAATCAGAGCGCCAACCTGCTGATCTCGGACGATGGACTGGCCAAGTTCATCGGACAGCCGCTGACGGCCGCCGCTCTGGCCACGGCCACCGGCCCGGCGGCCGAACGGCTAGAGTTCTATCGCCAGAATCAGCTCGCCTTCGTGGCCCGTCCGGCCAGCGGGCGGCGGGGCAAGTTCAAGAAGGCCGGCAACCTCAACTTCACCTACGGCCTGGCCCGGCACCTGGCTCAGGGGATCGACCTGGACCGGTTGACCGGACCGGGCGGCGCCTATGAGGGCGCTTGGGCAGAAGGCCGGATCGTGGTCCACGACCTGATCTGCCTCCTTGACAAGGACAGCGGCATGGCCCCGGGCGTGCTGACCGCCACCACGCCAGAGTTCGCCGCTGATCCGGAACTGGCTTTCACCCAACACGTCTCGCGGGCATCGAATCCGGACCAGAACTATTTCACCTGGCTGCAGGCCCGGTTCACCAGCGCTATCTACGGCATCGCGCTCCCCGCCAAGGCCCTTCAAGGCTTGCAGGTCCACATCATGGGTCACAGCGCCTTCCTCAGGCGGTCCTTCCTAGAGGTGACCGGCGACTGGCCAGAAGACCGGGTCTCGGAGGACTACGCCAAAGCGCTGGAGGCCTACCAGGCGGGCTGGCACGGCAAGTACATCGCCTATCCCGGTCTGGAGTTCACCGAGCAGGTGACCGCCAGCTTCTCCGAAGAGACCGACAAGCAGCAGCGCTACTGCTATGGCATGGCCGAACTGAGGCAGGAGCACCGCCCTCATCTGCCCTGGCCAATGCGCGCGGACTTGGCGATCCACCATTTCTCCTATGTCAACTTGGCGGCCTCCCTGCCGGTGGTGTTGGCGCTGCTGGTCACCCACCAGATCTACTACCTGTTTGCCGGGATGCTGGTCAACGCCCTGATCTTCTTGGTCCTGCCGGTCATCCAGGGCTGCCTGTTGAGCACGGTCCTGGGTCTTGACGGCCTGCTCGACGCAATTCGCTTCTTCGCCCTCAACGGCTTGTCGTTCGTGGGCCATTCTTATTCGATGCTGACCGGCCACTGGCTCTTCCTGGCCGACAACTATCGCGGCACCTACGAGCCCTTCCCGGCCACCAGCGTCGACCAGGTGGAACACAGCGTTGCGGTGGGGTGGTCGCTGCTGAAGGGCTACGCCCGCAAGAACGCTCCAGCCGTGATGGCCTATGTCGTCATCGCGCTTGGTTGCGTGTCGGTGCTGCAGGATCAACCGCCGCACATAGTGCGCCCCTTCGTGGTCGCCTTCGTGATCGGCCACGCTCTGGCGCCGGTCCTGTTGACCCCGCAGCTTTTCGCCTGGGCCCCCTATGTTCTAGTCAAGTGGCGGGGGCTGGTGTTGGCGGGGTCTGGGCGCAACCGGCTATCCGCTGCCCGCCACATCGCCAAGACGGGTAGGTAAGCCACCCGTGTTCCCGCCTCGACGTCTGATCCGATGCCGACCACAAACCCTTTCACGCTAAACGCCGAGCTGCGCCATCTACCCTTTGGCCGGAAAGCCGAATCATGCGGTAAGTGCAGGAGGCGCACAGGTAACGGCTCAGCGCCCCCTGATGGCGTCGAATGGCTTCACCATCGTCGCCAAAGCCAGCACGGCCAGGGGCGCCAACGCCAGCAACGCCGCTGCCCGCAGGCAATCCCATGCGGCGAGCTCCAAGGTCAGACCCTCCAGGCGCCCGGCCATGACGACGGCCGCAGCCATCACGCCGGCGCAGAACGGCGCCAACACCGTGAATGCCCAGTCCGTGACGACCATCACCGCCAACCGACCGCCACGCAGTCCCAACAGCCCGTAAAGCCCCAAGTCGGCGCGCCGCCCTAGCCACAGCACCGCCTGGAATACCCCCGTGGCCCCGACCACCGCGAGCGGCGCCCAGTAAGACAACCGGCGGTCCAGCCGGTCGGCGGGCCCCGAGCCGGGCGCCGCGGCGAGCACCGCCGGTGCCACCAACACCCGCGTTGGTTCGTCGAACCACCCGACAAGCAATTCCTCCACGCTGGCGCGGGCGCCCGGGGCAGCTTCGACCCAACACTGCGTCAAGCGATTGACTGGAGCCACGGGCACCACCATGGAGTTCCCCAACTCGCCTATGCGAGCCGCGCCTGGAGCCGAAACCACCTCGGCCAGATCCTGCGACCCGTCGCGCGCCACGTAGGCCACGCTGCCAGAGTCGAAGACACCCAATTTGTCCGCGACGCGCGCGCCAACCACAGGTGCGCCGACGGATCGATCCAAGTCCGGCCACACCAGCGCGGCATACCCCGGACTCGCACGCATTAGATCGAAGCTGACACCGGGATCGACCTTGGCCGTCACCCGTTCCGAGCTGACCAGCCCGCCTGCCCCTATGACCCCAGGCCGGCCCAGCAGGGAATCGCACCGCGCCGCATCTATTCCCCCACCATCCACTCGCTGGGCCACAAACATGTTCGCCCCCGCAGCCGTCAACGCGTCGTAGTCGGTCACTATCTGGCCGACCTCAAGCGTCGTTCCAGCCACCAGCAGCGCCCCGAGCAGAGCCTGGACTCCGAAGCACACCACGGCCCGGACCGGGCTGGCCGCCAGGTTCGCCAGCGCTTCCCGTGCCGCCAGGCGGTACGGGAATCTGGCATCGCCGCCTCCGCTAGCTGGTTTAGCCATCAAGTCATCAACCATCGGCCATCAGTTTGCCGCCCTCCAGCCGATAGGTCACATCGGCTCTGGAGGCGACGTAGGGGTCATGGGTGGCGACCAGCACCAAAGCGCCGTGCTCCGCCGCTCGCGCCAACCCGTCACAGACTTCCGTTCGCGAGCGTGGGTCCAAAGAGGCCGTGGGCTCGTCCGCCAAGATCAATCCCGGCCGCGAGGCCAGTGCCCGCGCTACGGCCACTCGCTGGCGCTCCCCACCGGAGAGTTTGTACACGCGCTGGGCCGCCAACTCCTCGATTCCGAGATCTCCAATTGCGGTCAAGGCGCGATCAGCGGCATCGCCTGGCGATAGGCCGCGAGCAGCCGGACCCAATACCACGTTGTCGAAAGCTGTGCGCCGGTTCAGCAAGGGCGACGACTGCACTATCCACTCCCAACCCCCGGCGCCCCCCGGCACGCCATCCGTCACCACGGTGCCCGAACTGGTCCGCACCGCCCCGGCGATCACGCCAAGCAGGGTCGTCTTACCAGACCCGGACGGCCCCATCACCGCGAATATCCCCGGGCTGGCGAAGCTGACGCTCAAGTCCGACAGGACCATCCGCTGACCGAATGTCACGGTGCAGGCCCTGACTTCGATCAGCACCGGCGGTCCCGCGCGGCTGGTGCGACCCGAATCTGGTCGCCCGCCTTTAGCTGTCCTTTGATGATCGAACTCCCAATCTCGCTGCCCAGGATTTCCACTGGAACGGGTTCTAAGGTGTCGCCATTCACCCGGAGCACACATACGGACCCATCCGGTTCTGTGACCACGGATGCGGCCGCCACCATCAGTTCGTCGGCGCCGGCCGGCCGCTCGAGCGCGCCTTCGGCCGCCGCCGAGCCGGGCTCGACCAGATCGCCCAAGGTGGCCAAAGCCTCGGGCGCGACCTCGGCGCGGCTCTCGGCCAGCGCGATCTCGACTCCTCGCACCTGGAGCCTTTCCTCCGCCCCGGCCACGGTGCCGTCAACCTCGGACGAGTCGGGGCCGACCACCGCGCCCGTCTCATCGGATCCGCCGCTATATGCAGTGAGTTCCTCCCCGGCGACGGACTCTAGCGATTCCGCCGGCGCCAGCATCGCGCCGGTCAAGACCGGTCCAGTCTCCGCGATGACAGTGCCCGCTGCTGGCGCCGGGGTCCCCACCGCCAGGTCGACCGTCTGCGGGCGGTAAGCCTCTTCCGGCAGGAAGACCAACCATCCCGGATCGAACGCGGCGCCTTTGTCACTGGCCGCGCCGGTCTTCGCCGACAGATCAGCCACTGCCGCCCTGGTCGCATTACCGTAGACCCCGTTGTCCCGGGCCAAATCGTATCCGAACAAGGTCAGGCACTCATGTAACGTGGCGACATCCTGCCCTTTGTCGCCGGATCCCATCGGACCGGCCAACGGATAGCTAGAGGCACAGGCCAGGCGGTCCACACCGGCGACTTTCGCCACCACATCACCCGATGACACCGTCTTGTCTGGGGCCAGACTCACCGCCTGCACCACGCCGGCCCATTCCGGCGCCGCAAGTCCGCCTGGCACACGCCAGGCGAGCAGCAGGCCGACTTCACGCGTCGTGGAACCGGTGTTTAGCCTCACCACGTCGTCCACCGCGACCGGGGCCTCGAGGGACTCGTCGTTGGCCCGCTCAGTCAAGAACCAATAGGCTCCCAGCGGCGCCGCTACCCACATCAAGACGCCCAACCAGGCAAGAGCCAGCCGCACCGGGCGTCTCTTCCGTAACACGTGCAACCTCCTCGGCAGCTAGGCAACTAGGGATGTGGACAGACGCAGCTCGCTTCGCCACGACCAACGAGCAACCCTACAACCATTGTCTTAGGTCAAGCCCGGTCTCAGTCACCAGCCGATGGAGCCACCTATAATGTCCCTGTCCCCATATAGATCAGCCATCGCTTCGCGCATGCAATGGAGCACCGCGTCGTCCCGGCCAGAACCAGTGGGATCGGCGATGGCGGCCTCGCCCACAAAATCACGCACGGACTTCTCCTCGCCCGAGGTCTCATAGCCCCTGTCCGCCAAACACTCCCTGGTCGCCGTCTTCAACGGAGGGTCCATCTGCGGCGGATGGGAGTTCGCGTAATCAAATTTCAAATCGAGAAAATACCGTTGCTCACATTCAGTGATGAAGTTGTTATCATCATCGCTGATCGGCGTCTCGCTACCGCCGGGAACGCCCATCATGAACTCGAGCGAAAGCCCGTCGACGGGGCTAATGTACGGGCCGGCTGTAATGTCGAAGCCTCGTTCAGCGATGCAACCGCGCAGCAAATCGAACCCGTCCTGGAATTCCTCGGCCGTGATCACTCCATCCTTCATCATGGCCGCCTGCTCGACGTATCCTTTGGCCTCCAAAGCTTTGGCGTCCGCCTTGATCTGCCCCGGCGAGACCTCGCTCGATCCGCCACCGCCACAACCAGCCACCAGGAGGGACACGCCCAACAAAGCGGCGGCGCACCGGCCGAGCCGTGCCCGCCCGCCCATTCGGGCGCCCGACCGCGTCGCGTCGCCAGGCGCCCGATGGCTCCAAGTCAATTCCACGTAGTCTGCCACGCGCTGCCGCCATATGCATGCTTGCCATAGACCTGATTGGTCGGCTTTAGCGGAAGTAGTGGGGTCTCGACGCGGTCGACATGTTCGTATGTAGCCGAGCGCCCGATGACCAAACCAGTCACCTGGACTTTCACCTTCGGTCTGTTCAGGATGCAGGAGCCACTGATCTGATCCGTCCACGCGTACCCCTGGCTGGCACCCCAAGCTACTCGGCCGGTTACGGTGCCCGTGCTGCATACGCCGCCGGGGTAAAGGGCCCACGTGCCGTTCCCAGCGGCCTGCGCCGGGACCGCAAGGCCAAGGACCGCTACTGTGGACGCCGCCAGCGCTGCCACCAGCCGCCGCCTACGTCCCTTCTTGGCGCCCTCTCGCTGCCGTGAATCATTATCCACTTTGAACAAAATAAGCCTCCTTCTTGAAATCGATCGCCTTGACGGCTTTCAGTGTGCCTGCGCACGATTCAACTGTAGCCTACTCAGGGTCTATTCCCATAACGCCTCGGGGGACTCGTCGTTCGCCCGCTCGGTCAGGAACCAATAGGCTCCCAGTGGCGCCGCTACCCACATCAAGACGCCCAACCACGCAAGAGCCAGCCGCACCGGGCGTCTCTTCCGTAACACGTGCAACCTCCTCGGCAGCTAGGCGACCAGGGATGTGAACAGGCGTAGCCCACCTCCCCACGAGCAACCCTACAGCCATTGTCTTAGGCGAAGCCCGGTCTCAATCACCAGCCGATGGAGCCACCCGCGATGCTCCTGTCCGCATATAGATCAGCCATCACTTCGCGCATGCAATGGACCACGGCGTCATCCCGGCCAGAACCAGTGGGATCGGCGATGGCGGCCTCGCCCACAAAATCACGCACGGACTTCTCCTCGCCCGTCGTCTCATAACCCCTGTCCGCCAAACACTCCCTGGTCGCCGTCTTCAACGGAGGGTCCATCTGCGGCGGATGGGAGTTCGCGTAATCATAATGCAGATCGAGAAAATACCGCTCCTGACATTCATTCATGAAGCTGTCATCGTCTTCGCTGATCGGCGTCTCGCTACCGCCAGGGACGCCCATCGTGAACTCGAGCGAGAGCCCGTCGACTGGGCTAATGTATGGGCCGGCCGTAATGTCGAAGCCTCGTTCAGCGATGCAATCGCGCAGCAAATCGTAACTGTCCTGCAATTCCTCGGCCGTGATCACGCCGTCCTTCATCATCGCCGCTTGTTCGACGTATCCTTTGGCCTCCAAAGCTCTGGCGTCCGCCTTGATCTGCCCCGCCGAAACCACACTCGACCCGCCGCCACCACAACCAGCCACCAGCAGGGACACGCCCAACAAAGTGGCGGCGAACCGGCCGAGCCGTGCCCGCCCGACCAACCGGGCGCCCGACCGCGTCGCGTCGCCGGGCGCCCGATGGCTCCACATCAATTCCCCGTAGCCTGCCACGCGCTGCCGCCAGTCCCCCTTGCTTCCCTTCCTGGCGCCCGCTCGCCGTGGGTCATGATCTGACTTGAACAAATGAGCCGCCTCCTTCAAATCGATCACCTTGTCAGCTGTCGGCGTGCCTTCGCACGATTCGACTGTAGCCCACTCAGGGTGTGTGTCGACAACGGCGGGCGGTGTCAGCATTCAGGCGAAGCCCGGCCCCGTTCACCAACCGATGACGCCGCCTACGAACTCCCTATCGCTATACAGATCAGCCATCACTTCGCGCATGCAATGGACCACGGCGTCATCCCGGCCAGAACCAGTGGGATCGGCGATGGCGGCCTCGCCCACAAAATCACGCACGGACTTCTCTTCGCCCGTCGTCTCGTAGCCCCTGTCCGCCAAACACTCCCTGGTTGCCTTCTTCAACGGAGGGTCCATCTGCGGCGGATGGGAGTGCGCGTAATCATAATGCAGATCGAGAAAATACCGCTCCTGACATTCAACCATGAAGTTTTCGTCGTCTTCGCTCATTGGAGTCTCGCTACCGCCTGGGTCGCCTATCATGAACAGGAGCGAAAGACCGTCGACGGGATCAGTATAGGGACCGACCGTAGTGCCCAGGCCTCGTTCGCCGAGGCAACCGCGCAGCAAATCGAAACTGTCCTGCAATTCCTCGGCCGTGATCACGCCGTCCTTCATCATCGCCGCTTGTTCAACGTATCCTTTGGCCTCCAAAGCTCTGCCATCCGCCTTGATCTGCCCCGCCGAAACCTCACTCGACCCGCCGCCACCACAACCAGCCACCAGTAGCGACACGCTCAATAGAGTGGCCACAAATCTGCCGAGCCGTGGCGGCTCCCCCCGTCGGGTGCCCAACCACGTTGCGTGGCCGGGCACCCGACCTTTGCGCGTCAATTCCAC